>NZ_SZWR01000012.1:229069-233697 GCF_005280875.1 Citrobacter sp. wls827
CCAGTGCGAGCAATATCAACGTGGATTATGGTGCGAGGGGGGGGACTTGAACCCCCACGTCCGAAAGGACACTAACACCTGAAGCTAGCGCGTCTACCAATTCCGCCACCTTCGCATACCATCGACACTCAAAAAGTATCGTTACCACGGAGGCGCATTCTAGTTGTTTTCAACTTTTCGTCAATAGTTAATTGTCCAGGCTGGGCCGATTGATGCAAAAACGGCCACGTGAATGGCCGTTCGCTGCGAGACAATTACGCTTTTTTCGCCTGGCGCGTCATGATGGTGCGATAGACCTTGAAGCGCCCAGTCTGCGCGATAACTTCGTGGAAGCCAAACACTTCATCCAGTACTTTCGGATAAGGCAGGAAGGCGTTGGCTACAATTCGCAGTTCGCCACCGCTGTTAAGGTGACGCACCGCGCCGCGAATCAGCGTTTGCGCGGCATCCAGGCTGGTCTGCATGCCGTCATGGAACGGCGGGTTGGAGATGATCATATCAAAGCGACCCGTCACGTCAGAAAAGACGTTACTGGCGATGACGTCACCTTCAATACCGTTGGCGGCAAGCGTTGCGCGGCTGGCTTCAACAGCGGCGGCGCTAACATCGCACAGGGTTAAGCGCACTTTTGGCGAGTGGCTGGCAAGCGCGACGGAGAGAACGCCTGCGCCACAGCCGACATCCAGCACTTTGCCTTTGGTGTGCGGCGTCAGCGTGGAGAGCAGCAGTTGGCTGCCAACATCCAGGCCGTCACGGCTGAATACGCCCGGCAGCGTTTTGATGGTCAGATTGTCAGTCTGGTATTCGTCCCAGTATTTTTCAGCATCAAAGACCGGCTGCTTTTCCAGACGACCGTGGTACAGGCCACAGCGACGTGCGCTGTCGACTTTGTTCAACGGCACGTATTCGGCCAGCATCTGCTCGGCGCTACGTACGCCGCTGCGGTTTTCGCCAACAACAAAAATATCGGTACCCACCGGTAACAGCGAAAGAAGGTTCATCAACTGGAACTGGGCTTCAGGTTTATTCTTCGGCCAGTAGTAGATCAGCGTATCGCTATCGCCGACGTCATCGGCTTGAGCGACGAGGCTGAAGCGGACGTTGTCGCCCATCTGGCGGTTAAGCACCTGCCAGTGGTGAAGCTGCTGAGTGTGCGCACGGCTGGCGGCGCTTTCAAAATGGGCAGGCAGGTCATCCTGCAAATCACCGGCAAACAGAATACGGCTTTGTTCGAAATCATCACTGTGGCGCAGCAAGACTTCACTTGCCGGGGTAAAAGCAGACATGGAGTGCTCCTTAAATTGTACAGCGGGGGATTATAGTTGTTTGATGGCACGGATTCGACAAATTTGCTATATTTGCGCCCCTGATTACAGGAGCGTTTCGCTATGACATCCCGACGAGACTGGCAGTTACAGCAACTGGGCATTACGCAGTGGTCGTTGCGTCGTCCTGGCGCACTGCAGGGCGAAATCGCGATTTCCATTCCTGCGCATGTCCGTTTGGTGATGGTTGCGGAACAGTTACCCGCGCTAACCGAACCATTGATGAGCGATATTTTACGCGCATTAACCGTCAGCCCGGATCAGGTTTTACAACTGACGCCTGACCGTGTCGCCATGCTGCCGCAAGGTAGTCGCTGTAATAGCTGGCGGCTGGGAACCGAAGAGCCGCTGCTGCTGGAGGGCGCTCAGGTCGCGAGTCCTGCGTTTAATGAATTACGGGAAAACCCCGCGGCCCGCGCCGCGTTATGGCAACAAATCTGCGCATATGAACACGATTTCTTCCCTCGAACCGACTGATTTACCCGCAGCATTTCAGATTGAAAAACGCGCCCACGCTTTTCCCTGGAGTGAAAAAACATTTGCCAGCAACCAGGGCGATCGCTACCTCAATTTTCAGTTGAGGGTTGATGACGTGATGGCGGCCTTTGCGATTACGCAGGTCGTGCTGGATGAAGCTACGCTGTTCAATATTGCCGTCGATCCTGACTTTCAGCGCCGTGGGCTGGGGCGTGAGCTGTTGGAGCATTTGATCGATGAGCTGGAAAAGCGTGGCATTTTGACGCTGTGGCTTGAAGTGCGCGCCTCAAACGCCGCCGCTATCGCGCTGTACGAAAGCTTAGGCTTTAACGAGGCGACGATCCGTCGCAATTACTATCCAACGGCCGATGGTCACGAAGACGCCATCATCATGGCGTTGCCAATCAGCATGTAAGACAAGGTGTAATGATGAAGAAGTGGGACTGGATTTTCTTTGATGCCGACGAAACGCTGTTTACATTTGACTCGTTTACCGGCTTACAGCGGATGTTTCTCGACTATAGCATTACCTTTACCGCTGAAGATTTTCAGGACTACCAGGCCGTGAATAAACCGCTGTGGGTGGATTACCAAAACGGCGCGATTACCTCATTACAACTGCAGCATGCCCGTTTTCAGAGCTGGGCCGAACGCCTGAAGGTTGAACCGGGCCAGCTTAATGATGCATTCATCAATGCGATGGCGGAGATCTGCTCGCCGTTGCCGGGGGCGGTTTCTCTGCTCAATGCGATTCGTGATAAAACAAAAATTGGCATTATTACCAACGGCTTCACGGCGTTACAGCAAATCCGTCTTGATCGGACGGGGCTGCGCGATTATTTCGATCTGCTGGTGATTTCTGAGCAGGTTGGGGTGGCAAAACCCGACCCCCGTATTTTTGACCATGCGCTGGCGCAGGCGGGCAATCCTGACCGTTCTCGCGTGCTAATGGTGGGTGACACCGCAGAGTCCGATATTCTTGGCGGCATTAACGCCGGGCTATCCACCTGCTGGCTCAATACGCATCATCGCGAGCAGCCAGAGGGCATTCAGCCGACCTGGACGGTCACGTCATTAAGCGAACTGGAGCAGCTCCTGTGTAAACACTGATTGCCTCCCCCCCGTTGATGGGTAAAATAGCCGCAATTTTTCGTATTCAACTTGCCCGGCCCGTTGCCGTGCTTACCTAAGAAGATTTGACTATGACGTTGTCTCCTTATTTGCAAGAGGTGGCCAAACGCCGCACTTTTGCCATTATTTCTCACCCGGATGCCGGTAAAACGACAATTACTGAAAAGGTACTGTTATTCGGACAGGCCATTCAGACCGCCGGTACGGTAAAAGGCCGTGGCTCCAGCCAGCATGCAAAATCTGACTGGATGGAAATGGAAAAGCAACGTGGTATCTCCATTACCACCTCTGTGATGCAGTTTCCGTATCATGACTGCCTGGTGAACCTGCTGGACACCCCGGGGCACGAAGACTTCTCCGAAGATACCTATCGTACTCTGACGGCGGTGGACTGCTGCCTGATGGTTATCGATGCTGCGAAAGGTGTTGAGGACAGGACCCGTAAGCTGATGGAAGTTACCCGTCTGCGCGATACGCCGATCCTGACCTTTATGAACAAACTCGACCGTGACATCCGCGATCCGATGGAGCTGCTGGATGAAGTTGAGAACGAACTGAAAATCGGCTGTGCGCCGATCACCTGGCCGATTGGCTGCGGGAAGTTGTTCAAGGGCGTCTATCACCTTTATAAAGATGAAACGTATCTGTACCAGACCGGTAAAGGCCATACGATTCAGGAAGTGCGTGTTGTTAAAGGTCTCAACAACCCGGAACTTGATGCTGCCGTGGGTGAAGACCTGGCGCAGCAGCTGCGCGACGAGCTGGAGCTGGTGCAGGGCGCGTCCAACGAGTTCGACCATGAGTTGTTCCTTGCGGGCGAAATCACCCCGGTCTTCTTCGGTACCGCGTTGGGTAACTTCGGCGTTGATCATATGCTGGATGGCTTAGTGGAGTGGGCACCTGCGCCGATGCCGCGTAAAACCGACACCCGCATCGTCGAAGCCTCTGAAGAGAAGTTCACCGGATTCGTGTTTAAAATTCAGGCCAACATGGACCCGAAACACCGCGACCGTGTTGCTTTCATGCGTGTGGTTTCCGGCAAGTACGAGAAAGGCATGAAAATGCGTCAGGTGCGCATTGGTAAAGACGTGGTGATCTCCGATGCGCTGACCTTTATGGCCGGTGACCGTTCTCACGTAGAAGAAGCATATCCGGGCGATATTCTTGGTTTGCACAACCACGGCACCATCCAGATCGGCGATACCTTTACCCAGGGCGAAATGATGAAGTTCACTGGTATTCCGAACTTCGCGCCGGAGCTGTTCCGTCGTATTCGCCTGAAGGATCCATTGAAGCAGAAGCAGCTGCTGAAAGGTCTGGTTCAGCTGTCAGAAGAGGGTGCCGTGCAGGTCTTCCGTCCGATCGCCAACAACGATCTGATCGTAGGCGCCGTCGGTGTGCTGCAGTTTGACGTGGTGGTTTCACGTCTGAAGAGTGAGTACAACGTTGAAGCGATTTATGAATCCGTCAACGTGGCGACTGCGCGCTGGGTAGAATGTTCTGACGTGAAGAAATTCGAAGAGTTTAAGCGTAAGAACGAAATTCAGCTGGCGCTGGATGGCGGCGATAACCTCACCTATATCGCGCCAACCATGGTTAACCTGAATCTCACCCAGGAACGTTACCCGGACGTTCAGTTCCGTAAAACACGCGAACACTAATCGACCTTCCAGGGCACGGTATCCGCCGTGCCCT
>NZ_SZWR01000012.1:233752-266106 GCF_005280875.1 Citrobacter sp. wls827
TTTAAATCCCTTGCGGAATGTTCTTAAAACCTCGCGTTTTTCTTTTGCCTGCCTGTTTTTTAGCCAATTTGGGCGGCGATCACGAAATCCTGAACTATATTTAACAATGTGGTGACATAAATATCGGCGTTAAATGCTTTTTAGGCTGCCTGTTGCAGCTTCTATTGCTGATATTTATTCCACTTACAAAATTAGTTGCTGGTTCAGGCCGTGTAACGGCAGAGCCTGGCTTTTAGCAAAACATACAGGAATACATCGATGACAATGACAGGACTTAAGATTTCTAAAACGCTGCTGGCCGTGATGCTGACCTCCGCTGTTGCAACGGGTTCTGCTTATGCAGAAAACGCCACGACGGATAAAGCGCAATCCGGCGTCGAAAGTGCGGGGCAGAAAGTCGATAGCTCTATGAACAAAGTCGGTAATTTCATGGATGACAGCACCCTCACCGCCAAAGTAAAAGCCGCGCTGGTGGACCACGAAAGCATTAAGAGCACCGATATTTCCGTCAAGACCGATCAGAAGGTAGTAACGCTAAGCGGCTTTGTTGAAAGCCAGGCGCAGGCCGAAGAAGCGGTGAAAGTGGCGAAAGGCGTTGAGGGTGTAACCTCCGTTAGCGACAAACTGCACGTGCGTGATAGTAAAGAAACCTCCGTTAAAGGCTATGCGGGCGATACGGCCATCACCAGTGAAGTAAAAGCCAAGCTGCTGGCCGATGATATTGTTCCTTCCCGCAAGGTGAAAGTTGAGACCACCGATGGCGTTGTGCAACTTTCAGGCACTGTCGATTCACAAGCTCAAAGCGATCGTGCTGAGAGCATCGCCAAAGCGATTGATGGCGTGAAAAGCGTCAAAAACGATCTCAAAACTCAGTAATTAGACTTAATTCGCCCTCCTGACGTTTGTCGGGAGGCGTATTGTGCACCACACTGAAAATATCGCCGATGGGTAGCCTGAGCGCTCATATCAAGCGGTGAAATTAACTATGGTAAAGGAGAAGCATATGTTTCGATGGGGCATCATATTTCTGGTTATCGCGTTAATTGCCGCTGCACTGGGTTTTGGTGGACTGGCGGGTACCGCTGCAGGCGCAGCGAAAATTGTTTTTGTGGTGGGTATCATTCTGTTCCTGGTCAGCCTGTTTACCGGGCGTAAACGACCCTAGTACGTAAACCGTAAAGATAACTTGCTACTGAGCCAGTCCAGCGGACTGGCTTTTACGGTTTTAGCAGCAGGCAATTTGCGTTACTTTGTTGTCCTATTACAAAAACAACAGGAAGGCAGAGGTGGGGCAGAGAATACCCGTCACGCTCGGTAATATCGCGCCGTTATCGTTACGTCCGTTTCAACCAGGCAGTATGGCGCTGGTGTGCGAGGGCGGGGGACAAAGAGGCATTTTCACCGCAGGCGTACTGGATGAATTCATGCGCGCACAGTTCAATCCCTTTGATCTCTTCTACGGGACGTCCGCTGGCGCGCAAAACCTTTCAGCTTATCTCTGTAACCAGCCCGGTTACGGTCGTAAAGTCATCATGCGCTACACTACCCGACGTGAGTTTTTTGACCCGGTGCGCTTTGTGCGCGGGGGAAACTTAATCGACCTCGACTGGCTGGTGGATTCGACCTCGTCCCAAATGCCGCTGGCGATGGACAACGCTGAGCGCTTGTTTGCCGCGGGGAAAGCGTTTTATATGTGCGCCTGTCGGGGGGATGACTACACGCCGGGCTATTTTTCGCCGAACCGGCAAAACTGGCTCGATCTTATTCGTGCCTCCAGCGCGATTCCCGGGTTCTACCGCACTGGGGTTGTGTTGGACGGCGTGAATTACCTGGATGGGGGCGTCAGCGACGCCATTCCCGTGCAGGAAGCGGCGAAGCAGGGGGCGAAAACGCTGGTGGTTATCCGCACCGTGCCTTCGCAAATGTACTACACCCCACAATGGTTCAAACGTATGGAGCGCTGGCTGGGGGAGAGCAGTCTGCAGCCGCTGGTGAATCTGGTTCAACATCATGAAGCCAGCTACCGCGCTATTCAGCGCTTTATCGAAAAACCGCCGGGCAAGCTGCGTATCTTTGAGATCTACCCACCAAAGCCACTCCATAGTATGGCACTGGGGAGCCGTATTCCGGCATTGCGTGAAGACTACAAAACCGGACGCCTGTGCGGGCGCTATTTTTTGGCAACGATTGGTAAACTGCTGGCGAAAAACGCGCCGCTGCCTCGTCAGACGCCGAAGATTGTGGTGCCGGGACCGGTGGTGGTTCCACCAGCACCCGTTGCCAACGATGCCCATGCGTCCGTTGCGAGCAGCGCGCCCCAGGCTAACGACACCACGTTTGATAATGAGGATTTGGCGTGAGTTTTCGCTTTATCGATACGCATTGTCACTTTGATTTCCCTCCGTTTACTGGCGACGAATCCGCCAGCCTGCAGCGCGCCTGTGAAGCCGGTGTGGGCAGTATTATCGTCCCGGCTACCGAGGCGGCGAACTTTTCCCGCGTGCTGGCGTTAGCGGATAATTACCCCCCGCTGTTTGCCGCGCTGGGCCTGCATCCCATTGTGATTGAACACCACAGCGATGACTGCCTGGACCAACTGCAGCAGGCGCTGGATAAGCGTCCACAAAAGCTGGTGGCAGTAGGTGAGATTGGATTGGATCTGTACCGGGACGATCCGCAATTTGACCAGCAAGAGTGGATTCTGGAGGCGCAGCTGAAGCTGGCGAAGCGTTACGAACTGCCAGTGATCCTGCATTCACGACGTACCCATGACAAGCTGGCTATGCACCTGAAACGCCATGCTTTGCCGCGAACCGGCGTGGTGCATGGATTTTCCGGGAGTTTTCAGCAGGCTGAACGCTTTGTGCAACTGGGCTACAAAATTGGCGTGGGCGGCACCATTACTTATCCACGCGCCAGCAAAACCCGCGAGGTAATGGCGCGATTGCCGCTGGAGTCACTGCTGCTGGAAACCGATGCGCCGGATATGCCGCTCAACGGATTTCAGGGCCAGCCCAACCGCCCGGAGCAGGTAGTCAGAGTGTTTGACGTCTTATGCGAGCTGCGCCCGGAACCTGCGGACGTGATTGCTGACGCGCTGTATCGGAATACGACGGCGTTGTTTGATTTTTGATTTCCGGATGCGGCGCTTTCGCATCTCATCCGGCATTTCACAGATACAAAGCCGGGAAGATCAAATTATCCACCCCGCGCTCGCGCAATCTTTGCGCCAGGTGCTCCACATCCTCCGGCGTGGCGCTCGGCCAGTCTTTTGCTTCGCCGTATACCCCGTGCGCATGAAAGGCATTCAGCCGCACCGGTACATCACCTGAACGCTTGATAAACGCCGCCAGTGCATCGATATGCTGGAGATAATCCACCTGACCAGGGATAATCAGCAGGCGCAGTTCCGCAAGTTTCCCTTGCCCGGACAGAAAGGTAATACTTTGTTTAATCAGCGTGTTATCGCGCCCTGTCAACTGACGATGACATGCGCTATCCCAGGCTTTTAAATCCAGCATTACGCCGTCGCACACCGGCAACAGCTTTTGCCAGCCGGTTTCGCTCAGCATGCCGTTGCTGTCTACCATGCAGGTCAGGTGTTGCAACTGCGGATCGGTTTTGATCGCGCTAAACAGCGCCACAATAAACGGTAGCTGGGTCGTTGCTTCGCCGCCGCTGACCGTCATTCCTTCAATAAACGGCGAGGCTTTGCGAACATGCTGCAGTACCTCATCAATGCTCATGGTCTGCGCCATCGGCGTAGCCTGCTGGGGGCACATGTGCAGGCAGGTGTCGCATTGCTGGCAAATATCAGATTGCCACCATACTTTTCCCGCGCTCAGGCTTAGCGCCTCATGCGGGCAATGCAGCACACACTCCCCGCAGTCGTTGCAGCGTCCCATCGTCCACGGATTGTGGCAATTTTTACAGCGCAGATTACATCCCTGCAGAAACAGAGCCAGGCGACTGCCCGGCCCATCGACGCAGGAGAAAGGGATAATCTTACTTACCGAAGCGCATCTGCTGTTCATGGCTAATCACGCGAGGTTGTCGTTCCAGAATGCGCGTATTGCGCGCGGCTTCTTCGCCCAGCCAGGTGGTGTTGGTGCGAGAACCCGCAGCACGATATTTTTCCAGATCCGACAGACGCACCATATAGCCGGTAACGCGAACCAGATCGTTGCCGCTCACGTTGGCGGTAAACTCACGCATCCCGGCTTTAAATGCGCCGAGGCACAGCTGCACCAGCGCCTGAGGATTGCGCTTGATGGTTTCATCCAGCGTGAGAATGTCGCTGATCCCGGCGTGATAAAACGCGTGATGCGGCGCAACGGTCTGCAGGTGGGTGATCGGGTCCGGTTCATCACCATAAGGCAGGCGAGCGCCCGGCGTGGTGCCGATGTCAGAACTGATCCCCGACTGCGCATGCAGCATCGCGCGTTGATTCCAGCCATATTTCACCGGTGTACTTTCTACAAATTCCGCCAGTTGGGCGCTAATGCGATAGCCGAGCTGATTGGCAAACGCATCTTTCCCGTAACGCGCGCATTGCCCTGCTTTTTCACACAGCAGATTCACCGCCTCCGCCAGGCCATACATGCCGAACATAGGCACAAAACGTTCGGGATCAATCAACCCTTCCTGCACGAGGAAGCTATTCTCAAAGAAATGTGATTTTTCATAGAGGAATTCACATCGTGCATCAATGATGGCGATTTGCTGCTGGCAGTAGTGCGGTAGGGTGCGCGTAAAGAAGTCATCGACAGAGGTGCTGCGCTCTGCGATGGCTTTCAGATTGAGCCTGACCAGCGTGCTACCACCCCCGGCGAGCGGCAAAGAGTTGTAACAGCTGACGACGCCGTAGTGGCATTTTGTGAAAATTTTATCATTTTCAGGGCCGTTAGAAATGTGCGGTTTACTGCATTCGCAAATATTTTGCGCCACGCTGAGCAGCAGATCGTCAGGGGTAATTTGCGGATCATAAATAAAGGTAAGGTTAGGTGAAACCTGCTTTAACTCTGCATCTGCGCGTAAAATTGCGCGTGTAATCGGCGTGTCGGCGGGGCCAATGTTGGCATGCATAAAGGCATCTGGCAGGGTACGGTCGAGATAGCGCCAGAAACGTTTTATTCGAATATCGATCTCATCTTGTGTTAGAATTCTAACATACGGTTGCAACAGGGCATCGAGTTGACCGAGATAGACCGGCATCGACGTCACTGACGGAACGTGATGGTAAAGAATAGTGAGTAAGGATAATGCGTCATCGAGATCCTTTGCCCCCTCCAGCTCCAGCCATGATGAGCCGTTGGCCAGAAAACGCGCGTAGTCGGGTAAAACATAACGCGGTTTGAACGGAGCATGGCCTTCGTACATGTCGCAGATCACCCCGTCATCCAGTGCCTGGCGTGCCTCAGCAGGCAGTTGCGGGTAGGGCAGCGCGTTTTCAGCCTCCAGCGCCAGAAAGTGGCGTTTCTGCTCAGGGCTGAGCACCGGACTGGTCACGATTTGTTGGCAACGCTGTTGCAGCGCGAGTTCGCTTGACGTGGGCATCGTTGATTCCTTTTTATCCCGAAGGTGTAACGCCATTGTAGAAAGCAACGCCGCCACAACCTTTGATCCGGATGCGCCTGATGCCACCGCATCCCTTTAGAAAAGGTAATTTATTTGAAGTAGATCTCATTAGAGTAATGCAAATCTGTATGTGGTTTTCATTAACTGTGATGTATATCGAAGTGTAATAGCGAGCGGATGTTAGAATACTAACAAACTCGCAAGGTGAAATTTTATACGGCGACGCCGTTGGAGAATGTTATGACCGATTTAACAGCAAGCAGCCTGCGTGCACTGAAACTGATGGACCTGACCACCCTGAATGACGACGACACCAATGAAAAAGTGATCGCGCTGTGTCATCAGGCGAAGACCCCGGTTGGCAACACTGCCGCAATCTGCATTTATCCGCGTTTCATCCCTATTGCGCGTAAGACTCTGAAAGAGCAGGGTACGCCGGACATCCGCATTGCAACCGTCACCAACTTCCCGCACGGCAACGACGACATCGAGATTGCGTTGGCGGAAACTCGCGCGGCGATCGCCTACGGTGCCGATGAAGTTGACGTGGTGTTCCCGTACCGTGCGCTGATCGCCGGTAACGAGCAGATTGGTTTTGATCTGGTTAAAGCTTGCAAAGACGCGTGTGCGGCGGCAAACGTTCTGCTGAAAGTGATCATCGAAACCGGTGAGCTGAAAGAAGAAGCACTGATTCGCAAAGCATCTGAAATCTCCATCAAAGCCGGTGCTGATTTCATCAAAACGTCTACCGGTAAAGTGCCGGTCAATGCGACGCCGGAAAGCGCACGCATCATGATGGAAGTTATCCGCGACATGGGTGTTTCTAAAACTGTAGGTTTCAAACCGGCTGGCGGCGTGCGTACTGCAGAAGATGCACAGCAGTTCCTGGCGATTGCCGATGAACTGTTTGGCGCTGACTGGGCTGATTCTCGTCACTACCGTTTTGGCGCATCCAGCCTGCTGGCTAGCTTGCTGAAAGCGCTGGGTCACGGCGACGGCAAGAGCGCAAGCAGCTACTAAGCCCGTAGGCCGGATAAGGCGTAGCCGCCATCCGGCATCATACGACTGCCGGGTGGCGCGTTGCTTACCCGGCTTACAACGGCCTTCTACTCTTTTCCCCTGGGGGTTACCGTGTTTCTCGCACAAGAAATTATTCGTAAAAAACGTGATGGTCATGCGCTGAGCGATGAAGAAATTCGTTTCTTTATCAATGGCATTCGCGACAATACCATCTCTGAAGGGCAAATCGCCGCCCTGGCGATGACCATTTTTTTCCACGATATGACAATGCCTGAGCGTGTTTCGCTGACCATGGCAATGCGTGATTCAGGAACCGTGCTGGACTGGAAAAGCTTGCAACTGAACGGCCCGATTGTGGATAAACACTCTACCGGCGGCGTAGGTGACGTAACGTCACTGATGTTAGGCCCGATGGTTGCTGCGTGCGGCGGCTATATTCCGATGATCTCCGGACGTGGCCTGGGGCATACCGGCGGCACGCTGGATAAACTGGAAGCTATTCCAGGATTTGACATCTTCCCTGACGACGCCCGTTTCCGTGAAATTATTAAAGACGTGGGTGTGGCGATTATTGGGCAAACCAGCTCGCTCGCACCGGCGGATAAACGTTTTTATGCCACCCGCGATATTACTGCGACGGTGGACTCCATCCCGCTGATTACCGGTTCCATTCTGGCGAAAAAACTGGCGGAAGGGCTGGATGCGCTGGTGATGGATGTGAAAGTAGGCAGCGGCGCCTTTATGCCGACCTACGAGCTCTCTGAAGCCCTTGCCGAAGCGATTGTCGGCGTGGCAAACGGTGCGGGTGTACGTACCACCGCGCTGTTAACCGATATGAACCAGGTGTTGGCCTCCAGCGCAGGTAACGCGGTCGAAGTCCGCGAAGCGGTGCAGTTCCTGACCGGTGAATACCGCAATCCACGTCTGTTAGACGTCACTATGGCGCTGTGCGTGGAAATGCTGATCTCCGGCAAGCTGGCGAAAGATGATGCCGAAGCTCGTGCGAAATTGCAGGCGGTGCTGGATAACGGTAAAGCGGCAGAGATTTTTGGTCGCATGGTTGCGGCGCAGAAAGGCCCGACCGATTTCGTCGAAAATTATGCGAATTACCTGCCGACGGCAATGCTCAGCAAAGCGGTATATGCTGATACCGAAGGTTTTGTCAGCGCGATGGATACCCGTGCGCTGGGGATGGCGGTCGTTTCCATGGGCGGCGGTCGTCGTCAGGCATCGGACACCATTGATTACAGCGTTGGCTTTAGCGACATGGCGCGTCTGGGCGACAGCGTAGACGGACAGCGTCCGCTGGCGGTGATCCACGCCAAAGACGAAGCCAGCTGGCAGGAAGCGGCGAAAGCGGTCAAAGCGGCAATTAGCCTTGACGATAAAGCGCCAGAAATTACACCGACAGTCTATCGTCGTATAACCGAATAACTGTATACTGATCTGATCGCTTTTTTGCGGCGCAGATGTATGGAGAACAAGATGAAACGTGCATTTATTATGGTGCTGGACTCCTTTGGTATTGGTGCGACTGAAGATGCGGATCGCTTTGGCGACGTAGGCTCAGACACTATGGGACACATTGCAGAAGCCTGTGCGAAAGGTGAAGCTGACAATGGTCGCAAAGGCCCACTGAATCTGCCTAACCTGACCCGTCTGGGCTTGGTGAAAGCTCACGAAGGTTCTACTGGTAAAATTGCTGCCGGCATGGACGGTAATGCGGAAGTGATTGGTGCTTACGCCTGGGCGCATGAACTCTCTTCCGGGAAAGACACACCGTCTGGCCACTGGGAAATCGCCGGTGTACCGGTTCTGTTTGACTGGGGTTACTTCTCCGATCATGAAAACAGCTTCCCGCAGGAACTGCTGGATAAACTGGTAAAACGTGCCAACCTGCCGGGCTACCTCGGTAACTGCCACTCTTCCGGTACCGTGATTCTGGATCAGTTGGGTGAAGAGCATATGAAAACCGGCAAGCCGATTTTCTATACCTCCGCTGACTCCGTGTTCCAGATTGCCTGTCACGAAGAGACTTTTGGCCTGGATAAACTCTACGAACTGTGCGAAATCGCTCGTGAGGAACTGACCGAAGGTGGTTACAACATCGGTCGTGTTATCGCGCGTCCGTTTATCGGTGATAAAGCCGGTAACTTCCAGCGTACCGGTAACCGTCACGATCTGGCCGTTGAGCCGCCAGCACCGACCGTGCTGCAGAAACTGGTCGACGAGAAAGACGGCCACGTGGTTTCCGTGGGTAAAATCGCGGATATCTATGCGAACTGCGGCATCACCAAAAAAGTGAAAGCCACCGGTCTGGACGCGCTGTTTGACGCCACCATCAAAGAGATGAAAGAAGCCGGTGATAAGACCATCGTCTTCACCAACTTCGTTGATTTCGACTCTTCCTGGGGTCACCGTCGCGATATCGCCGGTTATGCCGCAGGTCTGGAACTGTTCGACCGCCGTCTGCCTGAGCTGATGGAGCTGGTGGGGGAAGATGACATTCTGATCCTGACCGCTGACCACGGCTGCGACCCGAGCTGGACCGGGACTGACCACACCCGTGAACACATTCCGGTACTGGTTTACGGCCCGAAAGTGAAACCAGGTTCTTTAGGTCACCGTGAAACCTTCGCGGATATCGGCCAGACGCTGGCGAGCTACTTTGGTACGTCGCCGATGGACTACGGTAAAAACATGCTGTAATACCCGTTGTCTTTCGCGCTGTAGATGCGTTGACTTCATTCGCTCACCCCGGTCACATAGTTAATCTATGCTCCCGGGGATTCACGAATTCGTCGCCTTCCTACAACGCGAAATCCTTAGGGTATTTCACTGTTTTGCATACGTTTTGTAGGCCTGATAGGCGTAGCCGCCATCAGGCAATAACAACGAAATAAGGATAAAAAATGGCAACTCCACATATTAATGCAGAAATGGGTGATTTCGCTGACGTCGTATTGATGCCGGGCGACCCGCTGCGTGCGAAACATATTGCTGAAACTTTCCTCGAAGATGTTCGTGAAGTGAACAACGTTCGCGGCATGTTAGGCTTCACCGGTACCTACAAAGGCCGTAAGATTTCCGTAATGGGCCACGGTATGGGTATCCCGTCCTGCTCCATCTATACCAAAGAGCTGATCACCGATTTCGGCGTGAAGAAAATCATTCGCGTAGGCTCCTGTGGCGCCGTGCGTATGGACGTCAAACTGCGTGACGTGGTTATCGGTATGGGTGCTTGCACCGACTCCAAAGTTAACCGTATCCGTTTTAAAGATCATGACTTTGCAGCTATTGCTGACTTCGACATGGTGCGTAACGCCGTTGATGCAGCAAAAGCGCTGGGTGTAGACGCGCGCGTGGGTAACCTGTTCTCCGCTGATCTGTTCTACTCTCCGGACGGCGAAATGTTCGACGTGATGGAAAAATACGGCGTGCTGGGCGTGGAAATGGAAGCAGCGGGCATCTACGGCGTTGCGGCTGAATTTGGTGCGAAAGCGCTGACCATCTGCACTGTATCCGACCATATCCGTACTCACGAGCAGACCACTGCCGCTGAACGTCAGACGACCTTCAACGACATGATCAAAATCGCACTGGAATCCGTTCTGCTGGGCGATAAAGAGTAAGTTGTTTGTGCCCGGTGGCGCTATGCTTACCGGGCCTACAGCAGTATGTAGGCCGGATAAGGCGCAGCCGCCATCCGGCAATTTCAGGCCAGTGCTTAACGCACCGCTCCGGCAATCCATGCCGACAGCTCGCGTAACTCTTTTTCTTGCTCCGGGAAATCAACCAGAAGCGCCTCGCACTCTTGTTGCAGCATATCCGCACGATACAAGCATCCTTGCAGACGACCCGCCAGCGCTTCCAGCGGCGCGGGATTGAGGCTATCGGTGTAGACCTGGGTACGGGTAATCACGCCTTTTTCAACGTCGAAATGCAGCTCAACGCCGCCCCAGGTGAAACGCTCATCCAACAGGTGCGAGAAGGCCGGCGCCTGACCAAAGTTCCACTCCCAACTGCTCTGGCGGGCAAAGGTTTCGGCAAAGTTCGGCAGATCCGGCGCTTTGTCCGGGGAGATGATCTCGGCTTCTACGCGTTCGCCGTAGTGGGCGAAAAAGGCTTCCGTGATGGCCTGACAGACCTGTTGATGGGTGATGCCCGGTAACAGCTCGGTCAAATTCGCCACGCGCGAGCGAACCGAAGTGATGCCTTTAGCGGCAAGTTTCTTTTTATCGGGATTGAGATAGTTTGCCAGGCGGCTGAGATCGGCATTCAGCAATAGCGTGCCGTGGTGGAATCCGCGGTCTTTCGTTTCACGATAAGCAGAACCAGAGACTTTACGATCGCCATCCGGCGTTTTCACCACCAGATCGTTACGCCCGGAGGCATCAGCTTCTACGCCCAGCGTATTCAGCGCATTGAGGACTATTGCCGTGGAGATGGTTTTGTCGTATTCCGGTTTACCGGCCATAAAGGTAAAGCAGGTATTACCTAAGTCATGGAACACCGCGCCGCCGCCGCTGCTGCGACGGGCGAGCCGCACGTTGTCTTCCTCCATCCGGCGGGTATTACACTCTTTCCACGGGTTTTGCGCCCGGCCAATCACCACCGTATCGGCGTTACGCCACAAGAACAGGACGCGCTGCGTGGCGGGCATCTGGCGAAAAATGCACTCTTCAACCGCCAGGTTAAACCACGGATCGTAAGAGTCTGAGATAAGCAGGCGTAGTGTGGTCATGGTCGATTTCCTTTCTTTGAATTACTCTTTTTTCTCGTTGTCTTCTTCCTGCACCGGTTTGTTGGCGGTCAGCAGGAAAGGGGATTGCTGCCAGCGGGTACGCTTGCCTTGCAATAATGTACGTGTGAGGACTACACCAATAGCCAGTGACAGAAGCAGCATCAGGCGTAAGATGTTGGTGGTGTTGTCTACCTGCTTCGCTTCGGTGGCAAGCGTGTGGGTGTCGAGTGTCAGGCGCAGATAACCCAGCGGGCCGTTTCTCCCCTGAATGGGCTCAACGATTTGCTGATTAAAATAGCCCCCGGCTTTTTTGCCATCGAGCGCCAGCCGGTCACGGACATCGACACTCTCACCAGTGCGGGTAATCAGATCGCCCTGTTCATCGTACACGCCCGCATCCAGAATACGGCTACTTTCCGTTAACTGCGTGAGTACGGCTTTGATGCGCTTTTCATCCGGTGTTTCGGTGCGCATCAGCGGCGCGATGTTTAAGGTGACCTGGCGGGCCAGTGTACGCGCCAGTTCTTCCAACTGCGGATTACGTTGCTGCTGGTGGCTTTGACTAAACCAGGATGCACCCTGCATCAGGGCGACAAGCAACGCGAGACAGAACAATACAATCACTGCACGATGAAGTCGGAATTTCAGTTTTGCGCGAGCCATATTCCACCTGCTGAAAATTTGAGGCTTAATGTTGCCAGAAGCGCTGGTTACAGGGTAGCCTCATGCGTTATTTTCCGCTGGATGATTCCGACCCGAACGATTTTACAGGAGCTTTAATGCCTAACATTACCTGGTGCGATCTACCTGAAGATGTCTCTCTGTGGCCAGGTCTGCCCCTTTCTTTAAGCGGTGATGAAGTCATGCCGCTGGATTACCACGCGGGCCGCAGTGGCTGGCTGCTGTATGGTCGTGGGCTGGATAAACAACGGTTAACGCAATACCAGAGCAAACTGGGCGCGGCGATGGTGATCGTAGCCGCCTGGTGCGTTGAGGATTATCAGGTGATTCGCCTCGCGGGCTCGTTAACGCCGAGAGCGACAAAACTGGCGCATGACGCCAAACTGGATGTTGCCCCATTAGGTAAAATTCCGCATCTGCGCACGCCGGGTTTACTGGTGATGGACATGGATTCAACGGCTATTCAGATCGAATGCATTGATGAAATTGCTAAACTGGCCGGAACCGGCGAAATGGTTGCTGAAGTCACCGAACGCGCGATGCGCGGCGAGCTGGATTTTACCGCCAGCCTGCGCAGCCGCGTGGCGACGCTGAAGGGTGCTGATGCCAATATTCTGCACCAGGTGCGCGAAACATTGCCGCTGATGCCAGGCCTGACTCAGTTGGTGCTAAAACTGGAAACGCTTGGCTGGAAAGTGGCTATCGCTTCTGGCGGGTTTACTTTCTTTGCCGATTATCTGCGTAACAAGCTGCGTCTGACTGCGGCTGTGGCGAATGAGCTGGAGATCATGGACGGTAAATTCACTGGAAACGTGATCGGCGATATCGTCGATGCGCAGTACAAAGCCAGTACTCTGAGCCGCCTGGCGCAAGAATATGAGATCCCGATGGCGCAGACGGTGGCGATCGGCGACGGCGCCAACGATCTACCGATGATCAAAACAGCCGGGCTGGGCATTGCGTATCATGCGAAACCCAAAGTGAATGAAAAGACGGAGATTACTATCCGTCACGCTGACCTGATGGGCGTGTTCTGCATTCTCTCTGGCAGCATGAATCAGAAATAATGAGGTAAAACGTGGCAAAAGCTCCTAAACGCGCCTTTGTTTGTAATGAATGCGGGGCCGATTACCCGCGCTGGCAGGGGCAATGCAGCGCCTGTCAGGCCTGGAACACCATAACCGAGGTGCGCCTTGCCGCATCGCCAACGGTGGCGCGCAACGAGCGACTCAGCGGCTACGCCGGAAATGCGGGCGTCGCAAAAGTGCAGAAGCTTTCTGACATCAGCCTTGAGGAACTGCCGCGTTTTTCTACCGGATTTAAAGAGTTTGACCGCGTGCTCGGCGGCGGGGTGGTTCCCGGCAGCGCTATTCTGATTGGCGGTAACCCCGGCGCGGGGAAATCAACGCTGCTGCTACAAACGCTGTGCAGGCTCGCCGAGCAGATGAAAACCCTGTACGTCACTGGCGAAGAGTCGCTGCAACAGGTGGCGATGCGCGCGCATCGACTTGGCCTGCCGACGGCGAACCTGAACATGCTGTCGGAAACCAGTATCGAACAAATTTGCCTGATTGCTGAAGAAGAACAGCCGAAACTGATGGTGATCGACTCCATTCAGGTGATGCATATGGCGGACATTCAGTCTTCGCCGGGCAGCGTGGCACAGGTGCGTGAAACTGCGGCTTACCTGACGCGCTTTGCCAAAACGCGCGGCGTGGCGATTGTGATGGTTGGCCACGTCACCAAAGATGGCTCGTTGGCCGGGCCGAAGGTGCTGGAGCACTGTATTGACTGCTCGGTGTTGCTCGACGGTGACGCTGATTCCCGTTTCCGCACTCTGCGTAGCCACAAAAACCGCTTTGGCGCGGTGAATGAGCTGGGCGTCTTTGCCATGACCGAGCAGGGGCTGCGCGAAGTCAGCAACCCGTCTGCAATCTTCTTAAGCCGTGGCGATGAAGTCACTTCCGGTAGTTCGGTGATGGTGGTCTGGGAAGGCACGCGCCCGCTGCTGGTAGAGATTCAGGCGCTGGTTGATCACTCAATGATGGCGAACCCGCGTCGCGTGGCGGTCGGTCTGGAACAAAACCGTCTGGCGATTCTGCTGGCGGTGTTACATCGTCATGGCGGCTTGCAGATGGCGGATCAGGACGTGTTCGTTAACGTGGTCGGTGGCGTAAAGGTTACCGAAACCAGCGCCGACCTGGCACTGCTGTTGGCAATGGTTTCCAGCCTGCGCGACAGGCCGCTGCCACAGGATTTAGTGGTCTTTGGCGAAGTGGGGTTGGCAGGCGAAATCCGTCCGGTACCCAGCGGGCAGGAGCGTATTTCGGAAGCGGCGAAACACGGTTTTCGCCGGGCGATTGTTCCTGCCGCTAACGTACCGAAAAAAGTACCGGAAGGGATGCAGGTCTTTGGCGTTAAGAAGCTTGCGGATGCGTTAAGCGTGTTTGACGACCTATAATCAAATACCCGCCGTCTTTCCGACGGCATTGGGTATTACGTTTATTTTTACAGCAGGAGGCTCTTGTGTCATTTGATTATCTGAAAACCGCCATTAAGCAAAAGGGCTGTACCCTGCAACAGGTGGCGGATGCCAGTGGCATGACCAAGGGATATCTAAGCCAGCTTCTGAATGCCAAAATTAAAAGCCCCAGCGCGCAAAAGCTGGAGGCGTTGCACCGTTTTCTCGGACTGGAGTTTCCGCGTCAGCAGAAAAATATCGGTGTGGTATTCGGTAAGTTTTATCCGCTGCATACCGGCCATATCTATCTTATCCAGCGCGCCTGTAGTCAGGTCGATGAACTGCATATCATTATGGGCTATGACGACACGCGCGATCGTAGTCTGTTTGAAGACAGCGCCATGTCGCAACAGCCCACGGTGCCCGATCGTCTGCGTTGGCTGCTGCAAACCTTTAAGTATCAGAAAAATATCCGAATTCATGCCTTTAATGAAGAGGGCATGGAGCCGTATCCACATGGTTGGGATGTGTGGAGCAACGGAATAAAAACGTTCATGCAGGAGAAAGGGATCCAGCCA
This sequence comes from Citrobacter sp. wls827, assembly GCF_005280875.1. NCBI lineage: Bacteria > Pseudomonadati > Pseudomonadota > Gammaproteobacteria > Enterobacterales > Enterobacteriaceae > Citrobacter > Citrobacter sp. wls827. The sequence goes on from NZ_SZWR01000012.1 coordinate 248,814, forward strand.
AACTGGATCTACACCTCTGAAGAATCAGATGCCCCGCAATACCTCGAACATCTGGGGATCGAAACCGTGCTGGTGGATCCCAAGCGGACGTTTATGAGCATCAGCGGCGGGCAAATCCGTGAGAACCCGTTTCGCTACTGGGAGTATATTCCCACCGAAGTGAAGCCGTTTTTCGTGCGCACCGTGGCGATCCTCGGCGGGGAGTCGAGCGGTAAATCGACGCTGGTGAACAAGCTCGCCAACATTTTTAACACCACCAGTGCGTGGGAATATGGGCGTGATTACGTTTTCTCCCATTTGGGCGGCGATGAGATGGCGTTGCAGTACTCGGACTACGATAAGATCGCGCTGGGACAGGCGCAGTACATTGATTTCGCGGTGAAATATGCCAATAAAGTGGCGTTCATCGACACTGACTTTGTGACCACTCAGGCCTTCTGCAAAAAGTACGAAGGGCGTGAACACCCGTTTGTGCAGGCGCTGATTGACGAGTATCGCTTTGACCTGGTGATCCTGCTGGAAAACAACACCCCGTGGGTGGCAGATGGTTTGCGCAGCCTTGGCAGCTCGGTTGACAGAAAAGCGTTTCAGACGCTGCTGGTGGAGATGTTACAGGAAAACAACATCGATTTTGTGCACGTTCAGGAGCCGGACTACGATGGTCGCTTCCTGCGCTGCGTGGAGCTGGTGAAAGAGTTGATGGGCGAACAGAGATAGTTTACATGCCGGATGGCGCTGCGCTTATCCGGCCTACAAGTCGCACTAACCTCGTAGGCCAGATAAGGCGTCACGCCGCCATCCGGCGCTTAACGCTAATTACTTAGAAATACGCTTGTACTTAATACGCTTCGGCTCCAGTGCATCCGCGCCCAGCGTGCGTTTCTTGTACTCTTCGTATTCGGTAAAGTTACCTTCGAAGAACTCAACCTTACCCTCATCCTGGTAATCCAGAATATGGGTGGCGATACGGTCAAGGAACCAACGGTCGTGCGAGATAACCATCGCGCAGCCCGGGAACTCCAGAAGGGCGTTTTCCAGCGCGCGCAGGGTTTCGATATCCAGGTCGTTGGTTGGTTCATCGAGCAGCAGCATATTACCGCCAACCTGCAGCAGCTTCGCCAGGTGCAGACGACCACGCTCACCACCGGACAGCTCGCCGACGCGTTTACCCTGATCCACACCTTTGAAGTTAAAGCGGCCTACGTAGGCGCGGCTTGGCATCTCGGTGTTGCCGATCTTCATGATATCCAGCCCGCCGGACACTTCTTCCCACACGGTTTTGCTGTTGTCCATGGCATCACGGAACTGGTCAACGGACGCCAGCTTCACGGTTTCACCCAGCTCAATGGTGCCGCTATCAGGCTGTTCCTGACCGGACATCATGCGGAACAGGGTGGATTTACCTGCACCGTTCGGGCCAATGATACCGACAATAGCGCCTTTCGGTACCGAGAAGCTCAAATCGTCAATCAGTACGCGATCGCCGTAGGATTTACGCAGATTGGTGACTTCAACGACTTTATCGCCCAGACGAGGTCCTGGTGGAATAAACAGTTCGTTGGTTTCGTTACGTTTCTGGTATTCGGTATTGTTGAGTTCTTCAAAGCGCGCCAGACGGGCTTTGCCCTTAGACTGGCGGCCTTTCGCGCCCTGGCGTACCCACTCCAGCTCTTTCTCAATGGATTTACGGCGAGCCGCTTCCTGAGAGGCCTCCTGGGCCAGACGCTGATCTTTCTGCTCCAGCCAGGAGGAGTAGTTGCCTTCCCACGGAATACCTTCACCGCGGTCAAGCTCCAGAATCCAACCCGCTACGTTGTCGAGGAAGTAACGGTCGTGGGTAATGGCCACCACGGTGCCTTCGAAGTCATGCAGGAAGCGTTCCAGCCACGCCACGGATTCGGCGTCCAGGTGGTTAGTCGGTTCGTCGAGCAGCAGCATGTCTGGTTTTTCCAGCAGCAGGCGGCACAGCGCGACGCGGCGGCGTTCACCACCGGAAAGCTTCTCAATTTTGGCATCCCAGTCCGGCAGACGCAGGGCATCGGCGGCACGTTCGAGCTGTACATTCAGATTATGACCGTCGTGCGCCTGAATAATCTCTTCAAACTTGCCCTGTTGCGCAGCAAGTTTATCGAAGTCGGCGTCTGGCTCTGCGTACTTGGCGTACACTTCATCCAGGCCTTTCAGTGCGTTAACCACTTCGGCAACCGCTTCTTCAACGGATTCGCGAACGGTATGTTCCGGGTTTAGTTTCGGTTCCTGCGGCAGGTAACCGATTTTAATGCCAGGCTGTGGGCGAGCTTCACCTTCGATATCAGTATCAATACCGGCCATGATGCGCAGCAGGGTAGATTTACCCGCACCGTTCAGACCGAGAACACCGATTTTGGCGCCAGGGAAGAAGCTCAGTGAGATGTTTTTAAGAATATGACGTTTCGGCGGAACGACTTTGCCGACACGATGCATGGTATAAACGAATTGGGCCACGTTGGACTCGCCTCTAATGTTTATCCCGTCATACTTCAAGCCGCAGATGCGTTGGCTGTGTCGTTCACCCCAGTCACGTACTTTTGTACGCTCAGGGGATTCACTTCCTCGCCGCCTTGCTGCAACTTGAATTATTTAGGGCTAATTATTGGTAAATAGTTATCAAAGGCGAAGTGTAGCCTTTTTCATTGCCCAATCCCAGCCAGCAGATCTCACTCGCAACAAAAGTAAAAAAGTGTCCGTGACGTGGCACATTCTGCAATGTCTGGTTAGCATGAATGAATTAAGCGGCATGATGCTGCACAGACGTAAACGACAAGAGGAAGAGCTTGTGGACAAAGCCAAACAATTTACCTGGCGCCTGCTGGCGGCCAGCGTATGTCTGCTGACGGTCAGTCAAGTGGCGCGAGCCGATTCCCTGGATGAGCAGCGCAATCGCTATGCGCAAATTAAGCAAGCCTGGGATAACCGACAAATGGACGTCGTAGAGCAGATGATGCCCGGGCTGAAGAACTATCCTCTGTATCCTTATCTGGAATATCGCCAGATCACTGACGATCTGATGAATCAGCCCACCATTACCGTCACCAATTTTGTGCGCGCCAACCCGACGCTGCCGCCAGCGCGTACTCTGCAATCGCGTTTCGTGAACGAACTGGCGCGCCGCGAAGACTGGCGTGGACTGCTGGCGTTCAGCCCGGATAAGCCTGGCACCACCGAAGCGCAATGTAACTACTACTATGCGAAATGGAGCACCGGACAAACTGAAGAGGCCTGGCAGGGTGCAAAAGAACTGTGGTTAACCGGCAAAAGCCAGCCGAACGCTTGTGACAAATTATTTGGCGTATGGCGCGCTTCCGGTACTCAGGATCCGCTGGCGTATCTGGAACGTATCCGTCTGGCGATGAAAGCCGGGAATACCGGACTGGTGACCGCGCTGGCCGGACAGATGCCTGCACAGTATCAGACAATTGCGCAGGCAATTATCGCACTGGCCAACGATCCTAATTCGGTGATGACCTTTGCGCGGACAACTGGAGCAACAGATTTTACGCGCCAGATGGCGGCGGTGGCTTTTGCCAGCGTGGCGCGCCAGGATGTGGAAAACGCCCGCCTGATGATCCCCTCGCTGGTGCAAGCGCAGCAGCTGAATGACGAGCAAACCCAGGATCTGCGCGATATTGTTGCCTGGCGCCTGATGGGCAATGACGTTACCGACGAGCAGGCCAAATGGCGTGATGATGCGATTATGCGCTCCAACTCCACCTCGCTTGTGGAGCGCCGGGTGCGCATGGCGCTGGGAACCGGCGATCGTCGTGGCCTGAATACCTGGCTGGCGCGTTTGCCAATGGAAGCCAAAGAAAAAGATGAATGGCGCTACTGGCAGGCGGATCTGCTGCTGGAGCGCGGACGCGATGCGGAAGCCAAAGAGATCCTGCACCAACTCATGCAGCAGCGCGGTTTCTATCCGATGGTGGCGGCACAGCGCCTGGGCGAAGAGTACGCGCTGAAAGTGGATAAAGCACCAGCTAACGTTGATTCTGCGCTGACTCAGGGACCAGAAATGGCGCGTGTTCGTGAACTGATGTACTGGAACATGGACAATACCGCACGCAGTGAGTGGGCGAATCTGGTTACCAGCCGCACGAAGTCTGAACAGGCACAACTGGCGCGTTACGCGTTCAACAATCACTGGTGGGATCTGAGCGTTCAGGCCACGATCGCCGGTAAGCTGTGGGATCACCTGGAAGAGCGTTTCCCTCTGGCCTACAAGGATCTGTTTACCCGCTATACCCGCGGCAAAGATATTCCGCCAAGTTATGCGATGGCGATAGCGCGTCAGGAAAGCGCCTGGAACCCGAAAGTTAAATCACCGGTAGGCGCCAGTGGGCTGATGCAGATTATGCCGGGTACGGCGACGCATACGGTGAAAATGTTCTCGATTCCGGGTTACAGCAGTCCGAGCCAGCTATTGGATCCTGATACCAACATCAACATCGGAACCAGCTATTTGCAGTACGTGTATCAGCAATTTGGCAATAACCGCATCTTTGCGTCAGCAGCCTATAACGCCGGTCCGGGTCGCGTTCGCACCTGGCTTGGCAATAGCGCAGGTCGTATTGATGCCGTGGCGTTTGTCGAAAGTATTCCGTTCTCGGAAACGCGAGGATATGTGAAGAACGTGCTGGCATACGATGCGTACTATCGCTATTTCCTCGGCGATAAACCGGAGTTGATGAGCGACGCAGAATGGCAACGTCGTTACTGATCGCGTCGGTTGTGTTATGCTATCGTACTCGTTAAAGAGTACAAAGGGGGAAGCAAGCACGCTTCCCCCCGCAACGATGGCGATAACTTATGACTCAGCAATCACCCTATTCAGCAGAGATGGCAGAACAACGTCACCAGGAGTGGTTACGTTTTGTCGATCTGCTTAAACACGCCTACGAACAAGATTTACACCTGCCACTGCTCAATTTGATGTTAACGCCGGATGAGCGTGAAGCGTTGGGCACGCGTGTGCGTATCATTGAAGAGCTGCTGCGCGGTGAGATGAGCCAGCGTGAGCTTAAAAACGAGCTCGGGGCGGGGATTGCTACTATTACGCGAGGGTCGAATAGCCTCAAATCCGCACCGGTGGATCTGCGTCAGTGGCTGGAACAGGTGTTGCTCGGGAAAAATTGATCCGCCGGATGCGGCTTTGCCTTATCCGGCCTACGATTGAACATCCGGCACAATGCTATAAATACACCGCGTTATGAAACGGGCTGAGAGCCAGAATCACCGCCTGGTGGTAAACGCTCGAGCGCGTCAGCTTACCCGCGGTAAAGACGCCGATTGCACCCTCTTTACGGCCAATTTCATCAATACCTGTATAGTCCGACATCACCGGGCCGAGTGCTTCACCTTTGCGGACTCTGTCGAGAATGACAGCAGGCAATGGCAGCGTGGCTGAACGGGCTTCGCCGCGCTGGACGCCGTTATCAATTACCACCCAACAGAAGGTGGCGTCATCGTCAATTCCCGCTTCAATAGCGACCCAGAAATCAGCCTGCGGGTGCTGGCGGCGAGCGTTATCAACGCGATTTCGTGCGCCAGTGCGCGTTTCCTGGTTTCCGAAAGGTTGTTCCGGCACGCCACTCTCGACGGCGACGGGTTCAATATGGCAGGATCCTTCCCCGAAAATCTCTTCAAATGCCCGCAGAATTGCCTGAATTTTGGCAGGATTGGTGGTCGCAGAGATAACCTTGTGCATAATTAAGCTCAGTTTGAAAATTCATCGCAGAGTCTACTCTAAATAATTTGAGTAACAGAAAGGCGGTAAGCAAAGGAATCCTCAGGAACATAGATAACTATGTGACTGGGGTGAGTGAGCGCAACCAACGCATCTGTTACTCAAAGTATGACGAGTATATAACGGAAAAAAAGCATGTTACAGGTATACCTTGTTCGCCATGGCGAAACGCAGTGGAACGCCGAGCGACGTATTCAAGGCCAGTCAGACAGCCCACTGACCGCTAAAGGTGAGCAGCAAGCCATGCAGGTGGGTGAACGCGCCCGCTCGTTTGGTATTACGCATGTCATCAGTAGCGATTTAGGTCGTACACGACGCACCGCAGAAATCATCGCCCAGGCCTGCGGCTGTGATATCACCTATGACTCACGTCTGCGTGAACTGAATATGGGCGTGCTGGAGCAACGTCATATCGATACGTTGACGCCGGAGGAAGAGGGCTGGCGTCGTCAGTTGGTGAACGGTACGGTGGATGGCCGTATTCCTGAAGGGGAATCGATGCAGGAACTGAGCGATCGCGTTAACGCGGCGCTGGCATCCTGTCTGGAACTGCCGCCGGGGAGTCGACCGCTGCTGGTCAGTCATGGTATCGCGCTGGGTTGCCTGGTGAGTACGATTCTGGGATTACCGGCATGGGCTGAACGTCGCCTGCGTCTGCGCAACTGCTCTATTTCTCGTGTCGATTACCAGGAAAGTTTATGGCTGGCACCGGGATGGGTAGTTGAAACGGCAGGGGACATCTCTCATCTGGACGCCCCTGCGTTGGATGAACTGCAGCGCTAGCGGCGAATCGGAATCAGGAATTCGCAGCGCAGGTTAATAGGGCGATCTCCCGCTTTGGCATCTTCTGCCGGGTAGTATCGCTCGATATCCTGCCCTTTACGGCGCGTCAGGTTCAGCATCGGCATGCAGGTGCCGTAAACCGTCAGGATAAACTCCTGCACGCCCGTCCCCAGACCCTCATAGGTAAACATCACATATTCGCCGCCCTGTAACAGGATGGGTTGCGCCGACTGCACGTATCCGTTGGCCTGCTCTGGTGTGAGCGCGGTGGTATAAAACACTTCCTGTTCGTCATCTTTCTCAATGCTGGGGCGCGTTTCATTGAGTCCGTACAGAACCTGCGGGATCGCAGGAGCCTGAGCAAGGAAGTCGCGCCAGAACTGGATCCGCATTTCATGACGGAAATCTGAAATCTGTTCCAGCGAGCAGGAATAGCTTTGCGTAGTGCCAAGCAGTTGCGTATCTTCAAGCGTGACAAACTCATGCGCAGGCATCGCAAATTCACCCAGTCGCATCGGCGGGCGAATACCGAAAGCGCTCCATTCCGGCGAACGACGATACAGCGCAGGCGTCTGAGAAAACTGTTTCTTAAACGCGCGGGTAAAGGTTTGTTGAGAGTCAAAGCGATACTGCAGGGCGATGTCCAGAATCGGACGCGCAGTCAGGCGTAGCGCCACTGCGGACTTCGATAAACGGCGGGCGCGGATATAGGCGCCAATAGCATGGCCCGTCACGTCCTTGAACATTCTCTGCAGATGCCACTTGGAATAGCCTGCTTTTGCCGCCACATTGTCAAGCGACAAAGGCTGATCCAGATGGCCTTCCAGCCAGATTAAGAGGTCGCGAATAATGCCAGCCTGATCCATAAAATATCCTCATCCTTTCAACAACGAGTACCTGACGTCAGGTATGAGGATAATAGCATTTTTTGCTGTTTTAGCATTCAGTGTTTTTTTTGCTCATAAATGCTTTTTTCGGACATACGAAAGCGTGATTATTGTAATCCTGTGATCTATATACGTTTTATCTTAGAATGTCGAATAATTGCACAGAGTAACTTTTAAAAATGGTAACAATATGAAATATAAGAGCTTAGTCATTTCCTCAATTCTGCTGATGATGGCGCAGGTTGCCCATGCGGAGCAGATTGGATCTGTCGATACCGTGTTCAAAATGTTTGGACCGGATCATAAAATTGTGGTCGAGGCATTTGATGATCCTGATGTCACCAATGTGACCTGCTACGTTAGCCGCGCCAAAACCGGTGGAATTAAAGGTGGACTGGGTTTGGCTGAAGATACTTCCGACGCGGCTATCTCCTGTCAGCAGGTGGGGCCGGTGGAGCTGAGCGACAGAATTAAAAACGGCAAAGCCCAGGGCGAGGTGGTCTTTAAGAAACGTACATCGCTGGTGTTTAAATCCTTACAGGTTGTGCGTTTTTATGATGCAAAACGTAATGCGCTGGCCTATCTGGCCTATTCAGATAAGGTGGTTGATGGATCGCCCAAAAATGCTATCAGCGCGGTACCTATCATGCCGTGGCAGCGATAACAGGCAGGCCAAATGCAACAGGCGCTGATCTGGTTGGTTGAGGACGAGCAGGGGATTGCGGATACGCTTATCTACATGCTGCAGCAGGAAGGTTTTAGCGTTGAAGCTTTTGAGCGTGGATTGCCCGTGCTGGAAAAATCACGCCAGAGATGTCCGGATGCGATCATTCTGGATGTCGGACTCCCGGATATCAGCGGTTTTGAACTGTGCCGACGCTTGCTGGAACGCCATCCGGCATTACCGATCCTCTTTCTGACTGCGCGTAGCGATGAAGTCGATCGCCTGCTGGGGCTGGAAATTGGTGCGGATGATTATGTGGCGAAACCCTTCTCTCCGCGTGAAGTGTGCGCCCGCGTGCGTACATTGCTGCGGCGGGTGAGAAAATTCTCCACGCCTTCACCGGCGACGCGCTGTGGGGATTTTGAACTCAATGAGCTTGCCGCACAGATTACCTGGTTTGGGATGCCGTTAAATCTGACGCGCTATGAATTCTTGTTGCTGAAGACATTACTGTTGTCGCCGGGACGCGTCTACTCACGCCAACAGTTAATGGATTTAGTCTGGGCCGATGCCCAGGATACCTTTGACCGAACGGTTGATACCCACATCAAAACGTTGCGTGCCAAGCTGCGGGCCATCAACCCCGAGCTTTCCCCCATCAATACGCATCGCGGTATGGGATACAGCCTGAGGAGCGTCTGATGCGCATTGGCATGCGTTTGCTGCTCGGCTATTTTCTGATTGTTGCCGTCGCCGCTTGGTTCGTTCTGTCGATCTTTGTACAGGAGATTAAGCCCGGCGTTCGTCGTGCGACGGAAGGGACGCTGATTGATACCGCTACGCTGCTGGCCGCGCTGGCGCGTGATGATTTGCTGTCTGGCTCTCCTTCCCATGGCAGGCTGGCACAGGCCTTTTCGCAACTGCACGATCGTCCTTTTCGCGCCAATATCAGTGGCATTAACAAAGTGCGCAATGAGTATCACGTCTACATGACGGACGCGCAGGGCAAGGTGGTATTTGATTCCGCCAACCAGGCCGTCGGCGAAGATTATTCTCGCTGGAACGACGTATGGTTAACGCTGCGTGGGCAGTATGGCGCACGAAGTACGCCACAGAACACGGCCGATCCGGAAAGTTCGGTGATGTATGTTGCCGCACCGATTGTTGACGGCGGACGTATTATCGGGGTGCTGAGCGTTGGTAAACCGAATGCGGCAATGACGCCAGTGATTAAACGCAGTGAGCGGCGGATGCTGTGGGCCAGCGCCGTGTTACTGGGGATCGCCTTAGTGATTGGCTTTGGGATGGTATGGTGGATAAACCGGTCTATCGCGCGGCTGGCACGCTATGCTGATTCTGTCACTGAGGATCGCCCCGTTGCGCTTCCTGATCTTGGTAGCAGTGAGCTACGCAAGTTGGCGCAGGCGCTGGAAAGTATGCGTCTGAAGCTGGAGGGCAAGAATTATATTGAGCAGTACGTCTATGCGTTGACGCATGAGTTAAAAAGCCCGTTGGCGGCGATCCGCGGTGCGGCTGAGATTTTGCGCGAAGGGCCGCCGCCGAACGTGGTTGCGCGTTTCACCGATAATATTCTGACGCAGAATGCGCGCATGCAGGCGCTGGTCGAAACTTTGCTACGCCAGGCACGACTGGAGAATCGACAGGACATTACGTTGACGCCGGTGGCGGTAGATGCGCTTTTTACCCAGCTTAAAGAGGCGCGTAGTGTGCAGCTGGCGGCAAAAAATATCACGCTTACCGTTGTACCTTCATCGCTGACGGTTGCCGCCGATGCCGCACTGTTGGAGCAAGCGTTGGGTAATCTGCTGGATAACGCCATCGATTTTACGCTGGAGAACGGGACAATTGTATTGAGCGCGCATTCGCAGGAGGACCGCGTCACAATACAGGTCAGTGATAACGGTAGTGGCATACCTGACTTTGCGTTGCCGCGTATTTTTGAACGCTTCTACTCGCTGCCCCGTGAGAATGGGCATAAGAGTAGTGGGCTGGGGCTGGCGTTTGTCAGTGAGGTTGCGCGATTGCATCGAGGTGACGTGACGTTATGCAACCGACCAGAAGGCGGGGCGCAGGCCTCGTTTACACTTCACCGTCACTTCACATAACTTCAAATTCCCCGCACATAGCTGTTCTACCTTGCTGATATCGCAAAGGAGAACGCTATGTTTAAATTCCCCCTGTTTTGGAAAATAGTCACCTTAGGTGGCGCTATGCTGCTGCTGTTAATTCCACTGACGATGATCAGGCAGATTATTGTTGAGCGGTCGGACTACCGTAGTGAGGTAGAAGATGCTATTCGACAGAGCACCAGTGGGCCGCAAAAGGTGGTAGGCCCGCTGATTGCCGTCCCGGTGACGGAACTGTATACCGAGCTGGAAGGTGACAAACAGATCCAGCGAAAGCGCAGCTACATCCACTTCTGGTTGCCGGAATCGCTGGTTGTTGAGGGTAACCAGAACGTTGAAGCGCGGAAGATAGGTATTTATGAAGGACAGGTCTGGCACAACGATTTATCGGTGAAGGCTGAGTTTAACGCCGAACGGCTGAGCGATTTAAACCATCCCAATGTCAGCGTCGGTAAACCGTTTATTGTGGTTGGCGTGGGCGACGCGCGCGGGATTGGCGTCGTGAAGGCTTCGCAGATTAATGGAACATCGCTGGCGGTCGAACCCGGTACTGGGTTGGATGGCCGTGCTCAGGGGATCCACATTCCGCTACCGGATGCCGGCTGGGCGGAAAAAAATCTCAGTGTCGTGTTGTCGCTTAATCTGAGTGGAACCGGTGATTTTTCTGTCGTCCCGGTTGGTCGTAATAGCGAAATGACTGTGACCAGCAACTGGCCACACCCTAACTTTCTCGGCGATTTTCTTCCGGCTAAGCGTGAAATCAGTGAGTCAGGGTTTAAGGCGCAATGGCAAAGTAGCTGGTTCGCGAATAATCTGGGAGAACGCTTCGGCGATGAGAAGATTGGCTGGCAGGGCATGCCTGCGTTTAGTGTCGCTGTGGCTACGCCTGCGGATCAGTATCAACTGACAGATCGGGCGACAAAGTATGCCATTTTATTGATTACACTGACTTTCATGTCTTTCTTTGTGCTCGAGAGTATGACCAGTCTGCGTCTGCACCCGATGCAATATCTGTTGGTGGGATTATCACTGGTGATGTTCTATTTGCTGTTGTTGGCGCTGTCGGAGCATGTGGGTTTTACTGCGGCGTGGATTACGGCAAGCCTGGTAGGCGCGCTGATGAACGGCGTGTATTTACAGGCGATACTACAGGGATGGCGTAACAGTCTGTTTTTTACCGCAGCATTGCTGGGACTGGATGGCGTGATGTGGGTACTGTTGCGTTCGCAGGACAGCGCGTTACTGCTGGGAACGGGCGTGCTGTTACTGGCGCTTTGTGGGGTGATGTTCCTGACGCGTCATCTTGATTGGCACCGGCTTGCACAGCCAAAGCCCAAAAAGGAGAACGCAACTGAGGACGATGAATTACGGTTGTGGAAATAGGGGCGTAGTAGAATGAAAAACGGCGCATAAAGCGCCGTTTTTATACCAGTCAGGATGACATTAATCCTGCAGATCGCCGCAGAAACGGTAGCCTTCACCGTGAATGGTAGCGATGATTTCTGGTGTATCCGGCGTGGATTCGAAATGCTTACGAATACGGCGGATTGTTACGTCAACGGTACGGTCATGCGGCTTCAGTTCGCGGCCGGTCATTTTTTTCAGCAGTTCTGCGCGAGACTGGATCTTGCCCGGATTCTCGCAGAAGTGAAGCATGGCACGGAATTCGCTACGTGGCAGTTTATACTGCTCGCCGTCAGGGCCAATCAGAGAGCGGCTATTGATGTCCAGCTCCCAACCATTGAACTTGTAGCTTTCGACGCTACGACGCTCTTCGCTCACTGTGCCCAGATTCATGGTGCGGGACAGCAGGTTACGAGCACGGATAGTCAGTTCGCGTGGGTTAAACGGCTTGGTGATGTAATCGTCAGCGCCGATTTCGAGGCCGAGAATTTTATCGACTTCGTTATCACGGCCCGTCAGGAACATCAGTGCAACGTTAGCTTGTTCGCGAAGTTCACGCGCTAACAGAAGACCATTTTTACCTGGCAGATTGATATCCATAATCACAAGGTTGATGTCATATTCAGAGAGGATCTGATGCATTTCCGCGCCATCTGTCGCCTCGAATACATCATAGCCTTCCGCTTCGAAAATGCTTTTCAACGTGTTACGTGTTACTAACTCGTCTTCAACGATAAGAATGTGCGGGGTCTGCATGTTTGCTACCTAAATTGCCAACTAAATCGAAACAGGAAGTACAAAAGTCCCTGACCTGCCTGATGCATGTCGTAAATTAACATGATCGGCGTAACATGACTAAAGTACGTAATTGCGTTCTTGATGCACTTTCCATCAACGTCAACAACATCATTAGCTTGGTCGTGGGCACTTTCCCTCTGGACCCGACAGTGTCAAAAACGGCTGTCATCCTAACCATTTTAACAGCAACATAACAGGCTAAGACGTACCGGACACCCAATAAAACTACGCTTCGTTGACATATATCAAGTTCAATTGTAGCACGTTAACAGTTTGATGAAATCAACGTATCTAAATGATAGCTTTCATCACAAAATTGCAATATTACAACTAGTTGCACGCGCTAATTAATAAATGTAATGAATCCAATCTATGAGAACCATTCTAAATCAAATTATCATGGATAAACAGAAGGATATGCAACTTCTGTTAACATAAAAAGCAATAGTACATGCAGGAAATAGTTTAGCATTTTTTACTGAATGTAAAATGCTTTTTCAGTGATTTCTGTTAAAAATATGTAAATTCGCGCTGCGTAATATGTTGATGCACATCACATAATTATCTGCAGGCCGGTCAAAAAGAGTATCAAAATGCGTTTAACAATTATTCTGGTTGCTCCCGCCAGAGCCGAAAATATTGGCGCGGCAGCTCGTGCTATGAAAACCATGGGATTCACACAAATGCGGATCGTTGATAGCGAGGCTCATCTGGCGCCTGCGACGCGATGGGTTGCGCATGGCTCGGGTGATATTATTGATAATATTAACGTTTTTCCAACATTAGCGGAGGCGCTTCACGACGTGGATTTTACCGTCGCCACCACGGCGCGCAGCCGGGCGAAGTTTCATTATTACGCCACGCCGGTCGAATTGGTTCCCCTGTTGCAGGAAAAATCAACGTGGATGGATCACGCCGCGCTGGTTTTTGGTCGTGAAGATTCGGGGTTAACCAACGAAGAATTGGCTCTGGCGGATGTACTCACCGGTGTACCTATGGTGGCTGACTATCCATCACTCAATTTGGGGCAGGCGGTGATGGTGTATTGCTATCAATTAGCAGGTTTAATACAACAACCGGCCAGAAACATTGAGGTGGCGGATGAGCATCAGCTACAGGCATTGCGCGAACGTGTTTTGCGTTTATTAGCCACGCTGAACGTTTCTGACGACATTAAGCTGACGGACTGGCTGCAACAGCGAATGGGTCTGTTAGAGCAGCGAGACACGGCAATGTTGCACCGTTTTTTACATGATATCGAAAAAAATATTACAAAATAAAATGTCTTCTTTGTTTTATTTTTTAGTGTTTGATTCTGACTTCAAGTGGGGTGCGCACGCTGTATTGGTTGAAAATAAAAGGGCAAGCAGTCGCTCGTGAACAAGTTTCGGAATGTGATCAATTTAAAAATTTATTGACTTAGGTCAGCAGATACTTTAACCCTAAAAGAATACAAGACAGGCCATAAATAATTACAGAGCACACAACATCATGAAACGCATCAGCATCACCATTACAACAACCATCACCATTACCACAGGTAACGGTGCGGGCTGACGCGTACAGGAAACACAAGAAAAAGCCCGCACCTAAACAGTGCGGGCTTTTTTTTCGACCAAAGGCAATGAGGTAAACCATGCGAGTGTTGAAGTTCGGCGGTACATCAGTGGCAAATGCAGAGCGCTTTCTGCGAGTTGCCGATATTCTGGAAAGCAATGCCAGGCAGGGGCAGGTCGCGACCGTGCTCTCTGCCCCCGCAAAAATTACCAACCATCTGGTGGCGATGATTGAGAAGACCATCGGTGGTCAGGACGCTTTAGCCAATATCAGTGACGCCGAACGTATTTTCTCAGAGCTTTTGGTTGGTCTCGCCGCCGCGCAGCCGGGTTTTCCGCTGGCTCCGCTCAAAGCCTTCGTTGAACAAGAATTTGCCCAAATTAAACATGTCCTGCACGGTATCAGCCTGCTGGGACAGTGCCCGGACAGCATCAATGCCGCGCTTATTTGCCGTGGCGAAAAAATGTCGATCGCTATCATGGCTGGCCTGCTGGAGGCGCGCGGGCACCACGTTACCGTTATCGATCCGGTCGAGAAATTGCTGGCGGTAGGCCATTACCTCGAATCTACCGTTGATATCGCCGAATCTACGCGCCGCATTGCCGCCAGTCGTATTCCTGCGGACCACATGATTTTGATGGCAGGCTTTACTGCCGGGAATGAAAAAGGTGAGTTGGTGGTGTTGGGGCGCAATGGCTCCGACTACTCTGCCGCCGTACTGGCCGCCTGTTTACGCGCGGACTGTTGTGAGATCTGGACCGATGTTGACGGCGTATATACTTGCGATCCGCGCCAGGTACCCGACGCCCGATTGCTGAAGTCGATGTCTTATCAGGAAGCGATGGAGCTTTCTTACTTCGGCGCCAAAGTTCTGCATCCGCGCACCATTACCCCAATTGCTCAGTTCCAGATCCCGTGCCTGATTAAAAATACCGGCAATCCACAAGCGCCGGGCACGTTGATCGGCGCCAGCAGTGATGAAGACGATTTGCCGGTGAAAGGTATTTCTAACCTTAATAACATGGCGATGTTTAGCGTCTCCGGCCCTGGAATGAAAGGCATGGTGGGCATGGCGGCGCGCGTTTTTGCCGCGATGTCGCGTGCGGGTATCTCGGTGGTGCTGATCACGCAATCCTCTTCTGAATACAGCATCAGCTTCTGCGTTCCGCAGGGCGACTGCGCGCGTGCGCAACGCGCGATGCAGGATGAATTCTATCTCGAACTGAAAGAAGGCCTGCTGGAGCCGCTGGCGGTGACTGAGCGTCTGGCTATCATCTCAGTTGTGGGTGATGGCATGCGCACGCTGCGCGGCATCTCGGCGAAATTCTTTGCCGCGTTGGCTCGTGCGAACATCAATATCGTGGCGATCGCCCAGGGTTCGTCTGAGCGTTCTATTTCAGTGGTGGTGAACAACGACGACGCGACCACTGGTGTACGTGTAACCCATCAGATGCTGTTCAACACCGACCAGGTGATTGAAGTGTTTGTGATTGGCGTAGGCGGGGTGGGCGGTGCGTTGCTGGATCAGCTTAAACGTCAGCAAACCTGGCTCAAAAAGAAGCATATCGATCTGCGCGTGTGCGGCGTGGCGAACTCGAAGGCCCTGCTGACCAACGTCCACGGACTGAATCTGGAGAACTGGCAGTCGGAGCTGGAAAGTGCGAAAGAGCCTTTCAACCTTGGGCGCTTAATTCGTCTGGTGAAAGAATATCATCTGCTTAATCCGGTGATTGTCGACTGTACGTCAAGCCAGGCGGTGGCGGATCAATATGCTGATTTCCTGCGCGAAGGCTTCCATGTGGTTACGCCGAACAAAAAGGCCAACACCTCGTCGATGGATTACTACCATCAGCTGCGTTTTGCAGCGGCGAAGTCCCGGCGTAAATTCCTCTACGATACCAACGTGGGCGCAGGCTTGCCGGTTATTGAAAACCTGCAAAATCTACTCAGCGCAGGTGATGAATTGCAGCGTTTCTCCGGTATTCTTTCCGGCTCACTGTCGTTTATTTTCGGCAAGCTGGATGAAGGAATGAGCTTCTCGCAAGCCACCACCATGGCGCGTGAGATGGGTTACACCGAACCTGACCCGCGTGACGATCTTTCCGGTATGGACGTGGCGCGTAAGCTGCTGATCCTCGCCCGTGAAACCGGTCGTGAGCTGGAGCTTTCTGACATTGTTATTGAGCCGGTCCTGCCAAAAGAGTTTGATGATTCCGGTGATGTTTCCGCGTTTATGACGAAATTGCCGCACCTGGATGACGAGTTTGCCGCGCGCGTGGCGAAAGCCCGTGATGAGGGGAAAGTATTGCGCTATGTTGGCAATATTGAAGAAGACGGCGTCTGTCGCGTGAAAATAGAGGCAGTAGACGGCAACGATCCGCTGTTCAAAGTGAAAAACGGTGAAAACGCGCTGGCGTTTTACAGCCACTATTATCAGCCGCTACCGCTGGTGCTGCGTGGATATGGTGCGGGTAACGACGTGACGGCGGCGGGCGTATTCGCCGACCTGTTACGCACCCTTTCATGGAAGTTAGGAGTCTGACATGGTGAGAGTTTATGCCCCGGCTTCCAGTGCCAATATGAGCGTCGGGTTCGATGTGCTTGGCGCGGCGGTAACCCCCGTAGATGGTTCACTGTTGGGTGACGTGGTCTCGGTTGAGACGGCTGACCAGTTCAGCCTGAACAATCTCGGGCGTTTTGCTAACAAGCTGCCGTCTGAGCCGCGAGAAAATATCGTCTACCAGTGCTGGGAGCGTTTCTGTCAGGAGCTGGGTAAAAACGTTCCGGTGGCGATGACGCTGGAAAAAAATATGCCGATTGGCTCCGGGTTAGGCTCCAGTGCCTGTTCCGTTGTGGCCGCACTGGTGGCGATGAACGAATATTGCGGTAAACCGCTCAACGATACGCGACTGTTGGCGATTATGGGTGAACTGGAAGGGCGTATCTCCGGCAGTATTCACTACGATAATGTCGCCCCGTGCTTTTTGGGCGGCATGCAGCTAATGATCGAAGAAAACGGCATTATCAGCCAGCAGGTGCCAGGCTTTGATGAGTGGCTGTGGGTGCTGGCATATCCAGGTATTAAAGTTTCCACAGCGGAAGCGCGGGCGATTTTACCTGCGCAATATCGTCGTCAGGACTGTATTGCCCACGGGCGACATCTGGCTGGATTTATCCATGCCTGCTATTCCCGTCAGCCTGGGCTTGCCGCGAAGCTGATGAAGGACGTCATTGCTGAGCCGTACCGTACCCGCTTGCTGCCTGGCTTTAGCCA
>NZ_SZWR01000012.1:266171-286360 GCF_005280875.1 Citrobacter sp. wls827
AATCGGCGCGCTGGCCAGCGGCATCTCCGGCTCGGGGCCGACGCTGTTCGCCTTATGCGATAAGCCGGATACGGCACAGCGCGTAGCAGACTGGCTGGGTAAAAATTACCTGCAAAATCAGGAAGGCTTTGTTCATATTTGCCGGCTGGACACGGCGGGCGCACGGGTACTGGGATAATCAATGAAACTCTATAATCTGAAAGATCACAACGAACAGGTCAGCTTTGCGCAGGCCGTCACGCAAGGGCTTGGCAAGAATCAGGGATTGTTTTTTCCACACGAGCTGCCGGAATTTAATCTGACAGAAGTGGATGAGATGCTGAACCAGGACTTCGTCAGCCGCAGCGCTAAGATCCTTTCCGCATTTATTGGCACGGAGATCCCACAAGAGATCCTGGAAGAGCGCGTGCGTGCGGCGTTTGCCTTCCCGGCACCGGTCGCTCAGGTCGAAGGTGATATCGGCTGTCTGGAGTTGTTCCATGGTCCGACACTGGCGTTTAAAGACTTTGGCGGGCGCTTTATGGCGCAAATGCTAACGCACATCAGCGGCGACAAACCGGTGACAATCCTGACTGCGACATCCGGAGACACCGGGGCCGCAGTTGCACATGCTTTTTATGGCCTGAAAAATGTGCGTGTGGTGATCCTCTACCCAAATGGCAAGATCAGCCCATTACAGGAAAAACTGTTCTGTACGCTGGGCGGCAATATTGAAACCGTTGCGATTGATGGTGACTTTGATGCCTGCCAGGCGCTGGTGAAACAGGCGTTTGATGATGAAGAGCTGAAGGCAGCTCTGGGGCTGAATTCCGCAAACTCCATCAACATCAGTCGCCTGCTGGCGCAAATCTGCTACTACTTTGAAGCCGTGGCTCAACTGCCGCAGGAAGCGCGTAACCAACTGGTTATTTCCGTTCCCAGCGGTAACTTTGGCGATTTGACCGCCGGGCTGCTGGCGAAATCACTGGGCTTACCGGTGAAGCGCTTTATTGCGGCAACTAACGTCAACGATACGGTTCCGCGTTTCCTTGCTGAAGGTGAGTGGGCGCCGAAAGCGACTCAGGCGACGTTATCGAATGCCATGGATGTCAGCCAGCCGAACAACTGGCCGCGCGTGGAAGAACTGTTCCGCCGTAAAATTTGGCGTCTGAATGAGCTGGGTTATGCCGCCGTTGATGATGCAACGACGCAGGACACCATGCGTGAACTGCAGAAGATTGGTTACACCTCAGAGCCGCATGCGGCGGTGGCGTATCGTGCACTGCGTGACCAGTTGAATCCGGGCGAATATGGCCTGTTCCTTGGCACCGCACATCCGGCGAAATTTAAAGAAAGCGTTGAACAGATTCTGAATGTCACGCTGGATCTACCAAAAGAGCTGGCTGAACGTGCAGACTTGCCGCTGCTTTCGCATCATCTGCCCGCTGATTTTGCGCAACTGCGTAAGCTGATGATGACTCGCGGTTAATGGTGGTGCCCGCTGGCGCTTTGCTTAGCGGGCCTACAAAACCTGCAGGCCGGATAAGGCGTTAGCCGCCATCCGGCATGTACACTACTGCTCGTGACGCTTAAACACCAGTTCACCTTTCCCTGACGCTTCTTCATCAAAGAAATAGCCTTCGCTGTTAAAAGCGGCCAACTGTTCTGGCTGCGTTAAGCGGTTTTCAATGATGTAGCGGCTCATCAGGCCGCGGGCTTTTTTGGCATAGAAGCTGATGACTTTGAATTTGCCGTTCTTCTCATCAAGGAATACCGGTTTAATCAGTTCTGCGTTCAGCTTTTTCGGCTTCACGGATTTAAAATACTCGTCTGAGGCGAGGTTAATCACCACGCTGTCGCCTTGTGCTCCCAGCGCTTCGTTAAGCTTATCGGTGATGGTATCTCCCCAGAACTGATAGAGATCTTTACCCTTCGCATTGGCCAGACGAATGCCCATCTCCAGACGGTAGGGTTGCATCAAATCCAGCGGGCGCAGAACACCATACAGCCCGGACAGCATGCGTAAATGCTGCTGAGCGAAGTCGAAATCCGCCTCGCTGAAGGTTTCAGCCTGCAGTCCGGTATACACGTCGCCCTTAAACGCCAGAATGGCCTGGCGCGCATTGTCCGGCGTGAAGTCAGGCTGCCAGTCGTGGAAACGCGTGGCGTTCAGATCCGCCAGCTTGTCGCTAATTCCCATCAGCTTGCCGATCTGCGGCGCAGAGAGTTGACGCGCCACGTGGATTAACTGCTGGGAGTGGTCCAGCAGTTCAGGCAGCGTATGGCGTGTGGTAGCCAGCGGGCTTTGGTAGTCGAGCGTTTTTGCAGGTGAAATCAGAATCAGCATATCCAGTCCTTGCAGGAGATTTACTGCGACTTTAGCAAAAAAAACGACAGAATTGATCGATGGTTGTGATTGCCGCGCTAGCTGCGCGGCGTTTCATCCCATGTATCCGGTGCAAGCTGTTGTCTGATATCAGGATAACGGTGCGGATCAAATTCCGGGCGCACACCGAGTTTGCGCTGACGCAGATAGTCGCTGGCGATGGTATGGACAACCGGAGAAAGCAGCAGAATTGCCGTCAGGTTAGTGATGGCCATACAAGCCATAATGATATCGGCCAACTGCCAGACCAACGGGAAGCTGACTAACGTTCCGCCAATGACGGTGCTAACGGTGGCGATGCGCAATAGCCAGATGACGCGCATATTGTCCAGTTTCAGAAAGACGAGATTGTTTTCCGCATAGATGTAGTTGGCGACGATCGAGCTAAAGGCAAACAGAATCACAATAAATGCGACAAACCCAGCCCCCCATTCGCCGGTCAGTGAGATCATGGCCTTCTGCATCAATTGGATGCCTTCCATGGGCACATAGCCGGCGCCATTGCCTGCCAACAGAATAATCATGGCGCTGGCCGTACAGACAACGAGAGTGTCGCCTAACACACCGATCATTTGCACAATGCCTTGTGCCGCAGGATGCGGTGGCCAGGAGGCTGCCGACGCGGCTGCATTCGGCGTAGATCCCATTCCTGCCTCATTAGAAAACATGCCGCGCTGAAAACCATTGGCAATAGCCTGGCTTAGCGTATATCCGGCCGCACCCGCCGCGGCTTCCTGCCAGCCAAAGGCGCTTTTTATAATGGTGACGATAATGTCGGGAAGCTGCCCGATATGCCACAGGCAGATGATGATGCTACATCCAACCCACAGCAGCGCCA
The DNA here is from genome assembly GCF_005280875.1 of Citrobacter sp. wls827. Classification (NCBI taxonomy): domain Bacteria; kingdom Pseudomonadati; phylum Pseudomonadota; class Gammaproteobacteria; order Enterobacterales; family Enterobacteriaceae; genus Citrobacter; species Citrobacter sp. wls827. The sequence continues at coordinate 269,375 of NZ_SZWR01000012.1, forward strand.
TGATCGGCACAAACCATTGCATCAGACGGGCAACACCATTAATACCGCCAATGATCACCAGGAATGACAGTATCGCCAAAGCGATGCCGGAAGCGAGGGGAGGGATGTCGAACGCAAATGCCAATGCGCGGGAGACAGAGTTTGCCTGAACGCTGTTAAAAATCAGTCCATAGGCAATAAGTAAAAAGATGGCAAAGAGTACGCCCATCCAGCGCATGCCCAGCCCACGAGCCATATACCACGCAGGGCCACCGCGGAACTGTCCTTTGCTATCGCGTTCTTTATACAGTTGCGCGAGTGAGCACTCGGCGAATGACGTTGCCATGCCAATGATCGCTGAGACCCACATCCAGAAGACGGCCCCTGCGCCGCCAGCGGCGATCGCCAACGCTACGCCGGCCAGGTTCCCGCTACCAATACGTGCGGCAAGACTGGTGCACAATGCCTGAAACGAGGTTAAGCCACCCGGCTGCGGGCTAATGCTGTTTTTAAGACTTGTGCCAAACTGGCGAATGTAGCGGAACTGCACGAACCCGGTACGCCAGGTGAACCAACATCCTGCACCAAGCAGGAGGTAGATCATCACCGAACCCCAGAGTATTTCATTAATAAACAAGAAAAAATCAGGCATTAACATCCCTCTTGTTGATGCCGGTACGCGCGAATATTCCCATGTAAGCGCTACCAATTATCGAACAGTATATACCTTGTCAGGAGAGTGATTGCGGGAGTTTACCATAACAATGGGGATAACCCTTAATTGCGCATCAGGGGCTTTAAGATGCGTAATCGGGAATGAGCAGTGAGTTGGACAATCCCGGCGGTTGCGCTGAGAGTGCGTCGTGCTATCATCAGGGAAGATCGGTTACATCCCCCTAACAAGCTGTTTAAAGAGAATCGCTATCATGACGGACAAATTGACCTCCCTTCGTCAGTTCACCACAGTAGTGGCCGACACCGGAGACATCGCGGCAATGAAGCTGTATCAGCCTCAGGATGCCACAACTAACCCTTCTCTCATTCTTAACGCAGCGCAGATCCCAGAATACCGCAAGCTGATTGATGACGCTGTAGCCTGGGCTAAGCAGCAGAGCAACGACCGCGCTCAACAGGTCGTCGACGCGACCGACAAACTGGCCGTCAATATCGGTCTGGAGATCCTGAAACTGGTCCCGGGTCGTATCTCTACTGAAGTTGATGCTCGTCTGTCTTACGACACCGACGCGTCCATCGCGAAAGCAAAACGTCTGATCAAGATGTATAACGACGCTGGCATCAGCAACGATCGCATTCTGATCAAACTGGCTTCAACCTGGCAGGGCATCCGTGCCGCTGAGCAGCTGGAAAAAGAAGGTATCAACTGTAACCTGACTCTGCTGTTCTCCTTCGCGCAGGCGCGTGCATGTGCTGAAGCTGGCGTATATCTGATCTCTCCGTTCGTTGGCCGTATTCTTGACTGGTACAAAGCCAATACTGACAAGAAAGAGTACGCACCGGCAGAAGATCCGGGTGTGGTTTCCGTAACGGAAATCTACGAGTACTACAAACAGCACGGTTACGAAACCGTAGTCATGGGCGCGAGCTTCCGTAACATCGGCGAAATCATTGAGCTGGCAGGCTGCGATCGTCTGACGATTGCTCCGGCACTGCTGAAAGAGCTGGCGGAAAGCGAAGGCGCTATCGAACGTAAACTGTCCTTCTCCGGCGAAGTGAAAGCGCGTCCTGCACGCATCACCGAAGCTGAGTTCCTGTGGCAGCACAACCAGGATCCGATGGCTGTAGACAAACTGGCGGACGGTATCCGTAAGTTTGCTGTAGACCAGGGTAAACTGGAAAAAATGATCGGCGATCTGCTGTAATCATTAGAGCGTGGCCCTGATAGGGGTCACGCTACCTCTTCTGAAACCTGTCTGTCCTTCCTTTCGCAGTGTATCATTCTGTTTAACGAGACTGTTTAAACGGAATAATCATGAATACTTTACGCATTGGCCTGGTGTCCATTTCTGACCGTGCTTCCAGCGGCGTTTACCAGGATAAAGGTATCCCGGCCCTGGAAGAGTGGCTGGCGTCTGCCCTTACCACCCCTTTTGAATTGCAAACGCGACTGATCCCGGATGAACAGGCGATCATCGAACAGACCTTATGCGAGCTGGTGGATGAAATGAGCTGTCATCTGGTGCTGACTACCGGCGGAACGGGGCCGGCCCGTCGCGACGTGACGCCTGATGCCACGCTTGCCGTAGCCGACCGCCAGATGCCAGGCTTTGGCGAACAGATGCGCCAGATAAGTCTGCACTTTGTGCCAACGGCGATCCTCTCCCGTCAGGTCGGTGTGATTCGTAAACAGGCGCTGATCCTGAATCTGCCGGGGCAACCGAAATCAATCAAAGAAACGCTGGAAGGCGTGAAAGATGCCGACGGTAAGGTTATCGTACCGGGTATTTTTGCAAGTGTACCGTATTGTATACAGTTGCTGGATGGGCCGTATGTGGAAACTGCACCGGCTGTTGTAGCATCTTTTCGTCCTAAAAGCGCAATTCGCGATACAAACGCCTGAAAGTAGCCCGATCGTGACATAAGTGCCAATCACAGTGGAGTATTGAATTGTTTACGATATAGTAATTTTTGCTTTACATATATCGACAGACAGATTCAATAACTCCACTGACTGATGGTTTGCTATGTCACAACACACTCGACCACTGAATCGCCAGGATTATAAAACCCTGACGCTTGCCGCCCTCGGCGGTGCGCTTGAGTTTTATGATTTCATTATCTTTGTCTTCTTTGCCGCTGTTGTTGGTGAACTCTTCTTCCCCGCTGACATCCCGGAATGGCTACGCCAGGTGCAAACCTTCGGCATCTTTGCCGCCGGATATCTGGCGCGTCCACTGGGCGGCATCATCATGGCGCACTTTGGCGATCTGGTCGGGCGTAAGAAAATGTTCACCCTGAGTATTTTACTGATGGCGATACCGACGCTGGCGATTGGGCTGTTGCCCACTTACGCCTCAATGGGGATCCTCGCACCGTTGCTGTTACTGCTGATGCGCATTTTGCAAGGCGCTGCCATCGGCGGAGAAGTGCCGGGAGCGTGGGTGTTCGTGGCGGAGCACGTACCGGAGCGCCGCATCGGCATTGCCTGTGGCACGCTGACCGCTGGGCTAACGGTGGGAATTCTGCTGGGGTCAGTGGTGGCTACGCTGGTGAACACCAGTTTTACGCAACAGGCGGTGCATGATTACGGCTGGCGTATCCCTTTCCTGCTGGGGGGCGCGTTTGGGCTGGTGGCAATGTATCTGCGCCGCTGGCTGCAGGAGACGCCCATCTTTCTCGAGATGCAGCAACGTAAGGCGCTGGCGCAGGAACTGCCGGTAAAGTCGGTGGTGAGCAAACATAAAAAAGCGGTGGTTATTTCAATGCTACTGACCTGGCTGCTCTCGGCCGGGATTGTAGTGGTGATCCTGATGTCGCCCGTCTGGTTGCAAAAGCAATATGGCTTTGCACCCGCGCTAACGTTACAGGCCAACAGTGTCGCTACCATTATGCTGTGCGTCGGCTGTCTGCTGGCCGGATTTATTGTCGACAGGGTTGGTGCCAGCAAAACCTTTACTGTCGGCAGTCTGCTGCTGGCCTGTTCGAGCTGGTTTTTCTATCACCTGACCGGTAGCCATCCTCAGCATTTGTTCTTGTTATACGGGCTGGTAGGGTTGTGCGTTGGCGTAGTGGGGGCAGTGCCTTATGTCATGGTACGGGCGTTTCCGGCGGAAGTCCGCTTTACCGGCATCTCCTTTTCCTACAACGTTTCCTATGCCATTTTCGGTGGTTTGACGCCAATCGCGGTAACAATGTTAATGAGCGTGTCACCAATGGCTCCGGCCTGGTATGTGCTGGCGTTATCGCTGGTGGGTTTAGGGCTGGGGATTTGGCTGCGCCAGGATATTTATCATCGTGATACGAGCGTACAGGGAGAATTACAGCGTCTGTAAAGATTATCCCCCCTTGCGGGGGGATAAAGGCAGATTAGTGTGCTTCACCAATTGGCAGGATGGTGCGGCCAAACTGTTCGTTCAGCACTTCACCCATCGCCAGGTAAATGGCGCTTGCGCCACACACTAAGCCAACCCAGCCAGCAACGTGAATGATTGCTTCGTTACCTGCAATGTTGCCCACGGCCAGCAGGGCGAACAGCACGGTCAGGCTCAGGAACACGAACTGCAGCATGCGCGCGGCTTTCAGCGTACCGAAGAACATGAACAGAGTGAACACGCCCCACAGACCCAGGTAAGCGCCCAGGAACTGACCATTGGTTGCATCCGCGAGGCCCATTTTCGGCATCAGCAGAATCGCAACCAGCGTCAGCCAGAACGAACCGTAGGAGGTAAAGGCGGTTAAACCGAAGGTGTTGCCTTTTTTATATTCCAGAAGACCGGCAAAAATTTGCGCGATACCGCCGTAGAAAATGCCCATCGCCAGAATAATAACGTCTAAAGCGAAGAAACCCGCGTTATGCAGGTTAAGCAGAATGGTGGTCATGCCAAAGCCCATCAGGCCCAGCGGTGCCGGATTAGCCAACTTAGTGTTGCCCATAATTCCTCAAAATCATCATTGATTGAATGGTGAAATAGTTTCCCCAAATAACGATCGCTGTCTTCGGGGCGCGGCATAATAATCAGGGGAGAGGGCACTGTCTATGATCTCACGAAGGGAAAATGAATTATTTTCCCTGTGATGGGCATCACGCTTGTGTGTGGTTGAGCATTCTGCGCAGGCAGGCAATGTGGAGTACCGCTGGGATCGTCACGCGATAGGCGCTGCCGCTCACCGCTTTAACCCCGTTTAAGGCCGCACCTACCGGGCCGCCAAGTCCGGCTCCGCGCAGTAATCCGTGCCCGATTACGCTGACAGCGGCGTGGGTTCGCAGAATTTTGGTTAACTGGCCGGAGAGCAGGTGAGACACCCCTTTTGCCAGATTGCGGTCTTTCATTAATAGCGGCAACAGTTCTTCCAGCTCAGAGACTTTTGCATCGACCGCCTGCAGAAATTCTTGCTTGTGCTCAGCATCCATTTTTTGCCAGGCGTTGCGTAAAAAGTGCTCCAGCAGAGACTGTTCAATTTCGAACGTGGACATCTCTTTATCAGCTTTAATCTTTAGCCGCTTCGAAACGTCCAGCAAAATCGCCCGATACAGTTTTCCATGTCCACGGAGTTTATTGGCAATGCTGTCACCGCCGTAATGTTGAAGCTCGCCTGCGATTAATTGCCAGTTGCGGCGGTGCTGTTCCGGGTGTCCCTCCATCGATTTAAACAATTCGTTATGACTCAGAACGCTCGACAGACGGGCTTTCCCCTTTTCATTATGCGTAAGCAGGCGGGTAATATTGGCGAGCTGCTCCTCACTGCAATGCTGAAGAAAGTCGAGATCGTCGTCATTCAAATACGTGACATTCATACTGAATTCTACTTGTGCAGAAGGGATTAGTCGTCGCCAATGATTTTCAACGTTGCCATATCAGAAGAGTTCACTGTATGGCCGGAGAAGGTAATTTTTTTCACGCAGCGCTTATTGTCGTTGTCGCTATTGATGTTGATCCAATTGGTCGTTTGCCCTTCTTTGATGGAGGAAGGCACGTTCAGACTCTGGCTGGACATGCGCGCAGCTTTGAAATAAACCGATGCACCACTGAGCTGTAAATCACCATGATCGGCCGTAAGTTGAATGCGTTTCACCACGCGGCAAACGGGAAGTTTCAGCGTCAGATCGTTGGTTTCATTACGGGGCATGGCGATCACGCCGAGGACTTTATGATCATTAGCGTGTGCGGCGCTGCTCAGTAGCAGGCCCATAAGCAGGCTGGCGGAAAGGGTTAATACGGATTTCATGGAATTTCTCTTTGACGGCTGTAAAAGTGTGTCGTTTCAGACCATCTTACCGCTGTCAGAATCACGATTCATGCTTGTAATCTTTTCTTTTTATTATAATTTTTTCGTGAATAACTTTGCTATTTTCATTGGTTTTATGAATTAATTTTAATTGGCGACTATTCATTTTTTCAGCTTTCTGCCTTTTCTCTACGATTTTATCGCCACTGCGCTAAAAAAAAATTTCCATGCCCCCCTTGATGACGTGGGTTACGACCCCATCTTGTAAGCAACCGCAGTGGTGAGTCTGAAAAAAAACGATTCAGGGTAGTTGAAACCGCACGTTTCGCCCTTATTACAGATTCACAACCACATGATGACCGAATTTTTAGTGGAGACGTTTAGATGGGTAAAATTATTGGTATCGACCTGGGTACTACCAACTCTTGTGTAGCGATTATGGATGGCACTACTGCACGTGTGCTGGAGAACGCCGAGGGCGATCGCACCACGCCTTCTATCATTGCTTATACCCAGGATGGTGAAACTCTGGTTGGTCAGCCGGCTAAACGTCAGGCAGTGACAAACCCGCAAAACACCCTGTTTGCGATTAAACGCCTGATTGGCCGCCGCTTCCAGGACGAAGAAGTACAGCGTGATGAAGCCATCATGCCGTACAAAATCATCGGTGCTGACAACGGTGATGCATGGATTGACGTAAAAGGTCAGAAACTGGCACCGCCGCAGATTTCTGCTGAAGTGCTGAAAAAAATGAAGAAAACGGCTGAAGATTACCTGGGTGAGCCGGTAACTGAAGCAGTTATCACCGTACCTGCATACTTTAACGATGCTCAGCGTCAGGCAACTAAAGACGCCGGTCGTATCGCAGGTCTGGAAGTAAAACGTATCATCAACGAACCAACCGCAGCTGCGCTGGCTTACGGTCTGGATAAAGAAGTCGGCAACCGTACTATCGCGGTATATGACCTCGGTGGTGGTACTTTCGATATCTCTATTATCGAAATCGACGAAGTTGACGGCGAAAAAACCTTCGAAGTTCTGGCAACCAACGGTGATACCCACCTGGGTGGTGAAGACTTCGACAGCCGTATGATCAACTACCTGGTTGACGAGTTTAAGAAAGATCAGGGTATCGACCTGCGTAATGACCCGCTGGCGATGCAGCGTCTGAAAGAAGCCGCTGAGAAAGCGAAGATTGAGCTGTCTTCCGCTCAGCAGACCGACGTGAACCTGCCGTACATCACTGCAGACGCGACCGGTCCGAAACACATGAACATCAAAGTGACCCGTGCGAAACTGGAAAGCCTGGTTGAAGACCTGGTTAACCGTTCTATCGAGCCGCTGAAAGTTGCTCTGCAGGATGCTGGCCTGTCCGTATCTGATATCAACGACGTTATCCTCGTTGGTGGTCAGACGCGTATGCCGATGGTGCAGAAGAAAGTCGCTGAGTTCTTCGGTAAAGAACCGCGTAAAGACGTTAACCCGGACGAAGCCGTAGCAATCGGTGCTGCTGTTCAAGGTGGTGTATTGACCGGTGATGTTAAAGACGTGCTGCTGCTGGACGTTACCCCGCTGTCTCTGGGTATCGAAACCATGGGTGGCGTAATGACTCCGCTGATCGCGAAGAACACCACCATCCCGACCAAGCACAGCCAGGTGTTCTCTACCGCTGAAGACAACCAGTCTGCGGTAACCATCCATGTGCTGCAGGGTGAACGTAAACGTGCTGCTGATAACAAAGATCTGGGTCAGTTTAACCTGGATGGCATCAGCCCGGCTCCGCGCGGTATGCCGCAGATCGAAGTGACTTTTGACATCGATGCCGACGGTATCCTGCACGTTTCCGCGAAAGACAAAAACAGCGGTAAAGAGCAGAAGATCACCATCAAGGCTTCTTCTGGTCTGAACGAAGAAGAAATTCAGAAAATGGTTCGCGAAGCAGAAGCGAACGCAGAATCTGACCGTAAGTTTGAAGAGCTGGTTCAGACCCGTAACCAGGGTGACCATCTGCTGCACAGCACTCGCAAGCAGGTTGAAGAAGCAGGCGACAAGCTGCCGGCTGACGACAAAACTGCCATCGAGTCTGCACTGACCGCGCTGGAAACTTCTCTGAAAGGCGAAGACAAAGCAGATATCGAAGCGAAAATGCAGGCGCTGGCACAGGTTTCCCAGAAACTGATGGAAATCGCTCAGCAGCAGCACGCACAGCAACAGGCTGGTGCTGCAGGCGCTGATGCTTCTGCAAATAACGCGAAAGATGACGACGTTGTCGACGCCGAGTTTGAAGAAGTGAAAGACAAAAAATAATCGCCCTTTGAACGGGTAATTACTGGCACGGGCGAAGAGGTTTCCTCTCCGCCCGTGCACGCATGTTAGGGGCAGATAAAAAGAGATGGCTAAGCAAGACTATTACGAGATTTTAGGCGTTTCCAAATCAGCGGAAGAGCGTGAAATCAAAAAGGCCTACAAGCGCCTGGCCATGAAATATCACCCGGATCGCAACCAGGGTGATAAAGAGGCCGAAGCCAAGTTTAAAGAGATCAAAGAAGCGTACGAGATCCTGACCGATGCGCAAAAACGTGCGGCCTACGATCAGTACGGTCATGCTGCGTTTGAGCAAGGCGGCATGGGCGGCGGCGGTTTTGGCGGCGGGGCTGACTTCAGCGATATCTTTGGTGACGTGTTTGGCGATATCTTTGGCGGCGGTCGTGGTCGTCAGCGCGCCTCACGTGGTGCTGATTTACGTTACAACATGGATCTCACTCTGGAAGAAGCCGTGCGTGGCGTCACCAAAGAGATCCGTATTCCAACTCTGGAAGAGTGTGACGTTTGCCACGGCAGCGGCGCGAAGGCAGGCATTCAGCCGCAAACCTGTCCAACCTGTCACGGTTCTGGTCAGGTACAGATGCGTCAGGGCTTTTTTGCCGTACAGCAGACCTGTCCGCACTGTCAGGGCCGCGGTACGTTGATCAAAGATCCGTGCAACAAATGCCACGGGCATGGTCGCGTTGAGAAGAGCAAAACGCTGTCCGTTAAAATCCCGGCAGGGGTTGATACCGGCGACCGTATCCGTTTGTCTGGTGAAGGCGAAGCCGGTGAGCATGGCGCGCCAGCAGGTGATCTGTACGTGCAGGTGCAGGTTAAACAGCACCCAATCTTCGAGCGTGAAGGCAATAACCTGTACTGCGAAGTACCGATTAACTTTGCAATGGCAGCCCTGGGTGGCGAGATTGAAGTCCCGACGCTGGATGGTCGCGTGAAGCTAAAAATTCCGGGCGAAACGCAAACTGGCAAACTGTTCCGCATGCGTGGTAAAGGCGTTAAGTCTGTACGCGGCGGCGCACAGGGCGATCTGCTGTGCCGTGTGGTGGTTGAAACCCCGGTGGGCCTCAACGACAAACAGAAACAGCTGTTGAAAGATCTGCAGGATAGCTTTGGTGGCCCGACGGGTGAACAAAACAGCCCGCGTTCCAAAAGCTTCTTCGACGGTGTGAAGAAATTCTTTGACGATTTGACGCGCTAAAATAAAAGTAGAGAAAAGGCCATTTCAGCGATGAGATGGCCTTTTTTTTACCTGGCAGATGGATATCCAGACCCTTACCGGCATCGGATATATTATTTTACCTTGTTGGAATAGTATGATGTGTGGAGCAGTGCTACGGTTTTAGAACTAACATCTTTTTTGACTATTCACAACCGCATACCTGGTTGATGTGATTGTTTTAACATCAATAAATAATCACGGCCAACCTAATTTAAAAGGCAACTACAGTCATATTTCTGGCGAAATAATTACTTATCTCCTCTCAAACAACATATTCTGACACACTACCAGTAATAACGATTCACCTTCCTTGATGTGAGATTTACATCACTATCCTGTCATTCTATTTCATTATTATTTGTCACCGCGGTAACACAATATTTATTGATGGATTAATTATAATTATGGGGAATACATTCAATGCCTCGGATAAAAAATGGACTATTAGCTTGTCTTATACTTATAGTGCCTTCTCTTTTTAGCCATGCAGCACAAGCTCTGGAGTATAAAAATTCTTTTGGGTCTATTAATGCCGGTTATGCCGACTGGAATAGCGGATTTGTCAATGTACATCGTGGCGAGGTTTGGAAAGCAACAGCGGATTTTGGTGTCAATTTTCGAGAAGCCGAATTTTACTCATTTATTGAAAGTAATGTGTTAAATCATGCTGTAGCCGGTCGAAATCATACGGTGTCGGCGATGACCCATGTGCGTCTCTTTGATTCTGATTATACCTTCTTTGGCAAGATTTATGGCCAGTGGGATAACTCCTGGGGCGACGATCTGGATATGTTTTATGGTCTGGGTTATCTCGGCTGGAGCGGAGATTGGGGCTTTTTTAAACCCTATATAGGTTTGCATAACCAATCTGGTGATTATGTATCACAACGATATGGACAAACCAGCGGCTGGAATGGCTACGTTATTGGCTGGACTGCGGCTTACAATTTTACTTTATTTGGTGAGAAATTTGTTTTATCTGACTGGAATGAAATTGAGCTTGATAGAAATGATGCTTATGCGGAACAGCAATTTGGCCGGAATGGATTAAATGGCGGATTAACACTGGCGTGGAAATTTTATCCACGATGGAAAGCTACAGTGACATATCGCTATTTTGAAAACAAACTGGGTTATGACGGTTACGGGGATCAGATGATTTATATGATTGGGTATTCATTTTAAATAAAACCAAAGGATCGGAAATGAAAAAAACAGTCGTGGCGAGTTTGGTTGGACTGGCATTATGTGCCGGGAGCGCATTACAAACAACATATGCAGCTTCAGCGAAACAGCCTAATTTAGTGATTATTATGGCTGATGATTTGGGCTATGGCGATCTCGCGACTTATGGCCATCAAATCGTCAAAACGCCTAATATCGACAAGCTGGCACAGGAAGGGGTGAAATTTACCGACTACTATGCGCCCGCGCCGCTGTGCTCTCCTTCTCGTGCGGGTTTATTAACGGGACGTATGCCATTCCGTACAGGGATCCGTTCCTGGATCCCTGAAGGCAAAGATGTCGCGTTGGGACGGAATGAACTGACGATTGCCAACCTGTTAAAGCAACAGGGGTATGACACGGCGATGATGGGGAAATTGCACCTGAATGCCGGGGGCGATCGCACCGATCAACCGCAGGCGAAGGACATGGGGTTTGACTACACCCTGGTAAACCCGGCGGGATTCGTCACGGATGCTACGCTTGATAACGCAAAAGAACGTCCCCGCTATGGCATGGTGCATCCCACTGGCTGGATCCGTAATGGACAGCATATTGGTCGTGCGGACACCATGAGCGGCGAGCTTGTCAGTTCTGAAGTCGTCAACTGGCTGGATAACAAGAAAGACGACAAACCGTTCTTCTTATATGTCGCGTTCACGGAAGTTCACAGCCCGCTGGCCTCGCCGAAAAAGTACCTCGACATGTATTCGCAATATATGAGCGCTTACCAGAAACAGCATCCGGATCTGTTTTACGGCGACTGGGCGGATAAGCCATGGCGCGGAACAGGCGAATACTACGCGAACATCAGCTATATGGATGCTCAGGTCGGTAAAGTAATGGATAAGATCAAGGCAATGGGTGAAGAAGATAACACCATTGTCATTTTCACCAGTGATAACGGCCCAGTGACACGCGAGGCTCGCAAAGTATATGAACTGAACCTGGCGGGTGAAACGGATGGGCTTCGCGGCCGTAAAGATAACCTTTGGGAAGGCGGTATCCGTGTTCCGGCAATCATCAAGTATGGTAAACATATTCCGCAGGGGATGGTAACGGATACGCCAGTTTATGGTCTTGACTGGGTGCCGACGTTAGCAAACATGATGAATTTTAAACTGCCAACAGATCGTACCTACGATGGGCAGTCTCTGGTTCCATTACTTGAACAGAAAACGTTAGCACGTCAGAAACCACTCATCTTTGGCATTGATATGCCGTTCCAGGATGATCCTACTGACGAATGGGCGATCCGTGATGGCGACTGGAAGATGATTATCGATCGTGAAAATAAACCCAAATACCTCTACAACCTGAAAAAAGATCGCTTTGAAACGCTTAATCAGATTGGGAAACAACCTGAAATCGAGAAACAACTGTATGGCAAGTTCCTGAAATACAAACAGGACATTGACAACGATTCGCTGATGAAAGCTCGCGGTGACAAGCCAACGCCAGTCACCTGGGGCTAACAGAATAATTATAAGAAACATAAGGTATGCCACTTAGGGCTATGCCCGCCTGGTTCAACGCTTTTGTGCTGAGCCAGGTTCTTTTATTTATGGAGCTATCACAATGCAGACAAAAAGTTGTCAGGTCATGATTAAACCGACAGGCTCGGTATGTAATCTGGACTGTAAATACTGTTTTTATCTGGAAAAGGAGATGCTTTATCCGGATAGAAAAGCGAATTACAGAATGTCAGATGACATGCTCGAGTTATTCATCAAACAGCATATTGCCGCGCAGGATGTGAATGACGTGATTTTTGCGTGGCAGGGGGGAGAACCTACGCTGATGGGGTTGGCATTTTATCGGCGAGCGCTGGCATTGCAGCAGCGTTATTCTGGCGGTAAAACGATTATAAATACCTTCCAGACTAACGGTATATTGATTGACGACGAATGGGCTATTTTTTTTAAGCAACACGCCTTCCTGGTGGGCGTTTCTATTGATGGTGATGCCGCGTTACATGATGAATGGCGGGTTACTCGTTCAGGTAAACCGACGCATGGGAAAGTTGAACAGGCCGTTAAATGTCTGGTACGCCACGGTGTAGAATTTAATACGCTGACGGTGGTGAATCACACGAATATGCATCACCCGGTGCGAGTCTATAACTATCTGAAAAGCATTGGCAGTCGCTATATGCAGTTTATTCCGCTCATCGAAAGAAGCGCTGAAGAGGGCGGTATTGGTCTGGCACATCCTGAAGGCGGACAAACAAGAATGATGCCGTGGTCGGTTGATTCACTGCAATTTGGCCATTTTCTCAACGCTATTTTTGATGTCTGGGTCCGTAACGATATTGGTGATATCGGCATACAGATGTTTGAGCAGACGCTCGCGGCGTGGTGCGGGTTACCACCGCAGGTATGCGTGTTTGCACCAACCTGCGGTAGCGCATTCGCCATGGAAATGAACGGCGATGTGTATAACTGCGATCATTTTGTGTATCCGCAGTACAAGTTGGGGAATATTCAGGATTCGACGCTGCGCGCGATGAACAATAGCGAAAAAAACCGGCAGTTTGGCGAGGATAAGCGACGCACAATGGCACAAAAATGTGACTCCTGCTCATGGCAGTTCGCCTGTTATGGCGGTTGTCCTAAGCATCGTTTTTTGCCGTCAATATCAGGTAAAAGAAATCACAACTATTTGTGCGCGGGATATAAGTCGTTTTTCTCTCATACCGCAATGACGATGAGTGCCATGAAAACACTCTACGAAAATGGTTTTTCACCTGTAGAGATAAAATCAGTATTTGCTTGAACGTATCGTATTCGCAGGGAGTGAATATGTTTTCCTGGATTAATGTCGATAGTTGTAAAACGCCCGGCTGCAAAAATATGGGTATGTTGAACAGCCCGGATTACCAAAACCAAGGGAAAAATATACTATGCCGGGCCTGCGGTTTTCTCTTCCCCATTATTTCGGAACGATCACTCAACCGCTTTCGTCAGTCGGTTAATCAGGCATGGAAAGGACTGATAAAATCCTGCCCCCACTGCGGGGGAATTTCACTCAAAAAGTACGGTTTTTCTGCGCAAGGAGAACCGCGTATTTACTGTCAGCGTTGTCATAAAACATTTATTTCTCCTGTCAGGCAGAAAACAGATGCGCGTCAGGATTATCTCGCCACGCTGATTCAGGAAGGTGCGACACTGGCGGATATTCGCACCGCACTCGTGCTGGATAGCACCGGGTTGAATCGGGAGTTACAGAAACTCTCTCGCAATGCAAATCTGGCGGAACGCGAATTTACTTTTCCTACGTTTGATATCGCCATGAGCACGCGCGCTTTTCGGATCAAATTTAACGGTAGTGATAGTTTTCTGTATGTGTTGGTCACTGCAGAAGAGAATACCGGTCGAATTGTTGCCGTTACGACAAATTACTCAGCTCATCCCGTAGAGGCTGAGTATCAGTATCATTCTGACTATGAAGAACGCCTGCCTCCCGGTACGTTGGCGCATATTGTGCAACGTAAAGAAGTGATAACGATGCGGCGGGAGACGCTTTTTGATGTGGATTACGGTCCTGCAATATTGCACAAAAATGATCCGGGGATGTTAGTTAAACCCGTTTTGCCAGCTTATCGCCATTTCGAGTTGGTTAAAATGCTCACGGATGAACGTTCTCTCAATATTCAGCATTACCTCGATCAGGAATGCTTTATCCTGGGAGGATGTATGATGGCGAATATACAGCATGTTCAGCAAGGGCGTTGCCACATTGCTTTTGTGAGAGAACGTGGAGAATCAGCACCGCAAAAAGATATTCCGCCAAGGTTGTTTATGGGGGGCGGCATCCGTAATAACGTTTGGCGAACATTCACCACGCGTGACTACGCGCTGGCAGTATGCAACTTAACAGAGAACCGAAAAACGAGTATGCAACGCAGCGCCACGCTTGTGAGTGCGACCCGTTTTATCCATTTTATCGATACACATCCTTTTCTGGCACACCTCAACCGTATGTCTCCGGCAAATGTGACGGCAACGCTGGACCATCTCAGATACGCGTTTAATGCGAGGCATCACTCAGATGCAGACTAACTAATCCTGTGTTTTCTCATTAGATAATGCTCGGAAAAGCCGATTTATTCATCATGAATAATCTAATTTTAACGAGCTTTTTGCGGGTGTAAGATAGTAATTACGAAGTATTCACCCAATAGAGAGAATAAAAGTGAAACATCTGCATCGTTTTTTTAGTAGCGACGCCTCGGGAGGCATCATCCTGATCATCGCAGCCGCAGTCGCTATGCTGATGGCAAATATCGGGGTTACCAGTGGATGGTACCACGCCTTTCTGGAAACACCTGTCCAACTGCGGGTTGGCGCGCTTGAAATCAACAAAAATATGCTGCTGTGGATCAACGACGCGTTGATGGCGGTATTCTTCCTGTTGATTGGTCTGGAAGTGAAGCGTGAGTTAATGCAGGGCTCGCTTGCCAGCCTGCGTCAGGCGGCGTTTCCAATTATTGCCGCGATTGGCGGCATGATTGTCCCGGCGTTGCTGTATCTGGCATTCAACTATGCCGACCCTATCACTCGTGAAGGATGGGCAATTCCGGCAGCAACGGATATCGCTTTTGCATTAGGCGTGTTGGCACTATTGGGCAGTCGCGTTCCGCTGGCACTGAAAATCTTCCTGATGGCGCTGGCGATTATCGATGACCTAGGCGCGATTGTGATCATCGCGTTGTTCTACACCAGCGATCTCTCGTTGTTGTCTCTGGGCGTCGCCGCGTGCGCAATTCTCGTCCTGGCGGCATTGAATCTGTGCGGTGTCAGACGCACCGGTATTTATATTCTGGTTGGCGTCGTGCTATGGACGGCAGTGCTGAAGTCCGGCGTGCATGCCACTCTGGCAGGCGTGATCGTTGGTTTCTTCATTCCGTTAAAGGAAAAACATGGGCGCTCACCGGCAAAGCGTCTGGAGCATGTCCTGCATCCGTGGGTGGCTTATCTGATCCTGCCTCTGTTTGCCTTCGCTAACGCAGGTGTTTCGCTGCAGGGCGTGACGCTGGATGGATTGACCTCTATCCTGCCGCTGGGAATTATCGCCGGCCTGCTTATCGGTAAGCCGCTGGGGATCAGCCTGTTCTGCTGGCTGGCATTACGTCTCAAGGTGGCGCAACTGCCTGAAGGCACGAGTTTCCAGCAAATTATGGCGGTCGGTATTCTGTGTGGCATCGGCTTTACAATGTCGATTTTCATCGCCAGTCTGGCGTTTGGTAACGTTGATCCGGAGCTGATTAACTGGGCAAAACTGGGGATCCTGATTGGTTCACTGTTGTCGGCAGTTATCGGTTATAGCTGGCTGCGTACCCGGTTGAATACGTCAGCCTGAGCAGATAACTCTTTGGTGACAATTTCAGGGAGAGAGTATGTCTCATATAAATTACAACCACCTGTATTACTTCTGGCATGTGTATAAAGAAGGATCGGTGGTGGGTGCCGCAGAAGCGCTTTATCTGACACCGCAAACTATTACCGGGCAGATCAAAGCGCTTGAGGAACGCTTACAAGGGAAGTTGTTTAAGCGTAAGGGGCGAGGGCTGGAACCCAGCGAGTTAGGCGAATTAGTTTTCCGTTATGCGGATAAAATGTTCACCTTAAGCCAGGAAATGCTGGATATCGTGAACTATCGCAAAGAGTCGAATTTGCTGTTTGATGTCGGCGTGGCGGATGCATTATCGAAGCAACTGGTTAGCAGCGTGCTGGATGCTGCTGTGGTTGAGAACGAGCAAATCCATCTGCGTTGTTTTGAATCAACACACGAGATGCTGCTGGAGCAGCTCAGCCAGCATAAGCTGGATATGATTATCTCCGATTGCCCGATCGACTCAACGCAGCAGGAAGGGCTGTTCTCGGTGCGGATTGGCGAATGCAGCGTGAGCTTTTGGTGCACCAGGCCGCTGCCTGAGAAACCGTTTCCGGCCTGTCTGGAAGAGCGTCGATTGCTGATCCCTGGTCGTCGTTCGATGCTTGGACGTAAGCTGTTGAACTGGATTAACTCACAAGGACTGAACGTTGAAATCCTTGGCGAGTTTGATGACGCCGCGCTGATGAAAGCGTTTGGCGCAACGCATAACGCGATATTCGTTGCCCCTACGCTGTATTCACACAATTTCTATGCTGATGATTCTATTGTTGAAATTGGACGCGTTGAGAATGTGATGGAGGAGTATCACGCCATATTTGCGGAGAGGATGATCCAGCATCCGGCGGTGCAGCGTATTTGCAATGCCAACTACTCAGCACTGTTCAAGCCGCCACAGGTCTAAACGCCTTTATGTTGCCGGCTGCGGTGTACTAACCGCA
>NZ_SZWR01000012.1:286430-296770 GCF_005280875.1 Citrobacter sp. wls827
TATTACGATACTGCCCGCCTTCGCGGATAAATACCGGAATTCTGTTCAGGGGAGCGTCATAGCGCAGCGTTTGTCCTCCCTGATAGCTCTCGCCGGTCGCAAAATCCGTCCATGTTTCCCCTTCTGGCAACCAAACGTCGCGTTCGCGCATACCTTCATGCATAACGGGCGCAACCAACAGATCGGGGCCGAAACAGTACTGGTCGGTGATTTCCCAGCTTTTTAGCTGATCGGGGAACTCAAAAAATAGGGTACGCATCACCGGTGTATTGTAGTTATGCGTTTCTGCCATTAACGCTTTGATGTAGGGCTTGAGCTTCTCACGCAGTGTCAGGCAACCCGTTAGCACATCACACACATCCTCACCGTAGCTCCAGATCTCGTTGGGCGCGCCGGTAGGGCACTGGGCAATCCCGTCCCGATAAGGCTGCTGCGGTAAAATCTGCGGATCGCGGTTGCCGTGCAGGCGCATCACCGGGCTAAACACGCCCCACTGGAACCAGCGAATCAGTAGCTCATGAAAGCGTGGGTCGTGAATATTGCCGCCATGAAAGCCGCCAATATCTGTTGTCCACCATGGGATACCTGCAATCCCCATATTCATCCCGGCGGCAAACTGATTGCGCAGAGAACGAAACGATGAGTGGATATCACCTGACCACACCAGCGCGCCGTATTTCTGACTTCCAGCCCAGGCGCAGCGCAGCAGGTTGATAACCTGGTCTTCGCCATTGGCTTTCATGCCGTCAAAAAAGGTTTTGGCGTACATTCGCGGGTAGATATTGCCCACTTCCAGCACCGGTCCGGCGTGGTAGCGATAGTTATCGTAGTCGTAAACGCTGAACTCCGGCTCGGCTTCATCTAGCCAGAAGAGCTTCACGCCTTTATCGTAATAGTTGCGTTTTGCTTTACTCCAGACGTAGTCGCGAGCGCCGGGATGGGTGGCATCAAAGAAAGTGGTATTGCCGAGAAAATCCATATTAATTGGCAATCCGCGCTCCGTTTGTACCAGCCAGCCGTTTTCGCGCATCTCCCGATAGCTCTCGGTGCGATTGTCCACCGTCGGCCAGACGGAGACCATCAGCTCAATACCCAGCGATTTTAACTCGGCGATCATGGCATCGGGATCGGGCCAGTCGCGCGAGTCGAACATCCAGTCCCCCTGATTTGGCCAGTGGAAGAAATCGATAACGATTACCGAGATGGGGAGATTGCGCCGTTTGTACTCGCGGGCGACTGCGAGCAGCTCCTCCTGGGTGCGATAGCGTAACTTGCACTGCCAGAAGCCCATGGCGTAATCCGGCATCATCGGCGGCGTGCCCGTGGCGAGCGCATACGCCTGGCTAATTTCTGCCGGGGTATCGCCAGCGGTGATCCAGTAGTCCAACTGTTCGCTGACCTGAGCTTCCCACTCGGTCACGTTATGGGCGAACGTCACGCGGCCGACCGCCGGGTTGTTCCATAAAAATCCGTAGCCCAGGCTTGAGAGCATAAAGGGCACCGAGGCCTGAGAGTTGCGCTGGGCCAGTTCGAGCACGCATCCTTTGAGATCCAGATTGGCCTGCTGATATTGGCCCATGCCGTAAATTTTTTCCCCTTCGGTGGCTTCGAAGCGGGCTTTAAGTGAATATTTCCCGCCCTGAATAGGGCGGAATTCGCGTCCCTCAAGGTTGAGTGCGCTGACATACTGGCCGTGGGAAGATTCGTCCTCGCCGATTTCGCCCCGCAGACGCCAGAACTCCTGCAACAGGCACTTATGCGGATGGCGATAAAAAGCGATTTGCCCTTTTTGATTGACGATAGCGCTAATTTTGCCGTTGGTCAGCGTCGCCTGCTTGTGGTCATAAACGATGTGGCAGGCGCTTTCTGTGACTGGCTCCGTGAGCGCCCAGTCCTCATTTCGCATAACCGGAAGATGACGGCCACTGCGTACGCGCAGGCTGTTCTCGCCCCAGGGTTCAATCCACAAATAGCGATCGTTTTGCTGCCAGACCAGACGACGCGGGTCACGTTGCACAAATGGCATGGTGGTGCCTCCCATATTTTGAGGGTAAAGATCAAGAAAGTTATTGGGTGATGGTTTCCAGATCGTGGCGAATCGTCTCTTCCATTGCTTCGTACTTACGGAAGAAAAGTAGCGGGATCGCCGCGAGTGCGAAGAGCAGGGCGGGCGCCCAGATAAAGGCCCAGGTAATGCCTTCCAGGCCCGCAGCGCTTTGGGTCTGGTTCGGGATATAGCCAAAACTGTTCATGATCCAGGCGGCGAAAGCGGTACCCAGACCACTGCCCATCTTGATGCAGAAAGTACTGCCGAAGGCGATAAGAATGCCGGTGGCCTTGATGCCCGTTTTCCAGGCACCGAAGTCGACGGCAAAGCCCAACATGGCAAACGGCATTGAGCAGGCGATTCCGCTACCTATATTGCCGAGCACCCAGGCCGCGATGAGGAAAGGTATGTTGTCCGCCGCCAGCCACATCAAGACGCCGCCAAACGTGGCGACCAGCAAGCCGCCTACCCATATCCAGGTTTTAGCCAGGTATTTGCTAAAGAAAGGGATGGCGATGATAAACAGGATCTGAATCGTCGCCAGACTGTTAATCAGCGGAACCAGATCTTTGCGATCGAGGTTGTAGGTCAGATAATAAACAATGGTGGTGGACCGCTGTTGCAGGGCAATCCAGAAGATCAGATTGGCCAGCACCATCAGGATCCATGGCCAGTTACCTTTCATCGCCGTGAAACTTTTTTTCATCGGCAGTTTGGGTTCTTGCTGTATTTTATCCGCATCCATTTCGCGGATATTTTTAAAGGCGAAAAGCGTTAGCGAACAGGATATCGCAGCAAACAGAATCGCCGTATAAATAAATCCGGCATGATCATTTCCGTTACCTAAAAATGCAACCAGGGGTAATGCTGTGGCATTCATTAATAAAACCCCGATTTGTCCTCCGGTCATTCTCCAGGAATTTAATACCAGCCGTTCCTTAGGGGACAGGGTCATCAGAGGTAATATTGCACTGAGCGGTGTATTAAGTCCGGTAAATAAAATGCTGGCAATCATATAGGATATTGCTGCATATATGGCTTTTCCTGTCATGCTGATATCTGGAGACCAAAATGACAGCGCGCTGAATACACCAAAAGGCAGCGGCAGCCATAAAAACCAGGGACGACATTTACCGTAACGTGAACGTGTTTTATCGATAATGATCCCCCAGATTGGGGCATCTATACCATCTACGATACGCGCCAGTAGCAGGATGACACCTGCTACGGCGAGACTTATACCCGCAACGTCAGTGTAGAAATATAAGATGTAGGTTGAACCGAAACAGTACAGCAGATTACCTGCCACATCCAAAGAGCCGTAGCTAATACGCTGTAGTAAAGATAATGATGCTGACCCGCAAGACTGGGTATCCTCAATAACAGAACTCATAATAATAACTCCGA
This sequence comes from Citrobacter sp. wls827, assembly GCF_005280875.1. Classification (NCBI taxonomy): domain Bacteria; kingdom Pseudomonadati; phylum Pseudomonadota; class Gammaproteobacteria; order Enterobacterales; family Enterobacteriaceae; genus Citrobacter; species Citrobacter sp. wls827. The sequence continues at coordinate 289,885 of NZ_SZWR01000012.1, forward strand.
TATTGGTGCGATACGCCCAGAAAAACAGCTTTTACTTTCTAAGCAGTAGGGTAGTTGTTATTTTTTATCTAAAAAATTAAACCTTTGGAGAGAAATAGTGGTTAATTGGTTTGGTGAAAAATAGTTAACACGGGCATTGTGATCAATTATCAAATCTTACATCAGGATTGCGTTTATTCGTTTTTGGGGGAGTAATTATGTCATTTGCTATGACGGTCACAATTTGATTAGCAATGAAATTAAAAAAATTAAACAGTGAAAGAAAATGACTTTCATGTGCCCGGTAAGGCGGCTGGCTGAAAAGAGAAGCGGCCCAGAGGAGTACGAACAAGGTCAGTGGATGACGGTTGCCTTCGAAGCTGGTTGTACAAACGACAGGCATAAAAAAACCCGCTTGCGCGGGTTTTTTCACAAAGCGACAACAGACAGGCGATTAAGCCAGTTTGTTGATCTGTGCAGTCAGGTTTGCTTTATGACGCGCAGCTTTGTTTTTGTGGATCAGACCTTTAGCAGCCTGACGGTCCACGATTGGTTGCATTTCGTTAAATGCTTTCAGTGCAGTAGCTTTGTCGCCAGCTTCGATAGCTGCGTATACTTTCTTGATGAAAGTACGCATCATAGAGCGACGGCTAGCGTTGTGCTTGCGGGCCTTTTCAGACTGAACGGCGCGCTTCTTAGCTGATTTGATATTAGCCAAGGTCCAACTCCCAAATGTGTTCTATATGGACAATTCAAAGGCCGAGGAATATGCCCTTTTAGCCTTCTTTTGTCAATGGATTTGTGCAAATAAGCGCCGTTTAAATTCCAGCACTCGTTGCGTAGTGATGGCGCAGGATTCTACCAGCTTGCGTGGCGTGAATACAGCTTTTCCACGAGAAAAATTGCATTGGTGTGCCCGTGAAGGGCGTCAATTTGTTTCATAACAATGAAAACCATCCTCTTTCTGTTTCGTAGAAACAATCGCCGGTTAACCTTGACCGCGGTACAGGGTATACTTTCACGATTTTCACTGTTTTGAGCCAGACATGAAGCTGATACGAGGCATACATAATCTCAGCCAGGCCCCGCATGGGTGTGTGCTGACTATTGGTAATTTCGACGGTGTGCACCGTGGCCACCGTGCGTTGCTGCAAGGCTTACGGGAAGAAGGGCGCAAACGCAATTTACCGGTGGTGGTAATGATTTTCGAGCCACAGCCGCTGGAACTGTTTGCGACGGACAAGTCACCTGCGCGCCTTACCCGCCTGCGGGAAAAACTGCGTTATCTGGCCGAATGCGGTGTGGACTACGTGCTGTGCGTGCGTTTTGACAGGCGTTTCGCCGCATTAACGGCGCAGACTTTTATCAGCGATCTGCTGGTGAAGCGCCTTGGTGTACAATTTCTTGCCGTTGGCGATGATTTCCGCTTTGGCGCTAGCCGTGCGGGCGATTTCTTGTTATTACAGGAAGCGGGCGCTGAGTATGGTTTTGATATCACCAGCACCCAAACCTTCTGTGAAGGCGGTGTGCGTATCAGCAGCACCGCAGTACGTCAGGCGCTGGCCGAAGATAACCTGCAACTGGCCGAAAGCCTGCTTGGGCATCCTTTTACTATCTCAGGACGCGTCGTTCACGGTGATGAGTTAGGGCGCACCATCGGTTTTCCGACGGCAAACTTACCGCTTCGTCGTCAGGTTTCTCCGGTGAAAGGTGTTTATGCGGTTGAAGTGATGGGACTGGGTGACAAACCGTTGCCCGGCGTCGCCAACATCGGCACCCGCCCGACGGTAGCAGGCGTACGCCAGCAGTTGGAAGTGCATCTATTGGACGTTGTAATGGACCTGTATGGTCGCCATATAGATGTAGTACTGCGTAAAAAAATACGCAGCGAACAGCGATTTGCCTCGCTGGATGAACTAAAAGCGCAGATTGCGCGTGATGAGTTGACTGCCCGTGAATTTTTTGGGCTAACAAAACCGGCTTAATGCCTATACGAGTTTTAAATACGGAACCGAGAATCTGATGAGTGACTATAAATCAACCCTGAATTTGCCGGAAACAGGGTTCCCGATGCGCGGCGATCTCGCCAAGCGTGAACCGGGAATGCTGGCGCGTTGGACTGATGATGACCTGTACGGCATCATTCGTGCGGCCAAAAAAGGCAAAAAAACCTTCATTCTGCATGATGGCCCTCCTTATGCGAATGGCAGCATTCATATTGGTCACTCGGTTAACAAGATTCTGAAAGACATTATCGTGAAGTCCAAAGGACTCACGGGCTATGACTCGTCGTACGTTCCGGGCTGGGACTGCCACGGTCTGCCAATCGAGCTGAAAGTAGAGCAGGAATACGGCAAGCCGGGCGAGAAGTTCACCGCTGCTGAGTTCCGCGCTAAGTGCCGTGAATACGCAGCGACCCAGGTAGATGGTCAGCGTAAAGACTTTATCCGTCTTGGCGTACTGGGCGACTGGTCGCATCCGTACCTGACCATGGACTTCAAAACTGAAGCCAACATCATTCGTGCGCTGGGTAAAATCATCGGCAACGGTCACCTGCACAAAGGTGCGAAGCCGGTGCACTGGTGCGTTGACTGCCGTTCCGCGCTGGCGGAAGCGGAAGTTGAGTATTATGACAAAACCTCCCCGTCCATCGACGTGGCGTTCCACGCTGCCGATCAGGATGCGGTGAAAGCGAAATTTGGCGTTTCTGACGTCAACGGCCCGATCTCTCTGGTTATCTGGACCACTACCCCGTGGACGTTACCGGCGAACCGCGCAATCTCTCTGGCACCTGATTTTGACTATGCGCTGGTGCAGATTGACGGCCAGGCTGTGATTCTGGCTAAAGATCTGGTTGAAAGCGTCATGCAGCGTATTGGCGCGGCTGAATACACCATTCTCGGCACCGTGAAAGGCGCTGAGCTGGAGCTGCTGCGCTTTACCCATCCGTTTATGGGCTTTGACGTGCCGGCTATCCTTGGCGATCACGTTACGCTGGACGCGGGTACCGGTGCGGTCCATACCGCTGGCGGTCACGGTCCGGATGACTACGTCATCAGCCAGAAATACGGTCTGGAAATCGCTAACCCGGTTGGCCCGGACGGCGCATACCTGGTGGGTACCTATCCGGATCTGGACGGTGTGAACGTCTTTAAAGCCAACGACAAAATCGTTGCGCTGCTGAGCGAAAAAGGCGCGCTGCTGCACGTTGAGAAGATGCAGCACAGCTACCCATGCTGCTGGCGTCACAAGTCACCGATCATCTTCCGTGCGACCCCGCAGTGGTTCGTCAGCATGGATCAGAAAGGCCTGCGCGCGCAGTCGCTGAAAGAGATCAAAGGCGTACAGTGGATCCCGGACTGGGGCCAGGCGCGTATTGAATCGATGGTTGCCAACCGTCCTGACTGGTGTATCTCCCGTCAGCGTACGTGGGGTGTGCCGATGTCTCTGTTTGTTCACAAAGACACCGAAGAGCTGCATCCGCGCGCTATCGAACTGATGGAAGAAGTGGCTAAACGCGTAGAAGTTGACGGCATCCAGGCGTGGTGGGATCTCGATCCGAAAGATATCCTCGGCGACGAAGCTGACCAGTATGTCAAAGTCCCGGATACGCTGGACGTGTGGTTCGACTCCGGTTCAACCCACTCATCCGTCGTGGATGTGCGTCCTGAGTTTGCGGGCCATGCGGCAGATATGTATCTGGAAGGTTCTGACCAGCACCGTGGCTGGTTCATGTCTTCCTTGATGATCTCCACCGCCATGAAAGGCAAAGCACCTTATCGCCAGGTACTGACCCACGGTTTCACCGTTGATGGTCAGGGCCGTAAGATGTCCAAATCTATCGGTAACACCGTTTCTCCGCAGGACGTGATGAACAAACTGGGCGCGGATATTCTGCGTCTGTGGGTTGCTTCTACCGACTATACTGGCGAAATGGCCGTTTCTGACGAAATCCTGAAACGTGCTGCCGACAGCTATCGTCGTATCCGTAACACCGCGCGCTTCCTGCTGGCGAACCTGAACGGGTTCGATCCGGTTAAAGACATGGTGAAACCGGAAGAGATGGTGGTGCTGGACAGGTGGGCGGTAGGTTGTGCGCAAGCGGCGCAGGACGAAATCCTGAAAGCCTATGAAGCTTATGACTTCCACGAAGTGGTACAGCGCCTGATGCGCTTCTGCTCCGTAGAAATGGGTTCGTTCTATCTCGACATCATCAAAGACCGTCAGTACACCGCGAAAGCGGACAGTGTGGCGCGTCGTAGCTGCCAGACTGCGCTGTTCCATATTGCAGAAGCGCTGGTTCGTTGGATGGCGCCGATCATGTCCTTCACCGCAGATGAAATCTGGGGCTACCTGCCAGGCGATCGTGAGAAGTACGTCTTTACCGGTGAATGGTACGAAGGTCTGTTTGGCTTAGGCGAAACCGAAGCGATGAACGATGCCTACTGGGACGAGCTGCTGAAAGTGCGCGGCGAAGTGAACAAGGTTATCGAGCAGGCGCGTGCGGATAAGAAAGTCGGCGGTTCTCTGGAAGCGGCAGTGACCCTGTACGCTGAACCTGAGCTGGCGGCGAAACTGACCGCGCTGGGCGAAGAGTTGCGCTTTGTTCTGCTGACCTCCGGCGCGACGGTTGCAGATTTTGCAGCGGCTCCAGCTGATGCTCAGCAGAGCGAACTGCTCAAAGGTCTGAAAATTGTACTGAGCAAAGCCGAAGGTGATAAATGTCCGCGCTGCTGGCATTACACTACCGACGTCGGCCAGGTGGCGGAACATGCAGATATCTGCGGACGCTGTGTCAGCAACATCGCCGGTGATGGCGAACAACGTAAGTTTGCCTGATGAGTAAGCCTCTTTGTTCAACAGGACTACGCTGGCTGTGGCTGGTGGTAGTCGTGCTGATTATCGATTTAGGCAGCAAATACCTGATCCTCCAGAACTTTGCTCTGGGGGATACGGTGTCGCTGTTTCCGTCGCTTAATCTGCACTACGCGCGTAACTATGGTGCGGCGTTTAGCTTCTTAGCCGACAGCGGCGGCTGGCAACGTTGGTTCTTTGCCGGCATCGCCATCGGTATTTGCGTCATCCTAATGGTGATGATGTATCGCTCGAAGGCGACGCAGAAGCTGAATAACATCGCGTATGCGTTAATCATTGGCGGTGCGCTGGGCAACCTGTTCGACCGCCTGTGGCACGGCTTCGTGGTTGATATGATTGACTTTTACGTCGGTGACTGGCATTTCGCGACCTTCAATCTGGCCGATACAGCTATCTGTATCGGGGCGGCATTGATTGTTCTCGAAGGCTTCCTGCCGTCGAAAGAGAAAAAAGCCGCATAAAAAAATGCCGGATGGCGCTATGCTAATCCGGCCTACAATTTACTGCGATCCTTGTAGGCCCGGTAAGCGTAGCGCCACCGGGCAGACAGGCGGCAGCAATTTTAAAGAGCAACCTGCATGTCTAAATCAGTACAGAGTAACAGTGCGGTGCTGGTGCACTTCACCCTTAAGCTCGACGATGGCTCCACCGCAGAGTCAACCCGCAATAACGGCAAGCCTGCGCTGTTTCGCCTGGGCGACGGTTCTCTGTCTGAAGGACTGGAGCAACACCTGCTGGGGCTAAAAGAAGGCGATAAAACCACCTTTGCTCTGGAGCCGGATGCCGCCTTTGGCGTATCAAGTCCGGACTTAATTCAGTATTTCTCGCGTCGGGAATTTATGGACGCGGGCGAGCCAGAAATTGGCGCTATCATGCTCTTTACCGCAATGGACGGCAGTGAGATGCCAGGCGTGATCCGCGAAATCAACGGTGACTCGATCACGGTTGATTTCAACCATCCGCTGGCCGGGCATACCGTTCATTTTGATATTGAAGTGCTGGAAGTCGAACCGGCACTGGAGGCGTAAAATGCAGATCCTGTTGGCCAACCCGCGCGGTTTTTGCGCTGGCGTAGACCGCGCTATCAGCATTGTGGAAAACGCGCTGGCTATTTACGGCGCGCCGATTTATGTCCGTCATGAAGTGGTACATAACCGTTATGTGGTGGATAGCCTGCGCGAGCGCGGCGCTATTTTTATCGAGCAAATCAGCGAAGTGCCGGATGGCGCGATCCTGATTTTCTCCGCTCATGGCGTGTCTCAGGCTGTGCGTAACGAAGCCAAAGGCCGCGACCTCACGGTTTTTGATGCAACCTGTCCGCTAGTCACGAAAGTGCATATGGAAGTTGCCCGCGCCAGCCGTCGTGGCGAAGAATCCATTCTGATTGGTCACGCCGGTCACCCGGAAGTCGAAGGCACGATGGGCCAGTACAGCAACCCGCAAGGGGGAATGTACCTGGTTGAATCACCGGAAGATGTGCTGAAACTGAATGTGAAAAATGAAGGCAAATTATCCTTCATGACGCAGACCACGCTCTCCGTTGATGACACCTCTGACGTCATTGACGCGCTGCGCCAACGCTTCCCGAAAATTATCGGGCCGCGCAAAGATGATATCTGTTATGCCACCACCAACCGTCAGGAAGCGGTCCGTGCGCTGGCGGAACAGGCGGATGTTGTGCTGGTGGTCGGCTCGAAAAACTCCTCTAACTCCAACCGTCTGGCTGAACTGGCACAGCGAATGGGGAAAGCGGCGTATTTGATTGACGATGCGACCGACATCCAGGAAGCGTGGGTGAAAGAGGCGAAGTGCGTAGGCGTGACGGCCGGAGCCTCGGCGCCGGATATCCTGGTGCAAAACGTGATTGCTCGCCTGCAGGAACTTGGCGGTGGGGAAGCTATTCCGCTGGAAGGCCGCGAAGAGAACATCGTTTTCGAAGTGCCGAAAGAGCTGCGTGTGGATGTTCGTGAAGTAGAGTAAGTCTTTCCGGTTACGATTATGAGAAGATGCCAGACTTAACGTCTGGCATTTT
>NZ_SZWR01000012.1:296841-347077 GCF_005280875.1 Citrobacter sp. wls827
TCATTCTTGATACCGATCCCGGCATTGATGATGCCGCCGCCATTGCCGCCGCGCTGTTTGCCCCTGAGCTGGATCTGCAACTGATGACCACGGTAGCAGGCAATGTGTCGGTGGAAAAAACCACCCGTAATGCGTTGCAACTGCTGCACTTCTGGAATGCGGATGTTCCACTGGCGCAGGGAGCATCGATGCCGCTGGTGCGGCCGCTGCGTGATGCCGCTTCCGTGCATGGTGAGTCCGGTATGGAAGGGTATGAATTTGTCGAACACGACCGACAGGCGATGGCAAAACCCGCCTTCCAGGCGATTCGTGATGCGCTGATGCATGCCTCACAGCCCGTGACGCTGGTGGCAATTGGCCCGCTGACCAACATTGCGCTGCTGCTGACCCATTATCCTGAATGCGTATTTAACATTAAGCGCCTGGTGATTATGGGCGGTTCTGCCGGGCGCGGGAACTTCACACCCAACGCCGAGTTTAATATTGCTATCGATCCCGAGGCTGCCGCGAAAGTCTTCCAGAGCGGGCTGGAGATTGTAATGTGCGGGCTGGACGTGACCAACCAGGCGATGCTTGCGCCGGAGTATCTGGCGACGTTACCTCAGCTTAACCAGACGGGAAAAATGCTGCATGCGCTGTTCAGTCACTACCGTAGCGGTAGCATGAATACGGGGCTGCGAATGCACGATCTCTGTGCGATTGCCTGGCTGGTGCGCCCGGATCTCTTTACGCTCAAGCCCTGTTTTGTCGGCGTTGAAACGCAGGGGGAATATACCTCTGGCACAACGGTGGTAGATATCGAAGGGCGGCTGGGGCAACCCGCTAATGCCCAGGTGGCACTGGGGCTGAATGTCGAGGGGTTCCAGCAGTGGGTGGCGCACGTTCTGGCACTGGCCCCCTGATTTCCGCGTTATATAACGATATGACGCTGCTTATTCCGTGGCGTCATGCCTTTTACTGATATCTTTCCCTGTTTATCATTAAATTCTAATTATCGACGTTTTCGGCTGGCGGCGCAGCGATACGCTGGTTAATCTGAAAACGATTTACGTAAAATTAACAAAAGAGAATAGCTATGCATGATGCACAAATCCGCGTTGCCATCGCGGGAGCCGGTGGACGCATGGGGCGTCAGTTGATTCAGGCCACTCTTGGCATGGATGGCGTACAGCTTGGCGCGGCGCTGGAGCGCGAAGGCTCTTCCTTACTGGGAAGCGATGCCGGAGAGTTAGCCGGAGCCGGGAAAACGGGCGTTACGGTACAAAGTAGCCTTGAAGCGGTGAAAGATGATTTCGATGTTTTCATCGATTTTACCCGCCCGGAAGGCACGCTGGCGCATCTGGCGTTTTGCCGCCAGCATGGGAAAGGGATGGTAATTGGCACCACCGGCTTTGATGAGGCGGGAAAACAGGCTATTCGCGATGCCGCGCAGGATATTGGCATCGTCTTCGCCGCTAACTTTAGCGTTGGCGTCAACGTCATGCTGAAGCTGCTGGAGAAAGCGGCGAAAGTGATGGGTGATTACACCGATATAGAGATTATTGAAGCGCATCACCGCCACAAAGTGGATGCGCCGTCAGGCACTGCGCTGGCGATGGGCGAGGCGATTGCCGGGGCGCTGGATAAAGATCTGAAAGACTGCGCAGTCTATTCCCGTGAGGGTTACACCGGCGAGCGCGTACCGGGCACGATTGGTTTTGCCACGGTGCGAGCGGGGGATATCGTCGGGGAACATACTGCGATGTTCGCCGATATTGGCGAGCGTATTGAGATCACGCATAAAGCGTCCAGCCGTATGACATTCGCCAACGGTGCCGTGAGATCGGCGGTTTGGCTGAAATCTAAATCAAATGGTCTTTTTGATATGCGAGATGTGCTTGATTTACGCAATTTGTAAGGTTTTTTACCCTTCGTGATGTGGTTATTGTAGTCGTAATTATTTGATTACATGGGGCAATATTTTATTGCCCTTTATTTTATCTATTTAAAGTTTATTTTGAATTGAATATCTTATTTTTATGAGTTTTATTGTCTTTTTGTGTTGGTTAAATGTAAATTTTGACCATTTGGTCTACTTTTTGTCTCTTGTTTCTGAGATTTAATACTCTTCCTGCTCCGCAAGCGTTTTCTGCTCTAAGTTAGTTGATCTTTTTGGTGCCTGGAGGCGGGTTAATTCGTCAATGGCGCAAAATAATAATAAAAATTACCCTTTTGGGTAGACTTTTACGTGGGCTATCTCTAGAATGCCGCCGTTTGCCAGAAATCCATAGGTAAGCAAATTTGCATTGATTCATGATGTGTTAATGAATTAATATGCAAATAAAGTGAGTGAATATTCTCTGGAGGGTGTTTTGATTAAGTCAGCGCTATTGGTTCTGGAAGACGGAACCCAGTTTCACGGTCGGGCCATAGGGGCAACAGGTTCGGCGGTTGGGGAAGTCGTTTTCAATACTTCAATGACCGGTTATCAAGAAATCCTCACTGATCCTTCCTATTCCCGCCAAATCGTCACTCTTACTTATCCTCATATCGGTAATGTCGGCACCAATGAAGCCGATGCTGAATCTTCTCAGGTACATGCGCAAGGTCTGGTCATCCGCGACCTGCCGCTGATTGCCAGCAACTTCCGCGATACCGAAGACCTTTCTTCTTATCTGAAGCGCCATAACATTGTGGCGATTGCCGATATCGATACCCGTAAGCTGACGCGTTTGCTGCGTGAAAAGGGCGCACAAAACGGCTGTATCATCGCGGGCGATAATCCGGATGCCGCGCTGGCGCTGGAAAAAGCGAAAGCGTTCCCTGGCCTGAACGGTATGGACCTGGCGAAAGAAGTCACCACTGCGGAGCCGTATAGCTGGACGCAAGGTAGCTGGACGCTGGCCGGTGACCTGCCGGAAGCCAAATCTACCGATGAACTGCCGTTCCACGTTGTGGCGTACGATTTCGGCGCTAAACGTAACATTCTGCGTATGTTAGCGGACCGCGGCTGCCGCCTGACGGTTGTACCGGCGAAAACCTCAGCAGAAGACGTTCTGAAGATGAATCCGGACGGTATCTTCCTGTCCAACGGCCCTGGCGACCCGGCGCCGTGCGACTACGCGATTACCGCGATTCAGAAATTCCTCGAAACCGATATTCCGGTATTTGGTATCTGCCTCGGCCATCAGCTGCTGGCGCTGGCGAGCGGTGCGAAGACCATTAAGATGAAGTTCGGCCACCACGGCGGCAACCATCCGGTAAAAGATATTGATAACAACACCGTGATGATCACCGCGCAGAACCACGGTTTTGCGGTCGATGAAGCGACGCTTCCGGCGAACCTGCGCGTGACGCATAAATCCCTGTTCGACCACACGCTGCAAGGCATTCATCGTACTGATAAGCCAGCCTTTAGCTTCCAGGGGCACCCGGAAGCGAGCCCCGGTCCGCACGATGCCGCACCGCTGTTCGACCACTTTATCGAGTTAATTGAGCAATACCGTCAGTCCGCGAAATAATCAGGAGTAAAAGAGCCATGCCAAAACGTACAGACATAAAAAGTATCCTGATTCTGGGCGCGGGTCCGATTGTTATCGGTCAGGCGTGTGAGTTTGACTACTCCGGCGCCCAGGCGTGTAAAGCCCTGCGTGAAGAGGGTTACCGCGTTATTCTGGTGAACTCCAACCCGGCAACCATCATGACCGACCCGGAAATGGCCGATGCCACCTACATCGAGCCGATTCACTGGGAAGTAGTACGCAAAATTATTGAGAAAGAACGCCCGGACGCGGTGCTGCCAACCATGGGCGGCCAGACCGCGCTGAACTGCGCACTGGAACTGGAACGCCAGGGCGTACTGGCTGAGTTCGGCGTGACCATGATTGGCGCGACGGCGGATGCTATTGATAAAGCGGAAGACCGTCGTCGCTTCGACATCGCGATGAAGAAGATTGGTCTCGACACCGCGCGTTCAGGCATCGCTCACACCATGGAAGAAGCGCTGGCGGTTGCCGCTGACGTTGGCTTCCCGTGCATTATCCGTCCTAGCTTCACCATGGGCGGCACCGGTGGCGGTATCGCCTACAACCGCGAAGAGTTCGAAGAAATCTGCGAACGCGGTCTGGACCTTTCCCCAACCAACGAGCTGCTGATTGATGAATCGCTGATTGGCTGGAAAGAGTACGAGATGGAAGTGGTGCGTGATAAAAACGACAACTGCATCATCGTCTGCTCCATCGAAAACTTCGATGCGATGGGCATCCATACCGGTGACTCCATCACCGTAGCACCTGCCCAGACGCTGACTGACAAAGAATATCAAATCATGCGTAACGCCTCGATGGCGGTACTGCGTGAAATTGGCGTGGAAACCGGCGGTTCTAACGTCCAGTTTGCGGTAAACCCGAAAAACGGTCGCCTGATTGTCATCGAGATGAACCCGCGCGTATCCCGCTCCTCGGCGCTGGCGTCCAAAGCCACCGGCTTCCCGATTGCGAAAGTTGCCGCCAAGCTGGCGGTGGGTTATACCCTCGACGAGCTGATGAACGACATCACCGGCGGCCGTACTCCGGCCTCGTTTGAGCCCTCCATCGATTACGTTGTGACGAAAATTCCACGCTTCAACTTCGAGAAATTCGTTGGTGCTAATGACCGTCTGACCACGCAGATGAAATCTGTCGGTGAAGTGATGGCGATTGGCCGCACCCAGCAGGAATCGCTGCAGAAAGCGCTGCGCGGTCTGGAAGTGGGCGCGACCGGCTTCGACCCGAAAGTCAGCCTGGACGACCCGGAAGCACTGACTAAAATCCGTCGCGAGCTGAAAGACGCTGGCGCTGAGCGTATCTGGTACATCGCCGATGCCTTCCGTGCTGGCCTGTCCGTCGATGGCGTGTTCAACCTGACCAACATCGACCGCTGGTTCCTGGTGCAGATTGAAGAGCTGGTGCGTCTGGAAGAAAAAGTCATTGACCTTGGCATCAACGGCCTCGACGCTGACTTCCTGCGTCAGCTTAAGCGTAAAGGTTTCGCCGATGCGCGTCTGGCGAAACTGGCCGGCGTTCGCGAAGCGGAAATCCGCAAGCTGCGCGACCAGTACAACCTGCACCCGGTCTATAAGCGCGTGGATACCTGCGCGGCAGAATTTGCCACCGACACTGCTTACATGTACTCCACTTATGAAGATGAGTGTGAAGCAAATCCGTCCGTCGACCGTGATAAAATCATGGTGTTGGGCGGCGGTCCAAACCGTATCGGCCAGGGTATCGAATTTGACTACTGCTGCGTACACGCCTCGCTGGCGCTGCGCGAAGATGGTTATGAAACCATCATGGTCAACTGTAACCCGGAAACCGTCTCTACCGACTACGACACCTCCGACCGCCTGTACTTTGAGCCGGTAACCCTGGAAGACGTACTGGAAATCGTGCGTATTGAGAAGCCGAAAGGCGTCATCGTACAGTACGGCGGCCAGACCCCGCTGAAGCTGGCGCGTGCGCTGGAAGCGGCAGGTGTACCGGTTATCGGCACCAGCCCGGATGCCATCGACCGCGCGGAAGACCGTGAGCGTTTCCAGCACGCGGTTGACCGTCTGAAGCTGAAGCAACCGGCGAACGCTACCGTAACGGCTATCGAACAGGCTGTTGAGAAGGCGAAAGAGATTGGCTACCCGCTGGTGGTGCGTCCGTCGTATGTTCTCGGTGGTCGCGCGATGGAAATCGTCTACGACGAAGCCGACCTGCGTCGCTACTTCCAGACTGCGGTCAGCGTTTCTAACGATGCGCCGGTACTGCTGGACCGTTTCCTTGACGATGCGGTTGAAGTGGACGTGGACGCTATCTGCGACGGCGAAATGGTGCTGATTGGCGGCATCATGGAGCACATCGAACAGGCGGGCGTACACTCCGGTGACTCCGCATGTTCTCTGCCTGCGTACACGCTGAGCCAGGAAATTCAGGATGTAATGCGCCAGCAGGTGCAGAAACTGGCCTTCGAACTGCAGGTTCGCGGTCTGATGAACGTTCAGTTTGCGGTGAAGAATAACGAAGTTTACCTGATTGAAGTGAACCCGCGTGCGGCGCGTACCGTTCCATTCGTCTCCAAAGCAACGGGTGTTGCGCTTGCAAAAGTCGCGGCACGCGTAATGGTCGGAAAAACGCTGGCACAGCAGGGCGTCACCAAGGAAGTTATCCCGCCGTACTACTCGGTAAAAGAAGTGGTGCTGCCGTTCAACAAGTTCCCGGGCGTTGACCCGCTGTTAGGGCCGGAAATGCGCTCTACCGGGGAAGTGATGGGCGTGGGGCGTACCTTCGCAGAAGCGTTCGCTAAGGCACAGCTGGGCAGCAGCTCCACCATGAAAAAACAGGGTCGTGCACTGCTCTCCGTTCGCGAAGGCGATAAAGAGCGCGTGGTTGACCTGGCGGCGAAGCTGCTGAAGTTTGGTTTTGAGCTGGATGCGACGCACGGTACGGCGATTGTGCTGGGCGAAGCGGGTATCAATCCACGTCTGGTGAACAAGGTGCATGAAGGGCGTCCGCACATTCAGGACCGTATCAAGAATGGCGAGTACACTTACATCATCAACACCACCGAAGGGCGTCAGGCGATTGAAGACTCCAAGCTGATTCGCCGCAGCGCACTGCAGTACAAAGTGCATTATGACACTACCCTGAACGGCGGTTTCGCGACGGCGATGGCGCTGAATGCCGATGCCACTGAGAAGGTGACCTCTGTGCAGGAAATGCACGCACAGATCAAAAAGTCATAAAAAATAGGTTCGGTGATAATTGCGTTAACCTGACCTGCAATATAATCTCGAAAGGGTTTCTGTAAAGAAACCCTTTTTTTAATTCGTGTAAGGTCATTCCTGGCCAGATGCACTTTCATAACCACATTTTCAATGTAATAAGCACGATATAGCTCACACTAATCAACATTCAAGTCGCATACTATCCTTTATATCCACAATTTTAATATGGCTTAGTTTTTATTAATTTGGACAGGCCGTAGCCAGATTTTTAATTTGTGAAATGGTGTGCTTATGTGTGAAAAATATGTTGAAAGACCGCTTTATTTGTTAATTGCTGACTGGATGATGGCTGAGGATCGTTGGATCACCGCAAAGGAAATTTCCCGCCATTTTGATATTGAGCACTGCAAAGCAATTAATACTCTCTCTTATATTCTGTCGGAAGTGGGAGAAATTGTTTGTGAAGTTAAGATGATCCCTAATCAGATTGCAGGCCGGGGCTGCCAGTGCCAGCGTCTGGTAAAAGTCATCAGTATTGATTCTCACCTCTACAACCGATTGAGCCACAATTTGCAGGAAAAAAAGGTGAGTGTGGCGAAAACGCCGCGGCTGTCTGCCGTTCCCCCAACAGAGCTCAACCGTGAGCAGAAATGGCAGATGATGCTCTCCAAGAGTATGCGTCGCTAATTGTCAGTTTGCCTGATGGCGGTATAAACGGTGGTTGACGCGTAGGCCGGATAAGCGTGAGCGCATCCGGCATCAATTACTGTGCTGATTTGGGTTTTACGTCCGTCGTGCCTTTCAGGCGCGGCCGGTTTTTTTCGACCCGCGTTAATGGCTGCGTCTCGTGTAGGCTTGTTTGGCAGCGGGTTGCAAGGTCCTGATACTCTTTGGTGTTTAACCGTTTCCAGTGCAGTTCCTGAACCGTGACTTCACGCAATACGCGAGCAGGTGAACCGACCAGCAGTTGCCTGGCCTCCCCCTGAAAGCCGGCTTTGACAAAGCTCATGGCGGCGACAATGCTCTCTTCACCAATCACTGCGCCGTCCATAATGACGCTGTTCATGCCGATCAGCGCATCTCTGCCCACCACGCAACCGTGCAGGATTGCGCCATGGCCGATATGCCCATTCTCATGCACGATGGTGTCAGTGTCGCAATAACCGTGCATGATGCAGCCATCCTGCAAGTTAGAACCTGCCTCCAGAATCAGGCGACCATAGTCACCGCGCAGTGAGGCATGTGGGCCGACGTAGACGCCAGCCCCCACGATCACATCACCAATCAACACGGCGCTGGGATGAACATACGCCTCTGGATGCACTACCGGAATCAGGCCTTCAAAGGCGTAATAGCTCATCGGTTATCAGCGTCCTTTCCACACCGGATCGCGTTTTTCGGCAAATGCCTGCGGTCCTTCAAGCGCATCTTCGGAGTGCAGCACTGACGGATAGTGCTTCAGCACACCACTGCGGATGTAGCGGTAGCCTTCTTCCACCGGCATTTCGCTGGTCGCGCGGTAAATCTCTTTCAGTGCGGCAATAGCGAGCGGGGCGCTATTCACCAGCTGCTGCGCCAGTTCGCGCGCGCTATCCATCAGTTCGCTCTGGCTGACAACGCGGTTGACGATACCCCAACGCAGCGCTTCTTCGGCGCTCATTCGTCTGCCGGTCATCACCATTTCGTTGACGATAGCCGGTGGCAGTAGCTTCGGCAGACGCAGAACGCCGCCGCTGTCAGGCACGATCCCGAGCTTGGCTTCCGGTAGCGCGAAGCTGGCATTTTCCGCACAGACGATAAAATCCGCCGCCAGCGCCAATTCAAAACCACCGCCAAACGCATAGCCGTTTACCGCAGCGATGACCGGTTTATCGAGGTCGAAAATTTCGGTTAAACCGGCAAAGCCGCCTGGGCCAAAATCGGCATCCGGCGCTTCACCTTCAGCTGCCGCTTTTAAGTCCCAGCCCGCAGAAAAGAATTTCTCGCCGCCGCCGGTGATTATCGCTACGCGTAATTCCGGGTCATCACGAAAATTAAGAAACGCTTCACCCATGGCAAAGCTGGTTTTGGCATCAATGGCATTGGCTTTAGGCCGGTCGAGGGTAATTTCCAGAATCGGGCCGTTACGGGTCAGATGTAATGATTCACTCATAGTTCATCTCCAGATAAATAGGTTTTCAGGCAGGAGATATTCCTGCCAGAGAGGTTATTTCAGATTTTTTTTGATTATTTTTCCTGAACAATTGCGTGGCAGGTCGGTTCTGATCTCCATAAAAGAGGGAACCTTAAATTTCGCCATATTGTTTTCGCAGAAGCTGAAGAACTCGGCTTCGCTTAATGTTTCACCTTCATTAAGGACAATAAACGCTTTAATGGCTTCATCACGGATTGAATCTTTAATACCGACAACCACAATGTCCTGAATTTTCGGATGCGCAGAAATAATATTTTCCAGCTCGACGCAGGAGACATTTTCTCCGCCGCGTTTAATCATGTTGCAGCGCCTGTCGACGAAATAAAAAAAACCGTCCGCATCCTGGTAACCCGAATCTCCGGTATGTAACCAACCCTCAGCTTCCAGCGCTTTGGCGGTAGCCTCCGGCTGGGCATAGTACTCTTTGAAGATGGTTTTGCCCGGCACGCCTTTGATGCAGATTTCGCCAATTTCTCCGGCGGGCAGGGGACGGTTGCGATCGTCACGGATTTCGGCTTCATAGCTAAAACCCACGCGGCCAATAGAGGGCCAACGCCGTTTGTCTCCGGGGCGATCGCCAATAATGCCGACGATGGTTTCGGTCATACCGTAGGAGGTCAGCAGCCTGACGCCAAAACGTTCGGTAAAGGCGTCTTTTTCCTGCTCGGATAAATTGAGATAGAACATCACTTCGCGCAGGCGATGCTGTCTGTCCGTTGGCGCTGGGGGTTGAACCATCAGCGTTCGGATCATCATCGGAATGCATTCGGTGACCGTCGCCTGGTATCTACGTACCTGATCCCAAAATGCCCTGGCGCTGTACTTTTCCAACAGCACAAAGGTGCTGCCTGCGGAGAATGCCGCCATGGCTGCCGTACACTGACAGTCGATATGAAAAGCGGGCATTACCGTCATGTAGACGTCATCATCGCGCAGGGCGATTTGCCAGGAAGTGTAGTAGCCGGCAAATCGCAGATTGTAGTGGGTAATCACCACCCCTTTAGGCCGTGAGGTGGTGCCAGAGGTAAACAGAATTTCCGCCGTATCGTCAGTGGATAACGCAGGTGTATAGCACAGCGTGGCGGACTGACGGGATTGCAGTTGGGTAAAGTGGCTCACGCCGTCCTCAACCGGAAGTTGCTCGCCAATCAGACAGATATGATTAAGCGGTGTGGTATTTTCCAGCCGTATCTGGCGGTACATAGGATAAAACTGGGCGCTGGTGACCAGCAGGCTTACCTGGCTGTTTTGCAGGATCCAGGCGCTTTCTTCGCCCAGCAAGCGGGCATTAATCGGCACCATAATGGCGCCAATTTTTGCCAGCCCAAACCAGCAAAAAATGAATTCCGGACAGTTATCCAGATGCAATGCGACCTTATCGCCCTTGCGGATCCCTAAAGAATGGAACAGGTTTGCCGTGCGGTTAATCTCTTCATTGAGCGAGGCATAGCTAAATTGCCGAACGTTTCCTTCGCAGGATTCGAAAATTAACGCCGTTTTATCTCCGTACACCCCGGCCAGGTCGTCCCACATCAGACGTAAGTTTTGTCCGCCAACGATATCCATATTGCTTTATCCACTGAAATCAGGCGTGAGCGCTAACCCACTCGCGGGTCAGCGCGTCGCTTTTATTCCTCAACTCTGGCCAGGCCTTTGCCGACCAGCTCATTTATGTCTGCTTCGCTATATCCAATATTTTTCAGAATGGCGGCGGTATCCATGCCGTGTGACGGCATGCCACGCCAGATTTTCCCTGGGTTGTTTTTAAATTTCGGCATGATATTCGGTCCTTTGCAGGTGCGACCGTCCATCGTTTGCCACTGAGTAATCGATTCACGGGCAACGTACTGCGGGTTGCCTTCCAGTTCCGGAATGGTCAGCACCTTCGCGCAGGCGATATTCAGCTCAGCAAAGCGCGCCTGGACTTCGGCGATGGTGTGTGTTGCCAGCCACGCGTCCAGTTTCTCTTCCACGAGCGGGCCGTAAGGGCATTCCACGCGATGGATAAGCTGGGTGCCTTCCGGGACTTCCGGTGTGCCAAGAATGTGGGCGAGGCCAATATCTTTGAAGCACTCGTTGATTTGCGTGATGCCGACCAGCTCCATGACGATATAGCCATCGGCGCATTTATACAGGCCGCAGCCAGCGTAATACGGGTCTTTGCCTTTGGTCATGCGTGGGCAAATTTCGCCGCCGTTAAAGTAATCCATCATGAAGTACTGACCCATGCGCAACATCACCTCGTACATGGCGATATCAATGCTTTCACCTTTACCCGTTTCGCGGACTTTGTGCAGAGCCGCCAGCGCCGCTGTCGTTGCGGTCATCCCGGAGAAGTAATCGGCGGTGTACGGGAAGGCTGGCATCGGCTGATCAACATCACCGTTTTGAATCAGATAGCCGCTGAACGCCTGCGCGATGGTGTTGTAAGCCGGAAGATTGGTGTACTCCTCGGTACCAAACTGGCCGAAGCCGGAAAGGTGGGCGATAACCAGTTTCGGGTTATGTTCCCACAGCACTTCATCGGTAATGCCGCGACGGGCAAAGGCCGGGCCTTTACTGGCTTCAATGAAGATATCGGTGGTTTCCATCAGCTTCAGAAACGCTTCCCGACCTTCATCTTTGAAAATATTGAGCGACAGGGCGTGCAGGTTACGACGTGAGAGCTGCGGATAGTTAGGCTGTACGCGGATGGTATCGGCCCACGCAACGTTTTCAATCCAGATAACCTCAGCCCCCCATTCGGCGAACATCTGTCCGGCGAACGGACCGGCAATCTCGATCCCTGAAAAGACAACTCGTACCCCGGCAAGTGGGCCAAAGGTTGGCATTGGTAAGTGATCCATAATTTTGCTCCTGGCATTTTTTTGCGGTATGTATGCCGGATAAGCACAGCGCCATCCGGCATAATTGCCTGATGGCGACGCGAGCGTCTTATCAGGCCTACAAGGGGTCGATTAACGGTATTGCTTGAGTACCGCACGACCCAACGTCAGGATCTGCATTTCGTCAGAACCACCAGAAACACGGTCAACGCGCAGGTCACGCCAGAAGCGCGTGATGCGATGGTTACCCGCGATACCCACGCCACCCAGCACCTGCATGGCGGTGTCTACCACTTCAAATGCCGCGTTGGCGCAGAAGTACTTGCACATGGCCGCGTCGCCCGAGGTAATAGTGCCGTTATCTGCTTTCCATGCGGCTTCCAGCAGCATGTTTTTCATGGAGTTCAGTTTGATCGCCATGTGCGCGAACTTCTCCTGAATCAGCTGGAAACGGCCGATCGTTTCGCCAAACTGTACGCGTTGGTTGGCGTAGCGCGCGGCGTCTTCAAACGCGCACATTGCCGTACCGTAGTTGGTCAGCGCGACGAGGAAGCGTTCATGGTCAAACTCTTCTTTCACGCGATTGAAACCGTTACCTTCCCGACCGAACATGTCTTTCTCGTCCAGCTCAACGTCGTCAAAGGTGATTTCACAGCAGCTATCCATACGCAGACCGAGTTTCTCCAGTTTGTTGACCTTGATACCCGCTTTGCTCATGTCAACGAACCACTCGGTATAAACAGGTTTATCCGGCGATGCGCCATCTCTCGCCATCACCACGATGTACGGGGTATAGGCGCTACTGGTGATAAAGCACTTACTGCCATTAAGATAAACCTTACCATTTTTGCGTGTATAAGTGGTTTTCAGACTGCCAACATCCGATCCCGCTCCCGGTTCGGTGATGGCAGAGTTCCACATCTGCTTACCGGTTCCCTGGAACGCCATGATTTTATCAATTTGCTCTTGAGTACCTTCACGCAGAAAAGTGTTAAAACCGCCAGGTAATTGGTACAACACGTAAGTCGGTGCGCCAAGACGTCCGAGTTCCATCCAGACGGCGGCCACGGTGACAAAACCCGCTTCCAGTCCACCGTGTTCTTCCGGAATCAACAGGCTATCGATGCCCATATCCGCCAGTGCTTTTACAAAACGCTCAGGGTAGACGCTGTCGCGATCGCACTCGGCAAAATAAGCTTCCCAGTTCTCACTGGCCATCAGTTCACGAATACCGGCGACAAACAGCTCCTGCTCGTCATTTAAGTTGAAATCCATCTTTCAGCCTCTTGATCAATTGGGTTAATAAGAATTACTTGTCTTTCCAGTGCACTTTGGCGTCTTTAATAAAGGACAGCGTCACCATGATGTTGACGAAGAACAGCGGACATCCTCCGGCGATAATTGCGGTCTGAATGGGCTTCAGCCCACCCAGCGCCAGCAGAACGATGCCGATGACGCCGACCAGAACGGACCAACCGATACGTACCAACAGCGGCGGTTCTTCACCATCACGAACTTCGCGACAGGTGGACATCGCCAGGGTGTAGGAGCAGGCGTTAATTAGCGTGACGGTGGCAATAAAGCAGAGGATAAAGAATCCCCACATGGTGGCGGTGCTGAATGGCAAGGCGGCCCAGGTTTCGATAATGGCGCGCGCCACGCCGTGTTGTTCAATCAGCTGTGGGATGTTGAGAATGTTTTTATCCATCAGCAGCAGGGTATTGCTGCCAAGGACTGTCCACAGGATCCAGGTGGAAGCAGTCAGGCCCAGCACCATCCCAAAGCACAGTTCACGTACGGTACGACCACGAGAAATACGCGCCAGGAAGATACTCATCTGGATGGCGTAAATGACCCACCATGCCCAGTAGAAGACGGTCCAGCCCTGCGGGAATCCGCCTTTGCCGATGGCATCGGTATAGAACAGCATGCGCGGCAGATACATCAGCAGCATGCCGACCGAGTCGGTGAAGTAGTTCATGATGAAGCTGGCGCCGCTGACAATAAACACCCAGCCCAGCATCAGGAAGCTCAGGTAGCTACGCACGTCGCTGGCGATCCTGACCCCTTTTTGCAGGCCGCAGGCTACGCAAATGGCGTTCAGAATGATCCAGCAGGTAATGATGATGGCGTCGAGTTGCAGCGTATGCGGAATACCGAACAGCCATTGCATACACTCGGTTACCAGCGGCGTCGCCAGACCGAGGCTGGTACCCATCGCGAAGATCAGCGCCACCAGGTAGAAGTTATCAACGATGGTGCCGAACAGCCCTTTCGCATGCTTTTCGCCCACTAACGGTACCAGCGTGGAGCTGGGACGGATCACATCCATCTTGCGCACAAAGAAGAAGTAGGCGAAGGCAACGGAGAGGAAGCTGTAGGTTGCCCACGGCAACGGCCCCCAGTGGAACAGGCTGTATGCCAGGCCTATCTCTTTCGCACCGGTGGAGTTGGGCGCCAGGGCGAACGGCGGGGTAGAGATATAGTAGTAGATCTCGATAGAGCCCCAGAACAGCACCGCGGCTGAAGTACAGGAGGCGAACATCATAAAGATCCAGCTGGCGGTACTAAACTCCGGTTTTTCGTCGCCTAATTTCTTTTTGGCATACGGGCCAAAAACCAGCCAGAACCAGCCGCCTAGCATGACGACCATATACCATTCAAATGCCCAGCCCCAGACATTGGTGACATAACTGAATACCGCATTAATAACGACGTTAGCGGCATCGAGATCTCTTACTGTTAGCCAACAAAGTATTCCAACTATTATTAATGGCGGAAAAAAAACCTTCGGTTCAATTCCCGATTTTCTCTTTTCATTTTTCATAAGTGAATTCCAGTGTGAAAACGAAATTTATTTAGCGAGCCCGTGAACGATCTTTTGTTTATTTATTATTAATGATTTGTTGATAACTTTTAACCTCTGGGGTCGCCTCAGTGAGTAACTCATAATGGGTATTCATTTCCGGCTATTCTGTTATCTGTATCACACTTTTTTATGCTGGTTATTTTGTCTGGAAATCTAAATAATTTCTTTATTAATCATAATCTTGATGTTGGTTTTTTAACTTTTTTAAGTGACTGGCGTTCAATATTGTTGAACCCGCAGACAATATTGAAAATTTTCATATTTGACGTGACTCTTTCAATATTGGTGAGGTACGTAACACTATTGAAAGTTACGAATTTCAATGTGTGACATTTTCAATATTGGTGATTAAGGTTTTATTTCCGAATTAAAGAGCGTGATATCTGTATTTAACACCGCCGATATAAATACGTTTCCTTCATGATTTCTGGAGATGCAATGAAGATAATTACTTGCTACAAATGCGTACCTGATGAACAGGATATTGCGATTAATAATACTGATGGTTCACTCGATTTCAGCAAAGCGGATGGCAAAATCAGCCAGTACGACCTGAATGCGATCGAAGCGGCTTGTCAGTTAAAACAACAGGCAGGAGAGGCCCAGGTTGTCGCCATGAGCGTCGGCGGCAAAGCGCTGACCAATGCAAAAGGGCGCAAAGATGTACTCTCCCGTGGCCCTGATGAACTGATTGTTGTCATTGACGATCAATTTGAACAGGCGCTGCCACAACAAACGGCTACCGCGCTGGCCGCCGCCGCGCAAAAAGCCGGTTTCGATCTGATTATCTGTGGTGACGGTTCTTCCGATCTCTATGCTCAGCAGGTTGGTCTGCTGGTGGGCGAAGCGCTGAACGTTCCCACGATTAATGGCGTGAGTAAAATCCTCTCTCTTACCGATAGCACGCTGACGGTAGAGCGTGAGCTGGAAGATGAAGTCGAAACACTGAGCATCCCGCTCCCGGCGGTGATCGCGGTCTCAACGGATATCAACACCCCTCAAATCCCTTCCATGAAAGCCATTCTTGGCGCGGCGAAAAAACCGGTTCAGGTTTGGTCGCCTGCAGACATTGGTCTGAACAGCGTGCAGGCGTATTCCGCACAGCAGGTTGCTGCGCCGAAACAGCGCGAGCGTCAGCGCGTTGTGATTGAAGGTGACGGTGAAGAACAGATTGCCGCGTTTGTCGAGAATCTTCGCAAAATCATTTAATTATCAGGGGATGTTATGAACAAATTTTCCAGTGTCTGGGTATTCAGCGATACCCCTTCTCGTCTGCCGGAACTGATGAAAGGTGCGCAGGCTTTAGGTGAAAAAGTTAACACGTTTGTGCTCAGCGATGCGGACAGCGCAACGGCATGTCATTTAGGCGCGGATCATGTCTGGCTGCTCAGCGGCAAACCAGAAGACCGTATGGTTGAAGAGTTCGCCGATGTGATGGCTCAGACCATTCGTCAGCACAGCGAGGGCGGCGCAGTGCTGCTGCCGAATACGCGTCGCGGCAAGCTGTTAGCGGCAAAACTGGGTTTTCGCTTGTCGGCAGCCGTTTCAAACGACGCCAGCGCAGTCGCCGTGCAGGACGGTAAAGCGGCGGTCAAACATATGGTTTACGGCGGCCTGGCGATAGGGGCAGAAACCATCGCTTCGCCGTTTGCCGTGATCACTCTCAGTAGCGGAACGTTTGACGCGCAGCAACCGGATACTACCCGCAGCGGCGAGATGCATACTGTACAGTGGCAGGATCCGGCCGTTGCCGTGACCCGTACGGCAACTCAGGCGCGTCAGAGCAACAGCGTCGACCTCGACAAAGCCCGCCTGGTGGTCAGCGTGGGACGAGGTATCGGCAGCAAAGAAAATATCTCGCTGGCCGAAGCGCTGTGCCAGACGATTGGCGCTGAGCTGGCCTGTTCCCGTCCGGTGGCGGAAAACGAGAAGTGGATGGAGCACGAACGCTACGTCGGTATTTCCAACCTGATGCTCAAGCCTGAACTGTATCTGGCGGTAGGGATTTCCGGGCAGATCCAACATATGGTCGGCGCCAACGGCGCGCAGACGATTTTCGCCATTAACAAAGATAAAAATGCGCCGATTTTCCAGTATGCGGATTACGGCATCGTTGGTGATGCGCTGAAGATCCTGCCTGCGCTGACGGCTGCCTTAGCGCGTTAAACCATTTCGGGCAGGATGCGAAGGCGTCCTGCCGCTGACAGGAGTACGTATGTCCGAAGATATCTTTGATGCCATCATCGTGGGTGCAGGTCTGGCTGGTTCGGTTGCGGCGCTGGTGCTGGCTCGGGAAGGTGCACAGGTGCTGGTTATCGAGCGCGGCAATTCTGCTGGCGCGAAGAATGTCACCGGTGGGCGCATGTATGCGCATAGCCTGGAGCGCATCATTCCCGGTTTTGCTGAGCAGGCCCCCATTGAACGCATCATCACCCACGAAAAACTCGCCTTTATGACCGACAAAGGGGCGATGACCATCGACTATTGCAATGGCGAAGACGCCGCATCGTCGCAGGTTTCTTATTCCGTCTTACGCAGCAAATTTGACGCCTGGCTGATGGAACAGGCCGAGGAGGCGGGCGCCCAGCTCATCACCGGTATTCGCGTGGATAACGTTGTGCAGCGCGAGGGTAAAGTCGTGGGCGTGGAAGCCGACGGCGATATTCTGGAAGCCAAAGTGGTGATCCTCGCCGATGGGGTGAATTCTCTGCTGGCTGAAAAGCTGGGTATGGCAAAGCGCGTCGAGGCATCGCATGTTGCCGTCGGCGTAAAAGAGCTGATCGAACTGCCAAAATCGGTAATTGAAGATCGTTTCCAGTTACAGGGGAACGAAGGTGCAGCCTGCCTGTTTGCCGGTTCGCCAACTGATGGGT
Source organism: Citrobacter sp. wls827 (assembly GCF_005280875.1). NCBI lineage: Bacteria > Pseudomonadati > Pseudomonadota > Gammaproteobacteria > Enterobacterales > Enterobacteriaceae > Citrobacter > Citrobacter sp. wls827. Next base: position 314,330 of record NZ_SZWR01000012.1, read on the forward strand.
TGATGGGCGGTGGTTTTCTCTATACGAATGAAACGACCCTTTCTCTGGGACTGGTCTGCGGTCTTCATCATCTGAAAGACGCTAAAAAATCGGTCCCGCAAATGCTGGAAGATTTCAAACAGCATCCGGCGGTTGCCCCGCTGATCGCCGGTGGCAAGCTGGTGGAATATGCCGCGCACGTCGTACCTGAAGCCGGTATGAATATGCAGCCTGAACTGGTGGGGGACGGTGTGCTGATTGCCGGTGACGCTGCCGGAATGTGTATGAACCTCGGCTTTACCATTCGCGGTATGGATCTCGCCATTTCCGCAGGCGAAGCGGCGGCGAAAACGGTGCTTTCAGCGATGAAGCGTGACGACTTTAGCAAGCAGTCGCTGGGTGAATACCGTCAGCATCTGGACGATGGCCCGATGCGCGATATGCGTATGTACCAGAAGCTTCCTGCTTTTCTTGATAACCCGCGCATGTTTACCGCCTATCCCGAAATGGCGGTCAGTATCGCACGCGACCTGTTCACCGTGGATGGTTCCGCCCCAGTGCCAATGCGTAAAAAAATCCTGCGCCATGCGAAGAAAGTGGGCTTCATCAACCTGATGAAAGATGGCCTGAAAGGAGTGACCGTATTATGACATCTCCCGTCAATGTGGACGTCAAACTGGGCGTCAATAAGTTCAATGTCGATGAAGACAGCCCGCATATCATTCTCAAAACCGATCCTGATAAACAGGCGCTGGAAGTGCTGATTAAGGCCTGTCCAGCAGGGCTGTATAAAAAACAGGACGACGGCAGCGTACGGTTTGATTACGCCGGATGCCTGGAGTGCGGAACGTGCCGCATTCTCGGGCTCGATACAGCGCTGGAAAAGTGGGAATACCCGCGTGGGACATTTGGCGTGGAGTTTCGCTACGGTTAATAAGTACGAGGTTGTGCACCCGTAGGCCGGATAAGATGCGGTAGCGTCGCCATCCGGCAATCATGTGGCGCCAATGCCGGATGGCGGCGTAAATGCCTTATCCGGCCTACAGATGACGCTTTGCCCGTGTTGAAACAGGAAGTCGCTATGCAGCAGCCCAGGAACTTTGATGACATCAAATTTACCTCTATTCACCGCCGGATAATGCTGTGGGGAAGCGGTGGGCCGTTTCTGGATGGTTATGTGCTGGTGATGATTGGCGTGGCGCTGGAACAGCTCACGCCAGCATTGAAACTGGACGCACAGTGGATTGGTCTGCTGGGCGCCGGCACGCTCGCCGGTCTGTTTGTGGGGACGTCGCTGTTTGGCTACATTTCCGATAAGGTCGGGCGGCGCAAAATGTTCATCATCGATATTATCGCCATTGGCGTGATATCGGCAGCAACCATGTTTGTTTCCTCGCCCGTTGAATTGTTAGTGATGCGCGTGCTGATCGGCATTGTGATTGGTGCCGATTATCCGATTGCTACCTCGATGATTACCGAGTTCTCCAATACCCGCCAGCGCGCTTTCTCCATCGGTTTTATCGCCGCGATGTGGTATGTCGGCGCCACCTGTGCCGATCTGGTCGGTTACTGTTTGTATGATGTTGAGGGCGGATGGCGCTGGATGTTGGGCAGCGCGGTGATCCCCTGTATTTTGATCCTGATTGGGCGCTTCGATCTTCCTGAATCTCCACGCTGGCTGCTGCGTAAAGGTCGGGTGAAAGAGTGTGAAGCGATGATGATCAAACTGTTCGGCGAACCGGTGGTATTCGACGAAGAAGCACCGCAGGAGACGCGTTTTCTCCAGCTGTTTAACCGCCGTCATTTCCCGTTTGTCCTGTTTGTTGCCGCCATCTGGACCTGTCAGGTGATCCCGATGTTCGCCATTTATACCTTTGGTCCGCAGATTGTTGGACTGTTGGGGCTTGGTGCCGGGAAAAGCGCCGCGTTGGGCAATGTGGTGATAAGCCTGTGCTTTATGCTGGGGTGCATTCCGCCCATGTTCTGGCTCAATAGCGCGGGCCGCCGACCGTTGTTGATTGGCAGCTTTATTATGATGACGCTGGCGTTGGCCGTGCTGGGGCTAATCCCTGATATGGGCGCATGGCTGGTGGTGCTGGCGTTTGCTGTATACGCTTTTTTCTCAGGGGGACCCGGAAATCTGCAGTGGCTATACCCTAACGAACTGTTCCCCACCGATATTCGTGCCTCTGCCGTCGGGGTGATTATGTCGTTAAGCCGTATCGGCACCATTGTTTCAACCTGGGCGTTGCCGGTGTTCATCACCAAATATGGGGTCAGCAATGTGATGCTGATGGGCGCAGGAATTTCGCTGGTTGGCCTGCTCGTTTCCATCGCTTTCGCCCCGGAAACGCGAGGTCTGACGCTGGCGCAAACCAGCCAAATGACGATTCGCAGAAAACCGATGTCCAGAGTGAGCGGTTAAGAGTGTTCTGTATTTTCCCTGCAACTCAGTCAGTTAGCCTACAGTTAACGGGCATATCACTGAAAGTGACTGAAAAGCAGGGAGAACACCATGCAAAAACATATTCTGATCACCTCCATTTTTACCGCCGCAACACTGTTTACCGTTGCCGGTTGCTCTTCTAATCAGGCGGTTAAAACGACCGACGGCAAAACGATTGTCACTGATGGCAAACCGCAAGTGGATGAAGATACGGGCCTGGTCTCGTACAAAAACGCGCAAACGGGTAAGACGGAACAAATTAACCGAGATCAGGTTAAGGATATGAGCGAACTGGATAACTAGTTCAGTTTTCTCCATTCAGCCACTCAATAATATTGACTGTTAGCCTGTGGATTAAGTGACTAAACTCACTGTTATTACAATAATGCAGTGACACAGGCTAATCATGATTCTCATCATTTATGCGCATCCCTATCCGCAGCACTCGCATGCGAATAAGCGGATGCTTGAGCAGGCAAGGACGCTGGAGGGCGTAGAAGTTCGTTCGCTGTATGAACTCTATCCCGACTTCAATATCGATATCGCCGCTGAACAGGATGCGCTGGCGAGCGCGAATCTTATCGTCTGGCAACACCCCATACAGTGGTACAGCACACCGCCTCTCCTCAAGCTGTGGATGGATAAAGTTCTTTCGCACGGCTGGGCGTATGGCCATGGCGGTACTGCGCTGCACGGTAAACAACTGCTGTGGGCGGTGACGACCGGCGGCGGTGAAAACCACTTCGATATTGGCTCCTATCCCGGATTTGATGTGCTTTCCCAGCCTTTACAGGCGACAGCGCTCTATTGCGGCCTCAAATGGCTACCGCCGTTTGCGATGCACTGTACGTTTATCTGCGATGATGAAACCCTGCAGGCGCAGGCGCGTCATTACAAACAACGTCTGCTGGAGTGGCAGGAGGTTCATCATGGATAGCCATACGCTGATACAGGCGCTGATTTATCTCGGATCGGCGGCGCTGATAGTCCCCATTGCCGTGCGGCTGGGGTTAGGGTCGGTGCTGGGCTATCTCATCGCCGGGTGCATTATCGGACCCTGGGGTCTGAGGCTGGTGACGGACGCCGAATCCATCCTGCATTTTGCGGAGATCGGTGTGGTGCTGATGCTGTTTGTCATCGGTCTGGAGCTGGATCCGCAACGTTTGTGGAAACTTCGAGCCTCGGTGTTCGGCGGCGGCGCGCTACAGATGGTGGTTTGCGGCGGCTTAATTGGTTTGTTCTGTATGTTCCTTGGCCTGCGCTGGCAGGTAGCGGAACTGATCGGCATGACGCTGGCGCTTTCCTCAACGGCCATCGCTATGCAGGCAATGAATGAACGCAACCTGATGGTTTCGCAAATGGGCCGCAGCGCGTTTGCCGTGCTGCTGTTCCAGGATATCGCCGCTATTCCATTGGTGGCGATGATCCCGTTACTGGCGGCGAGCGGCGCATCGACTACGCTTGGGGCGTTTGCATTGTTAGCCCTGAAGGTAGCGGGCGCACTGGTATTAGTGGTGGTATTGGGGCGTTATGTCACACGTCCGGCCTTGCGTTTTGTTGCGCGTTCGGGCCTGCGGGAAGTATTCAGTGCCGTTGCGCTGTTCCTCGTGTTTGGCTTCGGTCTGCTCCTGGAAGAGGTTGGCCTGTCGATGGCGATGGGGGCGTTTCTGGCCGGGGTGCTGCTGGCAAGCTCTGAGTATCGCCACGCGCTGGAAAGCGACATTGAGCCATTTAAAGGATTGCTGCTGGGACTGTTTTTCATTGGCGTGGGGATGTCTATCGACTTTGGTACGCTGATTGATAATCCCTTGCGCATTATCATTTTGCTGGTCGGTTTCCTGGTTATCAAAACCGTCATGCTGTGGTTGATAGCGAAACCGTTGCAGGTGCCGAACAAGCAGCGTCGCTGGTTTGCCGTATTGTTAGGGCAGGGCAGTGAGTTTGCCTTTGTGGTGTTTGGCGCGGCACAAATGGCAAATGTGCTCGATCCTGACTGGGCGAAATCGCTGACGCTGGCGGTGGCGTTGTCGATGGCGGCTACGCCGATTTTGCTGGTGATTTTGACGCGTCTGGAAAAATCGGCGACTTCGGAAGAGCGGGAAGCCGATGAAATCGATGAGGAGCAACCGCGGGTGATCATCGCTGGATTTGGGCGATTTGGCCAGATAACCGGTCGTCTGTTGTTGTCGAGCGGGGTCAAAATGGTGGTTCTTGATCATGACCCGGACCATATCGAAACGCTGCGTAAATTCGGCATGAAGGTTTTCTATGGTGATGCGACCCGGATGGATCTGCTGGAGTCTGCCGGGGCGGCGAAAGCTGAAGTCATTATTAATGCCATTGACGATCCGCAAACCAGCCTGCAGTTAACCGAAATGGTGAAAGAGCATTTCCCGCATCTGCAAATTATTGCTCGTGCGCGCGATGTGGATCATTACATCCGCCTGCGCCAGGCGGGCGTGGATATGCCGGAACGTGAAACCTTTGAAGGTGCACTGAAGACCGGACGTCTGGCGTTGGAAGGTCTTGGGCTTGGGCGCTATGAGGCACGTGAGCGGGCCGACGTATTCCGCCGATTCAATACCATGATGGTAGAGGAGATGGTGAAAGGGGAAAATGACGCGACTTCCCGCGCGGCCGTTTATAAACGCACCAGCGCAATGCTGAGTGAAATTATTGCGGAAGATCGTCAGCACTTATCGTTAATTCAACGCCATGGCTGGCAAGGCACGGATGAAGGTAAGCATACGGGCGACGTCGCCGATGAGCCGGAAGTGAAACCGTCAGCATAGGGTAAAAAATGTGATGTTCTGCAAACTTTACTGCTAATTGGCTGTTTTTGAACTACTGTAATGCTGGCGTACCACCTTAAATAGGTCGGTTCGCCAGCAGAACGGAAAATTTTCCTGTTCATCCTCTTTCCGCCAGTCGACGAAAGATTGCGCTTTCCGTATAGTGGCGACAATTTTTTTGTATCCGGGAAATATTCAATGATCAGTCTGATTGCGGCGTTAGCGGTAGATCGCGTCATCGGTATGGAGAACGCCATGCCGTGGAACCTCCCTGCCGATCTCGCCTGGTTTAAACGTAATACCTTAAACAAGCCGGTTGTCATGGGACGCCACACCTGGGAATCCATCGGGCGACCGTTACCTGGGCGTAAAAATATCGTCATCAGCAGCAAGCCTGGCACCGACGATCGTGTGCAGTGGGTGAAGTCTGTTGATGAAGCCATTGCGGCCTGCGGTGATGAACCAGAGATTATGGTGATTGGCGGTGGGCGCGTGTATGAGCAGTTCCTGCCAAAAGCGCAGAAGCTGTATCTGACGCACATTGATGCTGAAGTCGAAGGGGATACGCATTTCCCGGACTACGAACCGGATGACTGGGAGTCTGTTTTCAGTGAGTTCCATGATGCCGACGCGCAAAACTCTCACAGCTACTGCTTCGAGATTCTGGAGCGTCGTTAATCCTGTAAATGCCGGATGGCTGCGAAACGCCTTATCCGGCCTACTCTTGTGCCAAGTGTAGGCCTGATAAGCGTAGCGTCATCAGGCATAAATCTCTCAGGCGTTGACCGCTTCACCAGGATCCAGATTCAGATGGCGATTTGATGGCTGCACAAAGTACTGTTTGTCTTCCCAGCGCAGACAGGTGAGATCGCCTCCCCAGCAACACCCCGTATCCAGCGCGTAAATACCTTCTGGCGTGCCTTTACCCTCCAGCGATGCCCAGTGCCCGAATGCAATGCTGTACGCTTCACTGACAGGTCCAGGAATGGCAAACCACGGCTTCAGCGGGGCAGGTGCGTCTTCTGGTGACTCTTTGCTGTACATATCCAGTTGACCGTTGGGGAAGCAGTAACGCATGCGGGTAAACGCGTTGGTAATAAAACGCAGGCGCGCCAGCCCCGTCAGCTCCGGGGTCCAGTTGTTCGGCATGTCGCCATACATCGCATCAAGAAAAAACGGATACGAGTCGCTCGACAGCACGGCTTCTACGTCCCGTGCGCAGTCTTTCGCGGTCTGCAAATCCCATTGAGGGGTAATGCCAGCGTGCGCCATGACCAGTTTTTTCTCTTCGTCGACCTGCAGCAGCGGCTGACGACGAAGCCAGTTGATTAATTCGTCAGCATCCGGCGCTTCGAGCAGCGATGTGACTCTGTCTTTTGGTTTATTACGACTGATGCCGGCAAACACGGCCAGCAGGTGTAAATCGTGATTACCCAATACTAACCGCACGCTGTCGCCCAGTGATTTCACGTAGCGCAAAACGTCCAGCGAACCCGGCCCACGAGCGACCAGATCGCCGGTGAGCCATAGGGTGTCTTTTTTGGAATTAAAGTCTACCTGATGCAGCAAGGCTACCAGTTCATCGTAACAACCGTGAACGTCGCCAATAAGGTATGTCGCCATAGTTATTGTTTTAATGAATGAGTGTTGGAACGGCGAGTCGGAATACGGGAATATCGATAGTAAAGGCGATGCCCTGCTCATCGATCATTTCGTAATGACCCTGCATGGTGCCCAGCGGCGTTTCAATAACGGCGCCGCTGGTGTACTGGTACTCTTCGCCAGGTTCGATATGGGGCTGAACGCCAACCACACCTTCACCCTGAACTTCGGTTTCGCGCCCATGACCATTGGTTATCAACCAATAACGCCCCAACAGCTGCACTGGCGCTCGCCCCAAATTGCGGATAGTCACGGTATAAGCAAAAACGTAACGTTCATCATCAGGTGAGGATTGCGCCTCAATGTAGACGCTTTGTACCTGAATACACACTCGGGGCGAATTGATCATGCTTAACTCTCCTTCGAAGGCGCGTTTTCTGACAGATAGTTAGCCATCCGGCAGTATTGCGCGACAGAGATATTTTCCGCTCGCATTGCCGGGTCAATGCCCAACTCTGTCAGCACTTCAACGCTGAACAGATTACCGAGGCTGTTACGTACCGTTTTACGGCGCTGATTAAACGCTTCGGTGGTAATGCGGCTCAGGACGCGAACATCTTTAACCGGGTACGGCATCGTCGCGTGAGGGACCAGGCGTACAACGGCGGAATCTACTTTCGGTGCTGGTGTGAAAGCCGACGGTGGAACTTCGAGCACCGGGATCACATTGCAGTAATATTGCGCCATGACGCTTAATCGACCATACGCTTTACTGTTTGGCCCTGCAACCAGACGATTGACCACCTCTTTTTGCAACATGAAATGCATGTCGGCAATGGCATCAGTATAGGTAAAAAGATGGAACATCAGCGGCGTGGAGATGTTGTACGGCAGGTTGCCAAATACGCGCAGCGGCTGACCCATCGTTTGTGAAAGCTCACCGAAGTTCATGGTCATGGCATCTTGCTGATAAATAGTCAGCTTCGGCCCTAAAAACGGGTGCGTTTGCAGGCGCGCGGCGAGATCGCGGTCCAACTCAATGACCGTGAGCTTGTCCAGACGTTCGCCTACGGGTTCGGTCAATGCAGCCAGGCCCGGGCCGATTTCGACCATGGCCTGACCTTTCTGCGGGTTGATAGCAGAGACAATACTTTCGATCACAAACTGATCGTTGAGGAAGTTTTGCCCGAAACGTTTACGGGCTAAATGGCCCTGATGGACTCGATTATTCATTGGTATTAACAATCATTTTGATGGCGAGATTAAGCGCCGTAATAAAACTGCCGACATCTGCTTGTCCACGTCCCGCAAGTTCAAGCGCGGTACCGTGATCGACGGATGTGCGAATAAAGGGCAGGCCCAGCGTGATATTCACACCGCGACCAAATCCCTGGTATTTTAGCACGGGGAGGCCCTGATCGTGGTACATTGCCAGCACGGCATCCGCGTGGTCGAGATATTTAGGCTGAAACAGCGTATCTGCGGGCAGTGGACCGTTTAATTTCATCCCCTGCGCACGCAGTTCATCCAGTACCGGGATGATGGTGTCTATCTCTTCCGTTCCCATATGACCGCCTTCACCGGCATGCGGGTTAAGGCCGCACACCAGAATACGCGGATCGTTCAGGCCAAACTTAGTGCGTAGATCATGATGCAGAATACCGATTACTTCTCGCAATAATGCCGGGGTAATGGCTTCAGCAACGGCTTTAAGCGGCAGATGTGTGGTCGCCAGGGCAACACGCAGCTCTTCGGTTGCCAGCATCATGACAACCTTCTTCGCCTGTGAACGCTCTTCAAAAAACTCGGTATGCCCGGTAAACGGGACGCCAGCGTCATTGATGACGCCCTTGTGAACCGGACCGGTAGTCAGCGCCGCAAACTCACCTTGCAGACAACCATCGCAGGCGCGAGCCAGCGTGTCGACTACATATTGCCCAGTCTCTACCGCCAGTTGGCCCGCGACGACAGGCGCGCGCAACGCAACCGGCAATAGCGTCAGCGTACCCGCTGATTGTGGTTGGGCTGGGATATCTGGAGAGTAGGGAAGGAGCGAGAGCGGTAAACCGAGCATGGCTGCCCGGTCACGGAGTAGCGTGGCATCAGCACAAACAACGAGTTCTACCGGCCACTCGCGCTGTGCAAGCTGGATCACAAGGTCCGGACCAATCCCGGCAGGTTCGCCGGGAGTGATCACAACACGTTGAATTTGAGTCATTAGTTGCTCAGAATTTTAACGTACGCACTGGCGCGCTGTTCCTGCATCCAGGTCGCTGCTTCTTCCGAGAATTTACGGTTCATCAGCATGCGATAAGCTCTGTCTTTCTGTGCCGCGTCAGTTTTATCAACATTACGCGTATCCAGCAGCTCGATAAGATGCCAGCCGAATGAGGAGTGCACCGGGGTGCTCATCTGGCCTTTATGAAGTTTAGTCAGCGCATCGCGGAAAGCCGGATCGAAAATATCGGCTGCAGCCCAACCCAGGTCACCGCCCTGGTTGGCAGACCCCGGATCCTGAGAAAACTCTTTAGCCGCTGCCGCAAAGGTGGTTTTACCGCTCTTAATATCAGCCGCGATTTGTTCCAGTTTCAGACGCGCCTGTTGATCGGTCATGATCGGCGACGGTTTCAGCAGAATATGGCGGGCATGAACTTCAGTCACGGAAATGCTCTGGCTTTGACCACGCATGTCGTTGACTTTCAGGATATGGAAGCCGACACCAGAGCGAATTGGGCCAATGATATCGCCTTTTTTCGCGGTGCTTAACGCCTGGGCGAAGATGCCCGGCAGTTCCTGAATGCGTCCCCAACCCATCTGGCCGCCTTTCAGCGCCTGCTGATCGGCAGAATAAGTGATGGCCAGTTTGCCGAAATCGCTACCATTACGTGCTTCATCAACCACTGAACGCGCCTGACTTTCCGCTTCGTTTACCTGATCGGAAGTTGGGTTTTCCGGCAGTGGGATCAGAATGTGGCTCAGGTTCAGCTCAGTGCTGGCATCATTTTGGTTGCCGACCTGCTGCGCCAGGGCATCAACTTCCTGTGGCAGAATCGTGACGCGACGGCGAACTTCATTATTACGCACTTCAGAGATGGTCATCTCTTTACGGATCTGGTTGCGATAGGTCGAATAACTCAGACCATCCTGAGCCAGACGGCTGCGCATTTGATCCAGCGTCATATTGTTCTGCTTGGCAATATTGGCGATGGCCTGATCTAACTGTTCATCAGAGATTTTTACGCCCATCTTCTGACCCATCTGCAGAACGATTTGATCCATGATCAAACGCTCCAGGATCTGATGACGCAGCGTGGCATCGTCCGGTAATTGCTGACCTGCCTGACCCGCATTCAGTTTTACTGACTGCATTAAGCCATCGACGTCGCTTTCCAGAACGACGCCGTTATTGACGACGGCTGCGACTTTATCGACTACCTGTGGGGCAGCGAAACTGGTATTCGCGACCATGGCGATACCGAGAAGCAGCGTTTTCCAGTTCTTCATACTTTTTCCATTATCAATTAACCGCAATGCGGATTACGTTGTAAATCAATCAGATCATAAAGAGCTTTGATACGGCAAAATGTTCGAACGCAGCATCTGGTTGGTGCCAAGACCATAGTTAGAGCTCAGGCCGCGCAGTTCGATATTAAAGCCGATCGAGTTGTCATATACCGCGTGTTTCTGGGTGTCATCCCAACCATTCAGCTTACGTTCATAGCCGACGCGAATGGCATAACAGCAGGAGTTGTACTGTAAGCCCAGCATGGAATCCGCCACTTTGTTCACATTGGTATCGAAGTAGTAAGCTCCGACGATTGACCAACGCTCAGCGATCGGCACGCTCGCCACTGCACCCACCTGAGAAATCCCGTTTTTATACTGATCTGCCGTAGAGTAATACGACGGCAGTGTTGCCTGGATATATTCCGGGCTGGCATAGCGGTAGTTCAACTGCAGCATGCGGTTTTCGTCGCGACGGTACTCGATGCTGCTGCTGCTGGTGGCGACACTGTCCAGACGCGTGTCGTACTGGATCCCACCGCGTAAACCCCAACGATCGGAGATGCGCCAGTAAGTATCACCTGCCCATACCAATGAACCGGTTTTGTCGTCATTCTCCCATTTTATGTTGTCATCGCCAGTGCGAGACTCGGTGAAATAGTAGATTTGACCCACAGAAATATTAAAACGTTCAACGGCCGCGTCATCATAAACGCGAGATGTGACGCCAGTCGTTACCTGGTTAGCGGAGGCAATACGGTCCAGACCGCCATAGGTACGGTCACGGAACAGGCCACTGTAGTCAGCTTGCAGCAGGGAAGAGTCATAGTTATAGATATGACTTTGGTTGCGATAAGGCACATACAAATACTGCGCACGCGGCTCCAGCGTCTGGGTATAGCCCGGCACCAGCATTTCCATGTCACGTTCGAATACCAACTTACCGTCGACTTTGAACTGCGGCATGACGCGGTTAGCGGAGTCGTCGAGCTTATTTACGTTACCCTGATTGTTGTTGTACCAGTCCAGATTGGTCTGCTGGTAGTGCGTCGCCATCAGCTTCGCTTCAGTGTTGATACTTCCCCACTGATTGGATAGCGGCAGATTGATGGTCGGCTCAAGGTGAACACGCGTCGCTTCCGGCATGTCGTCATTGGTATTGACGAAATGCACCGCCTGTCCATAAATACGGGTATCAAATGGACCGACGTCATTCTGATAGAAGTTGACGTCTAACTGTGGTTCTGCGGAATAACTGCTGTTGTTCTGATCGTCAAAAACCTGGAATTTTTTGGTTGAGACTGTCGCATCAAAGTTTTGTACCGCATAGCCGACACTGAATTTCTGTGTCGCATAACCGTCGGTGCTGGAACCGTACTTATTGTCAAAATCATTAAAGTAGCTGGAGTCGCTGACTTTGGTGTAGTCGACGTTGAAACGCCACACCTGGTCCATCACACCGGCGTGTTGCCAGTAAAACAGCCAGCGGCGTGAATTATCATCATTCGGATGTTCGTCGTCGTAGACCCGGTCGGAATTCAGATAATCGAGTTCCATCAGACCTGCGCCCGCCTGGGTCAGGTAACGGAATTCGTTTTCCCACATAATGCCGCCACGGCGATGCATATAATGCGGCGTAATGGTGGCGTCCATGTTGGGCGCGATATTCCAGTAATACGGCAGGTAGAACTCAAAATAGTTCTTGGTGGAGTATTTTGCGTTCGGGATCAAGAAACCGGAACGGCGTTTATCGCCGACTGGGAGTTGTAAATAGGGGCTGTAAAACACAGGAACCGGGCCCAGCTTAAAACGGGCGTTCCAGATTTCAGCGACCTGTTCTTCACGGTCATGGATCACTTCGCTACCGACGACGCTCCAGGTATTTGAACCCGGAAGACAGGAGGTAAAACTGCCGTTTTCCAGAATGGTATAGCGATTCTCACCGCGCTGTTTCATCAGGTCCGCTTTCCCGCGCCCCTGACGTCCCACCATCTGGTAGTCACCTTCCCAGACGTTGGTGTCTTTCGTATTCAGGTTTGCCCAACCCTTTGGTCCCTTCAGAATGACCTGGTTGTCATCATAATGGACGTTGCCCAACGCATCGACGGTACGAACGGGAGCGGGTTGACCTTCGGCCTGCTTTTGATGAAGCTGCACTTCATCGGCTTGTAGGCGGCTGTTACCCTGCGCAATATCCACGTTGCCGGTAAACACGGCGTCATCAGGGTAGTTCCCTTTCGCGTGATCGGCATTGATGGTGACAGGTAACTCATTGGTATCGCCCTGCACCAGAGGACGGTTGTAGCTTGGCACGCCCAACATGCACTGTGAGGCGAGATCGGCTGCCAGACCCTGTTGGCTATAAAGGGCGCTGGCAATCATGGTGGCCAGAAGAGTGGGAATACGTTTTTTCATACGTTGTATTTATTGTTCCATCATCAGTAGCGTCGCGCGTGACAAACGGTCACAGCCTAACTTATCTCATCTTCACTGCGCTAGTGTTAATCCTGCCGATTAAGGCTCCGTGGTGTTAGGCACGGCATTGAATGACAGGTATGATAATGCAAATTATAGGCGATGTCCCACAATTGACCGCAGCCGTAAAACGGTAAAAGCACCTTATATTGTGGGACATAGCCTGGCCAAGAGCATAAAGATTTGGGGAATATATGCAGTATTGGGGAAAGATTATTGGTGTGGCCGTGGCCTTAATGATGGGCGGCGGCTTCTGGGGTGTGGTGTTAGGCCTGTTAGTTGGCCATATGTTCGACAAAGCCCGCATGCGCAAAATGGCGTGGTTCGCCAACCAACGAGAGCGTCAGGCGCTGTTTTTTGCCACCACTTTTGAGGTGATGGGGCATCTGACCAAATCCAAAGGCCGCGTCACGGAAGCCGATATTCATATCGCCAGCCAATTGATGGACCGCATGAATTTGCACGGTGATTCGCGTACGGCCGCGCAGCATGCTTTCCGGGTGGGAAAATCAGACAATTACCCATTACGTGAAAAAATGCGTCAGTTTCGCAGCGTCTGTTTTGGTCGATTCGATCTGATCCGCATGTTCCTGGAGATTCAGATTCAGGCGGCATTTGCCGATGGGTCATTGCACCCTAACGAGCGTGAAGTGCTGTATGTTATTGCTGAAGAGTTGGGGATCTCACGGACCCAATTTGATCAGTTCCTGCGTATGATGCAGGGCGGCGCGCAGTTTGGCGGCGGATATCAGCAGCAGTCCGGCGGCGGTGGCTGGCAGCAGGCGCAACGCGGCCCGACGCTGGAAGACGCCTGCAATGTGCTGGGTGTGAAAGCGACCGATGATGCGACCACCATTAAGCGCGCCTACCGTAAGCTGATGAGCGAGCACCACCCTGACAAGCTGGTTGCGAAAGGCCTGCCGCCAGAAATGATGGAAATGGCGAAGCAAAAAGCGCAGGAAATTCAAAAAGCCTACGAGCTAATTAAAGAACAGAAAGGCTTTAAATAATCGTTATGCCGGATGGCGGCTAGCGCCTTACCCGGCCTACGTTGATAACTGTAGGCCGGGTAAGCGAAGCGCCCCCGGCATAAATGGGAATTGAATTTAAAAATCCGCCGGGACTTTAAACGTCATACTGTTGCCGTATTCGGGATGGGTGATGGTTAACATCTCTGCATGCAGCAACAGGCGCGGCGCCAACGCCAGCGCTTCCGGCGGCGCATAGAAGCGGTCGCCCAGGATTGGATGCCCTAAAGCCAGCATATGTACACGCAACTGGTGGGAACGTCCGGTAATGGGTTTGAGCACCACCCGGGCGGTGTTATCCGCCGCGAACTCCACCACCTCATACTCAGTTTGCGCTGATTTCCCGGTTTCATAACACACTTTCTGCTTTGGCCGATTCGGCCAGTCGCAAATCAGCGGCAAATCAACCAGTCCCTCGGCAGGTGCGGGATGTCCCCACACCCGTGCCACGTACTGTTTCTTCGGCTCGCGTTCGCGAAACTGGCGTTTTAGCTCACGTTCTGCCGCTTTTGTTAGCGCCACTACAATCACGCCGCTGGTGGCCATATCCAGACGATGTACGGATTCAGCCTGCGGATAGTCGCGCTGAATACGCGTCATCACGCTGTCTTTGTGTTCATCCAGACGACCCGGCACGGACAACAAGCCGCTCGGCTTGTTGACCACCATAATATGCTCATCCTGATACAGGATAACCAGCCAGGGTTCCTGCGGCGGATTGTAGTTTTCCATCCCCATGTATGGCTCCGTTACTGATGCGTCACGACGATCAGGCGCAGGGCATCAAGACGCCATCCCGCCTGATCCAGGCTTTCCATCACCTGCTGACGGTTGCTTTCAATTGCGCTGAGTTCGTCATCACGGATGTTCGGGTTAACGGCACGCAGCGCTTCGAGGCGCGACAGTTCCGCAGTCAGTTTTTCGTCCGCTTCTTTACGCGCCGCGTCGATCAGCGCGCGAGCCGATTTTTCCACCTGCGCTTCACCCAGTTGCAGAATGGCATGAACGTCCTGCTGCACGGCGTTGACCAGTTTACTGCCGGTGTGGCGGTTAACAGCGCTGAGCTGGCGGTTAAAGGTTTCGAATTCAACCTGTGCGGCAAGGTTATTGCCGTTTTTATCCAGCAGCATGCGTACCGGCGTTGGTGGCAGGAAGCGGTTCAACTGCAGCTGTTTCGGCGCCTGCGCTTCAACCACATACACCAGCTCAACCAGCAGAGTACCGACCGGTAATGCTTTGTTTTTCAACAACGAAATGGTGCTGCTACCGGTGTCGCCGGAGAGGATAAGATCCAGACCATTACGGATTAACGGATGCTCCCAGGTAATAAACTGCGCATCTTCACGCGACAAGGCGACATCACGCTCAAACGTAATGGTGCAGCCATCTTCCGGCAGCCCAGGGAAATCAGGCACCAGCATATGATCGGACGGGGTCAGCACGATCAGATTGTCGCCACGGTCATCCTGATTAATACCAACGATATCAAACAGGTTCATGGCGAAGGCGATCAGGCTGGTATCGTCGTCCTGCTCTTCAATGCTCTCAGCCAGTGCCAGCGCTTTTTCACCGCCGTTAGAGTGGATCTCCAGCAGACGATCGCGACCTTGCTCCAGCTGTGCTTTCAGCGCGTCATGCTGTTCGCGGCAGGTTTTGATCAGATCGTCAAAGCCATCGGTATTTTCTGGTTCAGCCAGGTAGCCGATCAGATTGTTATAGACCGTGTCGTAGATGGTACGGCCGGTCGGGCAGGTGTGTTCGAACGCATCCAGACCTTCGTGGTACCAGCGCACCAGTACGGATTGCGCGGTTTTTTCCAGGTACGGGACGTGAATCTGAATATCATGCGCCTGACCAATACGATCCAGACGACCAATACGCTGTTCCAGCAGGTCCGGGTTGAACGGAAGGTCAAACATCACCAGATTGCTGGCGAACTGGAAGTTACGCCCTTCGGAGCCGATTTCAGAACACAGCATTACCTGAGCGCCGCTATCTTCTTCGCTAAACCAGGCAGCGGCGCGGTCACGCTCAATGATCGACATCCCTTCATGGAACACGGCCGCGCGGATACCTTCGCGCTCGCGCAGAACCTGCTCCAGTTGAAGCGCGGTGGTGGCTTTTGCACAGATAACCAGTACTTTTTGCGAGCGGTGGCTGGTCAGATAGCCCATCAGCCATTCCACGCGCGGGTCAAAGTTCCACCAGGTACCGGTATCGCCTTCGAATTCCTGATAAATCTGTTCCGGGTAGAGCATGTCGCGCGCCCGGTCTTCCGCACTCTTACGCGCGCCCATAATGCCGGAAACTTTAATCGCCGTCTGGTATTGGGTTGGCAGCGGCAGCTTGATGGTATGCAGTTCGCGTTTCGGGAAGCCTTTCACGCCGTTACGGGTGTTGCGAAACAGCACGCGGCTGGTGCCGTGTCTGTCCATCAGCATTGAAACCAGCTCCTGACGCGCGCTCTGGGCGTCTTCGCTGTCGCTGTTTGCCGCCTGCAATAACGGTTCAATGTCCTGTTCGCCAATCATGTCACCTAACATGTTCAGCTCATTGTTGCTCAGTTTGTTGCCAGCCAGCAGCATGGCGACGGCATCGGCGACCGGACGGTAATTTTTCTGTTCTTCAACAAACTGGGCGAAATCGTGGAAGCGGCTGGGGTCCAGCAGGCGCAGGCGCGCAAAGTGGCTTTCCAGGCCCAGTTGTTCCGGCGTTGCGGTCAGCAGCAGGATGCCCGGTACGCGTTCTGCCAGTTGTTCAACGGCCATATATTCACGGCTGGGCGCGTCTTCGCTCCACACCAGGTGATGCGCTTCATCGACAATCAGCAGATCCCATTCGGCGTCACACAGATGCTCCAGGCGCTGTTTACTGCGACGGGCAAAGTCGAGCGAACAGATAACCAACTGTTCGGTTTCAAACGGGTTGTAGGCATCGTGCTGCGCTTCTGCATAACGCTCATCATCAAACAGCGCAAAACGCAGGTTGAAACGACGCAGCATTTCGACCAGCCACTGGTGCTGTAACGTCTCCGGGACGATAATCAGCACGCGCTCTGCGGCGCCTGACAGCAGCTGTTGATGCAGGATCATCCCGGCTTCAATGGTTTTACCTAAACCCACTTCGTCTGCCAGCAATACGCGAGGGGCATGACGACGGCCAACATCATGGGCAATGTTGAGCTGGTGGGGGATCAGGCTGGTACGTTGACCACGCAAACCACTCCACGGCATACGGTACTGCTCGCTCTGAAATTTACGTGCGCGATAGCGCAGCGCAAAGCGGTCCATACGGTCAATCTGGCCGGCAAACAGGCGATCCTGTGGTTTGCTGAACACCAGCTTGCTGTCCAGCAGCACTTCACGCAGCGTTACACCGGTTTCTTCGGTATCAAGGCGGGTTCCGATATAGGCAAGCAGGCCGTTTTCTTCTTTTACTTCATCGACATGCAGTTGCCAGCCTTCATGGCTCGTTATCGTATCACCAGGATTGAACATCACGCGGGTCACGGGGGAATCACTGCGCGCATACAGACGGTTTTCACCCGTCGAAGAGAAAAGTAAAGTGACGGTTCGCGCATCCATGGCGACAACGGTACCAAGTCCCAATTCGCTTTCTGTATCGCTGATCCAGCGTTGACCAAGTGTAAAAGGCATATATGTTCGGCTCTATATCTTTAGTTGCAGGCAATACTCACCCTCTGCCAGAGTAAAGTGGCAGCAAGTGTATTGGGGTCCAGGAATGGAAAGGGCGCTATGGTACTGGATGGCGACGGTTTCGTCACGCGTCAAAATAACCCCAGTTGCCCTGTGAGTAGTGTAGCAAAGTTATCATCGATAAAGGGAAGTATTCCCTCGGCTACGGGCTGGATCTGCCGGGTCAAATAGTGCTCGTAGTCAAGGGCTGAAAGCTGATAATCCACGGGTTCTGGACCATTTATCGTCCAGACATATTTAATGGTGCCGCGATTCTGATACTGCGGCGGACGTCCCAGCTTTACATTTTGCTCATCGGCGAGGCGCGCGGCGCGCACGTGTGGCGGCACATTGCGCTGGTATTCACTTAACGGGCGACGCAGGCGTTTGCGATACACCAGTTGGTCGTCCAGTTCACCCGCCATCAGACGGTCGATAGTCTCGCGAACAAACTCCTGATAAGGTTCGTTACGAAAAATTCGCAGGTATAGCTCCTGCTGAAACTGTTGGGCCAGTGGCGTCCAGTCGGTTCTTACCGTTTCCAGGCCCTTAAACACCATGCGTTGCTCTGTACCTTCCTGAATCATCCCGGCGTAGCGCTTTTTACTGCCGGTATCTGCACCGCGAATGGTCGGCATCAGAAATCGACAAAAGTGGGTTTCAAATTCCAGCTCCAGCGCGCTGGTCAGGTTTTGTTGCTTCAGGGACTGCGCCCACCAGTCGTTGACATAGCTCACCAGCTCACGGCCAATCCGGGCGGCATCATCTTCTGAGTGCGCCTTTTTCAGCCAGACAAAGGTCGAGTCGGTATCGCCATAGATAACGTCGTAACCCTGAGCTTCAATCAGTGCTTTGGTCTGGCGCATGATCGCATGACCGCGCATGGTAATGGACGAGGCCAGTCTCGGGTCGAAAAAGCGACAGGCGGTGGTTCCCAGCACGCCGTAAAATGCGTTCATGATGATTTTCAGCGCCTGCGAGAGCGGCTTATTCCCGTGGCGTTTTGCTTCATCGCGCCCATGCCAGATCCGGGTAACGATTTCCGGTAGGCAGTGCTTTTCACGTGAGAACCAGGCGTCAAGGAACCCTTCGGTGCTGTGCTCCGGATCCGGCTGCGCCATCCCTTCGATAAGCCCCACCGGATCGATTAAAAAAGTACGAATTATTGAGGGGTACAGGCTTTTATAATCCAGCACCAGTACCGAGTCGTATAAGCCTGGGCGCGAGTCCATCACGTAGCCACCTGGGCTGGCGTGCGCGGGGACTTCACCCAGGTTCGGTGCCACATAACCCGCCCGGTGCATGCGCGGCAGGTAGAGATGTCCGAAGGCGGCAACTGAACCACCGTGCCGGTCGACCGGCAGACCGTTGACCGTCGATCGTTCCAGCAGAAATGGCATGATCTCGGTTTTATGAAAAATGCGGGTGACCAGTTCACAGTCTTTGAGATTGTAGGTGGCAAGCGCGGGCTTATCCTGGGCAAACCGGCGATCGATTTCGTCCATCCTGTCCCAGGGATTATCAATTGACTTCCCTTCGCCCAGTAGCTCCTGCGACACCGTTTCCAGCGAGAACGATGAGAAATTCCAGAATGCGGATTTGAGCGCCTCAATGCCGTCGATAATCAGGCGACCTTTAGCCTGCGCGAAGAACACGCCGTTTTTGAAGCCATGCTCGCGCCACTCCAGCTCGCTATTGTCACGACCAAAACGCAGGGGAATGCGGTAACGTTCGGCGTGCTTTTGCAGGACGCGTAAATCGAATTGCACGACGTTCCAGCCGATTATCACATCAGGATCGTGAAGGGTAATCCAGTCATTGAGCTTTTCCAGCAACAGCGGACGGCTGGCAACGTACTCAAGTTCAAAATCCAGCGCTGAGGCATTACCGTTTTCCGGGCCGAGCATGTAGACAATTCGCTGGCCGCAACCTTCAAGGCCGATGCAGTAGAGTTCACCGTGGCGCGTGGTTTCGATATCCAGCGAAACCCATTTCAGCGGCGGTCGATAATCCGGATTCGGTTTCAGGCGAGCATTGATCAGCGCGCCGTCATGCCTGTCGCCTTCGACCCAGACAGGAGATGTAATAAAGCGCTCCATCAAATAGCGCTCCGGCGGACGGACATCGGCCTCGTAGACCGTTACACCATTTTCGCGCAGCAGTCTTTCCAGCCGCATAAGCTGGCGATGTGAATGGCAATACAGGCCAGAAACGGGCTGACGGTGAAAGTCTTGCAGCTGAAGCGGCGTCAGGCGATAACCTTTTTCAGTGCGTAACAGTGTGGTGACGCGGGGTGTCTGGCTGGTGGGGATAAAAGCGACCGACTCCTGCGGCGCTAGCGTGACCTGCAATGGCCCGCTGTCGGTTGCCAGCCAGAATGAAACCTCTGTCCCCTGCGGGGTATCCCGCCAGTGCCGGGTTAAAATAAATCCTGCCTGCGCCACGCTGCGTATCCATCAAAAAACCAGACATTATTATAGCCTGGTTTACATGATTGTACTGTTATTTTGTACAGGTATGAGGCGTAAGACGCGGTATCCGCCGGAGTAAAAAGCGTCTCTGAGTAAAAAATGTGTTGTGCCAGCATGGGTTATCTTCGCATTTAATATATGAATGTCGTGCCTAAGACGCGTTGCAGTAAACTATTTTATTTGTGTGGCTGTTGTTTTAAATGGAAACTGTCCATCTGGGTTATTGATTGGTATTATTAAGTCCATTATCGGATGTTTGCTATTTTTCAGATTTGTGCTTATTTATTTTTGCTACATCTTTCTCGGATTCAGGAAAAGTTACTTTTTTCATTTGTGTTTATTAATGGTTGATGTAAAGATTTTATTCGAAGCATCCGGATATGAGTTTGAAATATAATATATATTTAATCATGTTTATTGCCGAATAGAAACGGATTTTCAGTTCGAATTCGTCGGGAGTCTCTCTGTATAATTTGGTTTTTATCTCGGGATATTATTTTATTCTCAGCTTGCTGTTCGGGTGCTTCTTAATACATATCCGGGAAAATGATGAAATGGAGTTTTTATGAATGTCTATACTCAGGCGATTTTGCCTGGATACCAGTATTATCTGTTTGTTAACACTCAACTTTCAAACCCATCAATCAAAACTGTGAGCAAATATATTGAGTACAAAACATGGACCGGACAAATTTGGCGGGCTGAAATAATTGAAAGTGGAAACGCTTTTTTTCACTGGCAGGGGTATGACAGAAGAAATGGTCATCGTGATACGGTAATTAATTATTTGTTGCGTGGGCAGAAATGGCAGTCAACGATAACAGATTATATTTTCTTCCATTCTCTGGAAGGAGAGGAAACTCATGGGAATTATGACAATGTGATTGAGTATGTTTGTTCTAATAACTGTGTTTATCAAAGTGCTTTTGCTGAATATATAGCCGAGTAGAAATAAAGCGCGTGACGACTAAAACGCGCTTATATCAAGGTTACTGTCCGTAGTAGGCTTTTGCACCGTGTTTGCGCAGGTAGTGTTTATCTAACAGGGTTTGTTGCATATCCGGCAATTGCGGCGCGAGCTGGCGGCAGAAGATCCCCATATAGGCCACTTCTTCCAGCACGATAGCGTTGTGTACAGCATCTTCAGCATTTTTTCCCCAGGCAAACGGACCGTGAGAGTGCACCAGCACGCCTGGCATCTGCGAAGCATCAATGCCTTGTTTCTCAAAGGTTTCAACGATCACGTTACCGGTTTCCCACTCATATTCGCCGTTGATTTCTTCCTCGGTCATTTTCCGTGTGCAGGGAATCGTGCCGTAGAAATAGTCCGCATGAGTGGTCCCCGTGGCGGGAATAGACTGCCCCGCCTGCGCCCAGATGGTTGCATGACGGGAATGGGTGTGAACAATGCCGCCAATGGTCGGGAAAGCCTGATACAGCAGACGGTGCGTTGGGGTATCGGAAGAGGGCTTTTTATTACCTTCCACCACTTCACCGGTAGCGATACTGACGACGACCATATCTTCTGCGGTCATTACGCTGTAATCGACACCGGATGGTTTAATCACAAATACGCCGCGTTCGCGATCGACTGCGCTAACGTTGCCCCAGGTCAGGGTGACCAGGTTGTGCTTAGGCAACGCCAGATTGGCTTCCAGCACCTGACGTTTAAGATCTTCTAACATTATTGTCTCCCTGCCGGATGGCGCTTCGCTTATCCGGCCTACAGGATCGTAGGCCCGGTAAACGCAGTGCCACCGGGCAATCCGTATCTTAGCGTTTAAAACCGTAATACACGTCGTTCCAGCGCAGCGCGTCTTTAAAGGCTGGCAGACGGGTATCGTTGTCGATCACGGCGATCTCGATATCGTGCATTTCTGCGAACTGGCGCATATCGTTCAGATCCAGCGCGTGGCTGAACACAGTGTGGTGCGCGCCTCCGGCAAGGATCCAGGCTTCAGATGCGGTTGGCAGATCCGGCTGGGCTTTCCACAGTGCGTTTGCCACCGGCAGTTTCGGCAGCTCATGTGGGGTTGGTACGGTGTCGATGCAGTTAACCAGCAGACGATAGCGATCGCCGAGATCGATCAGGCTGGCAACCACGGCCGGGCCGGTTTTGGTGTTGAAGATCAGACGGGCGGGATCGTCTTTACCACCAATGCCGAGGTGTTGTACGTCGAGGATCGGTTTCTCTTCCACCGCGATGGACGGGCACACTTCCAGCATGTGCGAACCAAGTACCAGATCGTTGCCTTTCTCGAAGTGGTAGGTGTAATCCTCCATAAATGAGGTGCCGCCCTGCAGACCGGTTGACATCACCTTCATGATGCGAAGCAGAGCGGCGGTTTTCCAGTCGCCTTCGCCAGCAAAGCCATAGCCTTGCTGCATCAGACGCTGTACGGCCAGACCCGGGAGCTGTTTCAGGCCGTGTAAATCTTCGAATGTTGTCGTAAAGGCGTGGAATCCGCCCTGTTCCAGGAAGCGCTTCATCCCCAGTTCAATACGGGCGGCTTCCAGTACGTTCTGACGTTTTTCACCGTGGACTTGCGTTGCCGCCGTCATGGTGTAAGAGCTTTCATACTCATCGATTAGTGCGTTGATTTCGCCGTCGCTAATTGCGTTCACGACCTGCACCAGATCGCCCACGGCCCAGGTGTTTACCGAGAAGCCGAATTTGATCTGCGCGGCAACTTTATCGCCATCGGTGACCGCAACTTCGCGCATGTTGTCGCCAAAACGACAGACTTTCAGATGGCGAGTGTCCTGTTTGGACACGGCCTGTCGCATCCAGGAGCCGATGCGTTCGTGTGCCTGTTTGTCCTGCCAGTGACCGGTGACCACGGCGTGCTGCTGACGCATACGTGCGCCGATGAAGCCGAACTCACGACCGCCGTGCGCGGTTTGGTTCAGGTTCATAAAGTCCATATCAATGCTGTCCCACGGCAGGGCGGCGTTAAACTGGGTGTGGAACTGCATCAGCGGTTTGTTGAGGATCGCCAGGCCGTTGATCCACATTTTCGCCGGCGAGAAGGTATGCAGCCAGACCACCATCCCTGCGCAGCGATCGTCATAGTTGGCGTCACGGCAAATAGCGGTGATTTCGTCAGGCGAGGTGCCCAGCGGTTTTAAGACCAGTTTGCAGGGCAGTTTAGCTTCAGTATTCAGTTCGTTAACGACGTGCTCGGCATGTTGGGTTACCTGACGCAGGGTTTCAGGGCCATACAGATGCTGGCTACCAATCACAAACCACACTTCATAGTTATCAAAAATCGTCATTGTCGTGTCCTTAATGTGTCAGGGTTGCCTGGTTTACCGGTGTTTTTTGCGCCGGCATGGCAGTCGGAAGGTATTGTTGTTCAGCGCTTACTGCCCATTGCTGGTAGCGGCGGTAAAGCTGTTCAAAACGTTGAGCCTGTTCTGGGCGAGGTTGCATCGTCTTTTCTACGGCGCTCGCCATTTTTTGTTGGGCGGCGGGAATGTCCGCGTGGACCTTAGCGGCTACGGCGGCGAAGATAGCCGCACCGAGTGCGCAGCACTGGTCGGAAGCAACGATTTGTAGCGGACGGTTCAGCACGTCACAGCAGGTCTGCATGATGACCGGGTTTTTGCGGGCGATGCCACCTAACGCCATCACGTTATTAACCGCAATGCCCTGTTCGGTGAAGCATTCCTGAATTGCGCGCGCGCCAAAGGCCGTGGCGGCAATCAGCCCACCGAACAGCGCTGGTGCGTCGGTGGCCAGATTGAGATCGGTAATCACCCCTTTCAAACGTTGGTTGGCATTGGGCGTACGGCGACCGTTAAACCAGTCGAGTACCACCGGCAGGTGATCCAGCGACGGATTTTTCGCCCAGGCTTCGGTGAGCGCTGGCAACAGTTGTTTTTGGCTGGCTTTAATCTGGGTCTTCAGCTCCGGATGCTGCGCGGCAAGCTGCTCCAGCGGCCAGCTCAGTACGCGGCTAAACCAGGCATAGATATCGCCGAAAGCAGACTGTCCCGCCTCAAGGCCAATAAAATCAGGCACTACGCTGCCATCAACCTGGCCGCATATGCCTTTCACCGCGCGTTCGCCGACGCTGTGTTTGTCGGCAATCAGAATGTCGCAGGTTGAGGTGCCGATGACTTTTACCAGCGTATTGGGCTGTGCGCCCGCGCCGACTGCGCCCATATGGCAGTCAAAAGCGCCGCCTGCAATCACCACGCTTTCCGGTAGCCCCAGACGCTGCGCCCACTCGGCGCACAGGGTGCCAACCGGCAGGTCGGCCGTGACAGTATCGGTAAACATTGGGTATGGCAGATGGCGGTTAAGGATGGGGTCGAGCTCATCAAAGAAACTGGCTGGCGGCAGACCGCCCCAGCTTTCATGCCACAGGGATTTGTGTCCGGCGCTGCAGCGTCCGCGGCGAATATCCTGCGGGCGTACGGTATTGGAGAGCAGGGCCGGAACCCAGTCGCACAGCTCAATCCATGAAACCGCAGCCTCTGCAACCGCATCATCCTGGCGGGTCACATGCAGGATTTTGGCCCAGAACCATTCGCTGGAATAAATACCGCCGATATAGCGGGAGTAATCGATCTTGCCCGGCGTGTGGCACAGACGGGTAATTTCTTCCGCTTCTTCTACTGAGGTGTGATCTTTCCACAGGACAAACATGGCGTTCGGGTTTTCAGCGAACTCCGGACGCAGCGCCAGTACGTTACCGTCTGCATCAATGGGGGCCGGGGTTGAGCCGGTACTGTCAACGCCAATTCCGACCACTTCCGCACGCTGTTCAGCGCTCAGTTCGACCAGCACGGTTTTCAGCGCCGCTTCCATCGATTCAATATAGTCGCGCGGATGATGGCGAAACTGGTTGTTCGGGCCATCACAATATTGCCCTTCCTGCCAACGTGGATACCACTCTACGCTGGTGGCGATTTCTTCACCGGTGGCGCATTCCACTGCCAACGCGCGTACTGAATCACTACCAAAATCGAGGCCAATTGTAATCGCCATCGTTTTACTCCATCCAAAAATACGGGTATGGATAAACAGTAGTGACCAGGGATAAAAACCGTCAGGCAGGATTCGCTAATCTTATGGATTAAAATGCTGTGACATCACAAAGTGTGACGCCGTGCAAATAATCAATGTGGACATTTCTGCCGTAGTTATAGACACTTTTGTTAGCCGATTTTGACGTTGGCTTGGGACATGTTTTTTACAAAGTGCTTTTCACAAGCGGGGTTGATGGTCCATTACCGCAAACACAGCGGCCCGCAGCGGCGACGGCGATGATGTCTGGCATAATATGGACAAATTGTTTCTTAGCAGAACCTAGGGAGTATTGAAATTATGGCTGAAACGCAAAACGATCCCTTGCTGCCAGGCTATTCGTTTAACGCGCATTTGGTGGCCGGATTAACCCCCATTGAGGCGAACGGATACCTGGATTTTTTTATCGACAGGCCGCTGGGGATGAAGGGCTACATCCTCAATCTCACCATCCGTGGCGAGGGGGTTATCAATAACCAGGGCCAGCAGTTTGTCTGTCGTCCTGGGGATATTTTGCTGTTTCCTCCCGGAGAAATTCACCACTACGGACGCCATCCTGACGCCAGCGAGTGGTATCACCAGTGGGTTTATTTTCGCCCGCGCGCCTACTGGCAGGAGTGGCTGGCCTGGCCGGCAATCTTTGCCCAGACCGGTTTTTTCCGCCCGGATGAAGCGCACCAGCCGCATTTTAACGAACTGTTTGGACAGATCATTCATGCCGGACAGGGGGAAGGGCGCTATTCCGAACTGTTGGCGATAAACCTGCTGGAGCAATTATTGCTCAGACGTATGGACGCCATTAATGAATCGCTGCACCCACCCATGGACAATCGCGTGCGCGATGCCTGCCAGTACATCAGCGATCATCTGGCGGACAGTAATTTTGATATTGCCAGCGTTGCGCAGCATGTCTGCCTGTCACCGTCCCGGTTGTCGCATCTGTTCCGCCAACAGTTGGGCATCAGCGTATTAAGCTGGCGCGAGGATCAGCGTATCAGCCAGGCCAAGCTATTGCTAAGTACCACCCGTATGCCTATTGCTACGGTGGGTCGCAATGTTGGCTTCGACGACCAGCTCTATTTCTCGCGCGTTTTCAAAAAATGTACCGGTGCCAGTCCGAGCGAGTTTCGCGCCGGATGTGAATAAAAAGTGAATGATGTGTCCTGAAAGTTGTCATAACTCGCAATCTATTCAGACAATTGATGGCTTGACGAAGTTGAGAAGGGTTAGCAGAATCCCTGCTTCGTAAATCTGACGGACACATTATGCAAGCATTGCTGGAACACTTTATTCTCCAGTCCGCCCTGTACTCTCTGATCGCCGTACTTTTGGTGGCCTTTCTGGAGTCGCTGGCGCTGGTTGGCCTGATCCTGCCCGGTACCGTGATGATGGCCGGGCTGGGGGCGCTGATTGGCAGTGGCGAACTGAACTTCTGGCATGCCTGGCTTGCGGGCATCATTGGTTGCTTATTGGGAGACTGGATCTCCTTCTGGCTGGGCTGGCGCTTTAAAAAGCCGCTGCACCGTTGGTCGTTCATGAAAAAGAACAAGGCATTGCTGGATAAAACCGAGCACGCGCTGCATCAGCACAGCATGTTTACTATTCTGGTGGGACGTTTTGTTGGTCCGACGCGACCGCTGGTGCCGATGGTGGCGGGCATGCTGGATCTGCCTGTCGCGAAATTTATTGTGCCCAATATCATCGGCTGCGTGTTGTGGCCGCCGTTCTATTTTCTGCCGGGGATCCTGGCGGGGGCGGCAATCGATATTCCTGCTGATATGCAGAGTGGGGATTTCAAATGGTTGCTGCTGGCCACGGCGCTACTGCTGTGGGTAGGCGGTTGGTTTTGCTGGCGGTTGTGGCGCAGCGGCAAAGCGGCTGTCGATCGCTTAACCGCGTATTTCCCCCGCAGCCGTTTGTTGTATCTGGCGCCGTTGACGCTCGGCATTGGCGTGGTTGCGCTGGTGGTGTTGCTGCGCCATCCGCTGATGCCGGTGTATATCGATATTCTGCGCAAAGTGGTGGGTTACTGACGATTCCTTTGCCGGATGGCGGCTTCGCCTTATCCGGCAACGCATTATGCTTTAATGCCCAATAACGCCGAGGCGCTGGCCTGACCGCTTAATAACGCATCCGTTTTGCCCTGCCAGGCGATGCGTCCGTCGGCGACCACAATCGAACGCGTCGCAATGCGCGCCGCATCTTCTACGCTGTGCGAAACCATCAGCAACGTAAGTTGCTTATCGCGACAGACCTCAGCCACCAGCGTTAACATCTCCTGGCGCAGCGCAGGGTCAAGCGCAGAGAACGGTTCATCAAGTAGCAAAATAGGTTGTTCGCGCACCAGGCAACGCGCCAGCGCCACACGTTGTCGCTGCCCGCCGGAAAGCTCGCCCGGAAGCCTGTCCAGCAGGTTATCAAGACCCATTTGCCGGGCGATATGGTGCATTTTCTCCCGCTGCGGTGCGTTCAGCTTCAATCCTGGATTCAGGCCCAGGCCGATATTTTGCTGCACGCTCAGATGACTGAACAGGTTGTTTTCCTGAAACAGCATCGAAACCGGGCGACGAGAGGGTGGTGTGGTGGTGTGATCTTCACCTGCAATCATCATCGTGCCGCTGGCAGGTGTCAGAAAGCCGGCAATCAGATTCAGAAGCGTACTTTTCCCGGCGCCGCTTGGCCCGAGTATCGCTACCTGCTCACCATGCGTGACCGACAGCGTAAAGCGCATGGGCAGATGGTGATAAAGCCATGTGATATCAATCAGTTTTAACATTTCGACCCGGCAATTTCTCAATAACGGTAAACAGCGTAAAGCACAGGATCAGCAGTAATAACGCCGTAACCGCGCCATCCTGACTGCGATAAGAGCCAATCTGCTGATATAAATAAAACGGCAGGGTGCGGAAATCCTCATTACCAAATAACGCCACTACACCAAAATCGCCAATCGACAGCACGCAGGCAAACGCCATCGCCTGTGCCAGCGGGCGCTTCAGGGCGCGCAGTTCAACCACTTTCAGGCGCGACCATCCCTCAATGCCCAACGACTGGCACAACATACTATAGCGCGCAGTGACGTCACGCATTGGGTTTTCCAGCACCTTCAATGCATAAGGGATCGCCATCAGCGCATTGGTAAAAATAACAATGCCGTCGGCAGATTCGGGAAGCCCAATAGTGTTATTGAGCAGCAGAAAGAAGCCGGTTGCCAGCACGATACCCGGCATGGCGAGGATCATCATGCCGCTCAGCTCCAGCATTTGTCCTGCCAGCGCCCGTTGTCGGGCACGCAGTTCACGACTGCTCCATAACAGCATCATGGTGAGTATGACGCACAACGCACCTGCCGCCAGCGCAATGCGCAGCGAGGTTCCCAGCGCCTGCCACAGTACGGGTTGTCTAAGAACATCCAGTACATGGCGGTTTAAGCCATCGACAATCACCGCCAGCAACGGCGGAAGCAACAGCAACAGAGCGAGAACAATCAGAATTAAGTCAGCCAGACGGCTGTGCAGACGATCGTCGGGATCCCGCCAGCCCTGAACCAGCGTGGTGCCGGGGGCGATGGCGCGGCTCAAACGTTGGCTGAGCAGCACCAGTGCCAGACAACAAATCATCTGGATCAACGCCAGCATGGCTGCGCGGGCAGGATCGTAATCAAAATTCAGCGCCTGATAGATAGCCAGCTCGATGGTGGTGGCCTGCGGCCCACCGCCCAGCGATAAAACGGTGGCGAAGCTGGCGAAGCACAGCATAAAGATGAGTGCTGCGACGGGCAGGATCTGACGACGCAGCCACGGCCATTCAACAAAACGGAAGAAATGCCAGCCGCGCATACCTAACTGAGCGGCTAACTGCCGCTGCTCGCCGGGAATATTCTCCAGCGACTGCAACAGCAGACGGCTGGCCATCGGCAGATTGAAAAAGACGTGCGCCAGCAGAATGCCCTGCAAACCGTACGGTGAAAAGGTCCATTCCAGCCCGAAGACTTGCCAGAGTGAGGCCAGCCAACCCTGGCGACCGTAGACGCTAAGAATGCCGAATACCGCGACCAGCACCGGCAGGATTAACGTCATTGCGCACAGACGCAGCAGCGCCAGACGTCCTGGAAAACGGCGACGATAGAGCGCTCTGGCAAGGAAAATCGCCGGGACAACCGACAGCACAGCGGATAGAAAAGCCTGCCAGAAAGAAAAGCGCACCACGTGCCACAGGTAGTCATCTTGCCACAGCGAGAGCCACTCTCCCTGCGGGGCGTTAAACCACAGCGCCAGAAACGCGGCCAACGCGACAGCCACCATCAATGTGGCAGCTGAAAGCCCTGGAACCAGCCAGCCGGGGATTAACGGCTGACGGCGCGTTGCCATTCGCTAATCCATGCCTGGCGTTGAGCTGCAACCTGCTGCGGCGTAAATTCCAGCGCGGTGGCTGGCTTAGTCAGTTGCTCGAATCCTGACGGCAGGGCGACCTGCGTCACCGGATACATCCAGTTGCCGGTCGGAATCGCATTCTGGAATGCCGGAGACACCATAAACTTCAGGAACTTCTCGGCCAGTTCCGGCTGCTTGCTGGCCGTGGTACGCGCGGCGACTTCCACCTGCAAATAGTGGCCTTCGCTAAAATTAGCGGCGGCGTAGTTGTCTTTTTTCTCGGCGATGATGTGATAGGCCGGAGAGGTGGTGTAGCTGAGCACCAGATCGCTTTCACCTTTCAGGAACAGGCCGTAGGCTTCGCTCCAGCCCTTGGTGACGGTGACGGTTTTGGCTGCCAGTTTCTGCCACGCCTCTGGCGCTTTATCGCCATAGACTTTCTGCATCCATAGCAGCAGACCCAGACCCGGCGTGCTGGTGCGCGGATCCTGATAAATGACGCGCCATTTTTGGTCGCTTTCAACCAGTTCCTTCAGGCTTTTGGGCGGATTCTTCAGCTTGTTCTTATCATAAACGAAGGCGAAATAGCCGTAGTCAAACGGAACGAAGGTATCGTTTTTCCAGCCGCCGGGTACGTTAACGGTGTCGTTTGCTACACCACTTTTGGCAAACAGTTTGGTTTGTGTGGCGGCTTCCAGAAGGTTGTTATCCAGACCGAGTACAACGTCGGCTTTACTGTTTTTTCCTTCCATGCGCAGGCGGTTAAGCAATGAAACGCCATCTTCCAGCGCGACCAGTTTTAATTCACAGTTGCAGTCAGCTTCAAAGGCTTTTTTGATTGTCGGGCCCGGGCCCCAGTCAGCTGCGAACGAGTCGTAGGTATAGACGGTCAGTACAGGTTTGGCGAAGACAGGCGCTGCGCACAGCAGTAAAAGCGGAAGACATTTTTTAAACACTTTGCACCTCAAGAGTTGGGTGGCAAAGGACTTGAGATAAGCCTCAAATCCCTTCGCCGGCATTATCCGGATCAGGTTCGACGGGTATCTCTCAGCCCATACGCAGATCGAATGATTCTGTGTATGTTTTTATTTAGCACCCCGTTGAGAACGGCGTTAGTGTAATGATTTTGTTGCTTAGCATCAATTAAGGATCCGGCGGAGCAAACCACGCCGATTTAAAATCAAACCAGCCGAGGGTATTTATGCGTAACCCGCGCATACTGCGCTGTCCCTGAATGATCAGCCAGTGGTGGATTAATGGCACAATGGCCTTTGTGGCGAGCAGCTGTTGGCACCATGCTGCCAGGCTCATTTCGCCCGTTCGCCAGCGAGCCGCATCGTTTTCCCAGTCCCGTGAGATACAGTTTTGCAGCAGCGGGACTTCGCACAAATGGGCGAACAGCGAGAAGTCCAGCGGTAGGGTAAAGTTGGCGCTGTTTAGCCAAATATCGCTGACGATTTCTCCCGCATGCCATTGATCGTAGTCGATCTCCTGAATAGTCAACTGCACCTGATGCGCAGCCAGCAGCGTTTTCATGATCTGCGCGATAATCCGGTGTTCGATGTGATCGCGATAGTAAGTGAGCGTCAGCGTTTCCAGCCCGGCTGGTTTTTCGCCATGGCCGGGTCTGGCGTGATGCCAGCGAGGCAGTAAGCCGTAGGCGGGGAACCACAGTCGCTGATACTGTTCGTCGGCGTGGCAAATTAAATGGGTTGGCGAGAGTACGCGGCTAGCCCACTCGCGGACCTCCTGATTTGCGCCGCGGTGGGATCGTGCATCAAACAGCAGGTAGTAGCAACCTTCTTCGAGGCGACTTTCAATCGCCTTTTCATCCTCTGTGGGACCTTTTAGCGTCAAACCGCCGCCTGGCTCTTCG
This sequence comes from Citrobacter sp. wls827, assembly GCF_005280875.1. Lineage (NCBI taxonomy): Bacteria > Pseudomonadati > Pseudomonadota > Gammaproteobacteria > Enterobacterales > Enterobacteriaceae > Citrobacter > Citrobacter sp. wls827. Next base: position 345,606 of record NZ_SZWR01000012.1, read on the forward strand.
CCGATGTCAGGTAACACCCAAACGTTCACTTCGTCGATCAGCGCCCGGTAACCAAAGTAATCATCAAATGCGTGAATTTTCAGCTGGTTATTGGTGTTTCTCATCACCGCATATGGGCCAGTACCAATCGGGTGGCTGGAGAAGTTATTCAGCGTTTCCCATTCTCGCGGCAGGATCATGGCGGGGACTTGCCCCAATAACCAGGGAAGCCAACGGTCGGGCTGGGACAGATGGATATCCAGCGTCCAGGCCGTGGGAGAGACGATTTGTGTAATGTGAGAGTACAGAGGCAACGTGTTAATTCGGGTCAATGAGGTGATCACATCGTCCATCTCCAGCTCACGACCGTGATGAAAATGGATCCCCGGTCGCAGGAAGAATCGCCAGTGTAAAGGTGAAATCTGCTGCCAGTGATGGGCAATGTCCGCTTCCAGTTCCCCATTTTCCTCATTTACGCGAAGTAAGGCGCTGAAGATTTGTCGGGCGATATGGGTTTCGGAGCGGCGTAGCGCCGTACCAGGTAGCAGGTTGCGCATGGGACGATAATAGAGAACGCGCATGATATGCCGACCCTGACGAAAGCTGCGGCCGAGGTGGGAAACCAGCATTTGCCGTACGGCCGTTTTGTCACCGACCAGTTGCACCAGTTGATCGATGCGATCCTGTTCCAACAGGTCTTCTGCGCGTTGCTGCTGGAGCGCCAGCCCGGTGTAGAGGAATGTCAGGCGTGAGCGTTTACCGCGTCCAACCTCGGCTTCCCACGTTAACCAACCGCGCTCCTGCATGGTATTAAGCAGGGTACGCATATGGCGGCGCGAGCAGCTAAGCAGCTCTGCCAGCTCGTTCAGCGTGGTGTCTTGCGTTTTGCCGTCACAGCATTGCCACAGACGGATGAACTGTTGTTGCAAACGACCAGAAGACATAAAAGGGGAACTCCTGCGGAAAACTCAGCAATTTTATAATCCCTATATTAAGCCAATAATAGATTCCGATGAAGCGATGAGACAACGAAGGGGTCATCTATGCGTCAATTCTGGTTGAAGTACTTTACCGCGACGGAAAAAACGTCCTGGTTGGCTTGCCTGAGCGCACCGCAGCGCTTAAAGATGCTCGAAGAACTGATGCAGTGGGAGGTGACAGCCTGACCTCTGAATTACGCATTGCAGACATCATGTGTGACTGAGTATTGGTGCAGGCTGTATCCTGCCATTATCTCTGAGCATCGCTGGTGGCTATTTTTTCACATGGCAAGGCGCGAACAGTGAAATTTGGTGAACCAAATAAGGTGTGAGCAACACAGCTATGTGAAAAAATGGCCCCAGCCCTCCGGGACGCGTGTAAAAAACGCATACTCTGCGTTGTCAGGCTTGGGAATAGATTTCTATACCCAGCGCCCTCCGCCTGGATTATGCGTTTTTTACCCAGCGTCGATGCCAGATATAATGGCAGGATACAGCCTCGTTCACCCGCCA
>NZ_SZWR01000012.1:347148-375053 GCF_005280875.1 Citrobacter sp. wls827
AGCCCAGCCAATAGGGATAACAATGCTCTGGATTATGACCATGGGACGGCGCCTCAACGGCGTTTACGCGGCATTTATGCTGGTCGCTTTTATGATGGGCGTGGCAGGGGCGTTGCAGGCCCCCACGCTGAGCCTGTTCCTGAGCCGCGAAGTCGGGGCGCAACCATTTTGGGTCGGGCTGTTTTACACCGTCAATGCGATTGCCGGGATCGTGGTTAGCCTCGGGCTTGCAAAACGATCCGACAGCCAGGGCGATCGGCGCAAGCTGATCATGTTTTGCTGCCTGATGGCGATTGGCAACGCGCTGCTGTTTGCGTTTAATCGCCATTATCTCACGTTGATCACCTGCGGTGTGCTGCTGGCCTCGCTGGCGAATACCGCCATGCCGCAGCTGTTTGCGCTGGCGCGGGAATATGCGGATAACTCCGCGCGTGAAGTAGTGATGTTTAGTTCGGTGATGCGTGCGCAGCTTTCGCTGGCCTGGGTGATCGGACCGCCGCTGGCCTTCATGCTGGCGCTGAATTACGGCTTTACGGCGATGTTTTCCATTGCCGCAGGGATTTTTGCCATTAGCCTGGTGCTGATTGCGCTGATACTGCCGTCTGTCGCTCGGGTGGAGCAGTCCGTTGACGTGCCGCTGGAACAGACCGGCGGTTGGCAGGACAAAAATGTGCGGATGCTGTTTATTGCCTCCACGCTGATGTGGACCTGCAATACCATGTACATCATTGATATGCCACTGTGGATTAGCCAGGATTTAGGGCTGCCCGATAAGCTGGCGGGCATTTTAATGGGGACGGCTGCCGGGCTGGAAATTCCGGCGATGATTCTGGCGGGCTACTACGTGAAACACTTTGGTAAACGGCGAATGATGATCGTCGCCGTGGCGGCCGGCGTGCTGTTTTATCTGGGGCTGATCTTCTTTCATAGCCATACGGCTCTGCTTATATTGCAACTGTTTAACGCCGTATTCATCGGTATTGTCGCTGGGATAGGCATGCTGTGGTTTCAGGATCTGATGCCCGGACGCGCGGGTTCAGCGACCACATTATTTACCAACAGTATTTCGACCGGCGTCATTCTGGCGGGGGTGATTCAGGGTGCTGTTGCACAAAGTTACGGACATTTTGCCGTTTACTGGGTAATCGCGGCGATTTCAGTGGTTACGTTGGTGATGACCGGGCGGGTGAAGGATGTTTGATTTATAAAGTGCCGGATGGCGGCGTAAACGCCTTATCCGGCCTACAATTGGAGCGCATATGTAGGCCGGATAAGCGCAGCGCATCCGGCATAACAAGGACTAGCGCATAAACACTGGCTGCTCGTTTTCGTACTCGGTGATGGCCGCTTCATGCTGCAGCGTCAGCCCGATGCTGTCGAGACCATTCAGCATGCAGTGACGGCGGAAGTCGTCGATTTTAAAGCTGTAAGACTTATCGCCCGCTTTCACCACCTGCGCTTCCAGATCCACTTCAAATTTAATGCCTGGATTGGCTAACACCTGCGCAAACAGTTCATCCACCTGCGCATCGCTCAGGGTGACCGGCAGCAGTTGGTTATTGAAGCTGTTACCGTAGAAGATGTCGGCGAAGCTTGGGGCGATCACCACTTTAAAACCGTAATCGGTCAGCGCCCACGGCGCATGTTCGCGAGAAGAGCCGCAGCCAAAGTTTTCCCGCGCGAGCAGAATGGACGCGCCTTTATATTCCGGGAAGTTCAGCTCGAACTCAGGATTAGGCTGTTGACCTTTTTCGTCCAGAAAACGCCAGTCGTTGAACAGATGAGCGCCAAAACCGGTACGCGTCACCTTCTGCAAAAACTGTTTGGGAATAATGGCGTCGGTATCAACGTTGGCCGCATCCAGTGGGACAACCAGGCCGGTATGCTGGGTAAATTTCTCTGCCATGGTAGTTTCCTTATTTGATGCTGCGAATGTCGGCAAAATGACCGGTAACGGCGGCTGCGGCGGCCATGGCCGGGCTGACTAAATGCGTGCGACCACCACGGCCCTGACGGCCTTCAAAGTTACGGTTGCTGGTGGAGGCACAGCGCTCACCCGGATTCAGGCGGTCATTGTTCATCGCCAGACACATCGAACAGCCCGGTAAACGCCATTCAAACCCAGCTTCGATAAAAATCTTATCCAGACCTTCTGCTTCCGCTTGCGCTTTCACCGGACCAGAACCCGGCACCACCAGCGCCTGTACGCCCGGTGCGACTTTACGGCCTTTGGCGATTTCCGCTGCGGCGCGTAAATCTTCAATACGCGAGTTGGTGCAGGAACCGATGAACACTTTATCGATAGCAACTTCTGTTAACGGAATGCCCGGTTTTAATCCCATGTAAGCCAACGCTTTCTCAGCCGATGCGCGTTCCACCGGATCGGTAAATGATGCCGGGTCGGGAATATTATCGTTTACCGAGATGACCTGACCCGGGTTCGTTCCCCAGGTGACTTGCGGCGCGATCTCTTCTGCCTGCAGGGTGACGACGGTATCAAAGGTGGCACCATCGTCGGTTTTCAGCGTTTTCCAGTACTCAACCGCGTGGGTAAAATCTTCGCCCTTCGGTGCGTGTAAACGCCCTTGCACATAGTTAAAGGTGGTTTCATCCGGTGCGACCAGACCCGCTTTGGCACCCATTTCAATGGCCATGTTACACAGGGTCATACGGCCTTCCATGCTCAGTTCGCGAATGGCTTCGCCGCAAAACTCAACCACGTGCCCGGTGCCGCCCGCGCTACCGGTTTTACCGATAATCGCCAGCACGATATCTTTGGCGGTAATACCAGGGGCTGCTTTACCGTTGACTTCAATCTTCATGGTTTTGGCGCGCCCTTGTTTCAGGGTCTGCGTCGCCAGCACGTGTTCAACTTCAGAGGTGCCAATACCAAAGGCCAACGCGCCGAACGCGCCGTGGGTGGCGGTGTGGGAGTCGCCGCAGACGATGGTCATACCCGGCAACGTCACGCCTTGTTCAGGCCCCATTACGTGGACGATCCCCTGATACGGATGATTCAGGTCGTACAGTTCGACGCCAAATTCATTACAGTTTTTGATCAATTCCTGCATCTGAATACGCGCCATCTCGCCGGAAGCGTTAATGTCTTTGGTCTGCGTGGAGACGTTGTGGTCCATGGTGGCAAAGGTTTTGCCTGGCTGGCGCACTTGACGTCCATGCGCGCGCAGCCCATCAAACGCCTGCGGAGAGGTCACTTCATGCACCAGATGTCTGTCGATATACAACAGCGGGGTTTCGTTTTGCGCCTCAAAGACGACGTGCGCATCAAACAATTTTTCGTATAACGTTTTGGCCATGATTACACCCCTTCTGCGACATAACGGGCAATAATGTCACCCATTTCATCGGTACCGACTGCGGCAGCGCCACGGGTTAAGTCACCGGTGCGAATGCCTTCTTCTAATGCGCGGTTGATGGCGCTCTCAATGGCGGTTGCCGCATCATTGGCATCCAGGCTGTAACGCAACAGCAGCGCCAGTGACAGAATTTGGGCGATAGGATTGGCAATATTCTTCCCTGCGATATCGGGTGCAGAACCGCCAGCGGGCTCGTACAGGCCAAAACCCTGCTCATTCAGGCTGGCAGACGGCAACATCCCCATTGAGCCCGTGATCATGGCGCATTCGTCAGACAGAATGTCGCCAAACAGGTTGGAACACAGCAGCACGTCGAACTGGGAGGGATCTTTGATCAACTGCATCGTCGCATTGTCGATGTACATATGCGCCAGTTCAACGTCCGGATATTCATTCGCAATTTCATTGACGATTTCGCGCCACAGAATCGATGTTTGCAGTACGTTCGCTTTATCAATCGATGTGACTTTACGGCGACGCTGGCGAGCGGATTCAAACGCGATACGCGCAATACGTTCGATCTCGAAACGGTGATAAACCTCGGTATCAAACGCTTTTTCATGTTGTCCGCTGCCTTCGCGGCCTTTTGGCTGACCGAAGTAGATCCCGCCGGTCAGTTCACGTACACACAGGATGTCGAAACCGTTAGCTGCAATGTCGGCGCGCAGCGGGCAAAAGGCTTCCAGCCCCTGGTACAACTTCGCCGGACGCAGGTTACTGAATAATTTGAAGTGCTTACGCAACGGCAGCAGTGCACCACGCTCGGGTTGCTGGTTAGGCGGCAGATGTTCCCATTTCGGGCCGCCAACGGAGCCAAACAAAATGGCATCAGCTTGCTCACAGCCTTCAACCGTCGCTGGCGGCAGCGGCTGGCCGTGGTTATCAATGGCCGCACCACCCACATCATAGTGGCTGGTGGTAATGCGCATGTTAAAACGGTTGCGGATTGCGTCCAGTACCTTCAAGGCTTGCGCCATCACTTCCGGGCCAATACCGTCACCCGGCAAAACAGCAATATGATAATTCTTCGACATCACACGGTTTCCTTGTTGTTCTCGTTGTTCTGAGCTTTGCGTTGCAATTCTTTTTCGACTTCTTCGGCGCGCCAGATGTTGTTCAGCACATGAACCATTGCTTTAGCGGAAGATTCGACGATATCTGTCGCCAGACCGACGCCGTGGAAGCGGCGACCGTTATAGTTGGCGACGATATCCACCTGACCCAGCGCATCTTTACCGTGCCCTTTGGCGGTCAGGCTGTATTTCACCAGTTCAATGTTGTATTCGGTAACACGGTTGATGGCCTGATAAATGGCATCGACCGGGCCGTTACCGTTCGCCGCTTCGGCTTTCACTTCTTCACCGCAGGCCAGCTTGACGGAGGCGGTGGCGATGTCATTTGAGCCGGACTGCACGCTGAAGTAATCCAGACGGAAATGCTCTGGCTCTTCTTGCTGTTTGTTAATAAAGGCCAGTGCTTCCAGGTCGTAATCAAATACCTGACCTTTTTTATCCGCCAGTTTCAGGAAGGCGTCGTACAGGTTGTCCAGGTTGTATTCATTTTCTTTATATCCCATCTCGTCCATACGGTGTTTCACCGCGGCACGTCCGGAACGGGACGTCAGGTTCAGCTGTACCTGGTTCAGGCCGATGGATTCAGGCGTCATGATTTCGTAGTTTTCACGATTTTTCAGTACGCCGTCCTGATGGATGCCGGAAGAGTGGGCAAACGCGCCGCTACCAACAATCGCTTTGTTGGCCGGGATAGGCATGTTACAGATTTGGCTGACTAACTGACTGGTACGCCAAATTTCCTGGTGATTAATGCGGGTCTGTACGTTCAGAATATCTTTGCGTACTTTGATCGCCATGATCACTTCTTCCAGTGAGCAGTTACCGGCGCGTTCGCCGATACCGTTCATTGCGCCTTCCACCTGGCGAGCACCGGCGTGAACGGCCGCCAGCGCGTTGCCAACGCCCAGACCTAAATCATCATGGGTGTGCACGGAGATGATGGCTTTATCGATATTCGGTACGCGTTCATACAGGCCAGAAATGATTCCACCAAACTCAAATGGCATGGTGTAACCGACGGTATCAGGGATATTGATGGTTTTGGCACCGGCGTTAATGGCGGCTTCGACCACGCGGGCCAGATCGGCGATAGGAGTACGTCCCGCATCTTCACATGAGAACTCCACGTCATCTGTATAATTACGCGCACGCTTAACCATATAGATTGCTCGTTCGATCACTTCATCCAGCGTGCTGCGTAATTTCGTCGCGATATGCATCGGCGAGGTGGCGATAAAGGTATGAATTCGGAAAGCCTCAGCGACCTTCAGCGATTCCGCGGCAACGTCGATATCTTTTTCTACGCAGCGGGCTAAGGCACACACACGGCTGTTCTTAACCTGACGAGCGATGGTTTGTACGGACTCAAAGTCACCTGGAGAAGAGACCGGGAAACCCACTTCCATCACGTCAACGCCCATACGCTCGAGGGCCAGAGCTATCTGCAGTTTTTCTTTCACACTCAGGCTTGCCTGTAACGCCTGTTCACCATCGCGTAAGGTGGTATCGAAAATAATGACTTGCTGGCTCATGGTTTAAGTCCTTGGTGTTTAGGGCGCCTTGCTTCGAGCATAAAAAAACCCGCGCAATGGCGCGGGTTTTTGTCTTAACTGGAGCTGACTTAATGCTGAATGTCGTCCACCAGTCTACCGCGCAATGAGAATGCGTTTAGTAGTAGTAGACCGTTAAAACGAGCAATGTAAGTCATCAATCAAGCTCCAGGCGAATGCGATATGCTTTTAGTGGTACTGGATATGAAGATTGATGTCAACCCCATCCCCCACAAATGCCCCCACTCGGCGGAAAAAATCTCCTGAACTTTGAGCGAATTGTGCTGAATTTTTATGGTTGTATAAAATAAATCAGCGTGTGGATTACATACTTTTCACGATTTGACATATTTGAGCATATTTGTTTTCAGCTATTGTAACGGCATATTGAAGAGATAACTTGTGGATGGATTTTCTATCTTTATGATTTATTGGTTTTTATATTAATTCTGAATAGATTTGAGGTGCCGTGGGAAAAATGATTGATAAATAAATGTTAAGCATCGCGGTGTTAATGATATAAACATTTAATTAAATCTTAAATATACATTCACTTCGTGCATGATTGTGTATTTGTCATGGTTATGTTTATATTGTTTTCGACATTTAAACGTATGAATCATCGTGCAGCGACCTCTGCCACACTGCGCTCGCATTGGTTTTTGTTCATTCAGGCCAGGGTCTTTATGTTTTCCTAATTTTAATGCTTTCCCTTTTTCTTATTTTATATGCATGGTAAATCATATTAGCGGAGGTTATTTCTGAGCTCCGTCTGGGAAAAGGGAGTTTTGAGTGACAGTGGAGTTAAATATGCCAGAAGTAAAAATAATAGATAAACCTAATCTTTTAGAGATGGGGAAACCGCAGCTGCGCATGGTTGACCTTAATTTATTAACCGTTTTTGATGCGGTGATGCAAGAACAGAATATTACTCGCGCAGCGCATTCTCTGGGTATGTCTCAGCCTGCAGTCAGCAACGCAGTCGCGCGTCTGAAGGTTATGTTTAATGATGAGCTCTTTGTGCGCTATGGCCGAGGCATCCAGCCAACTGCACGGGCTTTTCAGCTATTTGGCTCTATTCGTCAGGCGCTGCAATTGGTGCAGAATGAACTGCCAGGGTCCGGTTTTGAACCCACCAGCAGCTCACGTGTATTTAATCTCTGCGTCTGTAGCCCATTGGATAATATCCTCACATCCTTGATTTACAATCGCGTTGAGCAAGTTGCGCCTAATATTCATGTTGTATTTAAATCCTCGCTCAACCAAAATACAGAACATCAATTACGGTATCAGGAAACAGAATTTGTTATTAGTTATGAAGAATTCCGCCGTCCTGAGTTCACCAGCATCCCGTTATTCAATGATGAAATGGTGTTAGTCGCAAGTAAAAAACACCCGCGCATTAGCGGTCCATTACTGGAGAGTGATGTTTATAATGAACAGCATGCGGTAGTTTCTCTCGAACGCTTTGCGTCATTCAGTCAACCCTGGTATGACACTCAGGATAAACAAGCCTGCGTAGCTTATCAGGGAATGGCATTAATCAGCGTACTGAATATTGTATCCCAAACTCATTTGGTTTCTATTGCGCCACGCTGGTTAGCTGAAGAGTTCTCTGAGGCTTTAGAACTGCAAATATTACCACTACCGTTAAAACTGAATAGCCGGACTTGTTATCTTTCCTGGCATGAAGCCGCTGGTCGGGATAAAGGACATCAATGGATGGAAGAGCTGTTAGTCTCCATCTGTAAGCAGTGACCTATGGCAGAGTAAATCCGATGATGCATCTGGTTTATTCTGCTTTTTTATTTTTATTTGAAATTTTATGCTGAAATCTGCTTTTGTTTTTTGCCCGGGAGGGCGAAAAAATAGAGTAATCGCTGTAAGTGCTCATTTTTAAGCGATTATTTGTCATTTCATTTGCTTATACTGGTTTAATTCTCCGTTTATTCGATTCTTTCCTCCGTTTTATTCTTATCCGCCGTTACGCCACCACTTCAGTGTCAATTGCCATGCCTTATCGTCAGCGGTTAATGTGTTGTTAAACCGTTATTCATTATAAGAGTGGAGGCAAGCCATGGAGATGTTGTCTGGAGCCGAGATGGTCGTCCGATCGCTCATCGATCAGGGTGTGAAGCAGGTATTCGGGTATCCCGGGGGCGCAGTCCTCGATATTTATGATGCTTTGCATACGGTCGGTGGTATTGATCATGTGCTGGTCCGCCATGAGCAGGCAGCGGTCCATATGGCCGATGGTCTGGCACGTGCGACGGGGGAAGTGGGCGTTGTGTTGGTCACCTCAGGGCCGGGAGCAACCAATGCGATCACCGGTATCGCAACGGCGTACATGGACTCCATTCCGCTGGTGATCCTCTCCGGACAAGTGGCTACCTCTCTGATTGGCTACGATGCCTTCCAGGAGTGCGACATGGTGGGGATTTCTCGCCCGGTGGTAAAACACAGCTTTCTGGTTAAACAAACGGAAGACATCCCGCAGGTGCTGAAAAAAGCCTTCTGGCTGGCGGCAAGCGGTCGTCCGGGACCGGTGGTAGTGGATTTGCCGAAAGATATTCTGAATCCGGCGAAGAAACTGCCTTACAGCTGGCCGGAGTCGGTGAGCATGCGTTCGTATAATCCGACGACGACCGGACATAAAGGGCAGATAAAACGCGCTCTGCAGACGTTAGTAGCGGCTAAAAAACCGGTTGTGTACGTGGGGGGCGGGGCAGTGAATGCTGCCTGCCACGAACAGCTAAGGCAGATTGCTGAAGCACTAAATCTGCCGGTTGTCTCCTCACTAATGGGCTTAGGTGCGTTTCCGGCAACGCATCGTCAGGCGCTGGGCATGTTGGGTATGCATGGTACCTATGAAGCGAATATGACTATGCATCATTCGGATGTGATATTTGCGGTCGGCGTGCGCTTTGACGATCGTACAACCAATAATTTGGCAAAATATTGCCCGAATGCGACCGTGTTACATATCGATATCGACCCCACCTCTATTTCAAAAACCGTCACGGCGGATATTCCAATCGTGGGCGATGCTCTCCTGGTGCTGGATCAGATGCTTGAGCTGCTGGAGCAGGAGAAATCGCAGCAGCCGCTGGACGATAACCGTGACTGGTGGCAACAGATTGAGCACTGGCGCGCCCGTCAGTGCCTGAAATACGACACTCAAAGCGAAAGTATTAAACCGCAGGCGGTGATCGAAACCATCTGGCGTCTGACAAAAGGGGATGCGTATGTGACCTCTGACGTTGGTCAGCATCAGATGTTTGCTGCGCTGTACTATCCGTTTGATAAACCGCGCCGCTGGATCAACTCAGGCGGCCTCGGCACCATGGGATTCGGTTTACCCGCAGCGTTAGGGGTGAAGATGGCACTGCCGAATGAAACGGTAGTCTGCGTTACCGGTGATGGCAGTATTCAGATGAATATTCAGGAGCTGTCGACGGCGCTGCAATATGAGCTGCCGGTGCTGGTACTCAACCTTAACAACCGCTATCTCGGCATGGTGAAACAGTGGCAGGACATGATCTATTCCGGGCGTCATTCGCAGTCTTATATGCAGTCGCTACCTGATTTTGTTCGTCTTGCTGAAGCATATGGGCATATTGGTATCCAGATAAATCATCCGGATGAGCTGGAAAGCAAACTGGGGGAAGCACTGGAACATGTGCGCAACCACCGGCTGGTGTTTGTTGATGTCACCGTCGATGGTAGTGAGCATGTCTACCCGATGCAAATTCGAGGGGGCGGTATGGATGAGATGTGGTTAAGCAAAACGGAGAGGACCTGATTATGCGCCGGATATTATCAGTATTACTGGAAAACGAGTCTGGGGCATTATCGCGCGTAATAGGCCTCTTCGCTCAGCGTGGTTACAACATTGAAAGCCTGACCGTCGCGCCGACTGACGATCCGACCTTATCACGGATGACGATCCAGACCGTGGGCGATGAAAAGGTCCTCGAGCAAATTGAAAAGCAACTGCACAAGCTGGTGGACGTTCTGCGCGTCAGCGAACTGGGGCAGGGCGCCCATGTTGAACGAGAAATTATGCTGGTGAAAATTCAGGCCAGCGGGTATGGCCGGGAAGAGGTGAAACGCAACACGGAGATTTTTCGTGGGCAAATTATCGACGTTACGCCGTCGATCTACACCGTACAACTGGCGGGCACCAGCGATAAGCTGGATGCGTTTCTGGCAACGCTGCGTGAAGTCGCTAAAATTGTGGAAGTTGCCCGTTCCGGCGTGGTGGGACTCTCCCGAGGCGATAAAATCATGCGTTAATAGCCGACTGTAGGCCTGATAAGCACAGTGCCATCAGGCATCATCGTGGAGGTCATGCCGGATGGCGGCGTAAATGCCTTATCCGGCCTACAGGTAACGTACCCGTTTTCGCTGATGCTACCTGTTGCGCTTTTTTTTTTGCGAAATCAGCAGTAACCAGAGACAAAAGCGGTTGCCGCAGTCATTATTCTGCGCTTAGATGTTAATAAATTTAACCCATGCCATCTTAAAGGTTATGGTTTGTACATTTTACGCAAGGGGCAATTGTGAAACTGGATGAAATCGCTCGGTTGGCCGGCGTTTCGCGAACGACTGCAAGCTACGTTATTAATGGCAAAGCAAAGCAATACCGCGTAAGCGACAAAACGGTCGAAAAAGTCATGGCGGTGGTGCGCGAACATAATTACCACCCTAATGCTGTGGCGGCCGGGCTCCGTGCTGGACGCACACGTTCTATCGGGTTAGTAATCCCGGACCTGGAGAATACGAGTTATACCCGCATTGCAAACTACCTGGAACGTCAGGCGCGTCAGCGTGGGTATCAACTGCTGATTGCCTGCTCTGAAGATCAGCCGGATAACGAAATGCGCTGTATTGAGCACCTTTTGCAGCGTCAGGTTGACGCCATTATTGTGTCTACCTCATTACCGCCGGAACATCCGTTCTATCAGCGCTGGGCGAACAGTTCATTCCCGATTGTGGCGCTGGATCGTGCGCTGGATCGTGAACACTTCACCAGTGTTGTCGGCGCAGACCAGGATGATGCGGAAATGCTGGCGGAGGAATTGCGTAAATTCCCTGCTGAAACCGTGCTCTATCTGGGGGCGCTCCCTGAATTATCGGTCAGTTTCCTGCGCGAACAGGGTTTCCGTACCGCGTGGAAAGACGATCCGCGTGACGTGCACTTCCTGTATGCCAATAGCTATGAGCGGGAGGCAGCAGCGCAGTTGTTTGATAAATGGCTGGAAACACATCCGATGCCTCAGGCACTGTTCACCACCTCATTCGCGCTATTGCAGGGGGTGATGGATGTGACATTGCGTCGCGATGGGCAACTGCCATCCGATTTAGCCATTGCCACGTTTGGCGATCACGAACTGCTCGACTTCCTGCAATGTCCGGTGCTGGCAGTGGCACAGCGCCACCGAGATGTGGCTGAACGTGTGCTGGAGATCGTCCTTGCAAGCCTTGATGAACCGCGTAAACCAAAACCAGGATTAACGCGCATTCGGCGTAATCTGTACCGCCGCGGCATCCTTAGCCGTAACTAAGTGGTTGCTATTGATGGCATTGGAGAGAATGCTTCGATGCCATCAAATATTTTATTCTCAGAAATAACCTTATTCTATTTAAGAATATTCTTTAGAATTATCTGAAATTTATTCTTTAATTATCCTAATTTAAAAATGCAACTATCCTTTTTTGGGTTATTGATACGTAACGGCGCGTTACGTTTGTATTATTTTGTTACATGCTTGTGTGGATTTGCCGAATTAACAAACACTTTGCCGCCGAATTGCGGCAATCTCTCACCTTCCTTGGCCGTACGGGCCGTACAGACCGATGAACTGGTACTGTTATCTCGCTGCATATTGTCCTAAAATGCCGCTCGCGTCGCAAACTGACACTTTATATTTTCCTCGGTTGATATTGAGTTGTTTTAAACAATGATGAGTTGTTGGATTTTTTTCTTACAAATATTCATGACGTTAATTTGCTTCGTTTGCTGTACGGAATTTGTTCAACGCAGATATTAGCCGTAAACAATGGGTTTTTTGCTCCGCTAAGCGCCGTGACTTGCTTGACAAGGTTTTCCTCCGCTCCGTAAACTCCTTTAAGTGGGAATTTGTGGGATAAAGTGGTAATCGGGGGTGAGACTGGCATGTTCCGGGGAGCAACGTTAGTTAATCTCGACAGTAAAGGGCGCTTATCGGTGCCTACCCGTTATCGGGATCAACTGCTCGAGAGCGCTACCGGTCAAATGGTTTGTACCATTGACATCCATCACCCGTGCCTGCTGCTGTACCCCCTGCCTGAATGGGAAATTATCGAGCAGAAGTTATCGCGTCTGTCGAGCATGAATCCAGTTGAGCGTCGCGTACAGCGCTTATTGCTGGGTCATGCCAGCGAATGTCAGATGGATAACGCCGGTCGCTTATTGATCGCGCCCATTCTGCGACAACACGCAGGGCTAACGAAAGAAGTGATGCTGGTTGGGCAGTTCAATAAGTTTGAGCTGTGGGATGAAACGACCTGGTATCAACAGGTCAAGGAAGATATCGACGCTGAGCAGTCTGTGACCGGCGCGCTGTCGGAACGATTGCAGGACTTGTCTCTATAAGATGATGGAAAATTATAAACACACCACGGTGTTGCTGGATGAAGCCGTAAACGGCCTGAATATTCGTCCAGACGGCATCTACATTGATGGGACATTTGGTCGCGGTGGTCATTCACGTCTGATCCTCTCACAGCTTGGTGAAGAGGGACGTTTACTGGCAATCGATCGCGATCCGCAGGCTATTGCCGTTGCAAAGACGATTACAGATCCCCGTTTTTCCATCGTACATGGACCTTTTTCTGCGTTGGCTGACTATGTCGCCGAACGCGGACTGACCGGTAAGATCGACGGGATTCTTCTCGATCTTGGGGTTTCATCTCCGCAGCTTGATGACGCGGAGCGCGGTTTTTCGTTTATGCGTGACGGTCCGTTAGATATGCGTATGGACCCAACACGCGGTCAGTCAGCGGCTGAATGGCTGCAAACCGCCGATGAAGCAGACATTGCCTGGGTGATTAAAACTTTTGGCGAAGAACGCTTCGGCAAACGCATTGCTCGCGCCATTGTCGAGCGCAATCGCATCGAACCGATGACTCGCACCAAAGAGCTGGCGGAAGTGATTGCGGCGGCAATGCCGGTGAAAGACAAATTCAAACATCCCGCGACCCGTACCTTCCAGGCGGTGCGCATTTGGGTGAACAGTGAACTGGAGGAGATAGAGCAGGCGCTAAAAAGCTCGCTCAGCGTGCTGGCACCAGGTGGTCGCCTTTCGATAATCAGTTTCCATTCGCTTGAAGATCGCATTGTGAAACGCTTTATGCGCGAACAAAGCCGTGGTCCTCAGGTTCCGGCTGGAATACCGATGACCGAAGCGCAGATCAAAAAGCTGGGCGGCCGTGAGTTAAGAGCACTAGGCAAGATGATGCCGGGCGAAGAAGAGGTAGCTGAAAATCCTCGTGCCCGTAGTTCAGTTCTGCGTATTGCAGAGAGGACGAACGCATGATCAGCAGAGTGACAGAAGCCCTCAGCAAAGTTAAGGGATCGATAGGAAGCAACGAGCGCCATGCCTTGCCTGGTGTGATCGGTGACGATCTTTTGCGGTTTGGGAAGCTGCCACTCTGCCTGTTCATTTGCATTATTTTGACGGCGGTTACCGTCGTGACAACAGCACACCATACGCGGTTACTGACCGCGCAGCGTGAGCAGCTGGTTCTGGAGCGAGATGCGCTGGATATCGAATGGCGCAACTTGATCCTTGAGGAGAACGCGCTCGGCGACCATAGCCGTGTTGAACGGATCGCAACGGAAAAGCTGCAAATGCAGCATGTTGATCCCTCACAAGAAAACATCGTAGTACAAAAATAAGGATAAACGCGACGCATGAAAGCAGCGGCAAAAACGCACAAACCAAAACGCCAGGAAGAACAAGCCAACTTTATCAGTTGGCGTTTTGCGTTACTGTGCGGCTGTATTTTGCTGGCACTGGGTTTTCTGCTGGGGCGCGTTGCCTGGCTGCAAATCATCGCGCCGGACATGCTGGTACGTCAGGGCGACATGCGCTCTCTGCGCGTCCAGGAAGTGTCCACCTCGCGCGGGATGATTACCGACCGTTCAGGACGTCCGCTGGCGGTGAGCGTTCCGGTGAAGGCGATTTGGGCCGACCCGAAAGAGGTGCATGACGCAGGCGGCGTGAGCGTTGGCGAGCGCTGGAGAGCGCTGTCGACTGCGCTGAACCTCCCGCTCGATCAACTGGCTTCCCGCATTAACGCCAACCCGAAAGGGCGCTTTATCTATCTGGCGCGTCAGGTAAACCCTGACATGGCTGATTACATCAAAAAACTGAAGCTGCCAGGTATCCATCTGCGCGAAGAATCCCGCCGTTACTACCCTTCCGGAGAAGTGACCGCTCACCTCATCGGTTTTACCAACGTCGACAGCCAGGGGATTGAAGGCGTTGAGAAGAGCTTCGATAAATGGCTCACCGGACAACCGGGTGAACGTATTGTACGTAAAGACCGCTATGGCCGCGTCATTGAAGATATCTCCTCTACCGACAGCCAGGCGGCGCACAACCTGGCGCTGAGTATCGATGAGCGTTTACAGGCGCTGGTCTACCGTGAACTGAATAACGCCGTGGCGTTTAACAAGGCTGAGTCAGGCAGTGCGGTGCTGGTGGATGTGAACACCGGTGAAGTGCTGGCAATGGCCAACAGTCCGTCTTACAACCCGAACAATCTCACCGGTACGCCGAAAGACGCGATGCGTAACCGTACCATTACCGACGTGTTTGAGCCGGGTTCTACCGTTAAACCGATGGTGGTGATGACCGCGCTGCAGCGTGGCGTGGTACGTGAAAATACCGTACTTAACACCATTCCTTACCGAATTAATGGCCACGAAATTAAAGACGTGGCGCGTTATAGCGAATTGACCCTTACCGGGGTTTTGCAGAAGTCGAGTAACGTCGGTGTTTCCAAGCTGGCGTTAGCGATGCCGTCCTCAGCGTTAGTAGATACTTACTCGCGTTTTGGGCTGGGAAAAGCGACCAATTTGGGGTTGGTCGGAGAACGCAGTGGCTTATATCCTCAAAAACAACGGTGGTCTGACATAGAGAGGGCCACCTTCTCTTTCGGCTATGGGCTAATGGTAACGCCGTTACAGTTAGCGCGAGTCTACGCAACGATCGGCAGCTATGGCGTTTATCGCCCGCTGTCGATTACCAAAGTTGATCCTCCTGTTCCGGGCGAGCGTATCTTCCCGGAAGCGACCGTACGCACCGTGGTGCACATGATGGAAAGCGTGGCGCTGCCTGGTGGCGGCGGCGTGAAGGCGGCGATTAAAGGCTATCGCATCGCCATTAAAACCGGTACGGCGAAAAAAGTCGGGCCAGATGGCCGCTACATCAATAAATACATTGCTTATACCGCAGGTGTTGCGCCTGCGAGTCAGCCGCGCTTCGCGCTGGTTGTTGTTATCAACGATCCGCAGGCGGGTAAATATTACGGTGGCGCCGTTTCCGCGCCGGTCTTTGGTGCCATCATGGGCGGCGTTTTGCGCACCATGAACATCGAGCCGGATGCGCTGACAACGGGCGATAAAAATGAATTTGTGAATAATCAAGGCGAGGCAACAGGTGGCAGATCGTAATTTGCGCGACCTTCTTGCTCCATGGGTGCCGGGTGCACCGGAGCGAGCACTGCGAGAGATGACACTCGACAGCCGTGTGGCTGCATCGGGCGATCTCTTTGTCGCAGTATTGGGTCATCAGGCGGACGGGCGTCGATATATCCCGCAGGCGATAGCGCAAGGTGTGGCTGCCATTATTGCAGAAGCAAAAGATGAAGCTGCTGACGGTGAAATCCGCGAAATGCACGGTGTACCGGTTATCTATCTGAGCCAGCTTAACGAACGCTTATCTGCACTGGCGGGCCGTTTTTACCATGAGCCTTCTGAAAAAATGCGTCTGGTCGGTGTGACCGGAACGAACGGTAAAACCACCACCACCCAACTGCTGGCACAGTGGAGCCAACTGCTTGGTGAAACCAGTGCGGTAATGGGAACGGTAGGTAATGGCCTGCTGGGTAAAGTGATCCCGACGGAAAATACCACTGGTTCAGCCGTTGACGTTCAGCATGTGCTGGCGGGTCTGGTTGAACAGGGCGCGACCTTTGGCGCGATGGAAGTTTCATCGCATGGTCTGGTGCAGCATCGCGTGGCGGCGCTGAAATTTGCGGCCTCAGTATTTACCAACTTAAGCCGTGACCATCTCGATTATCACGGCGATATGGAGCACTACGAAGCCGCGAAATGGCTGCTGTATTCCACGCACCATTGCGGGCAGGCCATTGTTAATGCGGATGATGAAGTCGGTCGCCGCTGGCTGGCTAAACTTCCCGATGCGGTTGCCGTATCAATGGAAGACCACATTAACCCGAACTGTCACGGTCGTTGGTTAAAAGCGATTGACGTGGATTATCACGATAGCGGCGCGACGATTCGATTTGCTTCCTCATGGGGCGACGGCGAAATTGAAAGCCGCCTGATGGGGGCGTTTAACGTCAGCAATTTGCTGCTGGCGCTGGCCACACTGTTGGCGTTGGGATATCCGTTAGCTGATTTACTGAAAACGGCGGCACGACTGCAGCCGGTTTGCGGGCGCATGGAAGTGTTCAGCGCGCCGGGCAAAACCACCGTGGTAGTTGATTACGCCCATACGCCGGATGCACTGGAAAAAGCGCTGCAGGCGGCCCGTCTGCATTGCACCGGCAAGCTGTGGTGCGTCTTTGGCTGCGGCGGTGATCGCGACAAAGGTAAACGTCCGTTGATGGGCGCCATTGCCGAGCAGTTTGCCGATGTCGTTGTGGTTACGGATGACAACCCGCGCACCGAAGAGCCTCGCGCCATTATCAATGACATTCTGGCGGGGATGCTGGATGCCGGGCAGGCCAAAGTAATGGAAGGCCGTGCTGAAGCGGTCACTAGCGCCATCATGCAGGCAAAAGAAAATGACGTGGTGCTGGTCGCTGGCAAAGGCCATGAAGATTACCAGATTGTCGGTGCACACCGTCTCGACTACTCCGATCGCGTGACGGCAGCACGTCTGCTGGGGGTTATCGCATGATTAGCGTAACGCTCAGCCAACTGGCGGAGATCCTCCGTGGCGAACTGAAAGGGGCCGATCTGGCCCTTGATGCGGTGACAACCGATACGCGTAAAGTGACGCCAGGCTGCCTGTTTGTGGCGCTGAAAGGCGAACGCTTTGACGCCCATGATTTTGCAGACAAAGCACAAGAGAGCGGGGCGGGTGCGCTGTTGGTCAGCCGTCCTTTGGACACCGACCTGCCGCAGCTGATTGTGAAAGATACGCGTCTGGCGTTTGGTGAACTGGCGGCGTGGGTACGCGCTCAGGTGCCGGCGCGCGTTGTCGCGCTGACCGGCTCATCCGGTAAAACCTCTGTTAAAGAGATGACGGCCTCCATTCTGAGCCAGTGTGGCAACACGTTATATACCGCGGGCAACCTGAATAACGACATCGGCGTACCGATGACGCTGCTGCGCTTAAACAACGATTATGACTATGCCGTGATTGAACTTGGCGCCAATCATCAGGGTGAAATCGCCTGGACCGTTGGGTTGACGCGTCCGGAAGCGGCGTTGGTGAACAACCTGGCCGCCGCGCATCTGGAAGGCTTTGGTTCTCTGGCGGGCGTGGCGAAGGCAAAAGGTGAGATTTTTACCGGCCTGTCAGCGAACGGTATCGCCATTATGAATGCCGACAACAACGACTGGCTGAACTGGCAGAGCATTATTGGCGATCGCAAAGTCTGGCGTTTTTCGCCGAATGCGGCTAACAGCGACTTTTCGGCGGCCAACGTACATGTGACCTCACACGGCACGGAGTTTACGCTGCAAACCCCAACCGGAAGCATTGATGTTCTGCTACCGCTGCCGGGTCGCCACAACATTGCTAACGCCCTGGCAGCGGCTGCGCTCGCTATGGCGGTAGGCGCGACGCCAGAGGCGATCAAAGCGGGTCTGAAAGATTTGCAAGCGGTCCCGGGACGCCTGTTTCCGATTCAACTGGCAGAAAATCAGCTGCTGCTGGACGACTCCTATAACGCTAACGTCGGCTCAATGACCGCAGCGGTACAGGTGCTGTCTGAAATGCCTGGCTACCGCGTGTTGGTGGTTGGCGATATGGCAGAGCTTGGCGCGGAAAGTGAAGCCTGCCACGTGCAGGTGGGTATCGCTGCGAAGGCGGCGGGTATCGACCGTGTGCTGAGTACAGGGAAACTGAGTCAGGCAATTAGCCATGCCAGCGGCGTTGGTGAGCATTTTGCGGATAAAACCGCGCTGACCGCGCATCTTAAAGCGCTGATTGCAGAACATCAGATCATGACGATTTTAGTGAAGGGTTCACGTAGTGCCGCCATGGAAGAGGTAGTACGCGCATTACAGGAGAATGGGACATGTTAGTTTGGCTGGCCGAACATTTGGTCAAATATTATTCCGGCTTTAACGTCTTTTCCTATCTGACGTTTCGCGCCATCGTCAGCCTGCTGACCGCGCTGTTCATCTCTTTGTGGATGGGCCCGCGCATGATTGCCCGCTTACAAAAAATGTCCTTTGGACAGGTCGTACGAAACGACGGTCCGGAATCGCACTTCAGTAAACGCGGTACGCCAACCATGGGTGGGATCATGATCCTCACCGCGATAGTTATCTCCGTACTGCTGTGGGCATATCCGTCGAACCCGTACGTATGGTGCGTGCTGGTGGTATTGATTGGCTACGGCATTATCGGTTTTGTCGATGACTACCGCAAAGTGGTGCGCAAAGATACCAAGGGCCTGATTGCCCGCTGGAAGTACTTCTGGATGTCGGTCATTGCATTAGGGGTCGCGTTTGCGCTGTATCTGGCCGGTAAAGACACTCCGGCGACCGAGCTGGTGGTGCCGTTCTTTAAAGATGTCATGCCGCAACTGGGGCTGTTCTACGTGCTGCTGGCGTACTTCGTGATTGTCGGTACCGGGAATGCGGTAAACCTTACCGACGGCCTGGATGGACTGGCGATTATGCCGACCGTGTTTGTGGCCGCCGGTTTTGCGCTGGTGGCATGGGCGACCGGTAACATGAACTTTGCTAACTATCTGCACATTCCTTATTTACGCCACGCTGGCGAATTGGTGATTGTCTGTACGGCGATTGTCGGCGCAGGTTTAGGCTTCCTGTGGTTTAACACCTATCCGGCGCAGGTCTTTATGGGCGACGTCGGTTCACTGGCACTGGGTGGCGCGCTGGGCATTATTGCCGTACTGCTGCGTCAGGAGTTCCTGTTAGTGATCATGGGCGGCGTATTTGTTGTAGAAACGCTGTCGGTCATTCTGCAGGTGGGCTCCTTTAAGCTGCGCGGACAGCGCATCTTCCGTATGGCGCCGATTCACCATCACTATGAACTGAAGGGCTGGCCGGAACCGCGCGTTATTGTGCGCTTCTGGATTATTTCGCTGATGCTGGTGCTGATTGGCCTGGCAACGCTGAAGGTACGTTAATCATGGCTGATTACCAGGGTAAAAAAGTCGTCATTATCGGTCTGGGATTGACCGGGCTGTCCTGCGTGGATTTCTTTCTGGCGCGTGGCGTGACGCCGCGTGTGATGGATACCCGCACAACGCCGCCTGGCCTGGATAAATTACCGGAAGCGGTTGAGCGTCATGTTGGCAGCCTGAATGATGACTGGCTGCTGGCTGCCGATCTCATCGTCGCCAGCCCTGGTATTGCCCTGGCGCATCCTTCGTTGAGCGCCGCTGCTGATGCAGGGATTGAAATTGTTGGCGACATTGAGCTGTTTTGTCGCGAAGCACAGGCGCCGATCGTCGCGATCACCGGGTCCAACGGTAAAAGCACCGTCACGACGCTGGTTGGCGAAATGGCGAAAGCGGCCGGAGTAAACGTCGGCGTTGGCGGTAATATTGGCCTGCCTGCGCTGATGCTGCTGGATGACGAACGCGAACTGTATGTTCTGGAACTGTCCAGCTTCCAACTGGAGACAACCTCCAGCTTACGGGCTGTCGCGGCCACCATTTTGAACGTCACTGAAGATCATATGGACCGTTATCCGTTTGGACTGCAACAGTACCGTGCAGCCAAACTGCGCGTCTATGAGAACGCGAAAGTATGCGTGGTCAACGCCGATGATGCGCTGACTATGCCGGTTCGTGGTGCAGATGAGCGTTGCGTGAGCTTTGGCGTCAATATGGGGGACTATCACCTGAATCGTCAGCAGGGCGAAACCTGGCTGCGAGTGAAAGGGGAAAAAGTCCTCAACGTGAAAGAGATGACGCTTACCGGCCAGCATAACTATACTAACGCCCTGGCAGCGCTGGCGCTGGCGGATGCTGCGGGTCTGCCACGGGCGTCGAGCCTGAAAGCACTGACCACCTTTACCGGTCTGGCGCACCGTTTTCAGTTGGTGCTGAACCATAACGGCGTACGCTGGATTAACGATTCGAAAGCCACCAACGTGGGCAGTACCGAAGCCGCGCTGAATGGCCTGCACGTTGACGGCACGCTGCACCTGCTGCTGGGCGGCGACGGAAAATCCGCTGATTTTATGCCGCTGCAACGTTACCTGAGCGGCAACAATATTCGTCTGTACTGCTTTGGTCGCGATGGCGCGCAACTCGCCGCTCTGCGACCTGAGATTGCGGAACAAACTGAAACCATGGAGCAGGCTATGCGTCTGCTTGCGCCGCGCGTGAAGCCGGGCGATATGGTGCTGCTGTCGCCAGCCTGCGCCAGCCTTGACCAGTTCAAGAACTTTGAGCAACGTGGCGACGTCTTTGCCCGTCTGGCGAAGGAGTTGGGTTGATGCGCTTATCTCTCCCTCGTCTGAAAATGCCGCGCGTACCGGGATTGGGTGTCCTGGCGTGGATCTTTGCGGCGCTTAAAGGCTGGGTGATGGCTTCGCGTGATAAAGACGCCGACAGCCTGATCATGTATGACCGCATGCTGCTGTGGCTGACCTTTGGTCTGGCAGCGATTGGTTTTGTGATGGTGACATCAGCATCGATGCCTGTAGGGCAACGCCTGGCGGGCGATCCTTTCCTGTTTGCTAAGCGTGACGCGTTGTACATCTTTCTCGCGTTTTGTCTGGCGATGGTGACGCTGCGTCTGCCGATGGAGTTCTGGCAAAAGTACAGTACGACGATGCTGATAGCCTCAATCATCATGCTGCTGATCGTACTGGTGGTGGGTAGCTCCGTTAACGGGGCGTCGCGCTGGATTGCGTTGGGCCCGCTGCGTATTCAGCCTGCGGAATTTACCAAGCTGTCGCTGTTCTGTTATCTCGCCAATTATCTGGTGCGTAAAGTGGATGAGGTGCGTAACAACCTGCGCGGCTTCTTAAAACCGATGGGCGTGATCCTGGTGCTGGCTATTTTACTGCTGGCGCAGCCTGACCTCGGTACGGTGGTGGTGCTGTTTGTTACCACGTTGGCGATGCTATTTTTGGCTGGCGCCAAATTGTGGCAATTCATCGCCATCATCGGCATGGGGATTTCGGCGGTCGTACTGCTGATCCTTGCCGAGCCGTATCGTATTCGCCGCGTAACTTCCTTCTGGAACCCGTGGGAAGATCCGTTTGGCAGCGGCTATCAGCTGACACAGTCTCTGATGGCTTTTGGTCGCGGTGAAGTGTGGGGCCAGGGATTGGGTAATTCAGTCCAAAAACTGGAGTATTTGCCGGAAGCGCACACCGACTTTATCTTCGCCATTATTGGGGAGGAGCTGGGTTATATCGGTGTGGTACTCGCTCTTTTAATGGTATTCTTCGTCGCTTTTCGCGCGATGTCGATTGGTCGTAAGGCGCTGGAAATTGACCACCGTTTTTCAGGTTTCTTAGCCTGCTCCATCGGGATTTGGTTTAGCTTCCAGGCGCTGGTAAACGTCGGCGCGGCGGCGGGTATGCTGCCAACCAAAGGTCTGACGTTACCGTTGATCAGTTATGGTGGTTCAAGTTTGTTGATCATGTCGACAGCCATCATGTTTTTGTTACGTATTGATTATGAAACGCGTCTGGAAAAAGCCCAGGCGTTTACACGAGGTGCACGATGAGTGGTCAACCGAAGCGGTTAATGGTGATGGCGGGCGGTACCGGTGGACATGTGTTCCCGGGGCTGGCGGTTGCGCACCATTTAATGGCCCAGGGCTGGCAGGTTCGTTGGCTGGGCACCGCCGATCGTATGGAAGCGGACTTAGTGCCGAAACACGGCATTGAAATTGACTTTATTCGCATCTCCGGTTTGCGTGGCAAAGGTGTTAACGCGCTGCTTGCCGCCCCCGTGCGTATTTTTAATGCCTGGCGTCAGGCGCGCGCCATCATGAAGCAGTTTAAGCCTGATGTGGTGCTGGGTATGGGCGGCTACGTGTCCGGCCCTGGCGGTCTGGCGGCCTGGTCATTAGGCATTCCGGTAGTTCTGCATGAGCAGAACGGTATTGCGGGATTAACCAACAAATGGTTGGCGAAGATCGCGACGAAGGTGATGCAGGCCTTCCCTGGTGCTTTCCCGAATGCGGACGTGGTGGGGAATCCAGTGCGTACTGATGTCCTTGCACTGCCGTTACCCGAAGAACGTTTGGCTGGGCGTGAAGGTCCGGTGCGCGTGCTGGTTGTCGGAGGTTCGCAGGGCGCGCGCGTGCTGAACCAGACGATGCCTCAGGTCGCCGCAAAACTTGGCGACGCAGTGACTATCTGGCATCAGAGCGGTAAAGGCGCGCAGCAAACCGTTGAGCAGGCTTATGCCGATGCGGGACAACCGCAACACAAGGTCACTGAATTTATTGATGATATGGCGGCAGCCTACGCGTGGGCGGATGTTGTGGTCTGTCGCTCAGGCGCGCTGACGGTGAGCGAGATTGCTGCCGCAGGTTTGCCGGCGTTGTTTGTGCCGTTCCAGCACAAAGACAGACAGCAGTACTGGAATGCGCTGCCGCTGGAGAAAGCGGGCGCTGCCAAAATTCTTGAGCAGCCGCAGTTTACTGTGGATGCCGTCGCCAGCACCCTTGCCGGGTGGTCGCGAGAAACCTTATTAACCATGGCAGAACGTGCGCGCGCCGCATCCATACCGGATGCCACAGAGCGTGTTGCAACTGAAGTGAGCCGGGCTGCCCGGGTGTAATTGTTGTGATGCCTTTTGCATCGCATGAACTGAGAAGTTAATGGCTAAAGAATGAATACACAACAACTGGCAAAACTGCGTTCCATCGTGCCCGAAATGCGTCGCGTTCGGCACATCCACTTTGTCGGCATCGGTGGTGCCGGTATGGGCGGTATTGCCGAAGTTTTGGCCAATGAAGGTTATCAGATCAGCGGTTCTGACTTAGCGCCGAATCCGGTGACGCAGCAGTTGACGAATCTGGGCGCCACGATTTTCTTTAATCATCGCCCGGAAAACGTGCGTGATGCGAGCGTGGTGGTGGTGTCCAGCGCTATTTCTGCGGATAACCCGGAAATTGTTGCGGCCCATGAAGCGCGTATCCCGGTGATCCGCCGTGCGGAGATGCTGGCAGAGTTGATGCGTTTTCGTCACGGTATCGCCATTGCCGGGACCCACGGTAAAACCACGACCACGGCGATGGTCTCCAGCATCTATGCGGAAGCGGGTCTGGATCCGACTTTCGTCAACGGCGGTTTGGTGAAAGCAGCAGGCGTCCATGCTCGTCTGGGTCATAGCCGTTATTTGATTGCCGAAGCGGATGAGAGCGACGCGTCGTTCCTGCATTTGCAGCCGATGGTGGCGATTGTCACCAATATCGAAGCTGACCATATGGATACCTACCATGGCGACTTCGAAAATTTAAAGCAGACGTTTATTAATTTCCTGCATAACTTGCCGTTTTATGGCCGTGCGGTGATGTGCGTTGACGATCCGGTTATTCGCGAGCTGTTACCGCGAGTTGGCCGTCAGACCACGACCTATGGTTTCAGCGATGATGCTGACGTTCGCGTAGAAGATTATCAACAGATCGGCCCACAAGGGCACTTCACGCTGCTGCGTCAGGGGATGGCCGATTTACGTGTGACATTGAACGCACCGGGCCGTCACAATGCGCTGAACGCGGCGGCGGCGGTGGCAGTTGCAACAGAAGAAGGCATTGAAGACGAGGCTATTTTACGCGCGCTGGAAAGTTTCCAGGGGACCGGGCGTCGTTTTGACTTCCTCGGCGAGTTCCCGCTTGAGCCGGTGAACGGGAAAGCCGGAACTGCGATGCTGGTCGATGACTATGGCCATCACCCAACGGAAGTGGACGCCACGATCAAAGCCGCACGCGCAGGTTGGCCGGACAAAAATTTGGTGATGCTGTTCCAGCCGCACCGCTTCACGCGTACGCGCGATCTGTATGACGACTTTGCCAACGTGCTGACCCAGGTCGATGCGCTGTTGATGCTGGATGTATACGCCGCGGGTGAAGCCGCGATTCCGGGGGCCGACAGCCGCTCGCTGTGCCGTACGATCCGTGGTCGCGGTAAGATCGACCCGATTCTGGTATCCGATCCGGCCCAGGTAGCGGAAATGCTGGCACCGGTATTAACCGGCAACGATCTGATTTTGGTGCAAGGTGCTGGAAATATCGGCAAAATCGCGCGTTCCTTAGCTGAAATCAAACTGAAGCCGCAAAACCCGGAGGAGGAACAACATGGCTGATAAAATCGCGGTCCTGTTAGGGGGCACCTCCGCAGAACGAGAAGTGTCGCTGAATTCTGGCGCGGCTGTACTCGCCGGGCTGCGTGAAGGTGGTGTAGATGCCCATCCGGTTGACCCGAAAGAGGTTGATGTCACTCTTCTGAAATCAATGGGTTTTCAGAAGGTGTTTATTGCTCTGCACGGTCGCGGCGGTGAAGATGGTACGTTGCAGGGCATGCTGGAGCAGATCGGCCTGCCGTATACCGGTAGCGGCGTTATGGCATCGGCTATCTCAATGGACAAGCTGCGCAGCAAGCTGCTGTGGCAGGGGGCTGGATTGCCCGTTGCGCCATGGGTGGCATTGACCCGTGCTGAGTTTGAAAAAGGACTTAGCGATGAAGTGGTTACGAGAGTTTCTGCGTTAGGCTTGCCGTTGATTGTGAAGCCAAGCCGTGAAGGTTCCAGCGTCGGGATGTCAAAAGTTGAAGAAGAAAATGCTTTGCAAACTGCATTAGCATTGGCTTTTCAGCATGATGAAGAAGTACTGATTGAAAAATGGCTCAGTGGGCCAGAATTCACAGTTGCGATACTCGGCGAAGAAATTTTACCGTCAATACGTATCCAACCCGCGGGAACCTTCTATGATTATGAGGCGAAGTATCTGTCTGATGAGACACAATATTTCTGCCCTGCAGGTCTGGAAGTTGGCCAGGAGGCCGAATTACAGGCGTTAGTCCTGAATGCGTGGAACGCATTGGGCTGTAAAGGCTGGGGCCGTATTGACGTCATGCTGGACAGCGATGGCCAGTTTTATCTGCTGGAAGCGAATACCTCTCCGGGTATGACCAGCCACAGTCTGGTGCCGATGGCGGCACGTCAGGCGGGCCTGAGCTTCTCGCAGTTGGTGGTTCGAATTCTGGCGTTGGCGGACTGATATGTCGCAGGCTGCGCTGAACACGCGAAACGGTGATGAAGAAGAAGTAAACTCCTCACGCCGCAATAATGGAACGCGTCTTGCAGGAATACTGTTCCTGCTGACAGTGCTGTGCACCGTGTTTGTCAGCGGCTGGGTCGTGTTGGGATGGATGGAAGATGCGCAGCGTTTGCCATTGTCGAAGCTGGTATTGACCGGTGAGCGACATTACACGCGCAATGACGATATCCGTCAGTCCATCCTGGCGCTGGGCGCTCCGGGAACCTTTATGACTCAGGATGTGAACATCATTCAGAGTCAGATTGAACGCCTTCCCTGGATTAAGCAGGCGAGTGTCAGAAAGCAGTGGCCTGATGAATTGAAGATTCATCTGGTTGAATATGTGCCAATAGCGCGTTGGAATGACCAACATATGGTGGATGCCGATGGCAATACATTCAGCGTCCCAACCGGTCGGGCCAATAAGCAGGTATTACCCATGTTGTACGGTCCGGAAGGTAGCGCGAGTGAAGTGTTGCAAGGGTTCCGCGATATGGGGCAGGTGCTGGCTAAGGATAGATTCACCCTGAAGGAAGCGGCGATGACCGCTCGTCGTTCCTGGCAGTTAACGCTTAATAACGATATTAAGCTCAATCTTGGCAGGGGCGATACGATAAAACGTTTGGCTCGCTTTGTGGAACTCTACCCGGTTTTACAGCAGCAGGC
This sequence comes from Citrobacter sp. wls827, assembly GCF_005280875.1. Lineage (NCBI taxonomy): Bacteria > Pseudomonadati > Pseudomonadota > Gammaproteobacteria > Enterobacterales > Enterobacteriaceae > Citrobacter > Citrobacter sp. wls827. Next base: position 373,550 of record NZ_SZWR01000012.1, read on the forward strand.
GCAAACCGATGGCAAACGGATTAGCTACGTTGATTTGCGTTATGACTCAGGAGCGGCAGTAGGCTGGGTTCCCTTGCCTCCTGAGGAATCTAATCAGCAACAGAATCAGGCACAGGCAGAACAACAATGATCAAGGCGACGGACAGAAAACTGGTAGTTGGACTGGAGATTGGCACCGCGAAGGTAGCCGCTTTAGTAGGGGAAGTTCTGCCCGACGGTATGGTCAATATCATTGGCGTGGGCAGTTGCCCATCGCGAGGTATGGATAAAGGTGGGGTGAATGACCTTGAGTCAGTGGTGAAATGCGTACAGCGTGCCATTGACCAGGCTGAACTGATGGCAGATTGCCAGATTTCCTCAGTGTATCTGGCGCTTTCCGGTAAACATATTAGCTGTCAGAATGAAATTGGTATGGTGCCCATTTCCGAAGAGGAAGTGACCCAGGAAGATGTGGAAAATGTTGTGCATACGGCAAAATCCGTACGTGTGCGCGATGAACATCGTGTACTGCACGTTATTCCACAGGAATACGCCATTGACTACCAGGAAGGCATTAAAAATCCGGTCGGTCTTTCCGGCGTGCGTATGCAGGCGAAAGTACATCTGATTACCTGCCACAACGACATGGCGAAGAACATCGTCAAAGCCGTTGAACGCTGTGGCCTGAAAGTTGACCAACTGATATTTGCCGGGTTGGCAGCCAGTTATTCCGTGTTAACGGAAGACGAACGTGAGCTGGGTGTCTGCGTGGTCGATATTGGTGGTGGTACAATGGACATCGCCGTTTATACTGGCGGGGCGTTGCGCCATACCAAAGTAATCCCTTATGCAGGGAATGTGGTCACCAGCGATATCGCGTATGCCTTTGGTACGCCGCCGAGCGATGCTGAAGCCATCAAAGTGCGTCATGGTTGTGCGCTGGGTTCTATCGTTGGTAAAGATGAGAGCGTTGAAGTGCCAAGCGTCGGTGGTCGTCCGCCACGCAGTCTGCAACGTCAGACTCTGGCTGAGGTCATTGAGCCGCGTTATACCGAGCTGCTTAACCTGGTCAACGAAGAAATTTTACAATTACAGGAACAACTTCGCCAGCAGGGTGTGAAACATCATCTGGCGGCGGGGATTGTGTTAACCGGTGGTGCTGCGCAAATTGAAGGTCTTGCGGCCTGCGCTCAGCGCGTGTTTCATACGCAGGTGCGTATTGGTGCGCCGCTCAATATTACCGGTCTGACAGATTATGCCCAGGAGCCGTATTATTCAACGGCAGTGGGGTTGCTTCATTACGGGAAAGAATCCCATTTAAGTGGTGAAGCTGAAGTTGAAAAACGTGTAACGGCATCAGTTGGCTCGTGGATTAAACGACTCAATAGTTGGCTGCGAAAAGAGTTTTAATTTTTATGAGGCCGGCAATAATTACGGCCTCAGGCGACAGGCACATACACAACGTCATTCAAGTTGCATCGCGACGGCAACTGAGCGAATCTCCCGTCACATAGTTTACTATGTG
>NZ_SZWR01000012.1:375120-398726 GCF_005280875.1 Citrobacter sp. wls827
AAAGAGGCGGCTTGAAGGATAAAGTGTAAAACGGAGAGAGAAACTATGTTTGAACCTATGGAACTGACCAATGACGCGGTGATTAAAGTCATCGGCGTCGGCGGCGGCGGCGGTAATGCCGTTGAACACATGGTGCGCGAGCGCATCGAAGGTGTTGAATTCTTCGCGGTGAATACCGACGCCCAGGCGTTGCGTAAAACGGCGGTTGGACAGACCATTCAGATTGGTAGCGGCATCACCAAGGGTCTGGGCGCGGGTGCAAACCCGGAAGTCGGTCGTAATGCGGCAGACGAAGACCGTGAAGCTCTGCGTGCAGCGCTTGACGGCGCAGACATGGTGTTCATCGCAGCAGGCATGGGCGGCGGGACCGGGACCGGTGCAGCGCCAGTGGTTGCTGAAGTAGCAAAAGATTTAGGTATTCTGACCGTTGCTGTCGTGACTAAGCCTTTCAACTTTGAAGGCAAGAAGCGTATGGCATTTGCGGAGCAGGGTATCACCGAGCTGTCCAAACATGTGGACTCTCTGATCACTATCCCGAACGACAAACTGCTGAAAGTGCTGGGTCGCGGTATCTCCCTGCTGGATGCGTTTGGCGCAGCGAATGATGTGCTGAAAGGCGCAGTCCAGGGTATCGCTGAACTGATTACCCGTCCGGGCCTGATGAACGTCGACTTTGCCGACGTGCGCACCGTGATGTCCGAAATGGGCTATGCGATGATGGGTTCTGGCGTGGCGAGCGGTGAAGATCGCGCTGAAGAAGCGGCTGAAATGGCTATCTCTTCACCTCTGCTGGAAGATATCGATCTGTCTGGCGCGCGTGGCGTGCTGGTTAACATTACTGCGGGCTTCGACCTGCGTCTGGATGAGTTCGAAACCGTGGGTAACACCATCCGTGCATTTGCATCGGATAACGCGACTGTGGTTATCGGTACTTCTCTGGACCCGGATATGAACGACGAACTGCGCGTTACCGTTGTTGCCACTGGAATTGGTATGGACAAGCGTCCTGAAATCACTCTGGTGACCAACAAGCAGGTTCAGCAGCCGGTAATGGATCGTTACCAGCAGCACGGCATGGCGCCGTTGACGCAAGAGCAAAAACCGGTAGCGAAGGTGGTTAACGACAATACGCCGCAGACCACTAAAGAGCCGGATTATCTGGATATCCCTGCATTCCTGCGTAAGCAAGCTGATTAAGAATTAGCTGGAATTTGGGGATTGTGGCTCTTTGTGCTAAACTGGCCCACCGAATGTATAGTACACTTCGGTTGGATAGGTAATTTGGCGAGATTATACGATGATCAAACAAAGGACTCTTAAACGTATCGTTCAGGCGACTGGCGTCGGTTTACATACCGGCAAAAAAGTCACCCTGACATTACGCCCTGCGCCGGCCAACACCGGGGTCATCTATCGTCGCACCGACTTGAATCCTCCGGTAGATTTCCCGGCCGATGCCAAATCTGTGCGTGATACCATGCTCTGTACGTGTCTGGTCAACGAGCATGATGTGCGGATTTCAACCGTTGAGCATCTTAATGCTGCTCTGGCGGGCTTAGGTATCGATAACATCGTTATTGAGGTTAATGCCCCGGAAATCCCGATCATGGATGGTAGTGCTGCTCCGTTCGTTTACTTGCTGCTTGATGCAGGTATTGAAGAACTGAACAGTGCGAAGAAATTTGTCCGCATCAAAGAGACCGTTCGCGTCGAAGATGGCGACAAGTGGGCTGAGTTTAAGCCGTATAATGGTTTTACGTTGGATTTCACCATCGACTTTAACCATCCGGCGATCGACTCCAGCACCCAGCGCTATGCGATGAACTTCTCTGCTGATGCGTTCATGCGTCAGATCAGCCGTGCGCGTACTTTCGGCTTCATGCGTGATATCGAATATCTGCAGTCCCGCGGCCTGTGCCTGGGCGGCAGCTTCGATTGTGCCATCGTTGTTGACGATTATCGCGTACTGAACGAAGACGGCCTGCGTTTTGAAGATGAATTCGTTCGTCACAAAATGCTCGACGCGATCGGTGACTTGTTCATGTGTGGTCACAACATTATTGGTGCATTTACCGCGTATAAATCCGGTCATGCATTGAATAACAAACTGTTGCAGGCGGTCCTGGCAAAACAGGAAGCCTGGGAATATGTGACCTTCCAGGACGACGCAGAACTGCCGCTGGCGTTCAAAGCGCCTTCGACCGTACTGGCATAACGACATACGTTGTCGTATAAATTCGACTGGTCAATCTGGCACTCTCTCCGGCCAGGTGAGCCAGTCGTTTTTTTTTATCCTCCAATAGCTCACCGTCTTTTTCGATGCGGCTTTTTTCCCGCTGTCAGATTAAAATACTGAGCGATCGCTGCTTTCTTAAGCATATTTACCCGCGACTTGCGTCATTACTGCTGTGGTGCGAACGCATTAATGGTAATATTTGTGCGCAAAAAATGGTTTTGCATTTATAACCCCAAACGCAGGGTAGATCAGGTGGCAATAACGTGAGTGGAATACTGACGCGCTGGCGACAGTTAGGCAGACGGTACTTCTGGCCGCATCTCTTATTAGGGATGGTCGCGGCAAGTTTTGGCCTGCCCGCGATCGGTAATGCTGCTGAACCTAATACCCCCGCGAAGGCGACCGCCAGCAATCACGATCAAGGCGCTAAAGTTAACTTTAACCAGCTTGCTTTGCTGGAAGCCACTAACCGTCGCCCGAATTTTACTGTTGATTATTGGCATCAACATGCCATTCGTACGGTTATACGCCATCTTTCTTTTGCTATGGCCCCTCAGGCGCTGCCCGTTGCCGAAGAGCCGTTGCCAATCCAGGCGCACCATCTTGCGTTACTGAATACGCTTAGCGCGATGCTGACGCAGGAAGGCAGACCGCCGGCGACAGTAAGTCGCGTGACATATGCCCATTTCACTTCTCAGGCCGCGTTTAGTATTCCTGTCTGGATAAGCCAGCAGCAGGGTATCCGCGCTGGTCCTCAACGCCTCAGCTAAAAAAGAACCTTCCAACTTATAATTTTTGACTCCGCACCGCGGGGCGTTTGAGATTTTATTATGCTAATCAAATTATTAACGAAAGTATTCGGTAGCCGTAACGAACGTACGCTGCGTCGTATGCGCAAAGTGGTCAACGTCATCAACGCGATGGAACCGGAGATGGAAAAACTCTCCGATGATGAGCTGAAAGCGAAGACCGCTGAATTCCGCGCCCGTCTGGAAAAAGGTGCCAGCGTGGAAAGCCTGATCCCGGAAGCATTTGCGGTAGTCCGTGAAGCGAGTAAGCGTGTGTTCGGTATGCGTCACTTCGACGTTCAGCTGCTGGGTGGTATGGTCCTCAACGATCGCTGTATCGCAGAAATGCGTACCGGTGAAGGTAAAACCCTGACCGCAACGTTGCCAGCCTACCTGAACGCATTAAGCGGGAAAGGTGTACACGTCGTTACCGTGAACGACTATCTGGCTCAGCGTGACGCCGAAAATAACCGCCCACTGTTTGAGTTCCTCGGTATGACCGTAGGTATCAACATGTCAGGTCTGCCGGCTCCGGCCAAGCGTGAAGCTTACAATGCTGACATCACTTACGGTACCAACAACGAATACGGCTTTGACTACCTGCGCGACAACATGGCGTTTAGCCCGGAAGAGCGCGTTCAGCGTAAACTGCATTATGCGCTGGTCGATGAAGTCGACTCCATCCTGATCGATGAAGCACGTACTCCGCTGATCATTTCCGGCCCGGCTGAAGATAGCTCGGAAATGTACAAGAAAGTGAACAAAATCATTCCAAACCTGATCCGTCAGGAGAAGGAAGATTCTGACACATTCCAGGGCGAAGGCCACTTCTCTGTCGATGAGAAATCGCGCCAGGTTAACCTTACCGAACGTGGTCTGGTTCTGATTGAAGAACTGCTGGTGAAAGAAGGCATTATGGATGAAGGTGAGTCGTTGTACTCTCCGGGCAACATTATGCTGATGCATCACGTGACTGCTGCACTGCGTGCACATGTGCTGTTCACCCGTGATGTAGACTACATTGTGAAAGACGGCGAAGTTATCATCGTCGACGAACACACCGGACGTACCATGCAGGGGCGTCGCTGGTCCGACGGCCTGCACCAGGCTGTTGAAGCCAAAGAAGGCGTAGAAATCCAGAACGAAAACCAGACGCTGGCTTCTATCACCTTCCAGAACTACTTCCGCTTGTACGAAAAACTGGCCGGTATGACCGGTACAGCAGATACCGAAGCGTTCGAATTCAGCTCTATCTACAAACTGGATACCGTAGTGGTGCCGACCAACCGTCCGATGATCCGTAAGGATTTACCGGATCTGGTGTACATGACCGAAGCGGAAAAAATTCAGGCGATCATTGAAGATATTAAAGAGCGTACCGCAAATGGCCAGCCGGTGCTGGTGGGTACTATCTCCATTGAAAAATCTGAAGTGGTCTCTAACGAACTGACCAAAGCAGGTATCAAGCATAACGTGCTGAACGCCAAGTTCCACGCTAACGAAGCAGCAATCGTCGCACAGGCGGGCTATCCTTCAGCCGTGACCATTGCCACTAACATGGCGGGTCGTGGTACGGATATCGTGCTGGGCGGTAGCTGGCAGGCAGAAGTCGCCGAGCTGGAAAATCCGACAGAAGAACAAATCGCACAGATTAAAGCTGACTGGCAGGTGCGTCACGACGCGGTGTTGGCCTCCGGTGGTTTGCACATCATTGGTACCGAACGTCATGAATCTCGCCGTATCGATAACCAGCTGCGTGGCCGTTCCGGTCGTCAGGGGGATGCGGGTTCTTCTCGTTTCTACCTGTCGATGGAAGATGCGCTGATGCGTATTTTTGCCTCCGACCGCGTGTCTGGCATGATGCGTAAACTGGGCATGAAGCCAGGTGAAGCGATTGAACACCCATGGGTAACCAAAGCGATTGCTAACGCGCAGCGTAAAGTAGAAAGCCGCAACTTCGATATTCGTAAACAGCTGTTGGAATACGATGACGTTGCCAACGATCAGCGTCGTGCCATCTACAGCCAGCGTAATGAACTGCTGGATGTGTCCGACGTTAGCGAAACCATCAACAGCATCCGTGAAGATGTCTTCAAAGCAACGATTGATGCCTATATTCCGCCGCAGTCTCTGGAAGAAATGTGGGATATCCCGGGTCTGCAGGAACGTCTGAAAAATGATTTCGACCTCGAGATGCCGATTTCAGAGTGGCTGGATAAAGAGCCTGAGCTGCACGAAGAAACGCTGCGCGAACGTATTCTGGCAAACGCCGTAGAAGTTTATCAGCGTAAAGAAGACGTTGTGGGCGCAGAGATGATGCGTCACTTCGAAAAAGGCGTGATGCTGCAAACTCTCGACTCCTTGTGGAAAGAGCACCTTGCGGCGATGGACTATCTGCGTCAGGGTATCCACCTGCGTGGTTATGCGCAAAAAGATCCGAAGCAGGAATATAAACGCGAATCCTTCTCTATGTTTGCATCAATGCTGGAATCACTGAAGTACGAAGTGATCAGCACCCTGAGCAAAGTTCAGGTGCGTATGCCTGAAGAAGTAGAAGCGATGGAGCAGCAGCGTCGCGAAGATGCTGAGCGTTTAGCGCAGATGCAGCAGCTGAGCCACAAAGATGATGAGTCTGCTGTCGCAGAAGAGCTGGCGGCACAAACCGGCGATCGTAAAGTGGGACGTAACGATCCGTGCCCTTGCGGTTCCGGTAAAAAATACAAACAGTGCCATGGCCGTCTGAGCTAAGAAAATAACTCACTGAAAAGGCGCAGAATTCTGCGCCTTTTTTATGGACGATAAATATGAAAGTACTGCAAATCGCTGTTGGAATTATTCGTAATAAGCACAACGAGATTTTTATCACTCAGCGTGCCGCCGATGCTCATATGGCAAATAAGCTGGAGTTCCCCGGCGGAAAAATAGAAGCGGGCGAAACGCCGGAACAGGCGCTGGTTCGCGAGCTACAGGAAGAAGTTGGTATTACGCCGACTCAAAGCTCATTGTTCGAAAAGCTGGAGTATCAGTTTCCGGACAGACATATCACGCTGTGGTTCTGGCTGGTTGAAAGCTGGGAAGGAGAGCCATGGGGAAAAGAGGGGCAGCCAGCGCAGTGGATTGCGCAAGCCGCTCTGAATGCGCAGGATTTCCCGCCCGCGAATGCGCCGGTCATTGAAAAGTTGATTGCTGGCTAATGGTGTTGTAGGCCGGATAAGGCAACGCCGCATCCGGCAAATTATTGCGGGGACGCAACGCTTATCCGGCCTGCCGTTGTCGCTGAATTACTTCTGCTCTTCGCTCCAGTCATCGCTTTCTGACAGATCGCCGGAGCTTGGGATACGCTTCTCTTCCGCGGCCCATTCACCCAGGTCGATTAACTGACAACGTTTGCTGCAGAATGGACGAAACGGACTGACTTCTGCCCACACGACTGCTTTACCGCAGGTTGGGCAGTTTACGATAGTTTGTTCAGACATCTTAACTCCTTAACAGCACGCCAGATCGAAATCGAGGCGCTCAGGCACCTGACCATTCTCGCTATCCAGTGGCATAAAGCGAATGGCAAAGCGGCTCTTATGACCCGATATTTGCGGATAAAGCTGCGAAGCGAGCGGCAACTGTAAACGCAGTAGGTCTGCATCATCGCCGTTGTCCTGGTAAAAACCATTCAGGCTGGTTTGCTTACGAAACGGTGCTGAGTTGCGGATTAAATCCAAGACCAGAGACAATGCCTGGTTGAGCGGGTTCAGGCTGGCAAGCCAGGTCTCAACCTGTGTGTCACGCTGAGTCTGTGACAGATGCAGCCAGATATGTAAAGTCGGCAAATCAAAACTGCAGCATCCGCCGGGAATACTTAAACGCTGACGAACAAGGCCAATCAGACGGTCTTCACGCAGGGTTTGTCCGATGCGCGGGGCAGAAATCAGAATACTGCCCGCACTTTTTAATTGCTGACGTAAAGAGTCGATTCTGCTTTGATCGACGCCCGGAACTTCAACCCAGGCCTGAAGTTTTCGCTGCTGTCTTTCCAGCTCTTTGAGGAGTTCAGTACGGACTTCGCCACGTTCAAATACATCCAGTAAATCCCCCACATTGCGGAAAAAATGCAGTGCACCTGCGTGATCCACAATGGGCAAATTAATGGAGAGTTGTTGGATCAGAAACTCAATGCGCAACCATGTACGCATCTTCTCATTGAGAGGGTGTTCAAAAAGGACCTGGGTGTGCATTACGGTTTTTCCTGTGAGACAAACTGCGACGCGAATTGCAAATAGAGTGCGTGCAGGCGGGCGACATCCGAGACGATAGCATCCGGTGCGCCATTATTATCAATAACATCATCTGCCACGGCAAGGCGTGCTTCACGTGTTGCCTGGGCAGCCAAAATTTGTTCAACGTGCTCGCGCGTAACATCATCGCGCTGCATGGTTCGCCTGAGTTGAGTCTCAGGGGTGACATCCACGACGAGTACGCGATCGGCTTTTTTATACAGCGCGTTTTCTACCAACAAGGGGACGACCCATAACAGATAAGGAGAGGTCGCTTGCTGAAACTGACGCTGTGTTTCCTGCTGAATAAGTGGGTGGAGCAATGCATTTAGCCATTTTTTCTCATCAGGATCGGAAAAAATGCGTTCGCGTAAAATGCGTCGCTGCAACGATCCGTCCGCGGCGATCACCTCGGAACCAAAATGTTCTGCAATCGCCTTAATGGCGGGTGTGCCGGGTTCAACCACCTGGCGCGCAATAATATCTGCATCAATGATGTTTATTCCGAGGTCAGCGAACGCATTTGCAACGGTACTTTTACCACTGCCAATGCCGCCGGTTAAGGCTACTGTATACCTCATAGATGCAGATCCTGGAGTTTAAGTTTGATTATCAAACAGTTAAAAGTTAAGCGTGCGAAGGCGAGGCTGCTGCAGGATTAACCTACTATTCGCCAGGTAAATTTATGGGATTGTAGCGTAAAAAAAGAGAATTTCGCAGTCTTGCGCGGCATTGATTAGTGCGTATGATAGCGTCACTGGAGTTGTGAGTTTCGATTTTTCGCCATTAACCCCAGGAATCCGCACATGCGTATCGAAGAAGATCTGAAGTTAGGTTTCAAAGACGTTCTTATCCGCCCTAAGCGCTCTACTCTCAAAAGTCGTTCCGATGTTGAACTGGAACGTCAATTCACCTTTAAACATTCAGGTCAGACCTGGTCCGGCGTGCCGATTATCGCCGCGAACATGGACACCGTTGGGACGTTTGCCATGGCAACGGCGCTTGCCTCCTTCGACATCCTGACCGCTGTGCATAAACACTATTCTGTTGAAGACTGGGCCGCTTTCATTGCAGATTCCTCAGCCGATGTACTGAAACACGTGATGGTTTCAACCGGGACGTCGGACACTGATTTCGAAAAAACCAAACAGATTCTGGCACTGAATCCAGCGCTGAACTTTATCTGCATTGATGTGGCAAATGGCTATTCAGAGCACTTTGTTCAGTTTGTGTCGAAAGCACGTGCGGCCTGGCCGACAAAAACGATCTGTGCTGGCAACGTGGTCACCGGCGAGATGTGTGAAGAACTGGTGCTTTCCGGTGCTGATATCGTCAAAGTGGGCATTGGCCCAGGTTCTGTATGTACCACCCGCGTAAAAACTGGCGTTGGCTATCCGCAGCTTTCTGCCGTCATTGAATGTGCTGATGCAGCGCACGGCCTGGGCGGCATGATTGTCAGCGACGGTGGCTGCACAATGCCGGGTGATGTGGCAAAAGCGTTTGGCGGTGGTGCGGACTTCGTGATGCTCGGCGGCATGCTGGCCGGCCATGAAGAAAGCGGCGGTAAAATCGTTGAAGAGAACGGTGAGAAATTCATGTTGTTCTACGGTATGAGCTCTGAGTCTGCTATGACGCGCCATGTTGGTGGTGTTGCTCAGTATCGTGCCGCTGAAGGTAAAACCGTTAAGCTGCCTCTGCGCGGCCCGGTTGATAATACCGCTCGCGATATCCTTGGCGGACTGCGTTCAGCCTGTACTTATGTCGGTGCATCCCGTCTGAAAGAGCTGACCAAACGTACAACGTTTATTCGTGTACAGGAACAAGAAAACCGCGTTTTCAATAGCCTGTAAGAACAGGTCGTACTGTTAAACGCCTGATGGCGCACAGCTTATCAGGCCTACGCTCATGCTCTGTGTAGGCCTGATAAGGCGTTTATGCCGTCATCCGACATTTAAATTTATCCCACACTACTCATTGCATCTCCCAGATGAAAAATCGGTAGATACATTGCCACAACCAGCGTACCGATAATCAACCCCGTAATGACAAGCAAGGCTGGCTCAAGTAATGACGCCAAATTTTCGGCCTGAGATAGCGTGTACTCGCTGTGATGTCGGGCGAGGTTTTGCAACATCGCATCCAGAGAGCCGGAAGCTTCACCGGTTCTCACCAGTTGCAAGCAAAGTGGACTAAATTCACCGCTATTTTTAAGCGCCAGCCATACCGGCTTCCCGGCACTGATATCGTGATGCACCTGTGCCAAACGTTGGGACCAATAAGGGCAGTTAAGGGTTTCAGTGACACTCTCCAGACCTTGCAGAAAGGGAATGCCCGCGTTTTGTGTTAATGCCAGTACGGTGAAGATCTGTGTAAGTTTTTGCCCCCTGACCATCGGCCCGATGATGGGGAAGTGCAGCAGTATTTTCTGACGCAGAATAAGCCAGTAGGGTTTCTGCTTTATCAACCCGTATGTTGTTCCCAGCACCAGGCAGAGCAACCCTGCCAGCCATCCCCATCGACTGCTGTAGTGTGCCGCGGCCATAATCCACTGAGTGAGCGTCGGTAGCGGGGTGTTGAACGTGCGATAGATGGCGGCAAATTCAGGTAACACAAAATGCAGCATCGCCAGCACGACCATTATCGCCATGGCAAGAATGATAATGGGGTAGCGTAGTGCTTTTTTGACTTTATCAGCGAGTTGCTGTTGGTTTTTTTGCTGACGGGCAAGTTCAAAGCAGCAGTCATCCAGTTTGCCCGTTAGTTCTCCGGTGCGGATCATTGCCTGGTACAGCGGGGGAAATACGTGTTGCCACCGCGAAAGCGAGGCTGACAGCGCAATGCCTTGTTCCATATCGTAAGCCAGCGTGCGCAGTAATGCCTGCCACTGGTTGCTGGGATGCTGTTCAGCGAGCAGAGTTAACCCAGCGGAAAGTGTCAATCCCGCTTTAAGCAGTGTTGCCAACTGGCGTATGGCTTCGGCACTGTTTGCTCTGCTCCAGTGCGAGGTTTTAACGCGCATCCGGTTAATGTGAATTGGCGTAATCTGCTGCTGTTCGAGCACAAACAGGAGCGATGGTCGGGTATCAGCCCATAGCATCCCTGCTACAGGTTGACCTTCGTGGGTTATTCCTTGCCAGCGCCAGAGGTGTTTAGTTGGCATGGGGCGTGCCCAGTACGCGGATCAGTTCTTCAAATGTCGTTAACCCTTGTTCCACCGCTTGGCAGCCATCCTCGAAAAGAGTACTCATGCCCGCTTGCTGAGCATCCGATTCCACAACGTCTGCGGATGAACCATCGGCAATACGTTGCCGCAACGCAGGCGTAATGGGCAGTACTTCAAACAGAGCGGTTCGACCATAAAACCCGTGATAGCAGTGTTGGCAACCGGGTGCCTGCCAACGCGGTAGTGGCGTGGGCCAAAGTGTTGCCGGGAGTGTTATGGGAGTATCAAGTCGTCGCCGACAATGTGGGCATAATTTTCTGACTAATCGCTGCGCAACTATTAATGTCAGCGCGGAGGCAATCATCCAGCGTGCCACCCCCATTTGCTGCAGGCGTATCAGTGTTTCACTGGTGGAATTGGTATGCAGTGTCGAAAGAACCAAATGACCGGTTTGTGCGGCTTTCAGGGCAATCTCAGCTGTTTCGCCGTCGCGGATTTCGCCTACCATAATAATGTCGGGATCCTGGCGCAGTAGTGCACGTAATACACCCTGAAAATTAAGTCCGGCGCGAGGATGGATTTGTGTCTGATTGAGTCCTTCAATGGGGATCTCGACCGGATCTTCTACACTACAGAGATTCACATCGGGGGTGTTTCGGGTTTGTAGCGCACTGTACAGGGTAACCGTTTTGCCGCTCCCGGTCGGCCCGGTGACCAGAATCAAACCCTGTGGTTGCTGTAATGCTTGTGAAAACGCAGCCAACTGTGCCTCATGCATGCCCAGTGCGTTGACCTCCAGCGTTTGATTAACCTGATGAAGCAGGCGTAGCACTACTTTTTCACCCCATCGGCAAGGCAGCGTGGCGATGCGAAACGAAATGGGGTCACCTGAAATCTCCACGGTAAATTGTCCATCTTGCGGGAGTCGGTGCTCGGCAATATCCAGACTGCCTAATACCTTTAATCTTGCAGTGAGAGCAATGCCCATCTCGGTTGTGACTTCCGGTAATGTGTGTAGTACGCCATCCACACGTATCCTGATCCGGTAGTGATTCTCCGCAGGTTCAATATGAATATCAGAAGCCCGTTGTGCCAACGCGGATTGAAAAGCATGGTTCAGCAACCCTGCGGCAGTTGCGCTGCTTTCTGTGATGATGGCCGGGAGCATTTTACGCGGCGCGTGTGTGTGGCCCTCCATTTGCTGACGCGTCCAGCACACAATATCGATGCGTCGGGTCGTGGCAAAATGCAGTGCATCCAGCAGTTCGTGGGAAGGGGCATCCACAACGGCGATATGCACCGCGTCATTGTCTGCATCCAGTAATATGGCCTGATAGCGCTGGCACAGCGCCGTTAGTTGGGTGGTATTCATCTCTTTTCCTTAGTTGGCATCAAAACGAAAAACGTCTTCGCAAGCCTGTTGCAGCGCGCTGTCATTCTGGATAGAGCAGTTGCGATTCCAGCCCGTTATGCCGTTGGCGTTGTCCCAACCCGGCGTCATGGTGATGCTTAGCCCGTTCAGGCTTTCCTGCCCGCTGAGGCTGACCACGCCTTTTTCCACGCTCATACCTGAGACATAGCGGGTGGTGGTCACAGAGGGGATGCCATTTGTCCCGGCATCACAGGTTTCTGTTCCGCCGTGCTCCAGCGCGCAGAGTTCGACGGCAGTACGGTAGGGGACAAAGGTTTGCAGCATGTCTGTCAGCGCGGCTTTGCGCAGATAGTTTTGATAAGCGGGGATACCGATAGCGCTGAGGATGGCAATGATGCCAATGACCACCATCAGTTCGATAAGCGTGAAGCCTCGTTGTTTGTCCATTGTTGATTTGCTCCTTGAGTTAGCTGGCGCTACTTTGGCAAATCGAAGGGATTTTAGGCGAGAGGCAAAAAATAGAACGAGAAGGCCGGTTCAGATGAATGTTACGAAATTACAGAATCAGACAACGTATTTGCGAAGATGCTCGAATAAACTGCCGATCGGCGGCGGGGCTGTAGGCCCGATACGCGAAGCGCCATCGGGCAGAACAGTCAGTGATTAGCGAAAACGCATCGAGAGGTCGAGTGCGCGGACATGTTTGGTCAGCGCGCCCACAGAGATGAAATCCACGCCGGTTTCCGCGAATTCGCGTAGCGTTTCATAGGTGACGTTACCAGATACTTCCAGACGCGCCTGGCCGTTGGTACGTTTGACCGCTTCGCGCATTTGGTCGGTTTCGAAATTGTCGAGCATGATGATGTCCGCCCCGGCTTTCAGCGCGTCGTCCAGTTCATCCAGGCTTTCCACTTCTACCTCAACCGGCACGTCCGGGTGCAGCCAGAAGGCTTTTTCCACGGCCTGTTTCACCGAACCAGACGCAATAATGTGGTTTTCCTTGATCAGGAAAGCGTCAGAAAGCCCCAGACGATGATTTGCGCCGCCGCCGCACAATACCGCGTATTTCAGCGCCGTACGCAGCCCAGGCAGGGTTTTACGCGTATCCAGCAGCTGGGTTTTTGTCCCCGCCAGCAGGTCGACGTATTTACGGACTTCACTCGCTACGCCAGACAGCGTTTGCACAAAGTTGAGTGCGGTACGTTCACCGGTCAGCAGTACGCGGGAAGGGCCGTCCAGTTCAAACAGCGGCTGATTAGCCTTAATGCTGTCGCCATCTTCGACATGCCAGGTGACGCTGACATCATCGCCAGCCAGTTGAATAAAGACCTCTTCCACCCAACGCTTCCCACAAAAAACGCCATCTTCACGGGTAATTACGCTAGCGTGGGAGCGCATATCTTCGGGTAAAAGCTGTGCGGTGATATCGTTATTGGCATCAACTTCTCCGCCTAAATCTTCACGCAGCGCCTGAGCGACAGCGGCAGGGATATCCAGATTTATGCGTTCCAACAGCGCGTCACGTCGGTAGTCAGGGTTATAGCGGCGAGGCGGCATGATAAAACTCCAAATTGCTAACGAATCATAAGGTGGAAACATGCTACCCTGAACCTGATATGAGCACCACCAATAAGGAGATTCTGCATGTTGTTAGACGAGGGCTGGCTGGCAGAGGCGCGACGCGTTCCCTCTCCGCATTACGATTGCCGCCCGGATGACGAAAGCCCTTCTTTGCTGGTGGTGCATAATATCAGCCTGCCACCCGGTGAATTTGGCGGCCCATGGATCGACGCGCTGTTTACGGGCACGATTGATCCCAATGCCCATCCTTATTTTGCCGGAATCGCCCATTTGCGCGTTTCTGCCCATTGTCTGATCCGCCGTGATGGTGAGATCGTGCAGTATGTCCCCTTTGATAAACGCGCCTGGCATGCCGGCGTCTCGAGCTATCAGGGCCGCGAACGCTGTAATGATTTCTCAATTGGTATTGAGCTTGAAGGGACGGATACGCTGGCTTATACCGATGCGCAGTACCAGCAACTGGCTGCCGTGACGCAGACGCTGATTCAGCGTTATCCGGCGATTGCCAGTAACATGACTGGGCATTGCAATATTGCGCCCGAGCGTAAGACCGATCCCGGCCCCTCATTTGACTGGGCAAGGTTTCGCGCCCTGGTCACCCCCTCGTCACACAAGGAGATGACATGACGCTGTTTACAACATTACTGGTGTTGATTGTTGAACGCCTGTTTAAGCTGGGTGAGCACTGGCAGCTTGATCACCGGGTTGAAGCTCTTTTCCGTCGGGTTAAGCATTTCTCGATGATGCGTACGGTAGGCATGGCCCTGGTTGCGATGGGGGTGACGTTCCTGCTGCTGCGCGCACTCCATGGGCTGCTGTTTAACGTGCCCTTGCTGGTGGCGTGGATCTTAATTGGCCTGCTGTGCATCGGCGCTGGCAAGACGCGTCTTCATTATCATGCCTATCTGAACGCGGCGGCTCGCGATGACGCTCACGCCCGTGAGGCGATGGCCAGCGAATTGACGCTGATTCATGGCGTGCCGCCGGACTGCGATGAGCGTGAGTTTTTGCGTGAACTGCAGAACGCGCTGTTATGGAACAACTTTCGCTTTTATCTGGCGCCGTTATTCTGGCTGATCGTCGGTGGTCCGTGGGGACCGGTGACGCTGGTGGGTTATGCTTTTTTACGTGCCTGGCAGTCCTGGCTGGCGCGCTATCAGACGCCGCATCAGCGTCTGCAATCGGGTATCGATGCAATTCTGCATGTGCTGGACTGGATCCCGGTGCGCCTGGCGGGCGTGGTCTATGCGCTGTTAGGACACGGCGAGAAAGCGCTACCGGCCTGGTTTGCGTCGCTTGCTGATCTGCACACTTCTCAATATCAGGTGCTTACGCGCCTGGCGCAGTTCTCACTGGCGCGCGAACCTCATACCGATAAAGTTGAAACGCCAAAAGCTGCCGTTTCGATGGCGAAGAAAACCTCGTTTGTGGTGGTGGTGGTCATTGCGCTGCTGACCATTTATGGGGCATTAGTATAGCGTTGTGCCGGATGGCGCTAACGCTTATCCGACCTACAATGAAAAAACGTGTAGGCCCGGTAAGCGTTAGCGCCACCGGGCAGTGCAACAGTTTAGTTCGTATCAGCAGGCGGGATGCCAAAATCTGGCATGCCGTTTTCGTCCCAACGCACGAGCTTTAGACGAGTGTGGCGGTTTGGGTCGTACAGCGGATCGCCCTCGATTTCGGTGTAATTTCTCGCGTGATACACCAGCACATCTTCACCTTCTGGCGTTTGCGTAAAGCTGTTGTGTCCTGGGCCGAACTGGCGGTTTTCATAGCTGGTGGTAAAGACCGGGCGCGGTGATTTGTGCCAGTTCTGCGGGTTGAGCGGATCGGCGTTGAGGTCAATCCACAATAATCCCATACAGTAGTTCTCATCGGTGGCGCTGGCGGAATAGCTGATAAACAGCTTATCGCCGTGAACCATGACGGCAGGACCTTCGTTGACCCAAAAACCCCGGCATTCCCAGTCATATTCAGGGTGGCTTAGCATCAACGGCTCGCCTTTAATCGTCCATGGATTTTCCAGCTCTGCGAGATAGATATTGGAGTTCCCGGCGATATCGGGCGATTTCTGCGCCCACAGATACCACTGTTTTCCCTGATGGTTAAAGGTTGTGGCATCAAGCGCGAAGGTATCAAACTGGGTTTTAATTTGCCCCTTTTCAACCCACTTACCACTTAGCGGATCGGCATCAGCGCACTCCAACGCAAACATGCGATGCTGGAACATACCCAACGTATCGAGCGCCTGAGTGTGCGTGGCCGCAAAGTAGATGTACCACTTACCTGCCAGATGATGGATTTCAGGCGCCCAGATGAGTTGGCTCATAGGGCCGCTGTCCGGTTTGTGCCAGACAACAACGGGTTCCGCGGTGCGTAATTCCCCCAGAGAGTCAGCCCGGCGGATCTCCAGGCGATCGTATTCGGGCACTGAAGCAATGAAATAGTAGTGGCTACCGTCACGTAAAATAAACGGGTCGGCACGTTGTTCAATAAAGGGGTTAGGCCACTGATTCATCAGGCTTTCCTTACGGTTTCAGTTGTTTTTATCTCGTGGTATTCATTCAGTTCACGGTAATTGGCGCGGCGCTTTTCTAAATCTGTCTGGATTTGCTGCATGAACTCGCGGTCAACTTTCAGCAGGCGAACCACGCCTGCAGTAATCAGGTAGCCTACGCCCGGAATAATAGTGAACAACAGCATAATGCCGTTAATCGCGGAGTCGCTTTGCGCTTTAGCGCCTGCATCGTAGCCGTACCAGGAAAGCAGGAAGCCCACCATCGCGCCGGCAATCGCCAGCCCCAGTTTCAGGAAGAACAGGTTGCCGGAGAAGCTGATCCCGGTGATGCGTTTACCGGTTTTCCACTCGCCGTAGTCATCGACATCCGCCATCAGCGACCAGTGCAGCGGGGATGGGATCTGATGCAGGATGTTGAGCAAGAAGTAGAGCACCATAATCATCATGGTGGCTTTCGGATCGAAGAAGTAAAATGCGGCGGAGAAAATCGCCAGGATGATGTTGGTCCAGAAGAAGACTTTCAGTTTGCACCAGCGATCGGTTAATACCTTCGCGAGCATACTGCCGATCATCATGCCGACAACGCCAAGGCTGATAAACAACGTTGCGAACTGTGTGCTTTGCTGCATAACCCAGGTGACGTAGTACATGGTGGCGGCCATACGAATAAAGCCCGGACAGACGTTGCACAAGGTTAATAGCAGGATTTTCACCCACTGATCGTTCTTCCACACGTCTTTCAGATCGGCTTTCAAATCGTCGTTCGTGGGTACCGCAGGGCGTACACGTTCGCGCACGGTCGCGAAACAAAACAGGAACATGCACATACCAATGAAAGCCAGCACGGCCATCGCCATCTGATAGCCTTTGGCTTTATCTTCCCCGCCAAACCAGTCTGCCATTGGCAGTAGCGTGAGTGAGAGTAGCAGAGTTGCAATCCCGACCAGCACGAAGCGATACGACTGGCAGGCGACGCGTTCTTTCGGATCGTTGGTGATGACGCTACCGAGTGAACAGTAGGGAATGTTAATTGCTGTATAGGTAATAGAGAGCAGGAAGTAGGTGACAAACGCATAGATAACTTTGCTGTTATACGTCCACTCCGGAGTGGTAAACATCAATACGCTGAATAATGCGTAGGGGAAAGCCATCCACAGAAGCCATGGACGAAACCGACCATATTTACTGCGGGTACGATCGGCCATTGCACCCATGATAGGGTCAGTAACGGCATCAATAACGCGTACAGAAAGCAGCAATACGCCGACAAGTGCAGGCGCAAGACCAAAAATATCTGTGTAAAAATAGTTAACAAACAGCATGATAGCGCCGAATATGATGTTGCATCCGGCATCGCCCATTCCATAGCCGATCTTTTCTTTCACCGACAGCTTTCTGGTTTCCATCAAGCGCACTCCATTAATGTGATATGGAGAGAATTATTGTCTGGTGTTGGTGTTTTTGCGTTGCAGGATAGCGCCGCTGATATGGACTAAACAGTCATCTGTGGGAAAGTGTGAGGCAGGTAACAACCCCCACCTGGTGCAGGTGGGGGGAAGGATTAATGCGCTTTCACGGCACCGGCCGTTTTCTGTTTGCACAGATAGCCAATGCCAAGAATGGCAATCCATACCGGGATCAGGTACACAGAGATCGCCATGCCCGGCGTCATCAGCATAATCACCAGTACTGCAGCCATGAAAATCAGGCACACCCAGTTACCCAGCGGATAGAGCAGTGCCGGGAAGCGGGTGGTAACCCCCTGCTGCTGTTTTGCTTTGCGGAACTTCATGTGCGCCAGGCTGATCATTGCCCAGTTGATCACCAGGGCGGAAACCACCAGCGCCATCAGCAGGCCAAAGGCGGATTCTGGCGCCAGATAGTTGATCAGCACACATAGAGCCGTAACCAGCGCGGAAACCAGAATGGTGTTCACCGGTACGCCGCGTTTGTCGACGTTCATCAGCGCTTTTGGCGCGTTGCCCTGTTGAGCCAGGCCGAACAGCATACGGCTGTTACAGTAGACACAGCTGTTATAGACAGAAAGGGCAGCGGTCAGCACCACGATGTTCAGCGCATTGGCAACAAAGGTGTCGCCTAGTTCGTGGAAAATAAGGACAAACGGGCTGGTATCAGCCGTAACACGCGTCCATGGCATCAGGGAAAGCAGTACAGCCAGCGAACCCACATAGAAAATCAGGATACGGTAAATGACCTGGTTGGTGGCTTTAGGAATGCTTTGCTCCGGGTTATCGGCTTCTGCTGCGGTGATCCCGACCAGCTCCAGCCCACCGAAAGAGAACATAATAATCGCCATCATCATTACCAAACCGGTGAAGCCGTGCGGCAGGAAGCCACCCTGGTCCCACAGGTTACTGACGCTGGCCTGCGGCCCGCCGTTGCCGCTGAATAGCAGCCAGCCGCCGAAGATGATCATCGCGACTACGGCAATGACTTTAATAATGGCAAACCAGAACTCCATCTCACCGAACACTTTCACATTGGTGAGGTTAATGGCGTTAATAATCACGAAGAAGGCGGCCGCAGAGGCCCAGGTTGGGATCTCCGGGTACCAGAACTGAATGTATTTACCCACGGCCGTCAGCTCAGCCATGGCAACCAAAACGTACAGCACCCAGTAGTTCCAGCCAGAGGCGAAACCTGCGAAACTGCCCCAGTATTTATAAGCAAAGTGGCTAAAGGAGCCTGCTACCGGCTCTTCAACCACCATTTCACCTAGCTGACGCATAATTAAAAAGGCGATAAATCCGGCGATAGCGTAACCCAGAATAATACCCGGCCCTGCAGACTGAATAACGGATGCGCTCCCGAGGAATAACCCGGTACCAATCGCGCCACCCAGCGCGATAAGCTGTATATGGCGGTTTTTAAGGCCGCGCTTTAGCTGATCGCCATGCTGTTGACTTTCCATCATGAAACCTCGTGTGTGGTTTTACTCTTCATCTTTCGAGTACTTATATTTTGAACCACGCAGTGACGCGTGTGTAAGTTTGCAATTCCGTTTGTTGTATTAATTTATTTACAGCAATGAATTATGAAATGTTGCCTAAAGACTTTTGTCTTGATCAGAATAATGTTATGCGAGCGCGAATGCACCTGCTTTATGCGGCGTGAGAGACGAGTTGAATAAAAAGAAACCATTTGTAAGCGCGAGTTTATCTACCACAAAATTTCCAATTTGAATTTTTATTCGAAAATAGTGATTGATAAATCGATAAATAAGCAGGTGAATCGGTTCAGATAATATATTTTTTCGTTTCAATTCGGTTAAAACTACCTCGGGATGGGTAAATTTAACATTTGTGCATAGTTACATGTTTGAAACGTTATTTCTGTAATGTTGTTAAAATATGCCTCCTTTACTGATTTCAATCAAAACCTGTATGGACAGAAGGTGAATACTTTGTTACTTTAGCGTCAAGAACATGAAATTGGTAAGACCAATTGACTCCGGGCAAATGGCTTAAGACAGGAAATCATGGCCTACAGCAAAATCCGCCAACCAAAACTCTCCGATGTGATTGAGCAGCAGCTGGAGTTTTTAATTCTTGAGGGGACACTTCGCCCCGGAGAAAAACTCCCACCGGAACGCGAGCTGGCAAAACAGTTCGACGTCTCCCGCCCCTCCTTACGCGAGGCGATCCAACGCCTTGAAGCGAAGGGGTTACTGCTTCGTCGTCAGGGCGGTGGCACTTTTGTTCAGAGCAGCCTGTGGCAGAGCTTTAGCGACCCACTGGTAGAGCTGCTCTCCGACCATCCTGAATCCCAGTTTGACCTGCTTGAGACGCGCCATGCGCTGGAAGGTATTGCTGCCTATTACGCTGCACTGCGCAGCACGGATGAAGACAAAACGCGAATCCGTGAACTCCACCATGCGATTGAGCTGGCTCAACAGTCCGGCGATCTTGACGGCGAATCTGATGCGGTACTGCAGTATCAAATTGCTGTCACCGAAGCGGCACATAATGTGGTGCTGCTCCATTTGCTAAGGTGTATGGAGCCGATGCTGGCCCAGAACGTTCGGCAAAACTTCGAATTGCTGTATGCGCGTCGCGAGATGCTGCCGCTGGTAAGCAGTCACCGTACCCGTATCTTTGAAGCAATTATCGCCGGGAAGCCGGAGGAGGCGCGTGAAGCGTCGCACCGTCACCTGGCCTTTATCGAAGAGATCCTGCTGGACAGAAGCCGTGAGGAAAGCCGTCGTGAACGCGCCTTACGCCGTCTGGAGCAACGAAAGAATTAGTGATTTTTCTGGCAGAACGTTAACCAGAAGATGTTGTAAATCAAGCGCCATATAAAGTGCGCGGCAACTAAACGCAGAACCTGTCTTATTGTGCTCTCGCGAGCGAGAACACAATGGGACAGGTTCCAGATAACTCAACGTATTAGATAGATAAGGAATACCCCCATGTCAGAACGTTTCCCAAATGACGTGGATCCGATCGAAACTCGCGACTGGCTACAGGCGATCGAATCGGTCATCCGTGAAGAAGGTGTTGAGCGTGCTCAGTATCTGATCGACCAACTGCTTTCAGAAGCCCGCAAAGGCGGCGTGAAAGTAGCGGCAGGTGCAGGGGCCAGCAATTATGTAAACACTATTGCCGTTGAAGATGAACCGGAATACCCGGGCAATCTGGAGCTGGAACGTCGTATTCGTTCTGCTATCCGCTGGAACGCCATCATGACCGTACTGCGTGCGTCTAAAAAGGACCTCGAGCTGGGTGGCCACATGGCATCCTTCCAGTCCTCCGCAACGGTATATGACGTTTGTTTCAACCACTTCTTCCGTGCACGCAATGAGCAGGATGGCGGCGACCTGATTTACTTCCAGGGCCACATCTCTCCGGGCATCTACGCTCGCGCATTCCTGGAAGGTCGTCTGACTGAAGAGCAGATGAACAACTTCCGTCAGGAAGTACATGGCAAAGGCCTGTCTTCCTACCCGCACCCGAAACTGATGCCTGAATTCTGGCAGTTCCCGACCGTATCTATGGGTCTGGGCCCAATCGGTGCTATCTACCAGGCTAAATTCCTGAAGTATCTGGAACACCGTGGCCTGAAAGATACCTCTAAACAAACCGTTTACGCCTTCCTGGGCGACGGTGAGATGGACGAGCCAGAATCTAAAGGTGCGATCACCATCGCCACCCGTGAAAAACTGGACAACCTGGTCTTTGTTATCAACTGTAACCTGCAGCGTCTTGACGGCCCGGTCACCGGTAACGGCAAGATTGTTAACGAACTGGAAGGCATCTTCGCAGGTGCTGGCTGGAACGTTATCAAAGTCATGTGGGGCGGTCGTTGGGATGAGCTGCTGCGTAAAGACACCAGCGGTAAACTGATCCAACTGATGAACGAAACCGTTGATGGCGACTACCAGACCTTCAAATCCAAAGACGGCGCATACGTACGTGAGCACTTCTTCGGTAAATACCCGGAAACCGCAGCGCTGGTTGCTGACTGGACTGACGAGCAGATTTGGGCTCTGAACCGCGGTGGTCACGATCCGAAGAAAGTCTACGCTGCACTGAAAAAAGCGCAGGAAACCAAAGGCAAAGCAACTGTAATCCTCGCCCATACCATCAAAGGTTACGGCATGGGTGACACCGCCGAAGGTAAAAACATCGCTCACCAGGTTAAGAAAATGAACATGGACGGCGTACGTTACATCCGCGACCGTTTCAACGTTCCTGTGACCGATGAGCAGGTTGAAAACCTGTCTTACATCACCTTCCCGGAAGGTTCTGAAGAGCACACCTATCTGCACGCTCAGCGTCAGAAACTGCACGGCTACCTGCCTGCTCGTCAGCCGAACTTCACCGAGAAGCTGGAACTGCCGGCTCTGGAAGACTTCGGTGCGCTGCTGGAAGAGCAGAACAAAGAAATCTCCACCACTATCGCTTTCGTTCGTGCCCTGAACGTGATGCTGAAGAACAAGTCGATCAAAGATCGTCTGGTGCCGATCATCGCTGACGAAGCGCGTACTTTCGGTATGGAAGGTCTGTTCCGTCAGATCGGTATCTACAGCCCGAACGGTCAGCAGTACACCCCGCAGGACCGTGAGCAGGTTGCTTACTATAAAGAAGACGAGAAAGGTCAGATCCTGCAGGAAGGTATCAACGAGCTGGGTGCTGGCGCATCCTGGCTGGCTGCTGCGACCTCTTACAGCACCAACGATCTGCCGATGATCCCGTTCTACATTTACTACTCCATGTTCGGGTTCCAGCGTATCGGTGACCTGTGCTGGCAGGCTGGCGACCAACAGGCTCGCGGCTTCCTGATCGGTGGTACTTCCGGTCGTACGACGCTGAACGGCGAAGGTCTGCAGCACGAAGATGGTCACAGCCATATTCAGTCTCTGACTATCCCGAACTGTATCTCTTACGATCCGTCTTACGCGTACGAAGTTGCGGTCATCATGCACGATGGTCTGGAGCGTATGTACGGTGAGAAACAAGAGAACGTTTACTACTACATCACCACGCTGAACGAAAACTACCACATGCCGGCAATGCCAGCAGGTGCCGAGGAAGGTATCCGTAAAGGTATCTACAAACTCGAAACCCTCGAAGGTAAGAAAGGTAAAGTTCAGCTGCTGGGCTCCGGTTCTATCCTGCGTCACGTCCGTGAAGCAGCACAGATCCTGGCGAACGACTACGGCGTAGGCTCTGACGTGTACAGCGTGACTTCCTTCACTGAACTGGCGCGTGATGGCCAGGATTGTGAGCGCTGGAACATGCTGCACCCGATGGAAACGCCGCGCGTTCCGTACATCGCTCAGGTTATGAACGACGCTCCGGCAGTAGCATCTACTGACTATATGAAACTGTTTGCCGAACAGGTTCGTACTTATGTACCGGCTGATGATTATCGCGTACTGGGTACTGACGGTTTCGGTCGCTCTGACAGCCGTGAAAACCTGCGTCACCACTTCGAAGTTGATGCTTCCTACGTGGTTGTAGCGGCCCTGGGCGAACTGGCTAAACGTGGCGAAATCGATAAGAAAGTGGTTGCTGACGCAATCATCAAATTCAACATCGATGCAGATAAAGTTAACCCGCGTCTGGCGTAAGAGGTAAAAGAATAATGGCTATCGAAATCAATGTACCGGACATCGGGGCTGATGAAGTTGAAATCACCGAAATCCTGGTCAAAGTAGGCGACAAAGTTGAAGCTGAACAGTCGCTGATCACCGTAGAAGGCGACAAAGCCTCTATGGAAGTTCCGTCTCCTCAGGCTGGTATCGTTAAAGAGATCAAAGTCTCTGTTGGCGACAAAACTGAGACCGGCAAACTGATCATGATTTTCGATTCCGCCGACGGTGCAGCAGCAGCTGCACCTGCTCCGGCAGAAGAGAAGAAAGAAGCGGCTCCGGCAGCAGCACCTGCTGCTGCGGCAGCGAAAGACGTACACGTACCGGACATCGGCGGCGACGAAGTTGAAGTTACCGAGATCATGGTTAAAGTGGGTGACACCGTTGCGGCTGAACAGTCTCTGATCACCGTAGAAGGCGACAAGGCTTCCATGGAAGTTCCAGCGCCGTTCGCGGGCGTGGTGAAAGAGATCAAAATCAACACCGGCGACAAAGTGTCTACCGGCTCCCTGATTATGGTCTTCGAAGTGGCGGGCGCAGCGCCTGCTGCTCCGGCTCAGGCT
>NZ_SZWR01000012.1:398808-400104 GCF_005280875.1 Citrobacter sp. wls827
GAAGTTAACGTACCGGACATCGGCGGTGACGAAGTGGAAGTCACTGAAGTGATGGTTAAAGTGGGCGATAAAATTGCCGCTGAGCAGTCACTGATCACCGTTGAAGGCGATAAAGCCTCTATGGAAGTGCCGGCACCGTTCGCGGGTACCGTAAAAGAAATCAAAATCAGCACCGGCGACAAAGTTAAAACCGGTTCTCTGATTATGGTCTTCGAAGTCGAAGGCGCAGCACCTGCAGCCGCTCCAGCACAAGCAGCGGCTCCGGCTCCGGCCGCAGCACCAGCGCCTGCGCAAGCCGCAGCTCCGGCCGCGAAAGCGGAAGGCAAATCTGAGTTTGCTGAAAACGACGCTTACGTTCATGCAACACCGCTGATTCGTCGCCTGGCGCGCGAATTCGGTGTGAACCTGGCGAAAGTGAAAGGTTCTGGCCGTAAAGGTCGTATCCTGCGTGAAGACGTTCAGGCTTACGTGAAAGATGCTATCAAGCGTGCTGAAGCGGCTCCGGCTGCAGCAGCAGGCGGCGGTATCCCGGGCATGCTGCCATGGCCGAAAGTGGACTTCAGCAAGTTCGGCGAAATCGAAGAAGTGGAACTGGGCCGTATCCAGAAAATCTCGGGTGCTAACCTGAGTCGTAACTGGGTGATGATCCCGCACGTTACTCACTTCGATAAGACCGATATCACCGATCTGGAAGCGTTCCGTAAACAGCAGAACGCCGAAGCTGAAAAACGTAAACTGGACGTGAAATTCACCCCAGTAGTCTTCATCATGAAAGCCGTTGCCGCAGCTCTGGAACAGATGCCGCGCTTCAACAGCTCCCTGTCTGAAGACGGTCAGCGCCTGACCCTGAAGAAATACATCAACATCGGTGTGGCGGTAGATACGCCGAATGGTCTGGTTGTTCCGGTCTTCAAAGACGTGAACAAGAAGAGTATTACCGAGCTGTCTCGTGAACTGACCGTG
This sequence comes from Citrobacter sp. wls827, assembly GCF_005280875.1. Classification (NCBI taxonomy): domain Bacteria; kingdom Pseudomonadati; phylum Pseudomonadota; class Gammaproteobacteria; order Enterobacterales; family Enterobacteriaceae; genus Citrobacter; species Citrobacter sp. wls827. The sequence goes on from NZ_SZWR01000012.1 coordinate 399,772, forward strand.
ATCTCCAAGAAAGCGCGTGATGGCAAGCTGACTGCTGGCGAAATGCAGGGCGGTTGCTTCACCATCTCCAGCATCGGCGGCCTGGGTACTACCCACTTCGCGCCGATTGTTAACGCGCCGGAAGTGGCTATCCTCGGTGTCTCCAAGTCCTCTATGGAGCCAGTGTGGAACGGTAAAGAGTTTATGCCGCGTCTGATGATGCCGATTTCGCTCTCCTTCGACCACCGTGTAATTGACGGTGCTGATGGTGCGCGCTTTATCACCATCATCAACAACATGCTGTCTGACATTCGCCGCCTGGTGATGTAAGCGAAAAAGCCGGCCCGACGGCCG
>NZ_SZWR01000012.1:400176-411689 GCF_005280875.1 Citrobacter sp. wls827
AGGTTATTGTGCGAAAGACAAATCGGTTGCCGTTTGTTGTTTCAAAATTGTTAACAATTTTGTAAAATACGGGCGGATAGAACGACCCGGTGGACGACGGGTATAAATTAAGAGGTCATGATGAGCACTGAAATCAAAACTCAGGTCGTGGTACTTGGGGCAGGCCCTGCAGGTTACTCTGCTGCCTTCCGTTGCGCAGATTTAGGTCTGGAGACCGTCATCGTAGAACGTTACAGCACCCTCGGTGGTGTTTGTCTGAACGTCGGCTGTATCCCTTCTAAAGCGCTGCTGCACGTAGCAAAAGTTATCGAAGAAGCCAAAGCGCTGGCTGAACACGGTATCGTTTTTGGCGAGCCGAAAACTGATATCGACAAGATTCGTACCTGGAAAGAAAAAGTTATCACTCAACTGACCGGCGGTCTGGCGGGTATGGCCAAAGGCCGTAAAGTGAAAGTGGTTAACGGTCTGGGTAAATTCACCGGGGCAAACACCCTGGAAGTTGAAGGCGAAAACGGCAAAACCGTGATCAACTTCGACAACGCGATCATCGCGGCGGGTTCCCGCCCGATCGAACTGCCATTCATTCCGCATGAAGATCCGCGCGTGTGGGATTCCACTGATGCGCTGGAGCTGAAAACCGTTCCTAAACGCCTGCTGGTTATGGGCGGCGGTATCATCGGTCTGGAAATGGGTACCGTGTACCATGCGCTGGGTTCAGAGATCGACGTGGTTGAAATGTTCGACCAGGTTATCCCGGCTGCCGATAAAGACGTGGTTAAAGTCTTCACCAAGCGCATCAGCAAGAAATTCAACCTGATGCTGGAAACCAAAGTGACCGCCGTTGAAGCGAAAGAAGACGGTATCTACGTTTCCATGGAAGGCAAAAAAGCGCCTGCTGAAGCTCAGCGTTACGATGCTGTGCTGGTGGCTATCGGTCGTGTACCGAACGGTAAAAACCTCGATGCGGGCAAAGCTGGCGTGGAAGTTGATGACCGTGGCTTCATCCGCGTTGACAAACAGCTGCGCACCAACGTGCCGCACATCTTTGCTATCGGCGATATCGTCGGTCAGCCGATGCTGGCGCACAAAGGTGTTCACGAAGGTCACGTTGCCGCTGAAGTTATCGCCGGTAAGAAACACTACTTCGATCCGAAAGTTATCCCATCCATCGCGTACACTGAACCAGAAGTGGCATGGGTTGGTCTGACCGAGAAAGAAGCGAAAGAAAAAGGCATTAGCTACGAAACCGCCACCTTCCCGTGGGCTGCTTCTGGCCGTGCTATCGCTTCCGACTGCGCAGACGGTATGACCAAACTGATTTTCGACAAAGAATCTCACCGTGTTATCGGTGGTGCGATTGTCGGTACCAACGGCGGCGAGCTGCTGGGCGAAATCGGTCTGGCGATCGAAATGGGTTGTGACGCTGAAGACATCGCGCTGACCATCCACGCGCACCCGACTCTGCACGAATCTGTGGGCCTGGCGGCAGAAGTGTTCGAAGGTAGCATCACCGACCTGCCAAACCCGAAAGCGAAGAAGAAGTAATCTTCCCGCTTTTGTGAAAACGCCTCTTCGGAGGCGTTTTTTTTGCCTTAAGATTCACCGCAATTTTCCCGGCAGTCTCTTAATGACGAGACAACCAATGCGTTGGCTGTTCAGGGCGCTACGGGATGCCAGGTTTTTTCAGGGCTGTACTCAGTCATCGCCTGTGCTTTCTGTTGTGATGCTTCGCCAAGGTTGGCCTGATAAACATTGTCATCGCCGCTAATCATAAAGCTCATCACTCCGGTGTGACCGTAGCTAATCGGCCATGCAATCATGGCGAAACCACTGGCTTTGTCCGGCAGTATGCGGAAACGATAACCGTGATAACCCGTGCCGGGTTCTTGTGGGCTGAAGGCGGGTCCCAGAGGGCTTGGCGCTTCGCCTGGTGTGACGGGCCAGTAAAGCCCATCTTTTTTACCTTCGCTACTGACAATTTTTTGCGCATACGATTTGTTCAGCGCGTAATAGCTTTGCTGCGCGTCAACGTAGGCGTGCAGCGCTTCGATGGCTGAAAGCTCGTTGCGACCGATCGTTCTAGTGAGGATCTCCTCCTGGGCTTCGGTCATATCGAACGCCCAGCCTTTGCTGGTTTTCACCATCGGTATGGGTAACTGCCAGTCATCTTGCCCTACGTTGAGATGCGCCATATTGCCCTGCAGCGCAATGTGATGGCTCACCTTCCAGTCGCGATTAAAGCGTGCCACTGCTTCCGGATCGGCCCCTTCTGGTGGCAAAAAATGTCGCCAGTTTTCACCCAGTAGCGCCGTGAGCTGCTTTTCATTTTGCTGCGCCACCGCAGCGGCAAATGCACTGGCCGCGTCTTCGGGGGAGGTGAACGCCTGTTGCGCATAGCTCACCAGCGGCAAGGAGAGCAACAGGGCGCTTAACATAATTTTTTTCATCATCGGCTCCGGTTAACGACGGCGAAATTCGTGGTGCTCAGAAAAATTTTCACGTGCCGCAGCGCGCTGCCCGCTGTTGAGGTTGCCCGCGCGACGGCTTTCCTGCCCACGCAGTTGCTGGGACTGCCACGACGGTGAGCGACTGTCATTCCCGCTGAAGACGTTTGAATGCGTATTCTGACGGGAGGCCAGACGTTGTTGCGAGTTGGATGATTCAACGCGTTGGCGAGCGGTTTCCCTTTGCTGCTGTGAAACCGGATGCTGCTGAGCTTTTGACTTCAGTTCAGAGCGGTGCTGCTGTTGCGTAGTGGATTTATTCAGCGTCTTCTGTGCTGCTTCACGACGGTTGTTGTTTTGTGTTTCGTCATAGCCACGATAGTTATTGCGCTGGGCAATTTGATTTAGCTGTGAAGAGGCTGCTTTGCGTTGAGCATCCCGCGATGTCTGACCCGAGAAGTTTGCCGGGGAGGTCTGGCTACGCTGTTGGAACTGCGTCATTGCGGCCTGACGCTGGCTGTCTCGTGTGGCAGTGGCGGTCGGTGTATGTTGAGTGGCGCTTAATCCCCCGCTAACGTTGGTCTGATGAAAACGTTGTGCGACCGCGTCGTTCTGGTAAGGCACGCCGTTACGGTACGCAGGGTTATGCTGCCAGGCAATGTTTTGCCCTTTAAGGTTTTGTCCGGATATATGGTTGAAATTGTTAACATCAATATTGATGTTATCTCCGTTGTGCTGGTAGCCATTACCGCCGTGAGGGCCGTCATGGTCATGATAGTCATCATCATGGTGATGGTCGTCGTCATCCCAGTCGATGTTACTGAACAGTGCATACGTCGTCGCAACGCCCAGGCTATAGCCGAAACCTTTGACGAAGCTATCGGCAAACTGCTCGCCCGGAGGGGGCGGCAGATAGACAGGGGGGTAGGCGGTATTAGGCCAACTGCCGTAAACAACGGTTGGATTGTAGTTCGGCACATATACCACCTGTGGATCGGTCGGCTCAATTTTGATAACCGTCGAGGTGGGCGCGCTGCTGGTCACTTTCGTCGTTGATGATGACGGCGTCTGAATCACGGTTGTTTTCTGGGTGTTCGTGACCGTTTGCTGCGGAGTGGATTTTAGCGAGCCTGTTTGCTGAGCCAGCAAACGCAGGCGCTGTACGGCATCCATCACGTCCTGTGGTTGTGCCAGAAACGCATTCCCCAGGTTTTGTACCCAGTCAGGGTTTTCGCCCATCAAGGCCATCAATTGCGGAAATGCCACCAGCGACTTCACGCTGGGGTCCCATGACTGGCCGGACACTGCCTGAATGGCGGCGTCACCTTGCAGTGTCGGATTATCACGAGACCACTGAACCGCCTGCACCACGTTCGATGGATATGTTGAGGCCATCAGCACCTGAGACAGCAACGGGTCAGGGTAGAGCGCAACAGGGGCAACCCACTGATCGAGTTGAGCTGTGGTATACGTTGTTGGCGCAACCGGGGCTACTGCGGGAGCCGCCGCAACGGGCGGTTGAGGCGCTGCTGCCGGGGCAGGCTGAGAGGGGGCTTCTGGTGTGCGGCTGTTTACATACAGTACGCCCGCACCGACAAATAACCCTGCACTGCACGCCAGAGCAATGATATGGGGCTTAAAGGGCAACGTCATTTTATCTCTCCCGACTCATTAAGAATCGTCATAGTCATTATGCCTGCCGCCAGTGGGTGCAGTGTTCCGTGAGTATAAAGAGACAATAGTTTAATTTTTGACGAATCTTGGGATCGTTAACGCAAGTTTATTACCAGGGAGCTAAATAATGTGACTAAACATTGCGGGCGAAATTATCATTCCCCTTCTGCCATGACGAAGAGCGTTAGACCATCCTTAACGATTCAGCCAATTTTTTATGTTGCTTTTTTGTAAACAGATTAACACCCAACGAAAATCCTGTTATTGTGCCTTTTGCGGTACCGGGCATTTACCCTACTAACTGCTGTCTCACAGGAGCGTGAAGAGAATCGCCCATATACAAAAGCGCCGCATTATGACAATGAGAGCGAGGAGATATCGTCGTGCTAGAAGAATACCGTAAGCACGTAGCTGAGCGTGCTGCCCAAGGGATTGTGCCGAAACCCTTAGACGCAACCCAAATGGCTGCACTTGTCGAGCTGCTGAAGACCCCGCCTGTGGGCGAAGAAGAATTCCTGTTAGACCTGTTGATTAACCGCGTTCCCCCTGGTGTAGATGAAGCCGCTTACGTTAAAGCCGGTTTTCTCGCCGCTGTCGCTAAAGGTGACACTACCTCTCCGCTGATCACGCCAGAAAAAGCCATTGAACTGCTGGGCACCATGCAGGGTGGTTACAACATTCATCCGCTGATCGACGCGCTGGATGATGCCAAACTGGCGCCGATTGCCGCCAAAGCGCTCTCTTCAACGCTGCTGATGTTCGATAACTTCTACGATGTGGAAGAAAAAGCCAAAGCGGGCAACGAATATGCGAAGCAGGTCATGCAGTCCTGGGCTGATGCCGAATGGTTCCTCAACCGTCCGGCTCTGGCTGAAAAAATCACCGTTACCGTCTTTAAAGTGACCGGTGAAACCAACACCGATGACCTCTCTCCGGCACCGGACGCATGGTCTCGCCCGGATATCCCGCTGCACGCGCTGGCGATGCTGAAAAACGCCCGCGAAGGTATCGAACCGGATCAGCCAGGCGTGGTAGGCCCAATCAAACAGATCGAAGAACTGCAGAAAAAAGGTTACCCGCTGGCCTATGTGGGTGACGTTGTCGGTACTGGTTCTTCGCGTAAATCTGCGACCAACTCCGTGCTGTGGTTTATGGGCGATGATATCCCTCATGTACCGAACAAGCGCGGTGGTGGCTTGTGTCTGGGTGGCAAAATTGCACCTATTTTCTTCAACACTATGGAAGATGCGGGCGCGCTGCCAATTGAAGTGGACGTAAGCAACCTGAACATGGGCGACGTGATTGACGTTTACCCGTTCAAGGGCGAAGTGCGTAACCACGAAACCGGCGAACTGCTGGCCAGCTTTGAGCTGAAAACCGATGTGCTGGTTGACGAAGTACGTGCCGGTGGCCGTATTCCGCTGATTATCGGTCGTGGCCTGACCACCAAAGCGCGTGAAGCGCTGGGGCTGCCGCACAGCGATGTATTCCGTCAGGCGAAAGACGTGGCGGAAAGCAGCCGCGGCTTCTCTCTGGCACAGAAAATGGTTGGCCGCGCATGTGGCGTAACCGGCGTCCGTCCGGGGGCCTACTGCGAACCGAAGATGACTTCCGTCGGCTCTCAGGATACCACTGGCCCAATGACCCGCGATGAACTGAAAGACCTGGCGTGCCTGGGCTTCTCTTCTGACCTGGTGATGCAGTCGTTCTGTCATACCGCTGCGTATCCGAAACCTGTTGACGTGACCACCCACCATACTCTGCCTGACTTCATCATGAACCGTGGCGGCGTGTCGCTGCGTCCGGGCGATGGCGTAATCCACTCCTGGCTGAACCGTATGCTGCTGCCGGATACCGTAGGTACCGGTGGTGACTCTCATACCCGTTTCCCGATCGGTATCTCTTTCCCGGCGGGTTCTGGTCTGGTGGCGTTTGCGGCTGCGACCGGCGTGATGCCGCTGGATATGCCGGAATCTGTTCTGGTGCGTTTCAAAGGCAAAATGCAGCCGGGTATCACCCTGCGTGACCTGGTTCACGCCATTCCGCTGTATGCGATCAAACAAGGTCTGCTGACCGTTGAGAAGAAAGGCAAGAAAAACATCTTCTCTGGCCGCATTCTGGAAATTGAAGGTCTGCCGGATCTGAAAGTTGAGCAAGCATTTGAACTGACCGATGCATCCGCTGAGCGTTCCGCTGCGGGTTGTACCATCAAGCTGAACAAAGAGCCGATCGTTGAATACCTCAGCTCTAACATCGTTCTGCTGAAATGGATGATCGCCGAAGGTTACGGCGATCGCCGTACGCTGGAGCGTCGTGTGCAGGGCATGGAAAAATGGCTGGCGGATCCGCAGTTGCTGGAAGCTGATGCTGACGCAGAATACGCGGCAGTGATCGACATCGATCTGGCGGATATCAAAGAGCCGATCCTGTGCGCGCCGAACGATCCGGACGACGCGCGTCTGCTGTCTGACGTGCAGGGTGAGAAGATCGACGAAGTGTTCATCGGTTCCTGCATGACCAACATCGGTCACTTCCGTGCGGCGGGTAAGCTGCTGGATGCGCATAAGGGCCAGTTACCGACCCGTCTGTGGGTGGCTCCACCAACACGTATGGATGCGGCACAGCTCACCGAGGAAGGCTATTACAGCGTCTTTGGTAAGAGCGGGGCGCGTATTGAGATCCCAGGCTGTTCATTGTGCATGGGTAACCAGGCGCGCGTGGCGGACAACTCAACCGTGGTGTCGACTTCTACCCGTAACTTCCCGAACCGTTTAGGGACTGGGGCGAACGTCTACCTGGCTTCTGCGGAGCTGGCAGCGGTCGCGGCACTGATTGGCAAACTGCCAACGCCGGAAGAGTATCAGACCTATGTGGCACAGGTAGATAAAACGGCTGTCGACACCTACCGTTATCTGAACTTCGACCAGCTGTCTCAGTACACTGAGAAAGCGGAAGGTGTGATTTTCCAGACGGCGGTATAATTCGCTAGCGCATTTTGCGCAAAAACGCATCAATGCCCGGAGAGGTCAGCTTCTTCGGGCATTTTTATTTCTATTCCTTATACCCGCTACGCTTTTTTTCTGCCGCGCTGCTGCGATAATTACAGCAAGGTGCAGTGCGGTATTGGCGCACTGCCGGGAGCAGAGGAACACATTATGGATTACGAATTTCTGCGCGATATTACCGGAGTGGTAAAGGTGCGTATGTCCATGGGCCACGAAGTGGTGGGGCACTGGTTTAATGAAGAAGTGAAAGATAACCTGGCCTTGCTCGATGAAGTGGAACAGGCGGCGCGTGCGGTAAAAGGCAGTGAACGTTCCTGGCAGCGAGCAGGGCATGAATACACGCTCTGGCTGGATGGCGAAGAGGTTATGGTTCGCGCCAATCAACTGGAGTTCACGGGCGATGAAATGGAAGAAGGAATGAATTACTACGACGAAGAGAGTTTATCTCTGTGCGGCGTTGAAGATTTCTTGCAGGTGGTTGCCGCGTATCGTGAATTTGTGCAACAGCGTTAATTCGCACTCGGCTCTGCCGGGGGGCGCTGCGTTTACCCGGCCTGGCGCAACGATGTCATTCCCGGTTCGTAGGCCCGATAAACGTAGCGCCATCGGGCACGGTGCCTTATTTAACGTAAGCCAACAGGCTTAAGGAGTCGCGCGCCAGCGCTTTGCATTTCTTTGCCGTAGGGATGCCGATACCGCTGAGATCGCGATAGCTGTCTTCACCGAGTGCTTTCATATTGAAGGTGTCGTAGTTACTGAGGTCCCACTGGTTCTGTTGAGCAAAAAAGACCAGTGCGCGACGTATCTGCCCGTTGGGCAAATTCTGGTATCCACAGTCATTTTTCAGAAAAACAAAAACTGCCGTTAAATCGGCCATATCTTCGGCTTCGGACTCACTCAGCGCATAGCTGTTTGCGCATACGGCCATCAGGCTGCCGAACAAAACTGTTCTGAAAAACGTCTTCATTGCTTCTACCACTGCATCACGGAAATTAAACGTTAGCATACTGCGAGCGAAGCGACGACCTTTATTATCAGCCGTTCACTTGACCTTCCCGTAGGGGGAGGGCTTATGCTTAAAAGATAGCCTGCTTAAGCTGCTGAATATAAGGAAATGAATATGCAACGTCGTGACTTTTTAAAGTATTCCGTGGCGCTGGGCGTCGCGTCAGCTTTACCTTTGTGGAGCCGCACCGCTTTTGCGGCTGACCGCCCTGCGTTACCCATTCCAGACCTGTTAACTGCGGATGCTTCTAATCGCATACAGCTGATTGTGAAAGCCGGGCAGTCGACGTTTGCGGGGAAAACCGCCACCACCTGGGGATATAACGGTAACCTGCTCGGACCCGCAGTAAAACTGAATACAGGTCAGGCGGTGAGCGTGGATATCCATAATCAGCTGGCCGAAGAGACGACGTTGCACTGGCATGGGCTGGAAATCCCTGGAGAAGTCGATGGCGGGCCGCAAGGTGTTATTCCGGCGGGCGGGAAGCGTTCAGTGACCTTTACCCCTGCGCAACGGGCTGCAACCTGTTGGTTCCATCCGCATCAACACGGGAAAACCGGACGTCAGGTTGCGATGGGCCTGGCTGGGTTGGTACTGATTGAAGATGACGAGATCCGCAAACTATTGCTACCGAAGCAGTGGGGTATCGACGATGTGCCGGTGATTATTCAGGACAAACAGTTTTCCGCTGACGGACAAATTAATTATCAGTTGGATATGATGACCGCCGCCGTCGGTTGGTTTGGCGATACGCTGCTAACCAATGGGGCGATTTACCCACAACATGCCGCGCCACGCGGCTGGTTGCGCTTGCGTCTGCTGAATGGCTGTAACGCACGCTCACTGAATATCGCGGCCAGCGATAACCGTCCCCTGTACGTGATTGCCAGTGATGGTGGATTGTTAGCTGAGCCGGTAAAAGTGACCGAACTACCGATGCTGATGGGTGAGCGTTTTGAAGTATTGGTGGATGTGAGCGACGGAAAAGCTTTCGATCTGGTCACATTGCCTGTCAGTCAGATGGGGATGGCGATCGCGCCATTTGATAAGCCACATCCGGTGATGCGCGTTCAGCCGCTGCTGATTACCGCCTCCGGCACGCTGCCGGATACGCTGACAGCTATGCCGGCGCTGCCGTCGCTTGATGGGGTGACGGTACGCAAACTGCAGCTGTCTATGGATCCGATGCTCGACATGATGGGCATGCAAATGCTGATGAAGAAATACGGCGGGCAGGCCATGGCAGGGATGGATCATGGGCAGATGATGGGCCATATGAATAACGACAATATGGGCCACGGAAACATGGATCATGGCAATATGAACCACGGTGAGATGGGGAATATGCAGCATGGCGGCATGGGCAACATGAAGCAGGATGGCACATTCGATTTCCATAATGCCAACCGGATTAACGGGCTGGCGTTTGATATGAATAAACCGATGTTTGCCGCGACGAAAGGCCAGCATGAACGCTGGGTCATTTCCGGTCAGGGCGACATGATGCTGCACCCGTTCCACATTCACGGCACGCAGTTCCGCATTTTGTCTGAAAATGGCAAAGCGCCTGCTGCGCACCGTACGGGATGGAAAGACACTGTGCGGGTAGAGGGCGGCGTCAGCGAGGTACTGGTGAAGTTTGACCACGATGCGCCGAAAGAACATGCCTATATGGCGCACTGCCATCTGCTGGAGCACGAAGACACCGGCATGATGCTCGGTTTTACGGTTTAAACAACGACGTCTCTGCGCTTGCCCGGCCTGCAGGATATTTCTTGTCGGCTGGGTAAGGCACATCCCCTGCATATTCTGCCATTGAACATAAAGTAATCGCCTTTGGGGCCGATAATCATCACATACCCAATGTGAGTTCAATGGATGAAAAAACGTGATTAAAAATATTCGTGTTATTACCGGTATTCTGCTGGTTCTCGCCATTTTCTGTTTACTGCAGGCCGTTACGGGAAGCCTGTTTTACTCTGCGGTAAACAATGACAGGCATAATTTCCAGAACTCAGGCACCCTCAACGCTCAGCAAGAAAATCTGAGTGACAGCGTCAATACGTTGATTAAAACCCGTGTTACGGTGACGCGCGTCGCCATCCGCTTTTTAAAAAATCAGCGCGATCCCGCCTCGTTGGCCGCGATCAACACGCTGCTCAATACCGCCAGTGATTCAATGAAGAAGGCCGAAGGCTATTTCGCCCAGTATCAGGGATTACCGCAGGTGACAGGGCAAGATCCGCAGATCGCCAGTGAAATGGAAAAGCAGTATCGCCAGATGCACGAAGTGATGAAATTATCGATTGAGTATCTGCGAGCGAATAACTATCAGGCTTATGGCGATCTTGATGCCCAGAAAGCGCAGGATGAGATGGAAACGAGCTATGATCACTGGCGAAACGAGAATAATGCGCTGCTGCAGCATGCTGCTGCGGAGAATCAGCTCAGTTTTTCCCGTATGCAGTGGACACTGGGAGGCATCGTTCTGGTTGTGCTGATCGTTCTGGGCATGATCTGGAGCGGGTTGCAACACATCCTGCTTAAACCGCTGGCGCAGATTATGGAGCATATTCGCGTCATTACCGGTGGAGACTTAACCCATAAGCTCAATGTTGAAGGTCGCAACGAAATGGGCCGACTGGCGATGGGGTTGGAAGAGATGCAACAGTCGCTGATTTCGACAGTCACTGCCGTACGCAATAGCTCGGAGTCAATTCATACCGGGGCCGCTGAAATATCCTCGGGCAACAACGACCTTTCTTCGCGCACCGAGCAGCAGGCGGCCTCGCTTGAGGAAACGGCCGCCAGCATGGAGCAGTTGACCGCGACAGTGAAGCAGAATACGGACAATGCGAAACAGGCAACCCAATTGGCGAAAAACGCCTCTGATACTGCCGCTCGCGGTGGTCGTGTTGTTGATACCGTTGTGCATACGATGAGTGAAATAGCGGACAGCTCGCAGCAAATCGCGCAGATCACGAACGTTATCGACAGTATTGCCTTCCAGACCAACATTCTGGCGCTGAACGCCGCGGTAGAAGCGGCCAGAGCCGGAGAGCAGGGGCGCGGTTTTGCGGTTGTGGCAGGTGAAGTCCGGACTCTGGCAAGCCGTAGTGCCCAGGCAGCAAAAGAGATCAAAGCGCTGATTGATAATTCAACCCACTGTGTAGGCATGGGATCGCAGCAGGTTTCGGATGCCGGTAAAACCATGGCAGAAATTGTCGCGGCGGTGACCCGTGTGACCGATATCATGGGCGAAATTGCGTCTGCTTCTGAAGAGCAGAGTCGGGGGATTGAACAGGTTAGCCTCGCGGTTTCGCAGATGGACAGCGTGACCCAGCAAAACGCCGCGCTGGTGGAGGAGTCAGCGGCGGCGGCGGC
>NZ_SZWR01000012.1:411746-416950 GCF_005280875.1 Citrobacter sp. wls827
CCGAGCAGTTGCGGCAGGCCGTTGCGGTATTTCGTATTACCCGCGAGAAGGCGGTGAGTGGGGCTCGAAAACCACTGCAGGACGCTCCGCGCCAGGATCGCGTTGTCTCTACTACCCAGGATCAACATTGGGAAACGTTCTGACCTGAAAAAGTCCGATTTTGCTCACGCTAAAAGCCGGGTTCGTTGCCCGGCTTTCGTGTATTCAGAGCGCGTTAAAATGCGTGCGCAGGCTCTCTGAGTAACTATCAGAGGAATGCGGTCTCTTTGCTGGTATACTTCATCCACTGAATTGTTTGTATGCTGTCGCAAGTTTTGTGGTTAGTGCGAGCCACCGTCTCTTTGGCGGTGTATCAAGGTAAGTGCTTTCTTTCGATTTGCATGATGTGTTAACTGATAAAAATCAGTGAGTTATTTCTTTTATGAAACATACTGTAGAAGTCATGATCCCGGAAGCGGAGATCAAAGCGCGTATTGCCGAACTGGGACGTCAGATTAACGAGCGTTACAAGGACAGCGGCAGTGATATGGTGCTGGTAGGCCTGTTACGCGGTTCATTTATGTTTATGGCTGACCTGTGCCGTGAAGTGCATGTCTCCCACGAAGTCGATTTCATGACCGCCTCCAGCTACGGCAGCGGAATGTCCACCACGCGTGATGTTAAAATCCTCAAAGACCTGGATGAAGACATTCGTGGCAAAGACGTGCTGATTGTTGAGGACATCATCGACTCCGGCAACACGCTCTCAAAAGTGCGTGAAATCCTGAGCCTGCGTGAACCTAAATCTCTGGCGATTTGTACGTTGCTGGATAAACCTTCTCGCCGTGAAGTGAACGTACCGGTCGAGTTTATCGGTTTTTCCATTCCAGATGAGTTCGTTGTTGGCTACGGCATTGACTATGCACAACGTTATCGCCATCTGCCGTATGTTGGCAAAGTGGTGTTGCTGGACGAGTAATGGGCTGGAGCGCCTGATGGCGCTTCGCTTATCAGGCCTACGGCGCTGATTTGTAGGCCGGGTAAGGCGTAACCGCCACCCGGCAATATCACCTTACTTATGGTTGCTGTGCTTCTGGCTGAGGTTCGACAACCCCTGTCGGTAGCGTTGCTCCAGTGTTTCGCGGCTGGTAGCCGTGACGTCCAGATCGCGCAGCAGACCATCATGAATACCGTAAGCCCAGCCGTGAATTGTCACTTTCTGACCGCGTTTCCAGGCTGAACGCATAATGGTTGAGTGGCCCAGGTTATAGACCTGCTCCATAACATTCAGTTCGCACAGGGTGTCCATGCGACGTTCCTGCGGCATTTCGCCCAGCAGTGAGCTGTGTTTAAACCAGATATCGCGGATATGCAGCAACCAGTTATCAATCAGCCCCTGTTCTTTATTTTCAATAGCCGCCTGGACGCCGCCGCAACCATAGTGGCCACAAATAATAATGTGTTCCACTTCCAGCACATCCACCGCATACTGAACCACTGAGAGACAGTTCAGGTCGGTGTGAATGACCAGATTAGCAACATTACGGTGAACAAACAGTTCACCCGGTTCAAGACCGGTTAAACGTTCAGCGGGAACGCGGCTATCGGAACATCCAATCCATAGAAAACGCGGATTCTGCGCATGCGTCAGCGTTTCAAAAAATCCGGGATCCTCTTCTATCAGCATCTTTGACCATAGTGCATTGTTGCTGATGAGTGTATCTATGTCTTTCATGGAGTTGTACAACCCGAAGCCAGATAAATTCGATGGGCTAATATAGGGTAACTCCGGCATTATTTAAACTATATATAAAATGTCAGAACGTAAGGTAAGTAAAAAACCATGACCATTGCTCTGGAACTTCAACAACTTAAAAAAACCTATCCCGGTGGCGTTCAGGCGTTGCGTGGCATAGATTTGCAAGTCGAAGCGGGTGATTTCTATGCGCTGCTAGGTCCCAATGGCGCGGGGAAGTCCACCACCATCGGTATTATCAGCTCGCTGGTGAATAAAACCTCCGGGCGGGTGAGCGTGTTCGGCTACGATCTCGATAAAGACACGGTTAACGCCAAGCGTCAGCTTGGGCTGGTGCCGCAGGAGTTCAACTTTAATCCGTTTGAAACCGTGCAGCAGATCGTGGTCAACCAGGCCGGTTACTACGGCGTAGAGTATAAAGAGGCGGTTAAACGCAGTGAAATTTATCTAAAACAGCTCGACCTGTGGGAAAAACGTAACGAGCGTGCGCGCATGCTTTCCGGCGGGATGAAGCGCCGCCTGATGATTGCCCGTGCGCTGATGCACGAGCCAAAATTACTCATCCTTGATGAACCAACTGCCGGTGTTGATATTGAATTACGCCGCTCAATGTGGGGCTTTTTAAAGGATTTAAACGATAAAGGTACGACGATTATTCTAACCACCCACTACCTTGAAGAAGCGGAAATGCTGTGTCGCAATATCGGCATTATTCAGCACGGCGAGCTGGTGGAAAACACCTCGATGAAAAATCTGCTCTCTAAGCTCAAATCTGAGACGTTTATTCTCGATCTGGCGGCGAAAAGTCCGCTACCTAAGCTGGAAGGCTATCAATACCGCCTGGTTGATACCTCCACGCTGGAAGTTGAAGTTCTGCGCGAACAGGGGGTGAACAGCGTGTTCTCGCAGCTGAGCGCTCAGGGTATTCAGGTATTGAGTATGCGGAACAAGGCGAACCGGCTGGAAGAGCTGTTTGTTTCTCTGGTTCATGAAAAACAAGGAGATCGCGCATGATGCAGCTTTACTGGGTCGCGCTGAAAAGCATCTGGGCGAAAGAGATCCACCGCTTTATGCGTATCTGGGTGCAAACCCTGGTGCCGCCCGTTATCACCATGACGCTCTATTTTATTATCTTTGGTAATTTGATTGGCTCACGGATCGGTGAAATGCACGGTTTTAGCTACATGCAGTTTATCGTGCCGGGGCTTATCATGATGGCGGTGATTACCAACTCGTACGCTAATGTGGCGTCGTCGTTCTTTAGCGCCAAGTTTCAGCGCAACATTGAAGAACTGTTGGTTGCACCGGTACCGACGCACGTAATCATCGCCGGTTTTGTCGGCGGTGGCGTGGCTCGCGGTTTGTGTGTGGGCATTCTGGTCACGGCTATCTCACTGTTCTTCGTGCCGTTCCAGGTGCACTCCTGGGTCTTCGTGGCGCTGACGCTGGTGCTGACGGCGGTGCTGTTTTCGCTGGCGGGCTTGCTGAACGCGGTTTTCGCCAAAACCTTTGACGATATCAGTCTGATCCCGACCTTCGTGTTGACGCCGCTGACCTATCTGGGGGGCGTTTTCTACTCGTTAACGCTGTTACCGCCGTTCTGGCAGGGACTGTCGCACCTGAACCCGATTGTCTACATGATTAGCGGGTTCCGCTACGGTTTCCTCGGCATTCACGATGTGCCGCTGGTGACGACCTTCGGTGTGCTGGTGGTGTTTATCGCCGCGTTTTATTTACTGTGCTGGTATCTGATTCAGCGCGGGCGCGGACTGCGCAGCTAACCTCTTTTCCTCTCCCTGAACGGGAGAGGAAACTTTTGATGTTTATCACCCTTACATATTTATCACCCTGATAAACTACTTGCCTGCTAAGGAGGTAGGCGATGCTAGGTTGGGTAATTACCTGTCATGACGATAAGGCACAGGATATGCTGCAGCGTCTGGAAAAAAAGCACGGCCCTTTGGTCCAGTGTCAGGCGGTGAGTTTTTGGCGAGGTCTCAGCTCGAACATGCTAAGCCGTATGATGTGCCATGCCCTGCATGCCACAGACTCAGGCGAGGGCGTGATATTCCTGACCGATATGGCCGGGGCTGCGCCTTACCGCGTGGCTTCGTTAATGAGCCATAAACATCCCCAGTGTGAAGTCATTTCTGGTATCAGCTATTCATTACTTGAGCGAATGATTTCGTCGCGGGAATCAATGAGCAGTTCTGCGTTTCGCGATTGCATCGTTGCGCTTGGCGGGCCTGAAGTCTCCAGTCTCTGGCATCAACAACAAAAAAATCCCCCCTTCGTGTTGAAGCATGATTTGTATGAGTATTAATCATTGGTATTGATGATGCTTTTGCTACAATAGCCGAGGTTTCTCGCCTCGGTTATCTCATATGGTTATGCGCGTTCTGCTTGTTTTATTGCTCCTGTTTTCTGGCAGCGTCGCTGCGGCTTTGCCTGCTCGTTATATGCAAACCACCGAAGCCGCCGCCGTATGGGCGCAGATTGGCAATAAAATGGTGACGGTAGGGAACATTCGCGCCGGGCAGATCCTCGCCGTTGAGCCCATTGCGGCAGATTATTACGAATTCCCCTTTGGCTTTGGTACCGGGTTTATCGATAAGGGACACCTGGAGCCTGTTCAGGGCCGGCAGAAGGTTGACGATGGTTTAGGCGACCTCAACAAGCCGCTCAGCAATCAAAGCCTGGTAACCTGGAAAGACACGCCCGTTTATAATGCTCCGGATGTCGGTAGCGCCCCGTTTGGCGTACTGGCGGACAACCTGCGCTATCCCATCATTAGTAAGCTCAAAGACCGACTTAATCAGACCTGGTTTCAGATCCGCATTGGTGGCAGGCTGGCCTATATCAGTGCGCTGGATGCGCAGGAAGACCACGGTATTCCCGTGTTGACCTACCATCATATTCTGCGTGATGAAGAGAATACCCGTTTTCGCCACACCTCCACGACGACTTCTGTGCGTGCGTTCAGTAACCAGATGGCCTGGCTCCAGGATCGTGGTTACACCACGTTGACGATGTATCAACTGGAAGGCTACGTGCAGAATAAAATGAACCTGCCTGCACGGGCGGTGGTGCTGACTTTTGATGATGGTCTCAAGTCGGTGAGTCGTTATGCTTATCCGATTCTGAAGCAGCACGGCATGAAGGCAACGGCGTTTATCATCTCCTCACGCATCAAGCGGCACCCGCAGAAGTGGGATCCGAAATCGCTGCAGTTTATGAGCATCTCTGAACTGAATGAGATCCGGGACGTGTTCGACTTCCAGTCGCACACCCATTTTTTACATCGGGTTGATGCGAATCGCCGGCCGATCCTGCTGAGTCGCAGCTATCACAATATTTTGTTCGATTTCGCCCGTTCGCGCCGGGCATTGTCCCAGTTTAACCCTCACGTCCTGTATCTTTCGTACCCGTTTGGCGGTTATAACGCCACGGCGGTAAAAGCAGCAGGCGA
>NZ_SZWR01000012.1:417005-424147 GCF_005280875.1 Citrobacter sp. wls827
CACATGGCGGTCACCACGGTGAGAGGGAAGGTTAAGCCGGGAGATAATCCGTTCTTATTGAAAAGGCTTTATATTTTAAGAACGGATTCGCTGGAGACGATGTCGCGGCTGATAAGCAACCAGCCGCAGGGGTAAGGCTATCAGGCAACCTGTACCGGAATAGCTTTCGCGGTACGCTTCATTTCGTTGTCGCCTTCAAAGTAAGCCACTTTCGGGCGCCATGTACGGGCTTCTTCATCAGACATGGTGACGAAGCTGGCGATAATCACAATGTCGCCAACCTCTGCACAATGCGCTGCCGCACCGTTCACCGAGATGATTCTGGAGCCGCGTTCAGCCGCAATTGCATAGGTTGAGAAACGTTTCCCATTCGTCACGTTCCAGATATCAATAGCTTCATTTTCCAGAATACCGGAGGCATCAAGGAAATCCTGGTCGATGGCGCAGGAGCCTTCATAGTGCAGGTCCGCCTGCGTGACTTTTACACGGTGGAGCTTGCCTTGCAGCATGGTGCGAATCATAACTTCTATACCCTGTCGTTTACCTTGGCTAAGCAGGTGCTACTGACCTGCTTTGAGAATTTTCAGGCAGTATTGCCTGATTTTTAACCCCTGTCTACTGGGCTAATGTAACGCTTTGATTATCGATCAGACGAGCCTGACCCAGCCAGGCGGCAACCAGAATCACTGCGCGTTTACTGCTTTCAGTCAGTTCAAGCAGCGTGTCGGCGTCGCGGATCTGAATGTCGTCGGCGCGGAAGCCTTTTTCATTCAGCTCGTGTTCAGCAATGGCGATAATCTCTTCCAGATCGCGTTCCCCAGCCTGTAATTTTTCGCCAATGCGGCTCATCACTTTGTACAAGCCAGGGGCGACTTTACGCTGCTCTGCCGTGAGATAGCCGTTACGCGAGCTTAGGGCTAAGCCGTCTTTGGCGCGAATAATCGGTACGCCGACGATCTCAATGTCATAACCCATATCCGCCACCATTTTGCGGATCAGCGCCAGTTGCTGGAAATCCTTCTCGCCAAAGCAGGCGATATCTGGCTGGATCAAATTAAACAGCTTGCTGACGATAGTGGAAACACCACGGAAGTGACCCGGACGGCTGGCGCCTTCAAGCATGGTAGACAGTCCCGGAACATCAACATAGGTATGACCTTCCGTGCCCTGCGGATAGATTTCTTTCTCTGATGGCGCAAAGACGATATCGACTTTGCGTTTGTTCAGCTTTTCGCAATCTTCCTGCAGCGTGCGTGGATAGCGCGCCAGGTCTTCCACACGGTCAAACTGCATTGGGTTGACAAAAATACTGACGATCACCACATCAGCCTGAGCCTTTGCTTCATCAACCAGCTTCATATGGCCGTCGTGCAGGTTGCCCATTGTCGGAACCAGCGCGACGCGTTTGCCTTCCTGACGCAGACGACGAATGTGCTGGCGCAGCAGCGGCAGAGTTTCAATAATTAACACTTGGACTCCTTAATGGAAACTGTGTTCTTCACCCGGATAGACGCCGGATTCAACCTCAGCAATATACTGCCGTACTGCGGCGCGCATGTCGCCCGCTTCAGCGAGGAAATTTTTGGCAAATTTAGGGATATGGCCGCCGGTAATGCCAAATGCATCGTGCATGACGAGGATTTGTCCATCAGTGACGTTACCTGCGCCAATACCAATAACCGGAATCGACAACGCATCGGTGACGCGCTTCGCCAGCTCAACCGGTACGCATTCCAGCACCAGCAACTGAGCGCCAGCCGCTTCCAGCGCCAGCGCGTCGTCGAGCAGCGTTTGCCCGGCATCACCACGGCCTTGCACCTTATAGCCACCATAAATGTTGACGGACTGCGGGGTCAGCCCCAGATGACCGCACACCGGGACCGCGCGTTCGGTGAGCATTTTCACCGTATCGACCAGCCACGCACCGCCTTCTACCTTGACCATGTTGGCGCCCGCACGCATAACCACCGCGGCGTTTGCAAAGGTTTGTTCTGGCGTAGCGTAGGCCATAAACGGGAGATCGGAAAGCAGCAGGCAGTTGGGTGCCCCGCGACGCACGGCGCGAGTGTGGTAGGCAATATCTTCAACGGTGACGGGGAGGGTGGAATCATAGCCCTGAACGGTCATGCCCAGCGAGTCGCCAACCAGCATCACATTGATACCTTCGTCGGCAAAGAGTTTCGCGAAGCTGTAGTCGTAAGCCGTAATCGTCGCGAAGCGTTTCTTCTCTTGCTTGTATTTTTGCAGCAATGAGATTGTTGTCGGTTTCATAACATTTCCTGATGGTGAAAGTCATATTTAACGGCATTCTAGCAGTCACATTCAGGGGGGCAATTGATTTAAGCAATCGTTTGGCGCGAAAGCAGTAAACGCTAAAGGGAAAGGATTACTTTACCAGTGTGCAGGTTTTGCTGCACCGAGTTGGGCGAGGTGTTGATGTAGGCTGGTTCCGTCCGGGAAGCTCAGTTCAGGCGCAATTTCATACAGCGGCCACAGCATGAAGCCGCGGTTCTTCATGTCGTAGTGCGGCACGGTCAGACGTTCGGTGTTAATCACTTCATCGCCAAACAGCATGATGTCGAGGTCCAGCGTACGCGGGCCCCAGCGTTCAGCTTTACGTACGCGACCCTGCTGTAGCTCAATGCGTTGGGTGTGATTAAGCAGTTCTTCGGGCGCGAGAGTCGTTTCCAGCGCCACGGCCGCGTTCAGGTAGTCTGGCTGATCCTGTGGGCCTAACGGCGGCGTACGGTAAAACGAGGAAACGGCGACGATGCGGCTGTCGGGAATGTCGCCGATCGCTTGCACGGCAGCATTAACCTGCTCCAGAGGTGAGGCTAAATTGCTGCCGAGCGCAATATAAGCGAGGGTCACGCGGAACCTTCGCGACGTGGCGCACGTTTGCGCGGACGACGATGGCGGCGGCGTTCTGGTTCTTCGTCGAGTTCGTTCAACATGCCTTTTTGTTCCGGCGGCGCGGAAACCTGGAATTCGCCCCACCACTGCGCCAGACGCTGCAGTTCGGCGTTATTTTCCACTTCGGCACGCAGGGCCAACAAGTCGTAGGCAGCGCGGAATTTTGGATGCTCCATCAGCTTCCAGGCGCGTTTGCCCTGACGACGGGACATGCGTAACTGAAGCTGCCAGATATCACGGGTGAGCGACGTCAGACGCTTAGGAATAGCCAGCGAGCGGCAGGCTTCGTCCAGTACATCGTTCATCGCCAGTGCGAAAGCGTCGTAATAGGCCAGACCGCTTTCCTGTGCGATTTTCTGCGCTGCTTCCAGTAACGGGTACCAGAACATCGCCGCAAACAAGAATGCCGGATTCACGCGCATATCATTGTGGATACGGGTGTCGGTATTCTTTAGTACCTGGGCAATGATGCGTTCCATCGCGCTGTCACCGTCTTCGGTGAAATAGCGGGTGATGGTTGGGAACAGCGGCTGGAACAGGCTGTACTCACGCAGTTTTTTATAGGTTTCATACCCGTAGCCCGCCTGTAACAGTTTGAGCGCTTCTTCAAACAGGCGTGCGGGGGGAATATCGTTAAGCAGCGTTGCCAGACGTGGGATCGGCTCTGCGGTTTCCGGGCTGATACGCATGTCGAGTTTGGCGGCAAAGCGCACGGCACGCAGCATACGTACAGGATCTTCGCGGTAGCGCGTTTCCGGATTACCAATCAGGCGGATGACGCCATCTTCGAGATCCTGCATGCCTCCGACGTAATCACGCACGGTGAAATCGGCCACGCTGTAATACAGGCTGTTAATCGTGAAGTCGCGGCGCTGGGCATCTTCTTCGATGGAGCCGAAGATGTTGTCACGCAGCAGCATACCGTTTTGCCCGCGCTGTGACGTGGTGCGATCGGACTCACTGCCTTCATGGTGTCCACGAAAGGTCGCAACTTCGATAATTTCCGGGCCAAACATGACATGGGCCAGACGGAATCGACGCCCAACCAGGCGACAGTTACGAAACAGTTTTCGCACCTGATCTGGTGTTGCATTGGTGGTGACATCAAAATCTTTCGGCTTTTTGCCCAGCAAAAGATCGCGTACGCCACCGCCTACCAGCCATGCCTCGTATCCGGCCTTATTGAGCCTGTACATTACCTTCAGGGCATTTTCACTGATATCTTTGCGGGAGATAGAGTGCTGCTCACGCGGGATTACCGTCATATGCGGACGGGCGACGGCAAGCTCGGCCTCGCGCTCCTCACGGCTTAGCACCTTGCGGCAAAAATTAGCGACTCGGGTAAAAATAGTGCACCTCGGTAGTGTCAAACTTCAGTCAGAACAAGTGTTGCTGTGTAAAAATCGCGGCTAATCATAGCTCAGCATGAGTCATTTGAGAATGCCGGATTTACATTCACTGAACCCGGCACAGTCGTAAGCGTCCAATTTTGCACCGCAGTTTGCAGTAATTCTTCCACACTCAGCGCTTGCCACGGTATTACAGTGTTCTGACCGAGGAAGCGCAACGCGTTGATGAGAACCGGGCGTGGATCGCCTTGCGGCAGGGCAGGCGCATGATTCTGCTTAGAAAGTTTAGCGCCTTGCTCGTTGAGCGCCAACGGCAGATGAATATAGTCCGGTACTTGCCAACCGAACTGTTGATACAACGAAATTTGGCGTACAGTCGGTTCGATGAGATCCGCGCCGCGTACAATCTCTGTTACTCCCTGGAAGTGGTCATCAACCACTACTGCAAGGTTATAAGCAAACAGTCCGTCGCGTCGGTGGATAATAAAGTCTTCCCGTGCAAGCTCTGGGTCGGTGTGAATATTGCCGCGCAGCAGGTCGTTAAAGTGTAAAACGGGATGCTGTTGCTTGATGCGTACCGCTGCATTTTCCGGCCCGTGGCGTAACGCACGGCAATGACCGTCGTAAATCCCGCCAATACTCTGAATACGGGCGCGTGTGCAGGTACAGTAGTAACTTAAATCTTGTTGTTGTAACCAGGCCAGTGCCTCACGGTAGGCGTCATGGCGTTGCGACTGCCACATGATTTCGCCATCCCAGTGCAGTCCATAATGTTCCAGCTGACGCAGAATCGTCTCTGCAGCACCGGGAACTTCACGAGGGGGATCGATATCTTCAATGCGTACCCGCCAGATTCCGCGCTGTGCACGGGCCTGCAGATAACTGCCGAGGGCGGCTACCAGGGAACCAAAATGCAGTTCACCGGAAGGTGAAGGGGCAAAACGGCCAATGTAGGGTTTGTCTGTCATGTCGATGGATAATATAAAAGAATAAGGCGGGAGAAACTCCCGCCCAGGTACTGTCGGATTAGCGTAATGCTACCCGGCATGCAACAGTCTACCGGATTAACCCGCCATCTGTTTTTCGCGAATTTCTGCCAGCGTTTTGCAGTCGATGCACAGATCGGCTGTTGGACGGGCTTCCAGACGACGAATACCAATTTCTACGCCGCATGATTCGCAGTAGCCGAAATCTTCGTCTTCTACTTTCTTCAGTGTCTTCTCGATCTTTTTGATCAGTTTGCGCTCACGGTCACGGTTACGCAGCTCAAGGCTGAATTCTTCTTCCTGTGCGGCACGGTCAACCGGATCAGGGAAGTTAGCCGCTTCGTCCTGCATATGAGTCACAGTGCGATCGACTTCATCCCTGAGTTGATTACGCCATGCTTCAAGAATACGCCTGAAGTGCGACAGCTGGGCTTCGTTCATATACTCTTCGCCCGGTTTCTCCTGGTACGGCTCCACCCCAGCGATGGCGAGAATACTCAGGGACGATGTTTTACGGTTTTGCCCTTCTTGCATGTTGCTTCTCCTTAACACGCACTATCGATCCCCATGTTCGGGGGAAAAATCAGGTCGCTATAAATAGCAGATGCTTTTCCGGATAGCAATTATCTATACGTAACACTTGACAACCCTGTGAGGAAAAGCGTATTTGCGCACGCGGCCAGAATATTAATTAACCCGTTGTTTACACCATTACAAGGCAATGGGCAACGGCTCTTTAAGAGTCATACCATGGGCAGAAAGTTCCGCTTTATAAACCAGAATTTCGACCCCCTTTAGCTGTGCTTCGACTAATAACTGCGCATATTTTGCATCGATATGGCGCGCGGGTGAAAACCGTGTAATGGCTGAATGTAGTACCGCGAAAAATATGACGGCACGTTTACCTTCAGCCGCTACGCTCATCAATTCCCGAAGATGTTTCTGACCTCGTTCAGTTATGGCATCGGGAAAATAACCATACTCTTTTTCCGCCAACGTGACTGATTTTACTTCAATATAGCAGTCAGTCCGGGAATCTGCCTGTAACAAAAAATCAATACGGCTGCCTTCTGCGCCGTATTTTACTTCACTTTTCAACACGCTGTAGCCAGAAAGCTCCGCAATGAGTTCATTCTGAATAGCCTCTTTCGTTAAGCGATTGGCCCATAGCGTGTTAACACAAATAAATGCATCAGATGCGGTTTGCGTTAATTCCCAGGTATGTGGATATTTCCGCTTAATATTTTCTGATGTTGAATACCAGACGGTATCACCCGGGGTTGCGCATCCGGTCATTGCTCCGGTATTTGGGCAGTGTAGCGTCAAGGTTGTGCCATCCGGTGTGATCACATCCGCTAAAAAACGTTTATAGCGCTGAATTAGCGTAGCGCGTTGTAAAGGGGGAGAAAATTGCATGAATAATACCCTTGATTATTTGCTCAGCACCCAGCGTTGCAAGGTTGAATAGCGAGTGCGTCCTCGCTCAAATGACGAGGCATAAAGCGCAAACTCCGTAACCGGAAATGACCAGCAAAAACCGGGTGGCGGGATGGCGACTGCATGACTGGCATCGCGCAAGAGCGTGATATGCGGGTGAAAGGGCTGTGGGCTCTGGTAGCATCCGCTGCGTGCGGCCTGTGCTCGCAGCATATTGGCCAGTTGCAATAACCCGCGTGGCGGCTGACGCATTCCCAGCCACACAACCCGCGAACGCAGCCATTGCCCTGCATCGTCCAGCCTGAGCGTGAACGCCGGCTGGCGAATGCGTCCAGCCAGTTGTGATAGCGCCTGCTGTTTCTCGGCACTCACATTCCCTAAAAAAGCCAGCGTCAGGTGCAGATTGTCTGCGGCGACCGGACGGCCCGCCTCTGGCGGAAATTGTGCGGCTCGCCAG
>NZ_SZWR01000012.1:424190-431941 GCF_005280875.1 Citrobacter sp. wls827
GGATGAGCTGCTCCCGAACCTCAGCAGGCAATTCAATGGCAAAGAACAGCCGTTTCGGCTCAGACATGATGGATACTCGGTTATGAATTAACGCGATGCTACAATGCAGCGCGAAGAATGTTAACCCTCTGGAGTCATTTGTGACGTCGTTGCCCGTTGCCGCCATAGTGCCTGAACTGCTTACCGCCCTTGATGCTTCACCGCAGGTCCTGCTGACCGCGCCGACCGGTGCCGGGAAATCGACTTGGCTGCCGCTACAGCTTCTGGCGCATCAGGGGATATCGGGGCGCATTATCCTGCTGGAACCGCGTCGCCTGGCGGCTCGCAATGTGGCACAACGACTGGCGGAGTCGCTGAACGAAAAGCCCGGCGAAACCGTGGGCTATCGCATGCGTGCGCAAAGCTGCGTGGGGCCGCAAACCCGGCTTGAAGTGGTCACGGAAGGTGTGCTCACACGCATGATCCAACGTGATCCAGAATTGCAGGGCGTTGGTCTGGTGATCCTTGATGAATTTCACGAGCGCAGCCTGCAGGCGGATCTGGCACTGGCGCTGCTGTTGGACGTACAGCAAGGTTTGCGGGACGATTTAAAACTGCTGATTATGTCAGCCACACTGGACAACGGGCGTTTGCAGCAGCTGTTGCCTGAAGCGCCTACCCTTGTTTCCGAAGGACGTGCGTTTCCTGTTGAACGGCGCTACCAGCCGCTGGCGACGCATTTACGTTTTGATGAGGCGGTTGCTATTGCCACCGCGGAGTTGCTACGTAACGAGAGTGGCTCGTTGCTGCTGTTTTTACCGGGTGTAGGGGAAATTCAGCGCGTGCAGGAACAGCTGGCGTCGCGTGTGGGCGGCGATGTTGTGTTATGTCCGTTATACGGCGCGTTGACGCTGGCTGAGCAGCGTCAGGCGATTTTGCCTGCGCCGCAAGGTAAGCGCAAAGTGGTGCTGGCGACCAATATTGCCGAAACCAGCTTAACGATTGAAGGTATCCGGCTGGTGGTGGACTGCGCCCAGGAACGCGTGGCGCGCTATGACGCGCGCACCGGTTTAACGCGGTTGATTACCCAGCGCATCAGCCAGGCATCGATGACCCAGCGAGCCGGGCGTGCAGGTCGTCTGGAGCCCGGTATCTGTCTGCATCTGCTTGCCAAAGAGCAGGCGGAAAGAGCGGCGGCGCAGGGAGAGCCTGAGATATTACAGAGCGATCTGTCCGGTCTGCTAATGGAACTGTTGCAATGGGGATGCACCGATCCTGCACAGTTGAACTGGCTGGATACGCCGCCAACTATCAACCTGCAGGCGGCAAAACGGCTGTTACAGATGCTGGGCGCGTTGGAGGGCAACAGGCTAAGTGCCACGGGGCAGAAAATGGCGGTATTGGGTAATGATCCCCGTTTAGCGGCTATGCTGGTTAGCACCAACAATGATAACGAAGCGGCAACGGCGGCGAAACTGGCCGCGATTCTGGAAGAGCCGCCGCGCGGTGGCAGTACCGATTTAGCCGTCGCATTTTCACGAAATCAGCCCGCCTGGCAACTGCGTAGCCAGCAGCTATTGAAGCGCCTGAATGTGCGGGGAGGCCAGCCCGATAGCGAACGGTTAGCACTTTTACTGGCGCAGGCGTTTGCCGACAGGATCGCGCGCCGTCGCGGGTTGGATGGACGTTATCAACTGGCCAACGGGATGGGGGCGATGCTGGATTCCGATGACGCCCTGGGGCGCCATGAGTGGTTGATTGCGCCGTTGTTATTGCAAGGAAGCGCGTCACCGGATGCGCGTATTTTGTTAGCGTTGCCGCTGGATATTGAAGCGTTGATGCAGACGTGTCCTGAACTGCTGCAACAGTCCGACACCATCGAATGGGATGAAGCCCAGGGAACGTTAAAAGCACTGCGCCTCACGCGAATAGGCCAGTTGACGCTAAAAGTGCAGCCGTTGGCTAAACCTTCGGAAGACGAGTTGCATCAGGCGATGCTGAATGGTATTCGCGATAAAGGGCTAAGTGTGCTCAACTGGACGCCGGAGGCTGAACAGTTTCGGCTGCGCCTGCATTGCGCGGCAAACTGGTTGCCGGAGTACGACTGGCCTGCGGTAGATGAGGATTCTCTTCTGGCGGCGCTGGAGAGCTGGCTATTGCCGCATATGAGCGGTGTGCACTCTTTACGCGCGCTCAAAGCATTAAATGTGGCTCAGGCATTGCGCGGTTTGCTGGACTGGTCAATGCTGCAACGTCTGGATAGTGAACTGCCTGCGCATTACACTGTGCCGACGGGAAGCCGGATAGCCATCCGCTATCACGAGGATAATCCCCCGGTGTTGGCGGTCAGGATGCAGGAAATGTTTGGCGAAGCGAATACGCCAACCATCGCCGGGGGGCGTGTGCCGTTGGTGCTGGAGCTGCTTTCTCCGGCCCAGCGACCGCTACAGGTCACCAGCGATCTGAGCGCATTCTGGAAAGGATCGTACCGTGAGGTACAAAAAGAGATGAAAGGGCGTTATCCCAAACACGTCTGGCCGGACGATCCGGCGAATACCGCGCCAACGCGGCGCACCAAAAAGTATTCATAAATTGAGAGATTTCTTCTTCTGTCGCCTGACGGAAGAACAGAGAATCGGGCCTTTGCGCCTGAATGTTGCGGAGAAAAAGCATGGCGGGGAATGACCGCGAGCCAATTGGACGTAAAGGGAAACCGTCACGTCCGGTGAAACAAAAGGTGAGCCGTCGTCAACTCAGAGATGACGAGTATGACGACGATTATGATGATGACTATGAGGATGAAGAACCGATGCCGCGTAAGGGTAAGGGCAAAGGGCGTAAGCCTCGTGGTAAGCGTGGCTGGTTCTGGCTGCTGGTAAAACTGTCGATCGTCTTTTTGGTGCTGATCGCGATATATGGCGTGTACCTGGACCAAAAAATCCGTAGCCGCATTGATGGCAAAGTCTGGCAACTGCCTGCGGCTGTTTATGGCCGGATGGTTAACCTTGAGCCAGAAATGCCCATCGGCAAGAACGAGATGGTGAAACTGCTGGAGGCGACACAGTACCGTCAGGTGACGAAAATGACGCGCCCGGGCGAATTTACCGTGCAGGCGAAGAGCATTGAGATGATCCGCCGTCCGTTTGATTTCCCGGACAGTAAAGAAGGGCAGGTGCGTGCGCGTCTGACCTTTGATGGCGATCATCTGGATACTATTGAGAATATGGATAACAACCGCCAGTTCGGTTTCTTCCGTCTCGATCCGCGTTTGATCACCATGCTGTCTTCCCCTAACGGTGAGCAGCGTCTGTTCGTTCCGCGTAGCGGCTTCCCGGATTTGTTGGTAGATACGCTGCTGGCGACCGAAGACCGCCATTTCTATGAGCACGACGGCATCAGCCTCTATTCCATTGGACGTGCGGTGCTGGCGAATCTGACGGCCGGTCGTACGGTGCAGGGGGCCAGTACGCTGACACAGCAACTGGTGAAAAACCTGTTCCTGTCCAGCGAGCGCTCGTACTGGCGTAAAGCGAACGAAGCCTATATGGCGCTGATCATGGATGCGCGCTACAGCAAAGACCGCATTCTTGAGCTGTACATGAACGAAGTTTATCTCGGTCAAAGCGGCGATAATGAAATTCGCGGCTTCCCGTTGGCGAGCCTCTATTATTTCGGTCGTCCGGTGGAAGAACTGAGTCTCGACCAGCAGGCGTTGCTGGTGGGGATGGTTAAAGGGGCGTCAATCTACAACCCATGGCGTAATCCGAAGCTGGCGCTGGAGCGTCGTAATCTGGTGCTGCGCCTGCTGCAACAGCAGCAGATTATCGATCAGGACCTGTATGACATGCTGAGCGCGCGCCCGTTAGGCGTGCAGCCGCGTGGCGGGGTGATTTCACCACAACCAGCGTTTATGCAGATGGTACGTCAGGAGCTACAGGCGAAGCTGGGCGATAAAGTCAAAGATCTCTCCGGTGTGAAAATTTTCACCACCTTTGATTCCGTGGCACAGGATGCGGCAGAAAAAGCGGCGGTGGAAGGCATTCCGGTGCTGAAGAAACAGCGCAAGCTGAGCGATCTGGAAACCGCGATTGTGGTCGTTGACCGCTTTAGCGGCGAGGTTCGTGCGATGGTCGGCGGCGCAGAGCCGCAGTTTGCGGGCTATAACCGCGCGATGCAGGCCCGTCGTTCCATCGGTTCTCTGGCAAAACCGGCAACCTATCTGACGGCGCTGAGCCAGCCGAAGCTGTATCGCCTGAATACCTGGATCGCCGATGCGCCGATTGCGCTGCGCCAGCCGAACGGTCAGGTGTGGTCACCGCAGAACGATGACCGTCGCTATAGCGAAAGCGGTAAAGTAATGCTGGTGGATGCGTTAACGCGTTCAATGAACGTCCCGACCGTCAATCTGGGGATGGCGCTGGGCCTGCCCGCGGTTACCGAGACCTGGACGAAACTGGGCGCCCCGAAAGATCAGCTCAATCCGGTTCCGGCGATGCTGCTGGGGGCGTTGAACCTGACGCCAATTGAAGTGGCACAGGCGTTCCAGACCATCGCCAGCGGGGGTAACCGTGCGCCATTATCAGCACTGCGTTCGGTCATTGCTGAAGATGGGACCGTGCTGTATCAAAGCTTCCCGCAGGCAGAGCGCGCAGTGCCTGCACAGGCGGCATATATGACGCTGTGGACCATGCAACAGGTGGTTCAACGCGGTACGGGTCGCCAGCTTGGTGCGAAGTACCCAGGGCTGCATCTGGCAGGGAAAACCGGGACCACCAACAACAACGTGGATACCTGGTTTGCCGGTATCGACGGCAGCCAGGTGACGATTACCTGGGTAGGCCGCGATAACAACCAGCCAACCAAGTTGTACGGTGCCAGCGGCGCGATGTCGATTTATCAGCGTTATCTGGCGAACCAGACACCAACACCACTGGTGCTGACGCCGCCGGAGGATGTTGTTGATATGGGCGTAGATTACGACGGTAACTTTGTGTGCAGTGGTGGTATGCGTACGCTGCCAGTGTGGACTACCGATCCGGATTCGTTGTGTCAGCAAGGTGAGATGCAGCAGCAGTCAGGTAATCCGTTCGATCAATCAACGCAGTCGCAGCCTCAACAGCAGCAGCAACAGCAGCCGCCGCAGCAGGAGAAGAAAGACAGCGACGGCGTCGCAGGTTGGATCAAGGATATGTTTGGCAGCAACTAATGCCTACCTCAAAACCCGCTCCGGCGGGTTTTTCTTTTGACGCCATTCGGTTTTGTTTTGCCTGATGGCGCTGCGCTTATCAGGCCTACGGAATTTGAGCAGCCGTGTCGCTATCCGGTACGTCTTCCGTTAAAACATTTCAGCTTAATTTATTAACCCTTTCTTTTCATCTGGTTATTTCTTAACCCCTTAGTTTTAGTAGGGGCGCGTAGTGCTTGCGATCGCAACAGCGTTTCGAATATCATGCTCTCGTTATAATAATAATTCTCGTTTACGTTATCATTCACTTTCATCAGAGAAATACCAATGGCGCGTCTTAAAACTGCTCAGCCAAACTCCTCACTGCGCAAAATTGCAGTCGTGGTAGCCACAGCGGTTAGCGGCATGTCTGTGTATGCACAGGCGGCGGTTCAACCGAAAGAAGAAACAATCACCGTAACCGCAGCACCTGCCGCACAAGAAAGCGCATGGGGGCCTTCGCCGACGATTGCCGCGAAGCGTTCCGCCACCGCAACCAAGACTGATACGCCTATCGAAAAGACCCCGCAGTCTGTTTCGGTTGTGACGCGTGAAGAGATGCAGATCCATCAGTCTCGTTCCGTAAAGGAAGCACTGGGTTATACCCCGGGCGTTGTGGTCAGTAACCGTGGCGCTTCGAATACCTACGATTTTGTCAGCATCCGTGGTTTTACCTCTGTCGGTTTAAGCCAGAACAACTATCTGGATGGTCTGAAACTACAAGGAAACTTCTATAACGACGCGGTTATCGATCCTTACATGCTGGAGCGTGTTGAGTTGATGCGTGGGCCAACTTCCGTGTTGTACGGTAAGAGTAATCCTGGTGGGATTATTTCGATGGTTAGTAAACGTCCAACCACCGAGCCGCTAAAAGAAGTTCAGTTCAAAATGGGAACAGATAATCTGTTCCAGACTGGGTTTGATTTTAGTGACGCATTAGATGATAACGGTGAATTCTCTTACCGTTTAACCGGGCTGGCTCGTTCCACAAATGAGCAACAGCAGGGTTCTGAATCACAGCGTTATACCGTTGCTCCGTCCTTCTCATGGCGTCCTGACGACAAGACCAACTTTACATTCCTCTCCTATTTCCAGAATGAACCCGAAACGGGTTACTACGGTTGGTTGCCGAAGGAGGGTACGGTTGAACCGCTACCTAACGGCAAGCGTCTGCCGACAGATTTTAATGAAGGTGCTTCAAATAATACTTATTCCCGCAATCAGAAAATGGTGGGATACAGCTTTGAACACGGCTTTAATGACACTTTCACCGTCCGGCAGAATTTACGTTTTGCTGAAATGAAAACGTCGCAGCAGAGCGTGTACGGCACGGGTATCTGTACAACAAATACGTTTAATGCGCCTTGCCAGGCAATTCCGGTCGATCAGCGCGATCACTATCTTGGCCGTGGCACCGTTGTCGATGACGAACGTTTGCAGAACTTCAGTGTTGATACCCAGTTACAGAGCAATTTCGCGACGGGAACGGTGGAGCATACATTGCTGACAGGTATTGACTTCATGCGTATGCGTAATGATATCAATGCTAAATTTGGTACAGCTCCTGTTCTGGATCTTTATAACCCACAGCCTCTGGATGATTTTGCTTTCGATTCTACCGAGCCTTATCAGATGAACGAAACCAAACAAACCGGTATCTATATCCAGGATCAGGCGGAATGGGATAAGTGGGTCTTTACGCTGGGTGGTCGTTATGACTGGTCACAGCAAGCAACGACAATTCGCCAGAATTCAACCACGCCGCAAGCGGGTTATATTGAGCGTAACGATCATCAGTTTACATGGCGTGGCGGTGTAAACTACCTGTTTGATAATGGTATTTCTCCGTACGTTAGCTATAGCCAGTCATTTGAACCAAACGCATTCGATCTCTACAGCACTCCACGCATGGCTTTTGCGCCATCTAAGGGTGAACAATATGAAGCAGGTGTAAAATACGTGCCGAAAGATCTGCCGGTGGTGATTACGGCTGCGGCATATCATTTGACGAAGACGAATACGCTGACAACTGATCCGACCAACTCGAATCTGCAAGTTCCGTCAGGCGAAGTACGTTCTCAGGGCTTTGAATTTGAAGCTAAAGCGGCCTTGAATGCCAATATCAATGTGACAGCTTCATATACTTACACTGATGCGGAATATACCAAGGATACCAATCTCAAAGGGAACAACGTAGAACAAGTTCCTGAACATATGGCATCACTCTGGGGCGATTATACCTTTAACGAAGGCGTTCTTTCGGGACTGACACTGGGAACCGGTGGACGTTTTATCGGTTCTAGCTATGGCGATCCTGCAAACACCTTTAAAGTGGGAAGTGCTGCTGTAATGGATGCGGTTGTTAAATACGATTTAGCGCGTTTTGGTATGGCAGGCTCTAGTGTTGCCGTCAACGTTACCAATCTGCTGGACCGTGAATACGTTTCTAGTTGCTTCCAAACCTATGGCTGCTTCTGGGGCGCAGAACGTCAGGTCGTTGCAACAGCAACCTTCCGTTTCTAATTTCTCTTTGGGCACGCTTTGCGTG
>NZ_SZWR01000012.1:432007-468846 GCF_005280875.1 Citrobacter sp. wls827
CAGGAAAACAGATCCCATCCCGACACGACGTTTGCGTTGAAGAATGTCTCCTTCCGTGTGCCTGGCCGCACGCTTTTGCATCCTCTCTCGTTAACCTTTCCCGTGGGTAAAGTGACCGGTCTTATCGGCCACAACGGCTCCGGTAAATCCACCTTATTGAAAATGCTGGGACGCCATCAGCCGCCGTCAGAAGGTGAAATCCTGCTTGATGAGCAGCCGCTGGAGAGCTGGAGCAGTAAAGCGTTTGCCCGTAAGGTCGCCTATTTACCGCAGCAGTTACCGCTGGCCGAAGGGATGACGGTACGTGAGCTGGTGGCGATTGGGCGTTATCCGTGGCATGGCGCGCTGGGACGTTTTGGCGTGGCTGACAGAGAGAAAGTAGAAGAGGCTATTTCGCTGGTCGGCTTAAAGCCGCTGGCGCATCGCCTGGTAGATAGCTTGTCTGGCGGCGAGCGTCAACGTGCGTGGATTGCCATGCTGGTGGCGCAGGACAGCCGCTGCCTGCTTCTTGATGAACCGACCTCGGCGCTGGATATCGCGCATCAGGTTGACGTGCTGGCGCTGGTGCATCGCTTGAGCCAACAGCGTGGGTTGACTGTGGTTGCCGTACTGCATGATATCAACATGGCGGCCCGCTACTGTGATTACCTGGTCGCGCTGCGCGGCGGTGAAATGATTGCCCAGGGAACGCCCGCGGAACTGATGCGTAGTGAAACCCTGGAACTGATTTACGGTATCCCGATGGGCATTTTGCCGCATCCGGCCGGTGCCGCACCCGTGAGTTTTGTCTATTAATGATTGGATTACCTCATCTTTCCCGTCGACGGCTGCTAACGGCAATGGCGTTGTCGCCGCTACTGTGGCAAATGAATACAGCCCGTGCGGCGGCGGTTGATCCACAGCGTATAGTGGCGCTGGAATGGCTTCCGGTTGAGCTGCTGTTGGCGCTGGGTGTTGCACCTTACGGCGTCGCGGATGTTCCAAACTACAAACTGTGGGTCAACGAACCCGTGCTGCCAGACTCCGTCATCGATGTCGGATTACGTACTGAACCTAACCTCGAACTGCTGACCGAAATGAAACCCTCATTTATGGTCTGGTCGGCAGGTTACGGTCCTGCACCTGAGAAGCTTGCACGTATTGCGCCGGGTCGTGGCTTTAACTTCAGTGATGGCAAAAAGCCGCTGGCGGTTGCGCGTCAGTCGTTGCAAGAACTGGCGCAGTTGCTGAATCTGCAGACCGCTGCCGAACGTCATCTGGCGCAGTACGAACACGTGATTGCCAGCCTGAAACCGCGCTTTGTTCAGCGAGGCTCACGGCCATTACTGCTGATGACCCTGCTCGATCCTCGCCATATGCTGGTGTTTGGGCCTAACTGCTTGTTTCAGGAGGTGCTGGATGAGTACGGGATCCGCAACGCCTGGCAAGGCGAAACCAACTTTTGGGGCAGCACCGCAGTAGGAATTGATCGGCTTGCCGCCTACAAAGATGTTGATGTGCTGTGCTTCGATCACGGTAACAACAGGGATATGCAGACACTGATGTCCACACCGTTGTGGCAGGCGATGCCATTTGTTCGCGCCGGACGTTTTCAGCGTGTTCCCGCCGTCTGGTTCTATGGTGCAACGCTATCGGCGATGCATTTTGCCCGCATTCTGGATAATGCGCTGGGGGGCAAAGCGTGAGTAAACGAATTGCGCTATTCCCGATCCTTCTGCTGGCGGTTCTGTTTGTGGCTGCCTGCTGGCTGACCTGGTTTAACTTTTCCGCTGCTCTACCGCGTAGCCAGTGGCAACAGGCTATCTGGTCACCGAATATCGATATCATTGAGCAGATGGTTTTCCACTACAGTTTGCTGCCGAGGCTGGCGATTTCACTGCTGGTCGGTGCCGGGCTGGGGCTGGTCGGCGTCTTATTTCAGCAGGTGCTGCGTAACCCACTGGCAGAGCCAACCACGCTGGGCGTCGCAACCGGTGCGCAGTTGGGCATTACCGTCACCACGCTATGGGCGATTCCCGGTGCGCTGACCACGCAATTCGCGGCGCTGGCGGGAGCATGTGTTGTTGGGGCACTGGTGTTTGGCGTTGCCTGGGGCAAACGTCTTTCTCCGGTGACGCTGATCCTTGCCGGGCTGGTGGTCAGCCTGTACTGCGGGGCAATTAACCAGTTGATGGTTATCTTCCATCACGATCAGCTGCAAAGCATGTTTTTATGGAGCAGCGGTACGCTAACCCAAACCGACTGGAACGGGGTGCAAAGACTGTGGCCGCAGTTGCTGGGCGGCGTGATGCTGACGCTGCTGTTACTGCGCCCGATGACGCTGATGGGACTGGATGACGGCGTGGCGCGTAACCTCGGTCTGGCGTTATCGCTGGCGCGCCTGGCGGCGTTATCGCTGGCCATTGTTCTCAGCGCCTTACTGGTTAACGCGGTTGGGATTATCGGTTTTATTGGCCTGTTTGCACCGCTGCTGGCGAAAATGCTCGGCGCGCGGCGTTTGTTGGCGCGTCTGATGCTGGCTCCGCTGATTGGGGCATTGATCCTCTGGCTCTCTGACCAAATTATTCTGTGGCTGACCCGCGTATGGATGGAAGTCTCCACTGGTTCGGTGACGGCGCTGATTGGTGCGCCGCTGTTGCTGTGGCTGTTGCCGCGATTGCGCAGCATGAGCGCGCCGGATATGAATGCCAGCAACCGTATCGCCGCTGAGCGTCAGCATGTACTGATGTTTGCCCTGGCAGGCGGGGCGATATTGCTGCTGACCGTTATTGTGGCGCTCGCGTTTGGTCGCGATGCGC
Source organism: Citrobacter sp. wls827 (assembly GCF_005280875.1). Taxonomy (NCBI): domain Bacteria; kingdom Pseudomonadati; phylum Pseudomonadota; class Gammaproteobacteria; order Enterobacterales; family Enterobacteriaceae; genus Citrobacter; species Citrobacter sp. wls827. The sequence continues at coordinate 434,806 of NZ_SZWR01000012.1, forward strand.
ACGGCTGGACATGGGCCAGTGGTGCAATGCTGGATGAGTTGATGCCCTGGCGCTGGCCGCGTATTCTGGCTGCACTGGTGGCTGGCGTAATGCTGGCTGTGGCGGGTTGTATTATTCAGCGTCTGACCGGAAACCCAATGGCCAGCCCGGAAGTATTAGGCATTAGTTCCGGGGCGGCATTTGGCGTGGTGTTAATGCTATTTCTGGTCCCCGGAAATGCCTTTGGCTGGCTGATGCCGGCCGGGAGCCTCGGGGCGGCAGCCACCTTGCTTATTATTATGATTGCCGCCGGGCGCGGGGGCTTTTCACCGCACCGCATGTTGCTGGCAGGGATGGCGCTCAGCACGGCGTTTACAATGCTGCTGATGATGCTGCAGGCCAGCGGCGATCCGCGCATGGCGGGTGTGTTGACCTGGATCTCCGGTTCAACCTATAACGCGACGGGCGAACAGGTGCTGCGCACCGGAATTGTAATGGTTATCCTGCTGGCAATGACGCCGCTGTGCCGTCGTTGGCTGACGATATTACCGCTTGGCGGCGATACGGCGCGGGCTGTAGGTATGGCTATTACGCCGTCGCGAGTAGGATTACTGCTGTTGGCGGCGGGGCTGACGGCAACAGCCACCATGACCATTGGTCCGTTGAGCTTTGTCGGGCTGATGGCGCCGCATATTGCCCGTATGATGGGCTTTCGCCGGGCGATGCCGCATATGCTGATTTCGGCGCTGGCGGGAGGCGTGTTGCTGGTGTTTGCCGACTGGTGTGGGCGTATGGTGCTGTTTCCGTATCAGATCCCAGCGGGACTGCTGTCGACGTTTATTGGCGCGCCGTACTTTATCTATCTGCTGAGAAAACAGAGTCGTTAATTATGCCGGATGGCGGCATAACTGCCTTATCCGGCCTACGGGGGCAAATGTAGGCCGGGTAAGCGTAAGCGCCACCCGGCAATTCATCACTTACAATTTCGCAAACACCCGGCGTGCGGCGTCGATGGTGTTATTGATATCGTCTTCGCTGTGCGCCACGGACATAAAGCCCGCTTCGAAGGCGGACGGCGCCAGGTAAACGCCTTCATCCAGCATCATGTGGAAGAAACGCTTGAAGCGTTCAACATCGCAGGCCATCACGTCCTGATAGCAGGTCACGGTTTCGGCATCGGTGAAGAAAATCCCGAACATCCCGCCGACATGGTTAACCACCAGTGGAATATTTGCTTCTTCGGCAGCTTCCAGCAGACCTTCCGCCAGACGCGTCGTCAGTTCGTTCAACGTCTCATGAATCCCCGGCTGGGCGACTTCATTCAGACAGGCGAATCCGGCCGCCATCGCAATTGGATTACCGGACAGCGTACCCGCCTGGTAAACCGGCCCGGTTGGGGCCAGGGCATCCATCACATCACGACGGCCGCCAAATGCGCCAACGGGCATGCCGCCGCCGATGATTTTGCCAAGACAAGTCAGATCCGGCACGACGCCGTAATAATCCTGCGCACCGGCCAGCGCCACGCGGAAACCGGTCATCACTTCATCGATGATCAACAGCGCGCCAAACTCATCGCACAGCGCACGCAGGCCTGGCAGGAATTCCGGCAGCGGCGGGATGCAGTTCATGTTGCCCGCGACCGGCTCAACGATGATGCAGGCGATCTCCTGCGGATACTGTTCGAATGCCGCACGTACTGAGGCAAGATCGTTATAGGTGCAGGTCAGGGTGTGTTTCGCGAAATCAGCCGGAACGCCCGGGGAGTTCGGCTGACCCAGCGTTAACGCGCCGGAACCGGCTTTGACCAGCAGACAGTCGGCATGACCGTGGTAGCAGCCTTCAAATTTGATGATCTTATCGCGACCGGTGAAACCGCGCGCCAGACGGATCGCGCTCATTGTGGCTTCGGTACCGGAGTTCACCATACGTACCATATCCATGGTTGGCACTAACTCAGTGACCAGCGCCGCCATTTTTACTTCCATTTCGGTCGGCGCGCCGAAGCTTAAACCGCGCTCTGCCGCTTCAATCACGGCATTGCGAATTGCCGGGTGGTTGTGACCCAGCACCATCGGCCCCCAGGAGCCGACATAATCGATATAGGCTTTACCATCGACATCATACAGATATGCGCCGTCAGCTTTTTCAATAAACAGCGGAGTACCACCCACGCCAGTAAAGGCGCGAACGGGGGAGTTAACGCCGCCGGGGATAAGTTCGCGTGCTGCGCTGTAGAGGTTTTCAGACTTACTCATGGATGGGGTCCTGGTTCGTAGAAAAAGTAAATGCCCGCTATTCTAGTTATTCAGAGAAGGTTATGAAAGTTTTGCGTATTTGAAACAATACGATTTACAGGGGATTTTCACGAAACGTGCGAGTAGAATGCCGTTTCCGTATTTGTATTACCAATTAATGATTATCTGATGAAAACAGACACCCCTTCTTTTGAAGCACAACAAATTGTGCGTTTACGGCGCAGGGATCAGATCCGTCGACTCCTTGATCGTGACAAAACGCCGTTGGCGATCCTCTTTATGGCCGCCGTGGTGGGGACAGTGACGGGGTTGGTGGGTGTGGCGTTTGAGAAAGCCGTGACCTGGGTGCAGAATCTGCGTATTGGCACGCTGGCACAGGTTGCTGACCACGCCGTCCTGGTATGGCCTTTGGCGTTTATTCTTTCTGCATTGCTGGCGATGGTGGGTTATTTTCTGGTGCGTAAATTTGCCCCGGAAGCCGGTGGTTCGGGGATCCCTGAGATTGAAGGCGCATTGGAAGAGCTCCGCCCGGTGCGCTGGTGGCGTGTGCTGCCGGTAAAATTTATCGGCGGTATGGGTACGCTGGGTGCCGGAATGGTGCTTGGGCGAGAAGGACCAACCGTGCAGATTGGTGGCAATATCGGGCGCATGGTGCTGGATATTTTCCGCATGCGTAGCGCCGAAGCGCGGCACACCTTACTGGCAACCGGTGCGGCTGCGGGGCTGTCAGCCGCGTTTAATGCGCCTTTGGCCGGCATTCTGTTCATTATTGAAGAGATGCGACCACAGTTTCGTTATAACCTCGTGTCGATCAAAGCCGTATTTACTGGCGTGATTATGTCGAGCATTGTATTTCGTATTTTCAACGGCGAGGCCCCGATTATTGAGGTCGGGAAACTCTCCAATGCGCCGGTTAATACGCTGTGGTTGTACCTCATCCTCGGGATTATTTTTGGTTGCGTCGGGCCGTTGTTCAATACCATGGTGTTGCGTACCCAGGATATGTTTCAACGCTTTCACGGTGGTGAAATTAAAAAATGGGTGCTGATGGGCGGTGCGATCGGCGGCCTGTGCGGGATCCTCGGTTTGATTCAACCTGAAGCGGCAGGCGGTGGATTTAACCTGATCCCGATTGCCGCTGCGGGCAATTTCAGCGTGGGCCTGCTGCTGTTTATCTTTATCGCCAGGGTGATCACCACGCTGCTGTGCTTCTCATCCGGCGCGCCTGGTGGGATATTTGCCCCGATGCTGGCGTTAGGCACATTGCTGGGAACTGCATTTGGCATGGCTGCAGCAGCCTCTTTTCCGCAGTATCATCTGGAGGCGGGGACGTTTGCTATTGCCGGGATGGGGGCATTGCTGGCCGCTTCAGTGCGTGCGCCGTTAACGGGCATTGTGCTGGTGCTGGAAATGACGGATAACTATCAGCTCATTTTGCCAATGATTATTACCTGTCTTGGCGCAACACTATTAGCCCAGTTTATGGGTGGAAAACCGCTATACTCGACTATCCTTGCCCGCACGCTGGCTAAACAGGAAGCGGAGCAGGCGGCAAAAAGCCAGAGTACCGCCACGGGCGAGAATACTTGAACGAAATACCAGGGTATTAGATAATGGCCTTAACCATTGGGTTATAATTTGCCCAATTGCCAATGTCGTTTGGAGCAAAATATGAGTGATGACGTAGCGCTGCCACTGCAATTTACTGAAGCAGCAGCCAATAAAGTAAAAAGCCTGATCGCAGATGAAGATAACCCAAATCTGAAATTACGCGTGTATATCACCGGCGGTGGTTGCAGCGGTTTCCAGTACGGTTTTACCTTTGATGATCAGGTAAACGATGGTGATATGACCATTGAGAAACAAGGTGTTGGTCTGGTGGTTGACCCGATGAGCCTGCAGTATCTGGTAGGCGGTGCGGTTGATTATACCGAAGGTCTGGAAGGTTCTCGCTTCGTTGTGACTAACCCGAACGCCAAAAGCACCTGCGGGTGTGGTTCCTCTTTCAGCATCTGATTGCTGTCTGCAATACCGGTGGTCTGATGGTGTAGGCCCGGTAAGCGTAGCGCCACCGGGCAATGTGCCGGATGGCGGCGTAAACGCCTTATCCGGCCTACATGTTTTGCATCGTCACATCAACGCCCGTTATCATCCAGCGCAAACGTCGGCAACTTCAAATGCCAACGAATGGCGGCAAGCCGAATCAACAGGGTGACAATCATCCCCATCATACTGGCGTTTTCCAGCGATACATTAAAGGTATAAAACGCTGTCGCATGCACGATCCCGCCGATAATACACGCCGTGGCGTAGATTTCGGTGCGCAAAATCATCGGCACTTCACGCGCTAACACGTCGCGAATAATTCCGCCGCCGACGCCGGTAATCACTCCCATACAAATCGCCACCAACGGTCCGGTTCCGGCGAGAAACGCTTTATTCACGCCAATACCCACGAACACCGCCAGGCCAACGGCATCCAGCACCGGAAGGATCCATTTCGGTAAGCGTCTTGGCTGACGCACCAGCACGATCGTCAACATACTGGTGATCATCGCCACCACCAGGTCGGTGGGATCTTTAACCCAGAATACGGGGCCATGATCCAGCGCCATATCACGGATCGTACCGCCACCGACGGCGGTTACCACGCCCAGGACCAGAACGCCGAAGGGGTCCATACGCAGTTTTCCGGCAAGCAATACGCCAGAGATAGCAAATACCGCGGTACCGACAATATCCAGCCAATAGACGAGCATCTTTACATCCTCACAACAGACCCGGTGGGGGCAGGCGCTAATTTACTTGTGAAAGCGCATTACAGAGTTGTTTTGCGGCGAGGATAATACGCGGGCTCGCGCGTTCAAACCAGTCACTATCAAGAGTAATAACCGGGATTTTTAGCTGATTTCCCCAGTATTGCTCAATTTTAAGAATTTCGCCTGAACCGCCGGTAGCAACAATTGCCTGAGGGGCTCTTGCCAGTACCTGTTCGCGGCTGACCTGCGGCCATGGAACCCGGCTGCCGGAAAAGATGTTTTCTCCACCACATACCTCAAGAACCTGGTTTTGAATGGAACCTTTTCCACTGGTAAATAGAGGATTTGCGCCAAACTGGAGAAACACACGTTTTTTAGGTTTGTTGGCATACTGAGACTTTAGTAAAGCATACTCATCAAGCAGGGTTTGCGCTGCTTGCTTTGCCTGTTCAGGCTTGGGACTCCATGGCGCAAGTTGACGCAATGCATCTGCGACCTGCTCGATGGTGACGGCATCGACCCAGATGACCTTAATTCCCAGGGCGGTCAGTTGATTAACCTGTCGCTCAGCATTCCCTCCACGCCAGGCAATAACCAAATCGGGTTTGAGCGCCACAATACGTTCCAGATTCATGCCTTGCCAGGTTGAGACCTCTTCAATATTTTTGGCCTCGGGCGGGTAGTTTGAATAGCTGCTGACGCCAACGGGGGTAATACCGGCGGCGAAGGCCAGTTCAGTGTTGGCTGGGGAAAGCGAAATAACGCGCGGCGCGGCGTAAAGCCACGCCGGAAGAATGAAAAGCAGGGCGACCAGCGCCCTGGAGATGTATTTAGCCATGTGCCAGTTTCTGCACCAGCGTTTCAACCATCAGGCTTGACTGTTTCGCGGCAACGACCAGGAACTCGTCAAAGCTGAGATGGGACTGCTGATCGGCGACGTCAGAGATAGCGCGAACGACAACAAACGGCACGTTAAAGTTGTGGCACACGTGCGCAATTGCGGTTGCTTCCATCTCAACGGCAATCGCCTGTGGGAAGTTATGCTTAATTTTTGCCAGACCAACGGAACCGTTAATGAAGGCATCGCCGCTGACGATCAGTCCACGGACGGCGTTCAGATTGAGTTCGGCAATGCAGGATTCCGCCGCAGCAATCAGTGTCGGGTTGGCTTTAAAACCGGCCGGGCAGCCCGGTAGCTGGCCAAATTCATAGCCGAATGCGGTGACGTCAGCATCGTGATAGCGCGCTTCGTCAGAAACCACGATATCACCCACTTTCAGCGTAGAAGCCAGGCCACCCGCAGAACCGGTATTGATGATGGCGTCCGGCTTGCAGCGTTCAAGCAGCAGCGTAGCGCCGAGCGCCGCAGCTACTTTACCGATGCCTGATTTCAGTAGCGCAACCTCATTACCGTTCAGTTGGCCGGTGTAAATTTCACAACCGCCAAGAGCGATTGTCTGACGGTTTTCGATTTTGTCACGCAGCAGCGTAACTTCTTCTTCCATTGCACCAATGATGCCGATTTTCATAGATTTACTCGCGATAAGCCAGATTTGAGGGCATAGTCTATCATGCGCTTAAGGGGTAGCGCATTTCTCAGGCGGGAGAGGACATGGCACAGATCGATTTCCGAAAAAAAATAAACTGGCATCGTCGTTACCGTTCACCGCAGGGCGTGAAATCTGAGCATGAGATCCTGCGCATTTTCGAAAGCGACCGTGGACGCATTATCAATTCTCCGGCTATTCGCCGACTGCAGCAAAAAACCCAGGTCTTTCCGTTGGAGCGTAACGCGGCGGTGCGTACGCGCCTGACGCACTCGATGGAAGTTCAGCAGGTAGGGCGTTATATCGCCAAAGAGATCATCAGCCGACTGAAAGAGCAAAAGCTGTTGGAGCAGTACGGCCTGGATGAGTTGACCGGTCCCTTTGAAAGCATCGTCGAAATGTCCTGCCTGATGCATGACATCGGCAATCCGCCGTTTGGTCATTTTGGCGAGGCAGCGATTAATGACTGGTTTCGCCAGCGACTCTATCCGGCTGATGCTGAAAGTCAGCCGTTAAGCGACGATCGCTGCCTGGTGTCTGCGTTACGTTTGCGTGAAGGTGAAGAGCCGCTCAATGATATTCGCCGCAAGGTACGTCAGGACCTGTGCCATTTTGAAGGCAATGCGCAGGGCATTCGGCTGGTGCATACTCTGATGCGCATGAACCTGACCTGGTCGCAGGTGGGGGGAATTTTAAAATATACGCGCCCGGCATGGTGGCGTGGAGGTACGCCGGCGACGCATAACTATTTAATGAAGAAACCGGGCTATTACCTTTCCGAGGAACCGTATATTGAGCGGTTACGTAAAGAATTATCCTTAGCACCTTACAGTCGCTTTCCATTAACCTGGATTATGGAAGCAGCGGACGATATCTCTTATTGTGTGGCTGATCTGGAGGATGCTGTTGAGAAAAGAATCTTCAGCGTCGAGCAGCTTTACCACCATCTGTATGAGGCGTGGGGGCATCATGAAAAAGGTTCCCTGTTTAGTCAGGTTGTTGAGAACGCCTGGGAAAAATCTCGTTCAAATACATTAAGCCGCAGTACTGAAGATCAGTTCTTTATGTATTTACGCGTTAATACGCTGAATAAGCTGGTACCGTACGCCGCTCAGCGTTTTATTGATAATTTGCCGCAAATTTTTGAGGGGAGTTTTAATCACGCTTTATTAGAAGATGCCAGTAGCTTCAGTCAGTTGCTAGGGGTATATAAAAATGTAGCGGTAAAACATGTGTTTAGTCATCCAGATGTGGAACAGCTGGAATTGCAAGGCTATCGGGTTATCAGTGGGCTTCTGGAAATCTACCAACCACTGCTAAAAATGTCATTATCCGACTTTAGCGGACTGGTTGAACACGAAAGATTAAAACAGTTCCCTATCGAATCACGATTATTTCAAAAGTTGTCTACCCGCCATCGTCTTGCTTATGTTGAGGCGGTCAGTAAAATATTGCCGGGTAGTGCCGAGTTCCCGGTCATGGAATATTATTACCGCTGCCGTTTAATTCAGGATTATATCAGCGGGATGACTGACTTGTATGCCTGGGATGAATATAGACGGCTGATGGCGGTAGAACAATAAATACTCATTTGTAAAGACGGACAATAAAATTTTACTTTTTCCTTAAACTTCATTCTGGAACTTAGCGCTATAAAACGACTCTGAGGTATACAGCAATTTTGCGTGACCTGTTAATCGAGAACGAAACACATGAAAAAAACCACATTAGCAATGAGTGCACTGGCTCTGAGTTTAGGTTTGGCGTTGTCCCCCCTGTCTGCAACGGCGGCTGAGACAGCGTCTTCAGCGACAACAGCCCAACAGATGCCAAGCCTGGCCCCGATGCTCGAAAAAGTGATGCCATCGGTGGTGAGTATTAATGTCGAGGGGAGCACGACGGTCAATACGCCGCGTATGCCGCGTAATTTCCAGCAGTTCTTTGGTGATAACTCTCCGTTCTGCCAGGACGGTTCTCCGTTCCAGAGCTCACCGTTCTGCCAGGGCGGTGCTCCGGGCGCTGACAACGGCGGCGGCCAGCAGCAGAAATTTATGGCGCTGGGGTCTGGCGTCATCATTGATGCCGCGAAAGGGTATGTTGTGACCAACAACCACGTGGTCGATAATGCCACGGTGATCAAGGTTCAACTGAGCGATGGGCGTAAGTTTGACGCAAAAATCGTCGGAAAAGATCCGCGCTCTGATATCGCGTTGATTCAAATTCAGGATCCGAAAAATCTGACGGCAATTAAGCTGGCAGATTCTGATGCGCTGCGCGTGGGTGATTACACTGTAGCGATTGGTAACCCGTTTGGCCTCGGTGAAACGGTGACATCAGGTATCGTTTCTGCACTGGGGCGTAGTGGCCTGAATGCCGAAAACTACGAGAACTTTATCCAGACGGATGCGGCGATCAACCGCGGTAACTCTGGCGGTGCGCTGGTTAACCTGAATGGTGAGTTGATCGGGATTAACACCGCGATCCTCGCGCCGGACGGTGGCAACATCGGGATCGGTTTTGCTATCCCAAGCAACATGGTGAAAAACCTGACTTCGCAGATGGTTGAGTTCGGCCAGGTTAAACGCGGTGAGCTGGGTATTATGGGGACTGAGCTGAGCTCTGAGCTGGCGAAAGCGATGAAAGTGGATGCCCAGCGTGGGGCATTCGTCAGCCAGGTTATGCCGAACTCTTCTGCAGCGAAAGCCGGTATCAAAGCTGGGGACGTGATTACCTCCCTGAACGGTAAACCAATCAGCAGCTTCGCTGCCCTGCGTGCGCAGGTCGGCACCATGCCAGTGGGTAGCAAAATTAACCTTGGCCTGCTGCGCGACGGTAAGCCGGTAACGGTGAACCTGGAACTGCAGCAGAGCAGCCAGACTCAGGTTGATTCCAGCTCTATCTTCAAAGGCATTGAAGGTGCGGATATGAGTAACAAAGGCCAGGACAAAGGTGTCGTGGTAAGCGATGTGAAACCGAATTCGCCGGCGGCACAGATTGGCCTGAAGAAAGGGGATGTCATCATTGGTGCTAACCAGCAACCGGTGAAAAACATCGCGGAACTGCGCAAAATTCTCGACAGTAAACCGGCTGTTCTGGCGCTGAACATTCAGCGTGGTGACAGCTCTATCTATCTGTTGATGCAATAATCCCTCTGAACCCCTTCCCATATCAGGGAAGGGGTTTCTTTTTGTGATACCTACCACAACTCCATACTTCTCTCTTCTGCTTTGTGCATTTGCACAATGTCGCAGCCTGTTTTCTTCCCTATGCTTGAGCACTGCTCACAGGAGGGCTTTATGGCTGGCTGGCATCTCGATACCAAAATGGCGCAGGATATTGTGGCGCGCACGATGCGCATCATTGATACCAATATCAACGTAATGGATGCCCGTGGGCGGATAATCGGCAGTGGCGATCGCGAACGTATTGGTGAATTGCACGAAGGGGCACTGCTGGTGCTCTCACAGGGCCGGGTAGTCGATATTGATGATGCGGTAGCGCGACATTTGCACGGCGTGCGTCAGGGGATAAACCTGCCGCTGCGGCTTGAAGGCGAAATCGTTGGCGTTATTGGCTTAACCGGTGAGCCGGAGCATTTGCGTAAGTACGGTGAACTGGTGTGTATGACCGCCGAAATGATGCTGGAGCAGTCGCGTTTGATGCATCTGCTCGCTCAGGACAGTCGTCTGCGCGAAGAACTGGTGATGAATCTGATTCAGGCGGAAGAAAACACCCCGGCGCTGGTGGAATGGGCGCAGAGGCTGGGTATAGATCTGAACCAGCCGCGCGTGGTAGCGGTGGTGGAGGTCGACAGCGGTCAGCTTGGTGTAGACAGTGCCATGGCTGAACTACAGCAATTACAAAATGCGTTGACGACACCAGAACGAAATAACCTGATTGCGATTGTTTCACTGACTGAGATGGTAGTTCTGAAACCCGCACTGAATCAGTTTGGCCGCTGGGATGCAGAAGATCATCGCAAGCGTGTTGAACAGTTGATCGCCCGTATGAAAGAGAACGGACAACTACGCTTTCGCGTATCGCTGGGCAACTATTTTACCGGGCCGGGCAGCATTGCCCGTTCGTATCGCACCGCACGTACAACCATGATGGTCGGCAAGCAGCGCATGCCGGAAAGCCGCAGCTATTTTTACCAGGATTTAATGTTGCCAGTGCTGCTGGACAGCCTGCGCGGCGGCTGGCAGGCTAATGAGCTGGCCCGTCCGCTGGTTCGGCTGAAAGCGATGGATAACAACGGCTTGCTGCGTCGGACTTTAGCGGCGTGGTTTCGGCATAACGTTCAGCCGCTGGCGACCTCAAAAGCGTTATTTATCCACCGTAATACGCTGGAATATCGCCTGAACCGAATTTCAGAGCTAACCGGGCTGGATTTAGGGAATTTTGACGACCGATTGCTGCTGTATGTCGCGCTACAACTGGATGAGCAGCATTAATTCCTTGCCTGATGACACTACACATATCAGGCAAAATGCCGGGGGGCGGCTTCGCCTTACCCGGCCTACGAATACATTCACATGCGGTTACTTACGCGTCAGTTTTTCCAGATCGGCTTCAATTTCGCTGATCTTATTAGTCACGACGCTTTCCAGATGACGTAAATCATCGAGGATCTTGCGTTTAAGATCGACTTCACTGCGATCGCGCTGGCAGATCTGATCCAGTTCGTCGATCACATAGCGCAGGTTTGGACTGATCTCCTGCACTTCTTTGTAGCCCTGACCGATGCCATCGGCGACCACTGTTTTACGCTGACGGGGATATTTGAACTTCACGCTCTTGGCAAAAAACTCACCTTTATCCTTTTGGAAATAGATTTTCAGGATATCGTTGTTGGCTTCTTGCCGCAGGCTGTAACGATCGATCTCTTCAGGATTAGTAATGCCCAGACTTTTCAGATTGTCATACATAGCGGTACCCTTAAGCTCACTATAACCATTGAATAATTAACGAAAAGCCTTGTTTATGCCACTCGCAGATGTAAAAAAAGCGGGCTAAGCCCGCTTTTTCAAATTGCTGTTAGTCGATGGTACGTAACAGTTCGTTGATACCCACTTTGCCACGCGTTTTAGCGTCGACTTTCTTCACGATCACCGCGCAGTACAGGCTGTATTTGCCATCTTTCGACGGCAGGTTGCCGGAGACAACCACAGAGCCCGCCGGAACGCGGCCATAATGCACTTCGCCGGTTTCACGATCGTAAATACGGGTGCTCTGACCAATGTACACGCCCATAGAGATAACAGAGCCTTCTTCGACGATCACGCCTTCAACCACTTCAGAGCGCGCGCCGATGAAGCAGTTGTCCTCGATGATGGTCGGGTTAGCCTGTAACGGCTCCAGTACGCCACCGATGCCAACGCCGCCGGACAGGTGAACGTTTTTACCAATTTGCGCGCAGGAACCCACGGTCGCCCAGGTATCAACCATCGTACCTTCATCCACATAAGCGCCGATGTTCACGTAAGACGGCATCAGCACGGTGTTACGGGCGATAAACGCACCCTGGCGTACGGCCGCTGGCGGAACCACGCGGAAACCTTCTTTCTGGAAGCGTGCTTCGTCGTAGTTGGCGAATTTCATCGGCACTTTATCGAAGTAACGGCTTTCCGCACCCTCGATAACCTGATTATCGTTAATACGGAAAGAGAGCAGGACCGCCTTTTTCAGCCACTGATGCGTGACCCACTGACCCTCAATCTTTTCTGCGACGCGCAGTGCACCGGAATCCAGTAAAGCAATAACCTGATTCACCGCTTCGCGGGTTACGGTATCTACATTTGCCGGAGTAATGTCGGCACGGCGCTCAAAAGCGGACTCAATAACGTTCTGTAACTGCTGCATTGTTAAACTCTTTCCATAATAAATAAAAACATTACCCTTTATCGTTTGGATTGAGGGCCTCTGTCAACCGTTGATGTACTTCCTGCTGCAGCTCATTATTAAGGGCACGCCGGTCGGCGGTGGCGATTATGAATAAATCTTCTACTCGCTCGCCAATGGTTGTAATTCGGGCGCCATGCAGCGAAATTCCCAGATCGGCAAAAATCTGCCCGACCCGCGCCAGCAGTCCAGGCTGGTCGAGAGCGATAAGCTCAAGGAATGATTTACGGTCGGTATGGGTCGGAAGAAAAGTGACCTCGGTATCGACGGTAAAGTGGCGTAATTTTGCCGGTTGGCGACGCGGCTGCGGCGGTTGCCAACTGCGTTGAGTAATGGCTTGTTCCAGCCCAAAACGGATCGCTTCGTGCCTGTCTGACGACAGCGGACTGCCGTCCGGCTCCAGAACGATGAACGTATCCATCGCCATGCCATCACGGGTGGTGAAAATCTGTGCATCGTGAACGCTAAGATTACGCCTGTCCAGTTCGGCGCAGACGGCGGCAAACAGGTAAGGGCGGTCCGGGCTCCAGATGAAAATTTCTGTCCCGCCGCGCGTGGCCTGCGGGCTGAGCAGGATTAGCGGTTTACTGAGATCGTGCTGCAGCAGATGACGCGCATGCCAGGCCAGTTGATTTGGGCTGTGGCGCACGAAATAGTTGGCGCGACAGCGTGACCAGATATGGTGCAGCGCTTCTTCGTCAATGTTGTCCATTCGCAGCAACGCCAGCGCCTGCAGCTGATGATGGCGCACACGCTCGCGCATATCCGGTGTATTTTGCATTCCACGACGCAGCTGTTTTTCCGTGGCGAAGTATAATTCGCGCAACAGGCTTTGCTTCCAGCTATTCCACAGTGTTTCGTTAGTAGCGCAAATATCTGCGACGGTCAGGCACACTAAAAAGCGCAGACGATGTTCCGTTTGTACTTCTTCAGCGAATTGCTTGATCACCTCCGGATCCTGAATATCACGGCGCTGAGCGGTCACCGACATTAGCAGATGCTGGCGCACCAGCCACATGACCAGATTCGTTTCACGCGAGTTGAGTCCGTGTAATTCGGCGAACTTGAGTACGTCCTGAGCCCCCAGAATAGAGTGATCGCCGCCACGTCCTTTGGCGATATCGTGGAACAGCGCAGCAATCAGAATGAGTTCCGGTTGACGCAGGCGCGGCCACAGATCCACACACAGCGGATGGCGCGGGCGAGTCTCTTCCCTGGCAAAACTTTCCAGCTTGAGCATTACGCGGATGGTGTGCTCATCCACCGTATAAGCATGAAACAGGTCAAACTGCATTTGACCGACAATGTGTGACCACTGCGGCATATAGGCCCATAACACGCTGTGGCGATGCATTGGCAACAGGCCGCGACTCACTGCACCCGGATGGCGCAACATGCTGAGAAATAGCGAGCGCGCTTCCGGAATGTAGCACAGCGGTTGAGTTAAATGACGGCGGGCATGACGCAAATGACGCAGTGTGGTGGAGTAAATTCCGGTGATCGCGCTATTGCGTACCATGATGTAAAACATCCGCAAAATAGCCTCGGGCTCGCGGATAAACAGGTCGTCATTGCGCAGGTCAATCAATGTGCCACGCAACTGAAAGTCGTCATCAATTGGGCGCGGTTTTTCATCAGCCGGCATGGCGAGGATCGCCTCGTCAAACAGCTGGAGCAGCATGTGGTTCAGTTCACTCACTCGTCGCGTGACCCGGAAATAGTCTTTCATCATCCGCTCGATCGGCTCATTGCCTTCACCGCCATAATTGAGGCGTTGAGCCACGCTGAGCTGTCGATCAAACAGCAGACGATTATCGTAACGGTTCACGATCAGATGCAATGCAAAGCGAATGCGCCACAGAATATGCAAACATTCATTCAGTTCGGCGCGCTCCGCCAGCGTCAGGAAGCCGAAGCCGACCATCTCATCCAGCGACGTGGCACCAAAATGACGGCGGGCGACCCATTGCAGGGTGTGGATGTCGCGCAGTCCACCAGGACTGCTTTTGATATCCGGCTCCAGGTTGTAGCTGGTGCCGTGATAGCGCTGATGGCGTTGATTCTGTTCTTCCACTTTGGCAGCGTAAAATTTATCGGACGGCCAGAAACCTTCGCTAAAAATATGCTTTTGTAGCTCCAGAAACAGCGCCACATCGCCGATAAGCAGGCGTGTTTCAATCAGGTTGGTGGCGACGGTTAAATCCGATAGCCCCTCCAGCAGACACTCTTCCAGCGTCCGCACGCTGTGCCCAACCTCTAGCCTCACGTCCCATAGCAGCGTTAACAGCTCGCCGACTTTTTCGGCCTGTGCGTCAGGGAGCTTTTTACGACTCAGGATCAGTAGGTCAATATCGGAAAGGGGATGCAGTTCGCCGCGTCCGTAACCGCCAACAGCAACCAGCGCCAGATCGGCAATCTGACCGAAACCGGCTTCAATCCACAGACGCTGAAGTAACTGGTCAATAAACTCGGTGCGGGCCTCAATGAGTTGCTCTGCGGAGATCCCGCTGTCAAACGCTTCGCCTAACCAGTGCTGGAAAGCGTCGATATGCGCTTTAATGCCGGGGCAGTTGAGGTCGTGCTGTGGCCATGTCCCTGGGTTTTGCGGTTGGCCAGGCAGGGTGGGGAGGGCAGTATTTGCGTGCTGTTCAGGAAGAGTATTCATTATGCGCCACCCATTAAAAAGCCGGATGGCGGCTAATGCGCCTTACCCGGCCTACGGATTTACTCTTAATCCTTCAAGCTGCTTCTGCGTTGGCTGCGCTCGTTCACTCCAGTCACGTACTTTTGTACGCTTCTGGAGATTCACTCTCTTGCCGTCTTGAAGCAACTCGAATGATTTTGAGTAAAGGTGCAATTTGTAGGCCTGATAAGATGCAGGGGCATCGCCATCAGGCAAAACATTATTCGCCGTGTGTGATGATCGCCGGGATGGTATCATCCGTGCGTAACGTCAGAATTTCACAGCCGTTTTCCGTCACCACAATAGTATGCTCGTACTGAGCAGACAAGCTCCGGTCTTTGGTTTTCACCGTCCAGCCGTCTTTCATGGTGCGGATACGGTAATCACCAGCATTCAGCATCGGTTCTACGGTGAAGGTCATGCCCGGCTGCAGTACCACACCGCCGTCGTCCGCATCGTAATGCAGAACCTGCGGTTCTTCATGGAAGCCGCGACCAATGCCGTGACCGCAGTATTCACGGACCACAGAGAAACCTTCGCCTTCCGCGTATTTCTGAATTGCAGCACCCAGGGTACGCAGGCGAATACCTGGTTTTACCATGCGCAGCGCCAGGTACAGGCTTTCCTGCGTGACGCGGCACAGACGCTCGCCAAGAATGGTCGGTTTCCCGACGATAAACATTTTGGACGTATCGCCGTGGTATTCGTCTTTAATCACTGTGACGTCAATGTTGACGATATCGCCGTCTTTCAGGAGCTTGGCATCGTCCGGGATCCCGTGGCACACGACTTCATTAATAGAGATGCACACGGATTTCGGATAACCGTGATAGCCCAGGCATGCGGAAATGGCCTGCTGTTCATTCACGATGTAGTCGTTACAAATGCGATCCAGCTCGCCGGTGCTGACGCCCGGTTTAACAAACGGTGCGATCATTTCCAGTACATCAGCGGCCAGGCGGCCTGCGACGCGCATTTTTTCGATTTCTTCAGGGGTCTTGATTGAGATAGCCATGAATTCTGTCCATCAGTGCCGATGATATCGGCAATAATTGTTTAAGTGCTGCCAATGGTATCAGTCCCGCATACATGCTGCCAAATTGAGAATCATTCTAAACTTCGCCTTTCGTGCCACAGGTGCGTTGGCTGTATTTTTTCACTCCAGTCACTTACTACATGTAAGCTCCTGGAGATTCAAAAATTTGCCGCCTTCCTGTAACACGAAATTCATCGTTCATTCAGCACACAGTACCAACAATTATTGGTGTCGACGGCGTATTTGTGGTATAAAGCGCGCCGGACTTCCGTTCTATTCGCAGACTACACACGATGGACGGGAGCGACAAATCTCACTTTGTGTAACAACACACACGTATCGACACATATTCCGGGGTGCCCTTAAGGGTCGGTAATATGGGATGCGTGGAGGCTTAACCCCAACTTTTATATATAGAGGTTTTAATCATGGCAACTGTTTCCATGCGCGACATGCTCAAGGCTGGTGTTCACTTCGGTCACCAGACCCGTTACTGGAACCCGAAAATGAAGCCGTTCATCTTCGGTGCGCGTAACAAAGTTCACATCATCAACCTTGAGAAAACTGTACCGATGTTCAACGAAGCTCTGGCTGAACTGAACAAGATCTCTGCTCGTAAAGGTAAAATCCTTTTCGTTGGTACTAAACGCGCTGCAAGCGAAGCGGTGAAAGACGCTGCTAACAGCTGCGACCAGTTCTTCGTGAACCATCGCTGGCTGGGCGGTATGCTGACTAACTGGAAAACCGTTCGTCAGTCCATCAAACGTCTGAAAGATCTGGAAACTCAGTCTCAGGACGGTACTTTCGAAAAGCTGACCAAGAAAGAAGCGCTGATGCGCACCCGTGAGCTTGAGAAACTGGAAAACAGCCTGGGCGGTATCAAAGACATGGGCGGCCTGCCGGACGCTCTGTTCGTAATCGATGCTGACCACGAGCACATTGCTATCAAAGAAGCAAACAACCTGGGTATCCCGGTATTTGCTATCGTTGATACCAACTCTGATCCGGACGGTGTTGACTTCGTTATCCCGGGTAACGACGACGCAATCCGTGCTGTGACCCTGTACCTGGGCGCTGTAGCTACTACCGTTCGTGAAGGCCGTTCTCAGGATCTGGCTTCCCAGGCGGAAGAAAGCTTCGTAGAAGCTGAATAATAAGGCACGCTCGTTAGAGCGACCCCTTATATATCCTAGATAATTCGAGTTGCTGGAAGGCGTTGACGCAACGAATCCCCCGGAGCTTACGTCAGTAAGTGACTGGGGTGAGTAAGGAAAACAACGCACCAGCAGCTTGAAGAATGACGGATATAGGCCAGGTAGTATCACGTTTGGTTAGGGGGCCTGTATATGGCCCCCTTTTTCACTTTTAAATCTGTGCGGTTTCATGCCGGGCAGATCAAATCTTCCGAGGATTTTAGAATGGCTGAAATTACCGCATCCCTGGTAAAAGAGCTGCGTGAGCGTACTGGCGCAGGCATGATGGATTGCAAAAAAGCACTGACTGAAGCTAATGGCGACATCGAGCTGGCAATCGAAAACATGCGTAAGTCCGGTGCTATTAAAGCAGCGAAAAAAGCAGGCAACGTTGCTGCTGACGGCGTAATCAAAACCAAAATCGACGGCAATATCGCTTTCATTCTGGAAGTTAACTGCCAGACTGACTTCGTTGCTAAAGATGCTGGTTTCCAGGCATTTGCTGACAAAGTACTGGACGCTGCCGTTGCTGGCAAAATCACTGACGTTGAAGTTCTGAAAGCACAGTTCGAAGAAGAACGTGTTGCTCTGGTTGCTAAAATCGGTGAGAACATCAACATCCGTCGCGTGGCTTCCCTGGAAGGCGAAGTACTGGGTAGCTACCAGCACGGTGCGCGTATCGGTGTTCTGGTTGCTGCAACTGGCGCTGATGAAGAACTGGTTAAACAGCTGGCAATGCACATTGCTGCAAGCAAACCAGAATTCGTTAAGCCGGAAGACGTTTCTGCTGAAGTAGTAGAAAAAGAATACCAGGTTCAGCTGGATATCGCGATGCAGTCTGGCAAGCCGAAAGAAATCGCAGAGAAAATGGTTGAAGGCCGCATGAAGAAATTCACCGGCGAAGTTTCTCTGACTGGTCAGCCTTTCGTTATGGAACCGAGCAAATCTGTTGCTCAGCTGCTGAAAGAGCACAACGCTGACGTAACTGGTTTCATCCGCTTCGAAGTGGGTGAAGGCATCGAGAAAGTTGAGACTGACTTTGCAGCAGAAGTTGCTGCGATGTCCAAGCAGTCTTAATTTTAAAAGGAGCCGCCTGAGGGCGGCTTCTTTTTGCGCCCGACTTGTAAATTCAGCTAAGCGCTATAGTGGCAGGGCTGAAAAGCGACATACAATGTCGCTGGAATTAACTCATCTCATTCGTTGACAGTCTCAGGAAAGAAACATGGCTACCAATGCAAAACCCGTCTACAAACGTATTCTGCTTAAGTTAAGTGGCGAAGCTCTGCAAGGTTCAGAGGGCTTCGGTATTGATGCAAGCATACTTGACCGTATGGCTCAGGAAATCAAAGAGCTGGTCGAGCTGGGAATCCAGGTTGGCGTAGTGATCGGTGGTGGTAACCTGTTCCGTGGTGCTGGTCTGGCGAAAGCAGGGATGAACCGCGTCGTGGGCGACCACATGGGCATGTTAGCCACCGTAATGAACGGTCTGGCGATGCGCGATGCGCTTCACCGCGCCTATGTGAACGCTCGCCTGATGTCCGCTATCCCTCTGAACGGCGTGTGTGATAACTACAGCTGGGCGGAAGCGATCAGCCTGTTGCGTAACAACCGCGTGGTTATTTTGTCCGCTGGTACAGGCAACCCGTTCTTCACCACTGACTCCGCAGCCTGCCTGCGTGGTATTGAAATTGAAGCGGATGTGGTTCTGAAAGCCACTAAAGTTGATGGTGTGTTTACCGCCGATCCAGCTAAAGATCCAACAGCAACCATGTACGAACAGTTGACCTATGCTGAAGTACTGGATAAAGAACTGAAAGTGATGGATCTGGCTGCGTTCACGCTGGCTCGTGACCACAAATTACCGATTCGTGTCTTCAACATGAACAAACCGGGTGCGTTGCGCCGCGTTGTGATGGGTGAAAAAGAAGGCACGTTAATCACGGAATAATTCCCGTTGCGGCTAAATGCAGGTAATATTCCGCTTTAATGTCGCGGGATACGTCCCTCAAAATTAATCAAGACTATACTTGTCACATCTTGCGTGGTGGGTATGGTCTGACTGAAACAAGCTTTCAAGGATTCGTAACGTGATCAACGATATCAGAAAAGATGCTGAAGTACGCATGGACAAATGCGTCGAAGCATTCAAAAATCAAATCAGCAAAATTCGCACGGGTCGTGCTTCTCCCAGCCTGCTGGATGGCATTATCGTAGAATATTACGGCACGCCGACTCCGCTGCGCCAGCTGGCAAGCGTAACGGTTGAAGATTCCCGTACCCTGAAAATCAACGTGTTTGACCGTTCTATGGGTCCGGCTGTTGAGAAAGCGATTATGGCTTCTGACCTCGGTCTGAACCCAAGCTCAGCGGGTTCTGACATCCGCGTTCCGCTGCCACCGCTGACCGAAGAACGTCGTAAAGATCTGACCAAGATCGTACGTGGTGAAGCTGAAGGCGCGCGTGTTGCTGTGCGTAACGTACGCCGTGACGCCAACGACAAAGTGAAAGCGCTGCTGAAAGATAAAGAGATCAGCGAAGATGACGATCGCCGTTCTCAGGACGACGTACAGAAACTGACCGATGCTGCAATCAAGAAAGTTGATGCGGCGCTGGCAGAGAAAGAAGCGGAACTGATGCAGTTCTGATTCGCCTGTACGCTAAAAACGCCGCTTAGAAGGCCTGAGAAGGCTGGATGGCGGCGTTTTGCTTTTTTATCCTGTCTCAATTCTTCTGGATGTCTCATGAAGCAATTAACCATCCTGGGCTCAACCGGCTCTATTGGTTGCAGTACGCTCGATGTAGTACGCCATAACCCGGATAAATTTCGTGTTGCTGCGTTGGTAGCGGGTAAAAATGTCGCCCGTATGGTGGAGCAATGCCTTGAGTTTTCCCCCCGCTACGCGGTGATGGATGACGAAAAAAGTGCAGCGCTGGTGAAATCCGCATTGCGGGATCATGGAAGTCGCACCGAGGTTATGTGCGGGCAGCAGGCTGCCTGTGATATGGCCGCGCTGGATGATGTCGATCAGGTCATGGCGGCGATAGTTGGCGCGGCAGGTTTGTTGCCAACGCTTGCGGCAATCCGCGCAGGCAAAAACATTTTGCTGGCGAATAAAGAGTCTCTGGTAACCTGCGGACGTCTGTTTATGGACGACGTGAAACGGCATAAAGCGCAGCTTTTGCCGGTAGATAGCGAACATAACGCGATTTTTCAGAGTTTACCGCAACCTATCCAACACAATCTGGGATACGCTGACCTTGAGCAAAACGGCGTTGTGTCTGTTTTGCTTACCGGGTCTGGTGGCCCTTTCCGTGAAACGCCATTGCCCGATCTGGCTCTAATGACTCCCGATCAGGCATGTCGTCATCCGAATTGGTCGATGGGACGAAAAATCTCCGTCGATTCCGCCACCATGATGAATAAAGGTCTGGAATACATTGAAGCGCGTTGGTTGTTTAATGCCAGTGCAAGCCAGATGGAAGTGCTGATCCATCCACAGTCGGTTATTCACTCGATGGTCCGTTATCAGGATGGTAGCGTCCTGGCCCAGTTGGGTGAGCCTGATATGCGCACGCCTATCGCCCATACGATGGCATGGCCGGAACGTGTGAGCTCTGGGGTTAAGCCTGTCGATTTTTGCAAACTCAGTGCGTTGACGTTTTCCGCACCTGATTATCAGCGTTATCCGTGCCTGAAACTGGCGATGGACGCGTTTGAGCAAGGACAGGCTGCGACAACTGCGCTGAACGCCGCAAATGAGATTACCGTTGCTGCATTTTTGGCGCAGCAGATTCGATTTACGGATATCGCCGATCTCAATTTGTCCGTACTGGATAGGATGGATTTGCAGGAACCGCAGAGCGTTGAAGATGTGCTGAGGGTCGATGCCATCGCCAGAGACGTCGCGACAAAACAAGTGACACGACTCTCAAGCTGATGATAATCACTCTGTGAGGGATCGTGCTATTTGTTAGCGTTGGGCTTCAGTGATATAGTCTGCGCCACCTGATCGCAGGTATTTGCTTTTTTTCGATCGGGTAAGCCGTGGTTTGACACGGCTTTTTTGTGGATAGGCTTCAGTATTCCTGAGTACCGTATAATCCTTTCAGGGACTAAAAACGCGTTATGTTGTCTGCAACTAAACCATTAAGCGAGAACTTGCCAGCACATGGTTGTCGCCATGTCGCAATTATCATGGATGGCAATGGCCGCTGGGCGAAAAAGCAAGGGAAGATCCGCGCCTTTGGGCATAAGGCCGGAGCAAAATCCGTCCGCCGGGCTGTCTCTTTTGCTGCCAATAACGGTATTGACGCGTTAACGCTGTATGCCTTTAGCAGTGAGAACTGGAACCGACCAGCGCAGGAAGTCAGTGCGTTAATGGAATTGTTTGTGTGGGCACTTGATAGCGAAGTGAAAAACCTGCACCGCCATAACGTGCGCCTGCGTATTATTGGGGATATCAGTCGATTTAACACACGTTTGCAAGAACGGATTCGCAAGTCGGAAGCGCTTACAGCCCAGAATACCGGGTTAACGCTGAATATTGCCGCGAATTACGGTGGACGGTGGGATATTGTCCAGGGCGTCAGGCAACTGGCACAACAGGTGCAGGAAGGTCTGTTGCGTCCAGAGCAAATTGATGAAGAGATGCTTGGTCAGCAAGTGTGTATGCATGAGCTGGCTCCTGTGGATTTAGTGATAAGGACTGGGGGAGAGCATCGAATTAGTAATTTTTTGTTGTGGCAAATTGCCTATGCCGAACTTTACTTTACGGATGTTCTCTGGCCCGATTTCGATGAACAAGACTTTGAAGGTGCGCTACATGCCTTTGCTAATCGTGAGCGTCGTTTCGGCGGCACCGAGCCCGGTGATGAAAAAGCCTGATGGGGGTCGCTTTTGCTGAAGTATCGCCTGATTTCTGCTTTTGTTTTAATACCCGTTGTCATCGCGGCGTTGTTTTTGTTGCCGCCGGTGGGGTTCGCCATTGTTACGCTGGTCGTCTGTATGCTGGCCGCCTGGGAATGGGGACAGTTAAGCGGTTTTGCCACGCGTACACAGCGAGTTTGGTTGGCGGTTTTGTGCGGGCTATTGCTGGCACTGATGCTGTTTTTGCTGCCTGAGTATCATCATAATATTCACCAACCGCTGGTTGAAGTGTCGCTTTGGGCGTCGCTGGGCTGGTGGGCCGTGGCGCTATTACTGGTGTTGTTTTACCCCGGTTCAGCCTCGGTCTGGCGTAATTCCAAAACATTACGCATAATTTTCGGCGTGTTAACCATTGTTCCTTTCTTTTGGGGAATGCTGGCGCTACGTGCCTGGCACTATGATGAGAATCATTATAGTGGCGCGCTATGGCTGCTCTATGTCATGATCCTCGTTTGGGGAGCGGACTCTGGTGCCTATATGTTTGGTAAGATGTTTGGCAAACATAAACTGGCGCCGAAGGTTTCTCCTGGTAAAACCTGGCAGGGTTTTATTGGCGGACTTGCCACTGCAGCTGTAATCTCGTGGGGTTATGGTATGTGGGCGAATCTTGAAGTTGCGCCTGTCACCTTGCTCATTTGCTCCATCGTTGCAGCCCTGGCCTCCGTGCTGGGTGACCTGACCGAGAGTATGTTTAAGCGTGAAGCAGGTATTAAGGACAGTGGTCACTTAATCCCAGGACACGGTGGTATTCTGGATCGTATTGACAGCCTGACGGCTGCGGTGCCGGTCTTTGCTTGCCTGTTGTTACTGGTATTCAGGACGCTCTAACGGATGGTCTTATGCTGAGTATTCTCTGGAATCTGGCTGCATTCATCGTTGCACTTGGTGTACTTATCACCGTGCATGAATTTGGTCATTTCTGGGTTGCACGGCGCTGCGGAGTCCGCGTCGAGCGCTTTTCCATTGGCTTTGGAAAAGCGCTTTGGCGCCGTACCGATAAACAGGGTACGGAATACGTGATCGCCTTAATTCCCCTCGGCGGTTACGTCAAAATGCTGGATGAGCGCGCTGAGCCCGTTGTACCGGAGCTGCGCCACTATGCTTTCAACAATAAAACAGTTGGGCAGCGCGCGGCCATTATCGCTGCAGGCCCGATTGCAAATTTCCTCTTCGCTATTTTTGCCTACTGGCTGGTGTTTATCATCGGTGTCCCTGGCGTTCGTCCGGTTGTTGGTGAAATAACACCCAACTCGATTGCTGCCCAGGCGCAAATTCAGCCAGGTACGGAACTAAAAGCGGTTGATGGTATCGAAACCCCTGATTGGGATACCGTCCGATTGCAGCTGGTAGCCAAAATTGGTGATGAGCAGACTATCCTCAGCGTGGCACCGTTTGGTAGTAACCAGCGACAGGATAAAACGCTGGATTTGCGCCAATGGGCATTTGAGCCAGACAAACAGGACCCCGTCACGAGTTTGGGCATTCGTCCTCGTGGTCCGCAGATTGAACCTGTGCTGTCAGAAGTGCAGGTAAACTCCGCGGCAAGTAAGGCGGGTTTGCAAGCTGGCGACAGGATCGTTAAAGTCAATGGTCAGCCGCTGACGCAATGGATGACGTTCGTGACGTTGGTGCGCGATAATCCGGATAAGCCGTTAGCGCTAGATATTGAAAGACAAGGAAGTTCCTTGTCTTTAACGTTAACCCCAGATTCAAAAGAGGTTAACGGGAAGGCAGAAGGTTTTGCGGGCGTGGTGCCTAAAGTTATTCCTCTGCCTGATGAGTATAAGACTGTACGCCAGTATGGGCCATTCAGCGCCATCCTCGAAGCCTCGGATAAAACGTGGCAGTTGATGAAGTTGACGGTCAGTATGCTGGGAAAATTGATTACCGGTGATGTAAAACTGAACAACCTCAGTGGGCCGATTTCTATCGCCCAGGGGGCTGGGATGTCAGCGGAATTCGGGGTTATTTATTACCTGATGTTCCTTGCGCTTATCAGCGTGAACTTAGGGATAATCAACCTGTTTCCGTTGCCCGTTCTCGACGGGGGGCATCTGCTGTTCCTGGCGATTGAAAAGCTGAAGGGCGGTCCGGTATCCGAGCGGGTTCAAGACTTTAGTTATCGCATTGGCTCTATCTTGCTGGTGTTGTTAATGGGGCTTGCACTTTTCAATGATTTCTCTCGGTTGTAAGAGAGTGTTAGGAAGAACGCATAATAACGATGGCGATGAAAAAGTTGCTCATAGCGTCGCTGCTGTTTAGCAGCGCCACCGTATACGGTGCTGAAGGGTTCGTAGTGAAGGACATTCATTTCGAAGGCCTACAGCGAGTCGCCGTTGGTGCGGCTCTCCTCAGTATGCCGGTGCGCACAGGCGACACGGTTAATGATGAAGACATCAGTAATACCATTCGTGCTCTGTTCGCCACCGGTAACTTTGAGGATGTCCGCGTCCTGCGCGATGGTGATACCCTTCTGGTTCAGGTAAAAGAACGTCCGACGATTGCCAGCATCACTTTCTCCGGTAACAAATCGGTGAAAGATGACATGCTGAAGCAAAACCTCGAGGCGTCTGGCGTACGTGTTGGCGAGTCTCTGGATCGCACAACGCTTGCCGATATCGAAAAAGGTCTGGAAGATTTCTACTATAGCGTCGGTAAATACAGCGCCAGTGTGAAAGCAGTGGTCACGCCGTTGCCGCGTAACCGCGTTGACCTCAAACTGGTCTTCCAGGAAGGCGTTTCGGCGAAGATCCAACAGATCAATATCGTCGGCAACCATGCCTTCACAACCGACGAGCTTATCTCTCACTTCCAACTGCGCGATGAAGTACCGTGGTGGAACGTGGTGGGCGATCGTAAATACCAGAAACAGAAACTGGCGGGCGACCTTGAAACCCTGCGCAGCTACTATCTGGATCGCGGTTATGCTCGCTTCAATATCGATTCCACGCAGGTTAGCCTGACGCCGGATAAAAAAGGTATCTACATCACCGTTAACATCACAGAAGGCGAGCAGTACAAGCTTTCTGGGGTCCAGGTGAGTGGTAATCTGGCCGGGCACTCTGCCGAAATTGAGACCCTGACGAAAATCGAACCGGGTGAACTCTATAACGGCACTAAAGTGACCAAAATGGAAGATGATATCAAGAAGCTACTGGGACGCTATGGTTATGCCTACCCGCGTGTACAGTCGCAGCCTGAAATCAACGATGCAGACAAAACCGTTAAATTGCGGGTAAACGTGGATGCGGGTAACCGTTTCTATGTGCGTAAGATCCGTTTTGAAGGTAACGACACCTCGAAAGATTCCGTGCTGCGTCGCGAAATGCGCCAGATGGAAGGTGCCTGGTTGGGCAGCGATCTGGTTGACCAGGGTAAAGAGCGTCTGAACCGTCTGGGTTACTTTGAAACTGTCGATACCGATACTCAACGTGTTCCGGGCAGTCCTGATCAGGTTGATGTGGTTTATAAGGTGAAAGAGCGCAACACCGGTAGCTTTAACTTCGGTGTGGGTTACGGCACTGAAAGTGGCGTGAGCTTCCAGGCGGGCGTTCAGCAGGATAACTGGTTAGGTACCGGTTATTCCGTCGGGATTAGCGGCACCAAAAACGACTATCAGACCTATACTGAGCTGTCTGTCACCAACCCGTACTTCACCGTCGATGGTGTGAGTCTCGGTGGCCGTGTCTTCTATAACGACTTCCAGGCGGATGATGCAGATCTGTCCGACTATACCAACAAAAGCTATGGTACGGACGTAACGCTGGGCTTCCCGGTCAACGAATACAACACGTTGCGTGCAGGCCTGGGTTATGTACATAACAAACTGTCCAACATGCAGCCGCAGATTGCGATGGATCGTTATCTTGAATCCATGGGTGAAGACAATACCAACAGCTTTGCCGCGGATGATTTCACCTTCAACTACGGTTGGACCTACAACAAGCTGGACCGTGGGTATTTCCCTACGGAAGGTACGCGTGTCAACCTGAACGGTAAAGTGACCATCCCGGGTTCTGACAACGAATACTATAAAGCGACGTTGGATACGGCGACCTATGTGCCGATCGATGACGACCACAAATGGGTGGTTTTGGGACGCACCAAGCTGGGTTATGGTGATGGCATTGGCGGCAAAGAGATGCCGTTCTATGAGAACTTCTACGCGGGTGGTTCCAGCACTGTACGTGGCTTCCAGTCAAACACCATTGGTCCAAAAGCAGTCTATTTGCCAGGTGCTAAATCGGATTCCAATTCGAGTAACTATGAAGAGTGCTCGAGAACTGACAATAAACCTTGTCAATCAGACGATGCAGTCGGCGGTAACGCCATGGCTGTAGCGAGCCTGGAATTTATCACACCTACGCCGTTTATCAGCGATAAATATGCTAACTCGGTCCGTACTTCCTTCTTCTGGGATATGGGTACCGTGTGGGATACGAACTGGCAGAATACCGCTGACACCCGTGCAGTTGGCGTGCCAGACTACAGCGATCCGAATAATATCCGTATGTCTGCGGGTATCGCGTTACAATGGATGTCCCCATTGGGGCCGTTGGTTTTCTCCTACGCCCAACCGTTCAAGAAGTACGATGGAGACAAAGCGGAACAGTTCCAGTTTAACATTGGTAAAACCTGGTAATTGTTCTTCGCAAAGGAATGTAGTGGTAGTGTAGCGCTGACTTTAGGCGATCTTGCATGGGATCGCCTGGCCACGCAAAGAACTGCACCTTCGGGTGCAAATGGGATGGTAAGGAGTTAATTGTGAAAAAGTGGTTATTAGCTGCAGGTCTCGGTTTAGCGATGGCAACGTCCGCACAGGCTGCTGACAAAATTGCAATCGTCAACATGGGTAGCCTGTTCCAACAGGTTGCACAGAAGACGGGTGTTTCTACTACGCTGGAAAATGAGTTCAAAGGCCGCGCCAGCGAACTGCAGCGTATGGAATCCGACCTGCAATCTAAAATGCAGCGTCTGCAATCAATGAAAGCAGGCAGCGACCGTACCAAGCTGGAAAAAGACGTAATGGCTCAGCGCCAGACTTTCTCTCAGAAAGCGCAGGCTTTCGAGCAGGATCGTCAACGTCGTTCTAACGAAGAACGCGGCAAGCTGGTTAATCGTATCCAGACAGCTGTGAAATCTGTTGCGAGCAGCCAGAGCATCGATCTGGTTGTTGACGCGAACACCGTTGCATACAACAGCAGCGATGTAAAAGACATCACCGCTGACGTACTGAAACAGGTTAAATAAGTAATGCCTTCAATTCGACTGGCTGATTTAGCAGAGCAGTTGGATGCAGAATTACACGGTGATGGCGATATCGTCATCACCGGCGTAGCGTCCATGCAATCTGCGCAAACTGGCAATATCACGTTCATGGTGAATCCAAAGTACCGTGAGCACCTGAGTGCATGCCAGGCTTCTGCCGTTGTGATGACGCAGGACTCCCTTCCATTTGCTAAGAGTGCTGTGCTGGTAGTGAAGAATCCCTACCTGACCTATGCACGAATGGCGCAAATTTTAGATACCACGCCTCAGCCTGCGCAAAATATTGCACCGAGTGCAGTAATCGATGCGACGGCGAAGTTGGGTAACAATGTTTCTGTGGGCGCGAATGCGGTCATTGAGTCTGGCGTAGAACTGGGCGATAACGTGGTTATCGGCGCAGGTTGCTTCGTTGGAAAAAACACAAAAATCGGCGCAGGTTCACGCTTGTGGGCGAATGTGACGATTTACCACGACATTCAGATCGGTGAAAATTGCCTGATCCAGTCCAGCACCGTTGTCGGATCCGACGGATTTGGTTACGCGAACGATCGCGGTAACTGGGTGAAGATCCCGCAGCTTGGTCGCGTGATTATTGGCGATCGTGTTGAGATTGGCGCATGTACCACCATTGACCGTGGTGCGCTGGACGATACCGTGATCGGTAATGGTGTTATCATTGATAACCAGTGCCAGATTGCGCATAACGTCGTGATTGGCGACAATACGGCTGTAGCCGGTGGCGTCATTATGGCGGGTAGCCTGAAGATTGGCCGTTACTGCATGATTGGCGGCGCCAGCGTGATTAATGGGCATATGGAAATATGCGACAAAGTCACGGTAACTGGCATGGGTATGGTGATGCGTCCTATCACTGAACCGGGCGTCTACTCCTCAGGCATTCCGCTACAACCCAACAAGGTATGGCGTAAAACAGCTGCACTGGTGATGAACATTGATGATATGAGCAAGCGCCTCAAAGCGATTGAGCGCAAGGTTAATCAACAAGACTAAAGCACCGTCTTTGCATGTCTGACTTTTCGGCCTGTCCCATTCATACGATTGCGACAGGCCGTGTTATTATTGCCTTTTAGTATATTTTGACAGGAAGAGTATTTTGACTACTAACACTCATACTCTGCATATTGAAGAGATTTTAGAACTTCTGCCGCACCGTTTTCCGTTTTTACTGGTAGACCGCGTGCTGGATTTTGAAGAAGGTCGTTTTCTGCGCGCAGTGAAAAATGTATCCGTTAACGAGCCTTTCTTTCAGGGCCACTTCCCGGGTAAACCGATTTTTCCTGGCGTGTTGATTCTGGAAGCGATGGCGCAGGCCACGGGTATTCTGGCGTTTAAAAGCGTAGGAAAACTGGAACCGGGCGAACTGTATTATTTCGCTGGTATTGATGAAGCACGCTTTAAGCGTCCCGTCGTGCCTGGCGATCAGATGATCATGGAAGTGACTTTCGAGAAAACGCGCCGCGGCCTGACCCGTTTCAAAGGGGTTGCACTGGTCGACGGTAAAGTTGTGTGCGAAGCAACGATGATGTGTGCCCGTAGCCGGGAGGCCTGATACGTGATTGATAAATCCGCCTTTATTCACCCAACAGCCATTGTCGAAGACGGCGCCAGCATTGGCGCTAATGCTCACATTGGCCCATTTTGTATTGTTGGACCCCATGTTGAAATTGGTGAGGGTACCGTACTGAAGTCTCACGTTGTCGTGAATGGCCATACCAAAATTGGTCGCGATAACGAGATTTATCAGTTTGCCTCCATCGGTGAAGTGAACCAGGACCTGAAATATGCTGGTGAACCGACCCGTGTGGAAATTGGCGATCGCAACCGCATTCGCGAAAGCGTCACCATTCATCGTGGCACAGTGCAAGGCGGTGGGTTGACGAAGGTGGGCAGCGATAACTTACTGATGATTAACGCACACGTTGCGCATGATTGTACGGTAGGTAACCGTTGCATTCTGGCGAATAACGCGACACTTGCCGGACATGTTTCGCTTGATGATTTTGTTATCATCGGCGGCATGACCGCGGTGCACCAGTTCTGCATTATTGGTGCACACGTGATGGTGGGTGGCTGCTCTGGCGTAGCCCAGGACGTCCCGCCATACGTTATCGCCCAGGGTAACCACGCGACGCCATTTGGCGTTAATATCGAAGGTCTGAAGCGTCGCGGCTTCACCCGTGAAGCCATTACTGCGATCCGCAACGCCTATAAAGCGCTGTACCGCAGCGGTAAAACGCTTGAGGAAGTGAAACCGGAAATCGCCGAACTGGCGAAGCAGTACCCCGATGTTCAGGCTTTTAGTGACTTCTTTGAACGCTCAACGCGTGGTCTGATTCGTTAATGACTGAACAGCGTCCTTTAACGATTGCCCTTGTCGCCGGAGAAACCTCCGGCGATATTCTTGGTGCCGGTTTAATTCGTGCACTCAAGGCCCGTGTTCCCAATGCGCGGTTTGTTGGCGTTGCGGGTCCATTGATGCAGGCGGAAGGTTGTGAAGCTTGGTACGAAATGGAAGAACTGGCAGTAATGGGCATTGTAGAAGTGCTCGGGCGCCTGCGCCGTTTACTGCATATTCGTGCCGATCTCACTCGCCGATTTACCGACTTAAAGCCGGATGTTTTCGTTGGCATTGATGCGCCTGATTTCAACATTACCCTCGAAGGCAACCTGAAATCGCAGGGCATAAAAACCATTCATTACGTCAGCCCCTCTGTATGGGCGTGGCGACAGAAACGCGTTTTCAAAATAGGCAGATCCACCAATATGGTGCTGGCCTTTCTGCCTTTCGAAAAAGCGTTTTATGACAAATTTAACGTCCCGTGCCGCTTCATCGGCCACACTATGGCGGATGCTATGCCGCTGGATCCGGATAAAAACGCAGCGCGTGATGTGTTAGGCATTCCTCATGATGCTCACTGCCTGGCGCTTTTGCCTGGGAGTCGCGGTGCAGAAGTGGAGATGCTCAGCGCCGATTTTCTGAAAACGGCGCAGCTATTACGTCAGCATTATCCGGATCTCGAAGTCGTCGTGCCGTTGGTCAATGCCAAACGGCGCGAGCAATTTGAACGTATCAAGGCTGAGGTTGCCCCGGAACTTTCCGTGCATATGCTCAATGGAATGGGACGCGAAGCAATGGTCGCCAGTGATGCTGCGCTGTTGGCCTCTGGCACGGCTGCACTGGAATGTATGCTGGCGAAATGCCCGATGGTGGTTGGCTACCGTATGAAACCTTTCACTTTCTGGTTGGCAAAACGTCTGGTGAAGACTGATTACGTTTCGCTACCTAACCTGCTAGCGGGAAGAGAACTGGTTAAAGAGCTGTTGCAGGATGAATGTGAGCCGCAGGCGCTGGCGCACGCGTTGCTGCCTCTGTTGGAGAACGGTAAAACCAGCCATGCGATGCACGACACGTTCCGCGAATTGCACCAGCAGATCCGTTGCAATGCGGATGAGCAGGCGGCGGATGCAGTCCTGGAGTTAGCACAATGATTGAATTTGTTTATCCACATACGCATTTGGTAGCGGGTGTGGATGAAGTTGGACGTGGTCCATTGGTTGGCGCGGTAGTGACTGCCGCGGTCATTCTGGATCCGGCTCGTCCTATTATTGGTCTGAACGACTCAAAAAAACTGTCGGAAAAGCGTCGTCTGTCACTTTACGATGAAATCAAAGAAAAAGCGTTAAGCTGGAGTTTGGGTCGTGCGGAACCGCATGAAATCGACGAGCTGAACATTTTGCATGCCACCATGCTGGCGATGCAGCGTGCGGTTGCGGGTCTGCATATTGCGCCCGAATACGTGCTGATTGACGGCAATCGTTGCCCGGCATTACCGGTACCGTCGATGGCGGTGGTCAAAGGTGATAGCCGCGTGGCGGAGATTAGCGCTGCGTCGATACTGGCAAAAGTCACCCGTGACGCTGAAATGGCGGCCCTGGATACGGTTTTCCCGCAGTATGGCTTTGCACAGCACAAAGGTTATCCGACCGCTTTTCATCTGGAAAAGTTGGCACTGCATGGCGCAACAGAGCACCATCGCCGTAGTTTTGGCCCCGTCAAACGCGCACTGGGACTCACGTCCTGATTCTTGTGTCGAAGGAATCTGAAGATGTCTGAACCTCGTTTCGTCCACCTGCGGGTGCACAGCGACTACTCCATGATCGATGGGCTGGCGAAAACCGGGCCGCTGGTGAAAAAGGCGGCCGCGTTGGGCATGCCTGCGCTGGCGATCACCGATTTTACCAACCTGTGTGGTCTGGTGAAGTTTTACGGAGCGGGTCATGGCGCAGGTATTAAGCCGATTGTTGGCGCAGATTTTCATGTCCGTAGCGAACTATTGGGTGATGAACTCACGCAACTGACTGTACTGGCCGCAAATAATGCCGGCTACCAGAACCTGACGTTGTTGATATCAAAAGCCTATCAGCGCGGCTATGGCGCAGAAGGGCCGGTGATCGACAGAGACTGGCTGGTTGAGCTAAAAGACGGGTTAATCTTGCTTTCCGGCGGCCGTATGGGCGACGTCGGACGCAGCCTGTTGCGTGGGAACAACGCACTGGTCGACGAGTGCGTGGCGTTTTATGAAGAGCATTTCCCTGATTGCTACTTCCTTGAGCTGATCCGTACCGGTCGACAGGATGAAGAAAATTACCTGCATGCAGCCGTAGCACTGGCCGAAACACGCGGCCTGCCGGTGGTCGCGACCAACGATGTTCGCTTCCTTGAAACCGGTGACTTTGACGCGCATGAAATCCGCGTAGCAATCCACGACGGATTCACCCTTGATGATCCCAAACGCCCGCGTAACTATTCGCCGCAGCAGTACATGCGCAGCGAAGATGAGATGTGCGAGCTGTTCTCCGATATCCCGGAAGCGCTGGAAAACACCGTCGAGATTGCTAAACGTTGCAACGTGACGGTGCGCCTGGGTGAATACTTCCTGCCGCAGTTCCCGACTGGCGACATGACCACCGAGGATTTCCTCGTCGCGAAATCGCGTGAAGGCCTGGAAGAACGTCTGGAATTTTTGTTCCCCGATCCTGAAATTCGCGCGCAGAAGCGCCCGCCTTATGATGAACGTCTGGAAGTTGAACTTAAAGTTATCAACCAGATGGGTTTCCCGGGCTACTTCCTGATCGTAATGGAATTTATCCAGTGGTCGAAAGATAACGGTGTACCGGTAGGCCCGGGACGTGGTTCCGGCGCCGGCTCGCTGGTCGCCTACGCGCTGAAAATTACCGACCTTGATCCGCTGGAATTCGACCTGCTGTTCGAACGTTTCCTGAACCCGGAACGTGTCTCAATGCCTGACTTCGACGTTGACTTCTGTATGGAGAAACGTGACCAGGTTATTGAACACGTGGCGGAAATGTACGGTCGTGATGCGGTTTCGCAGATTATTACCTTCGGTACGATGGCGGCAAAAGCGGTTATCCGCGACGTGGGCCGCGTACTGGGTCACCCGTACGGCTTCGTTGACCGTATTTCGAAACTGGTGCCGCCCGATCCGGGCATGACGCTGGCTAAAGCCTTTGAAGCCGAACCTCAACTGCCGGAAATCTATGAGGCAGATGAAGAGGTTAGAGCGCTTATTGATATGGCGCGCAAGCTGGAAGGTGTCACGCGTAACGCGGGTAAGCACGCCGGTGGCGTGGTTATCGCACCGACCAAAATTACCGATTTTGCGCCGCTGTACTGCGATGAGCAGGGGCTGCACCCGGTTACCCAGTTTGATAAGAACGACGTGGAATACGCCGGTCTGGTGAAATTCGACTTCCTCGGTCTGCGTACGCTCACCATCATTAACTGGGCGCTGGAGATGATCAACGCGCGCCGTGAGAAGAACGGCGAACCGCCGCTGGATATCGCCGCGATTCCGCTGGACGACAAGAAAAGTTTTGACATGCTGCAACGCTCGGAGACAACAGCCGTCTTCCAGCTTGAATCCCGCGGCATGAAAGACCTGATCAAACGTCTGCAGCCTGACTGCTTCGAAGATATGATAGCCCTGGTGGCTCTGTTCCGCCCTGGCCCGCTACAGTCGGGAATGGTAGATAACTTTATCGACCGTAAGCATGGTCGCGAAGAGATTTCCTACCCGGATGTACAATGGCAGCATGAGTGTCTGAAACCGGTACTGGAGCCGACCTACGGCATTATCCTGTATCAGGAACAGGTTATGCAGATTGCCCAGGAGCTGTCCGGATACACCCTTGGCGGCGCGGATATGCTGCGTCGTGCGATGGGTAAGAAAAAGCCGGAAGAGATGGCCAAGCAGCGCGGCACCTTTGAAGAAGGGGCGAAAAAGCGCGGCGTAGACGGCGAACTGGCGATGAAAATCTTTGACCTGGTGGAGAAATTCGCCGGTTACGGATTTAACAAATCGCACTCCGCTGCCTATGCGCTGGTTTCTTACCAGACGCTGTGGCTGAAGGCGCATTATCCTGCCGAGTTTATGGCGGCGGTAATGAC
>NZ_SZWR01000012.1:468918-483935 GCF_005280875.1 Citrobacter sp. wls827
TCGGACTGGTGGATGAATGCTGGCGCATGGGGCTCAAAATCCTGCCGCCGGACATCAACTCCGGGCTTTATCATTTTCACGTGAATGATGATGGCGAGATTGTCTACGGCATCGGCGCGATAAAAGGCGTGGGTGAAGGGCCAATTGAAGCTATTATTGAGGCGCGAAATGAAGGTGGTTACTTCCGCGAGCTGTTTGATCTCTGTGCGCGTACGGATATCAAAAAACTCAACCGCCGGGTGCTGGAAAAGCTAATCATGTCCGGGGCGTTTGACCGCCTTGGCCCGCATCGCGCGGCGTTGATGAACTCGCTCAGCGATGCCCTAAAAGCCGCCGATCAGCATGCGAAAGCCGAGGCAATTGGTCAGGCTGATATGTTTGGCGTACTGGCGGAAGAGCCGGAACAAATTGAACAGTCTTATGCCAACTGTACGCCGTGGCCGGAGCAGGTGGTATTAGACGGTGAGCGTGAAACGTTAGGTCTTTACCTGACGGGACACCCTATCAATCAGTATTTAAAAGAAATTGAGCGCTATGTTGGAGGCCACAGGCTGAAAGACATGCATCCGACAGAACGTGGTAAAGTCACCACGGCTGCGGGGCTCGTCATTGCTGCGCGGGTAATGGTCACCAAGCGCGGCAATCGTATCGGCATCTGTACGCTGGATGACCGTTCCGGGCGTCTGGAAGTGATGTTATTTACCGATGCTCTGGATAAATACCAGCAATTGCTGGAAAAAGACCGCATACTTATCGTCAGCGGACAGGTCAGCTTTGATGACTTCAGCGGCGGGCTTAAAATGATGGCCCGTGAAGTCATGGATATTGACGAAGCCCGGGAAAAATATGCTCGCGGGCTTGCTATCTCGCTGACGGACAGGCAAATTGATGACCAGCTTTTAAACCGACTCCGTCAGTCTCTGGAACCCCACCGCTCGGGGACAATTCCAGTACATCTCTACTATCAGAGGGCGGATGCGCGTGCGCGTTTGCGTTTTGGCGCAACGTGGCGTGTCTCTCCGAGCGATCGTTTGCTAAACGATCTCCGTGGCCTTATTGGTTCGGAGCAGGTGGAACTGGAGTTTGACTAATACAGGAATACTATGAGTCTGAATTTCCTTGATTTTGAACAGCCGATTGCAGAGCTGGAAGCAAAAATCGATTCTCTGACTGCGGTTAGCCGTCAGGATGAGAAACTGGATATTAACATCGATGAAGAAGTGCATCGTCTGCGTGAAAAAAGCGTAGAACTGACGCGTAAAATCTTCGCCGATCTTGGCGCATGGCAGGTAGCCCAACTGGCGCGCCATCCACAGCGTCCGTACACCCTGGATTATGTCCGCCTGGCATTTGATGAATTTGATGAGCTGGCGGGCGATCGTGCCTATGCGGATGATAAAGCTATCGTCGGCGGCATCGCGCGTCTGGATGGCCGTCCGGTGATGATCATTGGTCATCAGAAAGGCCGTGAGACCAAAGAAAAAATCCGTCGTAATTTCGGCATGCCAGCGCCGGAAGGTTATCGCAAAGCGCTGCGTCTGATGGAAATGGCTGAACGTTTCAATATGCCGATCATTACCTTCATCGACACCCCAGGGGCATACCCGGGCGTGGGCGCGGAAGAGCGTGGCCAGTCTGAAGCGATTGCGCGCAACCTGCGTGAAATGTCGCGTCTGAGCGTGCCGGTTATCTGTACCGTTATCGGTGAAGGTGGCTCCGGCGGCGCGCTGGCGATCGGCGTGGGTGATAAAGTGAATATGCTGCAGTACAGCACCTATTCCGTTATCTCTCCGGAAGGCTGCGCCTCCATTTTGTGGAAAAGCGCCGACAAAGCGCCGCTGGCCGCAGAAGCGATGGGCATCATCGCCCCGCGTCTGAAAGAGCTGAAGCTGATTGACTCTATCATCCCGGAACCGTTGGGCGGCGCCCATCGTAACCCGGAAGTGATGGCGGCATCCCTGAAAGCACAACTGCTGGCCGATCTCGCCGATCTCGACGTGTTAAGCAAAGAAGATTTGAAAAACCGTCGTTACCAGCGTCTGATGAGCTATGGTTACGCGTAAACTGCATTAATTCTGAAAAGGGCCACAACGCTGTGGCCCTTTTTTTTACCTGCAGTTTGACCAGGCTATGCTTAACTAAGGTTTTTCCAGGAGGAACGCATGAATATCATTGCCATCATGGGACCGCATGGCGTCTTTTATAAAGATGAGCCCATCAAGGAACTTGAACGTGCGCTGCAGCAGCAGGGATTTCAGATTATCTGGCCGCAGAATAGCGTCGACCTGCTGAAGTTTATCGAGCATAACCCGCGAATTTGCGGCGTCATTTTTGACTGGGATGAATACAGTCTGGATCTGTGCAGTGACATCAATCAGCTCAATGAGTATCTCCCGCTCTACGCTTTTATTAATACCCATTCGACGATGGATGTCAGCGCACACGACCTGCGCATGGCGCTGTGGTTCTTTGAGTACGCATTGGGCCAGTCTGACGATATTGCTACGCGTATTCGCCAGTACACCAATGAATATCTCGACAACATTACGCCACCTTTTACCAAAGCGCTGTTTACCTATGTGAAGGAAGGGAAGTATACCTTCTGCACGCCTGGGCACATGGCGGGAACGGCATACCAGAAAAGCCCGGTCGGTTGCCTGTTCTATGATTTCTTTGGCGGCAATACGCTGAAGGCCGACGTGTCCATTTCGGTGACCGAGCTGGGCTCGTTGCTGGATCATACCGGTCCGCATCTGGAAGCGGAGGAATACATCGCGCGTACTTTTGGTGCCGAGCAGAGCTATATGGTGACCAACGGCACCTCGACATCGAACAAGATTGTCGGCATGTATGCTGCACCTGCAGGCAGTACGCTCCTGATTGACCGCAACTGCCATAAGTCACTGGCGCATTTGCTGATGATGAGTGATGTGGTGCCAATCTGGCTGAAGCCGACGCGCAATGCGCTGGGGATCCTCGGCGGTATACCCCGTCGGGAATTTACCCACGCAAGCATTGAACGCAAAGTTGAGGAAACCAATCAGGCGCAATGGCCGGTCCACGCGGTGATCACCAACTCCACCTATGATGGCCTGTTGTATAACACCAACTGGATCAAACAAACGCTGGATGTGCCCTCCATCCATTTTGATTCAGCCTGGGTGCCGTATACCCATTTTCATCCGATCTATCAGGGGAAAAGCGGGATGAGCGGCGAACGGGTACCGGGAAAGGTGATTTTTGAAACCCAGTCCACCCACAAGATGCTGGCGGCGTTGTCACAGGCTTCGCTGATCCACATTAAGGGCGACTATGATGAAGACACGTTCAACGAAGCCTTTATGATGCACACCTCCACGTCTCCGAGCTACCCGATTGTGGCATCGATAGAAACGGCGGCGGCAATGCTGCGTGGCAATTCAGGCAAGCGGTTAATCAATCGTTCGGTGGAACGGGCGCTGCATTTCCGTAAAGAAGTGCAGCGGCTACGCGAAGAGTCAGATGGCTGGTTCTTTGACATCTGGCAGCCGGAAAGGGTGGATGAAGCAGAGTGCTGGCCGGTAGCGCCAGGTGAAGACTGGCACGGATTTGTCGATGCTGACGCCGACCACATGTTCCTCGACCCGGTGAAAGTGACCATTCTGACACCGGGAATGGATGAACAGGGAAATATGAGCGAAGAGGGGATCCCTGCAGCGCTGGTGGCGAAATTCCTCGATGAACGCGGCGTCGTCGTCGAGAAAACGGGACCGTATAACCTGTTGTTCCTGTTCAGCATTGGTATTGATAAAACCCGGGCGATGGGGCTGCTACGTGGCCTGACGGAATTTAAACGTTCATACGACCTGAATTTACGCGTGAAAAATATGCTGCCGGATCTGTATGCCGAAGATCCTGATTTCTATCGTAATATGCGTATTCAGGATCTGGCTCAGGGGATCCACAATCTGATCCGCCAGCACGATCTCTCCGGGCTGATGCTGCGGGCATTTGATACCTTACCGGAAATGAAAATGACACCTCACCAGGCCTGGCAGCGGCAGATCAAAGGAGAGGTCGAAACGGTAATGCTTGATCAACTGGTGGGGCGCGTTTCCGCCAATATGATCCTGCCTTACCCTCCCGGTGTGCCGCTACTGATGCCCGGAGAAATGATCACTGCCAAAAGCCGCGCTGTACTCGATTTCCTGCTGATGCTGTGCTCGGTGGGGCAGCGCTACCCTGGATTTGAAACCGATATCCATGGCGCTAAACTGGGTGAGGACGGCGTGTATCGTGTGAGAGTCCTGAAAATGGCATAACGACTTGCCTGAACCCGTTGCGCACGAGTAACGTGCTGAGAGTAAAATTAAAGAGGCGAAGAGCATGCTGGGGTTAAAACAGGTTCACCATATTGCCATTATTGCGACGGACTACAGGGCCAGTAAGGCATTTTACTGCGATGTATTAGGTTTCACGTTAATGAGCGAAGCCTACCGGGAAGAGCGTGACTCCTGGAAAGGCGATCTGGCGTTGAACGGCCAGTACGTGATTGAGCTGTTTTCTTTTCCGTTTCCGCCTTGCCGCCCGAGTCGACCGGAAGCCTGCGGTTTACGCCATCTGGCGTTCAGCGTCGAGGATGTGGAAAAGTCGATTGCTCATCTTGAAGCCCATCATGTGAAATGTGAGCCGGTGCGCATCGATCCGTTTACCGGCAAACGCTTTACGTTTTTTAACGATCCAGACGGATTACCGCTTGAACTGTACGAGCTGTAAGGCTTGTCATTGTGGCGTTAGCCCGGTAACGTGCCGGGCAATGCTATTGTAAGCAATCATCATGACGACACTTACACTGAACACTTCACTTCTGAACACTAACGCGATCCTCGTTGCCTTTAGCGGCGGCCTCGACTCTACCGTACTACTGCATCAGTTGGTGCTGTGGCGAGCGCAGCATCCTGATGTCGCCCTACGCGCAATCCATATTCATCACGGGTTAAGCCCGCACGCAGACAGTTGGGTACAGCACTGTGAGTCGGTATGTGCGCAGTGGCAGGTGCCGCTGGTGGTTGAACGGGTCCATCTTGAGGATGATGGCCTGGGCATCGAAGCGCAGGCTCGATGCGCGCGCTATCAGGCCTTTGCGCAGACGCTGCTGCCTGGAGAGGTGCTGATGACCGCTCAGCATCTGGACGATCAATGTGAGACATTTTTGTTAGCGCTTAAGCGTGGCAGCGGTCCTGCCGGACTTTCCGCCATGGGCGAAAACTCACCGTTCGCCGGAACCCAACTGATTCGACCGTTGCTGGCGCAAACGCGAGAGGCGCTTGAAACTTGGGCGCGCCAGCATGAATTACGCTGGATTGAAGATGAAAGCAATCAGGATGACACCTACGATCGCAATTTCCTCAGGTTGCGCGTTACCCCATTGCTCCAACAGCGCTGGCCGCACTTCGCGCAAGCCACTGCTCGCAGCGCCGCGCTGTGCGCCGAGCAGGAGAGCTTACTGGATGAACTGCTGGCCAGCGATTTAGCCAACTGTGTTACGGCGCAAGGTACACTCTTGCTCGGGCCATTAATGACGATGAGTACTGTACGACGTGCTGCGCTGCTTCGTCGCTGGCTGGCAGGATTAAATGCGCCGATGCCTTCCCGTGATGGGCTGGAACGTATCTGGCAGGAAGTGGCACTGGCGCGGGAAGATGCGTCACCAAGTTTTCGCCTCGGGGAGTACGAGGTCCGTCGTTATCAGTCACAGCTGTGGTGGGTGAAGTCAGTCGATGGGCAAAGCGAAACTGTTATCCCGTGGTTAGAGTGGAAAACACCGTTGGCGCTGCCTGCCGGATTGGGTTCGGTTCAGTTAATCTCTGCGGGTGATTTGCGCTTGCCGCAAGCGGATGAAGTCGTCAGTATCCGTTTTAAAGCGCCTGGGTTATTGTATATTGTCGGGCGCAACGGTGGGCGTAAGCTTAAAAAAATCTGGCAGGAGCAGGGTATTCCTCCCTGGCGGCGAGATACCACGCCATTACTGTTTTACGGTGACACGTTGATTGCGGCAGCAGGGGTTTTCGTGACGCATGAAGGGCTGGCAAAAGGTGAAGAAGGCGTGAGTCTGGTATGGCATGCCTGATGGTGCTGCGCTTAACAGGCCTACGTATCACATGGAAAGTAGGCCGGATAAGGCGAAAAAAAGTTAAGATTCGCTGACCACCACGGTACCGATCTGCGGGTGGCTGAAGCTGGCAATTTTGTCGAGACGAAGCTCCCGGGTTTCACCTGCGACATCTGCGACCAGATACTCCACATTTTTACGGGAAACCAGGTCATTTGCTTTTGCCTGTAGAACTTCGCCATCTTTGAGCGCCAGCGTCAGTAACAAATGGTGCTGGCAGGCGAGTTCAAGATTGTCGTAATCATCACAGTTGATGGGTTGATACGTTTCATTCATTGACATAATCGCTCACCAGTAAGTTCGCGGCAGCATAGGCCGCCTTTTCCCTGACCGACTCTGAAAGGGCGCTGTCTGCCGCCACTTCATTAAGTACCTTCAATACGCAACCCAGCGCATCCGGGACATACCCTAAGTCTCCGCTGGCGATTTCCGCGTACCGCTTGCGTATTAACTCACAATATTTTTCCACATGCCCTCCTGTCAGCACTCTGACTTAACCGTGGATGCAAGTCTAAGCCTACGAAGATAAACTCTGTTTAGCAAGGTGACTATACCATACTCATTCAAGCAATATCAGCGCCTTGATAGACGGTACACACGTCAGTCGTTAGCAGCCTTTTGCCGCCGTTTTCGCTACAATGGCTGCCTGATTCAAAAGGAGTTCTCCCATGGCGCTTAAAGCGACAATCTATAAAGCCGTCGTCAACGTAGCGGATCTCGACCGCAGCCAGTTTCTTGACGCGACATTGACGCTGGCGCGTCACCCTTCAGAAACCCAGGAACGCATGATGTTGCGTCTGTTGGCATGGATTAAATATGCTGACGAGCGGCTGCAATTCACGCGGGGTTTAAGCGCTGAAGACGAACCCGAAGCATGGTTGCGCAACGACCACCTGGGCATTGATCTCTGGATTGAACTCGGCTTGCCGGATGAGCGTCGCATTAAGAAGGCGTGTACCCAGTCTGCTGAAGTCGCTTTGTTTGCCTATAACAGCCGTGCAGCGCAAATCTGGTGGCAGCAGAACCAAAGCAAATGCGCGCAGTTTAAGAATCTTACCGTGTGGTATCTGGATGATGAACAACTGGCACAACTGAGTGACTTTGCCGGTCGTACAATGGCGCTACAGGCGACTATTCAGGATGGCGCTATCTGGCTGTCTGATTCTCAGAATAATCTGGAAATTCACCTGACCACGTGGCAGCCGCGTTCATGATCGTTATCTCCCGAAATGTCTCTATCCCAGATAACGAGCTGGAAATCACGGCGATTCGGGCACAGGGTGCAGGTGGACAGCACGTTAATAAGACCTCGACGGCTATCCATTTGCGCTTTGACATTCGGGCCTCTGGGCTGCCAGAGTATTACAAGGAACGCCTGTTGGCTGCCAGTCATCATCTGATTACAGGCGATGGCGTGATTATTATTAAGGCGCAGGAATACCGTAGCCAGGAATTGAACCGGGAAGCGGCAATCTCCCGACTGGTGGCGGTGATAAAAGAATTAACCGCAGTGCAGAAAAGTAGGCAGGCTACGCGCCCGACTCGCGCTTCAAAAGAACGCAGATTGTCATCGAAGGCGCAAAAGTCCACTGTGAAGGCACTGCGCGGGAAAGTTCGTCGCCCACAGGACTGACGAATGGGAATACAATATTGAGAAGGAATCTGTGGTGAAAACAGCAATACTGTCATTAGCAGCTGTATTTACACTCTTTGCCTTGATCGGCTGTAACAACCGCTCTGAAGTCGATGCTTTGCAACCGACGCAAGCGGCAGAATTAAAACCGATGCAGCAAAGCTGGCGTGGCATCTTGCCTTGCGCTGACTGCGAAGGGATTGAAACTTCTTTGTTCCTGGAAAAAGATGGAACATGGGTAATGAACGAACGCTATCAGGGCGTACGTGATGAACCGTCTTCGTTTGCTTCATATGGCTCGTGGGCGCGTACGGCTGATAAGCTGGTGCTGACGGACAGCAAAGGTGAAAAGTCGTACTACCGGGCAAAAGGCGAGGCGCTGGAAATGCTCGATCGTGAAGGTAATCCGATAGAGTCGCAGTTCAACTATACCCTCCAGCCAGTTTCCGCCAGCTTACCGGTGACGCCAATGCCGATGCGGGGAATGTACTTCTATATGGCTGATGCGGCAATCTTTACTGACTGCGCAACGGGTAAGCGGATGCCAGTGGCGAATAACGCCCAGCTTGAGCGGGACTATTTAGCCGCGCGCGCGGAAAACGGGCAATCTGTATTGCTGACACTGGAAGCGCATTTCACAATGGAGGCGAACCCGGACACCGGCGAGAAAGTGAAAACGCTGATGGCGGATAAAGATGCGAAATTTATCCCCGGTAAAGGATGTAATTAATTGATGTAAAAAAGGCCCTGATCCTCAGGGCCTTTTGCTGGTATTAGCCTTTAATGGCTTTCACCAGGTAGTCAACGATGTCGCCGGTTTTAATCAGCTGTTTCTCGCCGTTACGACGATATTTGTATTCAATATCATCGTTATCGAGGTTACGGTCGCCGAGCACGATAGTGTGCGGAACACCGATCAGCTCCATATCGGCAAACATCACGCCCGGACGCTCTTTACGGTCGTCCATCAGCACTTCAATGCCCTGAGCGCGCAGCTCAGCGTACAGTTTTTCAGCCAGCTCCTGCACGCGGTAGGACTTGTGCATGTTCATTGGCAGAATAGCGACCTGGAACGGTGCGATGGCGTCTGGCCATACAATGCCGCGATCGTCAAAATTCTGCTCAATAGCAGCAGCAACCACGCGAGTCACCCCGATACCGTAGCAGCCCATGGTCAGAATCTGATTACGGCCATCTTCACCCTGAACAGCAGCTTTCATCGCTTCAGAATACTTGGTACCCAGTTGGAAGATGTGGCCCACTTCGATACCGCGTTTGATCAGCAGTGTACCTTTGCCATCCGGGCTTGGATCGCCTGCGACCACGTTACGGATATCTGCCACTTCCGGAGTTGCAACATCACGATCCCAGTTAATACCGAAATAGTGCTTACCGTCGATGTTGGCGCCGGCGGCGAAATCGCTCATTACCGCAACGGTACGGTCGATAACTACGGGAATCGGCATGTTCACCGGACCGAGCGAACCCGGACCTGCTTTCACGACGGCACGGATTTCTTCTTCAGTAGCAAAAGTCAGCGGGCTGGCAACCTGCGGCAGTTTTTCTGCTTTGACTTCGTTCAGCTCGTGATCGCCGCGAACCAGCAGAGCAACCAGCGGGTAGCTGCTACCTTCAACCGCTTTCACCAGCAGGGTTTTCACGGTTTTTTCGATAGGCAGGTTGAACTGCTCAACCAGTTCGGCGATGGTTTTGGCGTTCGGAGTATCAACCAGCGTCATTTCCTGAGTTGCTGCTGCGCGCGGCTCTTTCGGCGCAACGGCTTCAGCAAATTCGATGTTGGCAGCAAAATCGGAGCTGTCGGAGAATACAACGTCATCTTCGCCGCTCTGTGCCAGTACCTGGAATTCGTGAGAAGCGCTACCGCCGATAGATCCGGTATCAGCCTGTACTGCGCGGAAATCCAGGCCCATACGGCTAAAGATTTTGCTGTACGCGGCATACATCGCGTCGTAAGTTTCCTGCAGAGATTCCTGAGAAGTATGGAAAGAGTACGCATCTTTCATCAGGAATTCGCGGGAACGCATCACGCCGAATCGTGGGCGAACTTCGTCACGGAATTTCGTCTGGATCTGATAGAAGTTCAGCGGCAGCTGTTTGTAAGAGCTCAGCTCATTACGGATCAGGTCGGTGATGACTTCTTCATGCGTTGGGCCGAGTACGAATGAACGATCGCCACGGTCTGCGATACGCAGCAGTTCCGGGCCGTACTGTTCCCAACGACCGCTCTCTTCCCACAGTTCAGAAGGCTGAACGACCGGCATCAACACCTCGATCGCACCGGCGTTGTTCATTTCTTCACGCACGATGTTTTCGACTTTTTTCAGGACGCGCACGCCGGTCGGCAGCCAGGTGTATAACCCGGAGGCCAGCTTGCGGATCATCCCGGCGCGCAGCATCAGCTGGTGGCTGATGACTTCGGCGTCGGCAGGTGTCTCCTTCAGAGTGGAGAGCAGATATTGGCTAGTACGCATGTTGTTACGGTTCCAGTTGAACGATCGAACAGGCTCAAAACGAGCCTGGCACAAAACAAAAGTGGTTTAGTTTACCAGCGAGAAAGGGATGTCAAAAGAGTACGCGACGCAAATTAGCGGGCTTCCAGAGCAAAGACCTCAAATCCTGACGGTGTGACGCGCCAGCGGACGTTAAAGTCCAGCAACCAGACGGCGTAGGTTTTGCC
Organism: Citrobacter sp. wls827; assembly: GCF_005280875.1. Classification (NCBI taxonomy): domain Bacteria; kingdom Pseudomonadati; phylum Pseudomonadota; class Gammaproteobacteria; order Enterobacterales; family Enterobacteriaceae; genus Citrobacter; species Citrobacter sp. wls827. Next base: position 479,401 of record NZ_SZWR01000012.1, read on the forward strand.
TTCTTCCTCATTTTTACGGTAGGCAGGACGCGGATCCTGCGCCAGCACTTCGGCAATAAACTGACGAAGACGCGGGTAACGTTGTTCGAGCTTCGGTAGCTGCTCCGCGAGATCTTCACTGAACGTCACCTCGACGCTAGCCTGAGGTGCGTCCTGGGCATAGCTGGCGCGAGCATCAGGCAGCGATTCGGCAAACGGCAGATACGGCTTAATATCCACAACTGGCGTTCCGTCAACAAGGTCCAGTCCACCGAGTTCGAGGATTACGTGCTCTTTATGGCAGCGGATGCCCCGCAGCTCAACCAGCGACATACCGACAGGGTTAGGACGAAAGGTCGAACGCGTGGCAAAGACGCCCATTCTGGCGTTACCGCCCAGACGGGGTGGGCGCACGGTTGGACGCCATCCACCTTCCATTGTCTGATGAAAAACAAAAATCACCCACAAATGGCTGAATGCTTCCAGGCCGCGAACAGCATCGGCCTGGTTATAAGGTGCGAGCAAATGCAGTTCGCCGCAGGCGCTTTTCACCAGACCTGGCTGGCGTGGAACGGCGAACTTTTCTTTATAAGGAGAGCGGATAACGCCTATTTGCTCGAACTGAAAATGACTCATTTAGACGAAATGTTCAGAGCAGAACCGATGCAAACTGCCTGACGATAGCAGCCCGGCGTCCCGCTGGTTACTTCGCAGCTGTGCAGCAATACCGCATTTGCTTTCATTTTAGAGGCGTTAATCTGCATGCGTTTGCGTGCGGTTGGAATGCTCGGCGGGGAATCCTGGTTGGATGCCTGGCAGGATTCCCCGCTGACTTCGCCGAGATCGCGGAACGGTTTGCCCACTAAATCTTCAGCGTTAGTGATGATTCTTACCGGCGTCGCGCGCGGTGCTTTTGGTTTTTCCGGCTCCGCTTTTGGCGGGGTAGCGGTGCTTTGAACGGGTTCAACAGGGGATCTGCTTAACATAGAACAGCCGCTCAGCATGAGTGCTACTAAACAGATCGGTAAAGCACGCATAATATTTCCTCAATGAATGATCTAAACGTCAGATATTGAATCAGGTGCTTGCATAAATGACAAGACGGGCAAGCGCCCGTCCTGATGATATTACAGATTGTGAAAACAGCCTAAAATTACCAGCCTTTAACAGCACCGCCGTTGAAGACTTTGTTTGCCGCTTCGTAAACTTCGTCTGACTGGTATGCTTCAACGAATTTCTTCACGTTCTCAGCATCTTTATTGTCTTCACGCGTCACGATCAGGTTTACGTACGGAGAATCTTTATCTTCAACAAAGATACCGTCTTTTGCCGGCGTCAGGCCGATCTGGCTGGCATAGGTGGTGTTGATGACTGCCAGCGCGATTTGCGCGTCATCCAGTGAGCGTGGCAACTGCGGCGCTTCCAGTTCAACCAGCTTCAGGTTTTTCGGGTTTTCAATCACGTCCAGCGCGGTCGGCAGCAGGCCAACGCCATCTTTCAGTTTAATCAAACCGACTTTCTGCAGCAGTAGCAGGGAACGGCCGAGGTTAGTCGGGTCGTTTGGAATAGCGACCTGAGAGCCATCCTGCAGTTCATCCAGTGATTTGATTTTTTTGGAGTAACCTGCAATCGGATAAACAAAGGTATTACCTACGGCAACCAGTTTGTAACCACGATCTTTGATCTGCTGATCCAGGTACGGTTTGTGCTGGAAGGCGTTAGCATCGATATCGCCTTTGCTCAGCGCTTCGTTAGGCAGAACGTAATCGTTAAACGTGACCAGCTCAACGTCCAGACCGTATTTTTCTTTAGCCACTTTCTGGGCGACTTCAGCAACCTGCTGCTCTGCGCCAACGATAACACCCACTTTGATGTGGTTAGGATCTTTTTCATCCTGGCCACAACCCACAAGTGCCAGAGAACCGATTAGGGCTCCAACTGCCGCAAAGGTTTTGAATTTGAACGCCATGCTTATTTCCTTTTCTTAATGAGTTTTTAGTGTTGTGTGTAACGTTATTTGTGCGTGACTACCCGGACGATGCGATCGCCAGATAACTGAATTAAATAAACCAGAACGACGAGCAATACCAGTACTGTATTCATTACGGTAGCGTTATACCCAATGTAGCCATACTGATAGCCAATCTGGCCAAGACCACCGGCACCGACAGCACCGCCCATCGCCGAGTAACCAACCAGCGTGATGAGGGTGATGGTGGCCGCATTGACCAGCCCTGGCAGCGCTTCTGGCAGTAATACCTTACGAACAATCTGCAGCGGTGTAGCGCCCATCGCACGTGAGGCTTCAATCAGCCCGGTCGGGATTTCCAGCAGGGCGTTTTCCACCATACGAGCAATAAATGGCGCGGCGCCGACGGTCAGCGGGACGATAGCGGCCTGCAGTCCGATAGAGGTGCCTACGATCATGCGGGTGAACGGAATCATCCATACCAATAAGATGATGAACGGGATGGAACGGAAAATGTTCACCAGTGCAGAGAGCGTACGGTAGAGCTTCGCATTCTCAATGATTTGCCCCGGGCGCGTGACGTACAACAGCACGCCAACCGGCAGACCAATCACAAAACCAAAAAAACCGGACACAAAGGTCATTGCCAGCGTTTCCCATACGCCGCGAACCAGCAGCCACATCATCGGCTCAGACATAACCCAGTACCTCTACTTTTACATGGTGTTCCTGCAACCAGTTAATGGCTGCTTGTGTATCTTCCTGTGTGCCGTGCATTTCAGTCAGCATGATGCCGAACTTCACGCCGCCGGCGTAATCCATCTGCGCGCTAATAATGTTGTTATTCACGTTAAAGCGACGGGCCGTCTCAGAGAGTAGCGGCGCATCGACCGAATGACCGGTGAATTCCATACGCAACATCGGCACGCTGTCGGCTTGCGGCTCTGCTTTTAAACGTTCCTGATAATCTTCCGGAATATCCAGGTGCAGCGTGGACTGGATAAACTTCTGCGCCAGCGGAGTTTTGGGGTGTGAGAACACTTCGCTGACGGTGTCCTGCTCAATCAGTTCGCCATTACTGATGACCGCGACGCAGTCACAAATGCGTTTTACAACGTCCATCTCATGAGTAATCAGCAGAATGGTGAGACCCAGGCGACGGTTAATGTCTTTCAACAATTCCAGAATCGAGCGGGTTGTTGCTGGGTCAAGGGCGCTGGTGGCTTCATCGCACAGCAGTACTTTGGGATTACTTGCCAGAGCACGGGCGATCGCCACACGCTGTTTTTGTCCACCGGAAAGGTTGGCCGGGTAGCTGTCGTGCTTGTCGCCAAGACCGACTAAATCCAGCAGCTCTGTTACACGGCGTTTAATCTCTTCTTTTGGTGTGTTATCCAGTTCCAGCGGCAGCGCAACGTTGCCAAACACGGTGCGGGAAGAGAGCAGGTTAAAGTGCTGGAAAATCATGCCAATTTGACGGCGCGCTTTAGTCAGCCCGGATTCAGATAGCGTCGTCAGCTCCTGGTCGCCGACCTGAACACTGCCTTCGGTGGGGCGCTCGAGCAGGTTTACGCAGCGGATGAGCGTACTTTTACCGGCACCGGAGGCGCCAATAACGCCATAAATCTGCCCGGCAGGAACATGCAGGCTGACATTGTTTAGCGCCTGAATGGTGCGAGTCCCCTGCTGGAACACTTTGGTGATATTCGAAAGTTTAATCATTGGTTATTTATTATCGTAATTAAGTTAGCCGTGGCATTTTCGTCTGTCTGGGACGGTCGACGCCGTCAACAAGATGGATGTTAAGGCATCCAGACGTCTAAATCAATCTAGCTTTGCACGATGAGCACTTTCTTGCCCGCCGAAACATGCGATACTAGAGCCACATGCCTTATTCAGGAGCTATAAAAGGTGGCAAAATCTGTACCCGCAATTTTTCTCGACCGTGACGGCACTATTAATGTGGACCACGGTTACGTCCATGAGATCGACGAATTCGAATTTATCGACGGCGTTATTGATGCCATGCGTGAACTTAAAAAGATGGGTTATGCGCTCATTATTGTGACGAACCAGTCTGGTATTGCCCGTGGCAAATTTACCGAGGCACAATTCGAAACGTTGACTGAATGGATGGATTGGTCATTGGCCGATCGTGATGTTGATCTGGATGGTATCTATTATTGTCCTCATCATCCGCAGGGCACAGTCGAAGAGTACCGCCAGGTCTGCGACTGCCGTAAACCGCATCCGGGTATGTTTATCTCTGCGCGAGACTTTCTGCACATCGATATGGCTGCTTCTTATATGGTGGGCGATAAAATAGAAGATATGCAGGCGGCGACAGCTGCAAATGTAGGAACGAAGGTATTAGTGCGCACTGGCAAGCCAGTCACTCCGGAAGCAGAAAATGCGGCAGATTTAGTGCTAAATAGTCTGGCGGACCTGCCAATGGCGATAAAAAAGCAGCAAAAGTAAGCGTTATGGATAAAAGGTGAGCGGTTGAAACAAAAATGCATTTTTCCGCTTGTCTTCCTGATTCGACTCCCTATAATGCGCCTCCATCGACACGGCGGATGTGAATCAC
>NZ_SZWR01000009.1:0-2067 GCF_005280875.1 Citrobacter sp. wls827
CCGTCCGTCCCGTCACGCTAAATCCCATCTTCTTATAGAATCCAACTGCCTGTTTATTCTGTTCATTAACGTTGGTCGTTAGCGTTGAAGTCATTGATAAAGCATGTTCAATCAGTAACTTACCAACGCCGCGACCACGTGCATCCGGGTCGACGAACAGGGCATCCATATGCTGATCGGTCAGGAGCATAAAGGCGACAGGCTCATCTTGTGCTGTCACTGCAACCCATAGCGGAGCTTCTGGTAAAAATGAACGTACCAGTTCTTCCAGCTCAAGGCGATAATCCGGTGAGAGGAAATGGTGCGTCGCATCGACTGAACGACACCAGATAGATACGAGTTTATCGCCTTCGTCCTTACGCGAACGACGAATGGTAAGGGACATAGCATTCTCCTTTTTTCTTTGCTGCACTATTCTACAGCAAGTGGCCGTGAAACTTTCTCAACTTGAGGATGCAGACTCGACATTCGCATGATTCCTGGGTATCTTCAGCTATCTGGATGTCTAAACGTTTAAACGTATGTAGTGAGGTTATCAGGTTATGCCAATTCGCGTGCAGGACGAGCTACCCGCCGTCAATTTCTTGCGTGAGGAAAACGTCTTTGTGATGACGACATCCCGCGCTTCCGGTCAGGAAATCCGACCACTGAAGGTGCTCATCCTCAACCTGATGCCCAAGAAGATTGAAACGGAAAACCAGTTCCTGCGCTTACTGTCTAACTCACCGCTACAGGTAGATGTTCAGCTATTGCGCATCGATGCCCGCGAGTCACGTAACACCCCTACGGAGCATCTGAATAACTTTTACTGTAATTTCGAGGATATCTGCGATCAGAACTTTGACGGACTGATCGTGACCGGCGCACCGTTAGGTCTGGTTGAATTTAATGACGTGGCTTACTGGCCGCAGATTCAACAAGTGCTTGAATGGGCGAAAGATCACGTTACCTCGACGCTATTTGTTTGTTGGGCGGTACAGGCCGCGCTGAATATCCTGTACGGAATTCCTAAGCAAACCCGTACGGACAAACTCTCAGGTGTTTATGAGCACCATATTCTTCACCCTCATGCGCTACTGACGCGCGGATTTGATGATGCGTTCCTGGCTCCGCATTCGCGCTATGCCGATTTTCCTGCTGCGCTTATCCGGGACTACACCGATCTCGAGATTTTTGCCGAGACAGAAGAGGGAGATGCCTACCTGTTTGCCAGCAAAGATAAACGTATTGCCTTTGTGACGGGTCATCCGGAGTATGACGCCCATACGCTCGGCAGTGAGTATTTTCGTGACGTCGAAGCGGGCTTAACGCCGGAAGTACCCTATAACTACTTCCCGAAAGATGACCCGCAAAACAAACCGCGGGCAACCTGGCGCAGCCACGGCAATCTGTTGTTTACTAACTGGCTCAACTATTACGTCTATCAGATCACGCCATATGATCTGCGTCACATGAATCCAACGCTGGATTAATCTTCTGTAGCAGACGATCCTTAAGCGTTTCAGCATGTTGAATCAGGCACCTTCGGGTGCCTTTTTTATTTCCGAAACGCACCTCATCATGTAATTAAATTTTATTTATATTGTTATCAATGAGTTAATTGATATTTAAATTAAAAATGGAAATTGTTTTTGATTTTGAAATTTAAATGAGTAGTCTTAGTTGTGCTGAACGAAAACCGCACAACGATCCTTCGTTCGCATTGGGGATGTGATTGGATCAATGACGAGGAACTACGCAATGAATCAACAGGCAACGACAACCGATGAACTGGTCTTCACCAGGCCGCGTGGCGAACAGGAACAGCAGATTCTGACCGCTGAAGCGGTGGAGTTTCTGACTGAACTGGTGACAAGATTTACGCCGAAACGCAATAAACTTCTGGCTGCACGTATCCAACAACAGCAGGATATTGATGACGGTAAGTTGCCTGATTTTATTTCGGAAACAGCTTCCATTCGTGAAGGTAACTGGAAGATTCGCGGTATTCCTGATGATTTACTGGATCGCCGCGTAGAGATCACCGGACCCGTTGAGCGCAAGATGGTCATCAACGCGCTCAACGCG
>NZ_SZWR01000010.1:0-97 GCF_005280875.1 Citrobacter sp. wls827
GAGATGAGTTCTCCCTGAGACTATAAGTCTCCTGAAGGAACGTTGAAGACGACGACGTTGATAGGTCGGGTGTGTAAGTGTAGCGATACATTGAGCT
>NZ_SZWR01000010.1:405-532 GCF_005280875.1 Citrobacter sp. wls827
TGAGCGCTCTCCTGAGCAGGACAAATCCGCCGGGAGCGGATTTGAACGTTGCGCAGCAACGGCCCGGAGGGTGGCGGGCAGGACGCCCGCCATAAACTGCCAGGCATCAATTAAAGTGAAGAAGCCC
>NZ_SZWR01000010.1:542-2462 GCF_005280875.1 Citrobacter sp. wls827
AAGTGAAGAAGCTCATCCTGACGGATAGGCTTTTTTGCGTCTGTGCGGGGTGCACATTGCCGGATTAAGCGCAGCGCATCAGGCAATTCTGACAGCCAACCTGGTTCTCTTCCTTCGAACATTTCTTAATCCTTTTCCTGCTAATTAAAATCGTGATCTATCTCTCATAATAAATTATAACAATTATGTAACATTTAATTTACTAAAACAGACATGAAACATCATTGATAGATTCATAAGATCCTGGCAGGGGTACAATTCTAATGGCTGATAGCAGTGTAACTGAGAACGGGGCGCTGGCAGACGGCGATACCCGCCGTCGTATATGGGCGATTGTCGGAGCATCATCAGGGAATCTGGTCGAATGGTTTGATTTCTATATCTACTCTTTCTGTTCTCTTTATTTTGCTCATATCTTTTTTCCATCAGGAAATACCACCACACAACTCTTACAAACCGCCGGCGTGTTTGCCGCAGGCTTCTTGATGCGACCAATTGGAGGCTGGCTGTTTGGCCGTATCGCGGATAAGCACGGGCGTAAAAAGTCCATGTTGCTGTCCGTTTGTATGATGTGTATGGGATCGTTGGTGATCGCTTGTCTACCGGGATATGAAACTATCGGTACCTGGGCCCCTGCGCTATTGCTGCTGGCCAGACTATTCCAGGGGTTATCTGTAGGTGGTGAATACGGAACCAGCGCGACCTATATGAGTGAAGTTGCCGTTGAAGGTAAGAAAGGTTTTTATGCTTCATTCCAGTATGTGACGTTAATCGGCGGACAGTTACTGGCATTGCTGGTTGTGGTCATATTACAGCACACGTTAGAAGACTCTGCGCTCAGAGCGTGGGGTTGGCGTATTCCATTTGCGTTGGGCGCCGTGCTGGCTATTGTTGCGCTATGGCTGCGTCGCCAACTGGATGAAACTTCGAAACAGGACGTTCGCGCGCTGAAAGAAGCGGGTTCCCTGAAAGGTCTGTGGCGTAATCGCAAAGCCTTTGTCATGGTGCTTGGCTTTACCGCCGCGGGTTCGTTGTGTTTTTACACGTTCACAACCTACATGCAGAAATACCTGGTCAATACCGCTGGTATGCATGCCAACGTAGCCAGCGGGATTATGACGGCGGCACTGTGTGTGTTCATGCTGGTTCAACCGCTGTTCGGCGCGTTGTCAGATAAAATTGGCCGGCGTACTTCAATGCTGTGTTTTGGCGCGTTGGCTGCGATTTTCACTGTTCCCATTCTAACAGCATTGCAAAGCGTAACATCCCCGTATATGGCGTTTGCTCTGGTGATGTGTGCCCTGTTAATCGTGAGTTTCTATACGTCAATCAGCGGTATTTTGAAGGCTGAGATGTTCCCGGCGCAGGTGCGCGCTCTGGGAGTTGGCTTATCTTATGCGGTGGCTAATGCCCTGTTTGGTGGCTCAGCTGAATATGTGGCGTTATCCCTGAAGTCTGTCGGTATGGAAACGACATTCTTCTGGTACGTCACCGCGCTGGCAGTTGTCGCGTTTTTAGTATCGCTGATGCTGCATGGGAAGGGGAAAGGTCTGCGCCTCTAGTAATGTGCCAGTTGCCAGACCGCATAGCCGGTAGACGCGCCTGCAACATCCCAGGCGAAGTCCTTCCAGCTCCAGCCGCTCCCTGCGGGACGGCTGTCCCACAGTTCTTTTGACGCGCCCAGGCTGACTGAGAACATCAGGCCGATAGCCGCACTGCGATCGCGGCTGTTGCCCTGGTGTTGGGCATATTCATTGCCGGCTGCGGCAAGCATGGCGGAGGCGATAAAGTGTTGAGCTTTGTCTTGCCCACTCCACTGGTCGTTAGCCATGTGGCTGCAGCCAGAAATGGCCAGGATGCTGGTAAGAATGAACAGGCGCACCGTTGCCTCCATATGAAAAACCCCGTCACTGGACGGGG
>NZ_SZWR01000010.1:2527-7432 GCF_005280875.1 Citrobacter sp. wls827
TTAATCTGTCGATACGAATACGGCGTAGTCGACGAATGAGCTTACGCACTTTGACTGGATAGTCAGCAATACTTTGCAGGTCGCGATAGTGTTTCACGACGGTGGTGTGCGTGCGGATAAGCTCCAGCTCTTTATCACGCTGAGGAGTCAGTTCCTGCTGGGGATCATGGATAAGAATGGCGTTTTCCAAATCCAGCCGCCAGGCGCGGGGGTTAAGATTATTGCCGGTAAGCAGCATCCATTTATCATCAACCCACATGCCTTTCAGATGATAGGTGTTGTCATCATCTTTCCATAAGCGCACGACCAACTGGTCGGTATTCACGTAATACTGCAGTCTGCTCAGGAAACGGCGCAGATTTATTTCATACAGATAAGGCAGCGCACCGATGATCTTGAATGGCTCATCTTCCGGAATGAAGAAGTCGTTGGCGGTTTTATCACCGACAATGATTTCGACCTTTTTCCCTTCACGCAGTAGTTGAATGATATTGCGCACCAGGATGGCTGGTAGGTTGAAATAAGGCGTACAAATGGTGAGTTTGTGCTCCGCGCAGGGCATGAGGTGGAAAATAGTCTTATTTAACAGACTGGATTTTCCGAGCCCAACCAGCGGCGTGACCGAAAGCTGTTCGTTATCCGCATCACCCTGAAAATGGAAGGATGCATCGCGCAATTCCTGACGGTACAGGCGGATATCATTTTTAATTTCCGGGCTTTTAGGACGATGGATATCATCGAGACGATTAACGCCGCGCCCATTCATCAGATTCTGCGTAACCCAATCGTACATTATATCGGCCATCTTCGCGTTGCGAATCAGCTGATAGCGGTCATAGCGGTATTTATCATGTTGGTGTAAGTAAACATCGTTCAGACTGGCCCCGCTATACAGGACGCTATCATCAATGATAAAGCCTTTAAAATGCAGAACACCAAGCGCTTCACGGGTGTTAATTGGCACGCCGTAGACAGGGATATCGATACCAGGATTTTCTTGCGCCATGCGGCAATACCAGTCAGCGTTGGTATTGGATGCCGCAACACCAATGCGTCCACGCTGGGCTCGATGCCAGTCGACAAGCACCCGGATATCCAGTTCAGGACGCTGCCGCTTTGCCGCATAGAGCGCGTCGAGTATGCCTTTACCGCCGTCATCCTGTTCCAGGTACAGCGCAATAATGCAGATCCGTCGCGTCGCGCTGGCTATTTTCTCCAGCAGAGTCTCCCTGAAATTTGCGGGAGCATAAAAGAAATCTACATCATCAACTGACTGAGAAATCTTAGGTAGTTGGGCAAGGTGTTGTTGATGTTTATTACGCTTAAATTTTGACAACATCACAGTGCATTTCTTCTCTGTTCATTGAAGGGTCCTCTGTGCTTTGCAGACGACATAAGCGGGCAATGATACCACCAGTACCCATTAATGTGGTCAACATTTCCAGTACCTTACTCACGATTCCTCATATTGGGCCAGATTCAGCGTTAGCCCAACAATTCCCTCTTCGAGCTGGACATCGACATCAAACCCGAGTTTTCGGGCCAGGGCGACCATCCCCCGATTGTTTGGCATCGTAATACCATTTAAACGTCTAAGTCCGTGATCTCGGGTGTATGCAATCAACTTTTCCATCAACCGACGACCTAAGCCCAGCCCTTTGAGGTCAGAACGAACCAGCACGGCAAACTCGGCGTCAACGTTATCAGGATCCGAGATTGCCCTCGTTACGCCGAGGATCTCTTGCTGATTATCTTTACAGCGTACTGCCACAAAGGCCATTTCCCGATCGTAGTCGATCTGTGTCATATTGGCTAAATCTTCGTGGGTAAATTCGTTTATCTCACTGAAATAGCGATAATAAAGATCTTCTTTCGTTACCTGAGATATGAACTGCTGCAGATGAGGCTCGTCCTCCGGCAAAATGGGACGGAACAGGCAGCGATCGCCATTTTTCAACTCCACCCATTCTTCAAGCTGATGGGGATAAGGGCGTACCGCCAGCCTGCTTTCGTTATCGCCCGTGAAAGGGGCAATATCCAGTGTGACGTCCAGTGCAGTAAATTCCCCAGCAGAGGCCAGTAGAGGATGGATATCCAGGCGCTGAATTTCCGGACAATCGACGATCAGGTTGGAGACCTGGACCAACAGTTGGCTTAAACCTGCAATATCTAAGGGCCGTAGTGCGCTGCGAGCGCGGATCTTTTTGTTTTTGATCCCCTGGATCACCAGATAACGCGCCAGATTCATGTTCAATGGCGGCAAGGCCACCACGGCTTGCTCGTCTGGACGCCACTCAACCCCGCCTTCGCCCAGCATAATCAACGGGCCAAACACAGGGTCATGTTCAACGACGACGCGCAGTTCCTGAGCGCCAGCGCGATTTGCCATACTTTGTACTAATAAACCGTGAATGCGCGCCTGCGGCCAGGCCATTTTTACCCGATCAAAAATCGCATTGGCTGCCTGCTGCACCTCTGTTGCCGTACGCAGATAGAGCATTACCCCCTGAACTTCCGATTTATGCGGGATATCAGGAGAACGCAGCTTCAGTGCTACCGGGTAACCGATTTGTTCTGCGATATGTACGGCTTCCGCACTGTCGCTGGCGATCCATGTCGGCAGTGTGTGTAAGCCATAGGCGTGTAAAATCGGCTGCACTTCATGGGTATCCAGCGATGTCGCTCCCTCAGCAATCGCCTGCTGTAACAGACTATGCGCTTCGGCGGTGTTAGTGGTCAGGCTATCGGGTAGGGCTGGTGTTTCTCGCAGTTGCTTCTGGTTACGCCGGTACTCCACCATATGCATAAATGCAGTGATAGTGCCTTCCGGCGTACGATAGGTGGGTAATCCGGCTTCACTAAACAGCCTGCGGGCTTCCTGGGATGAAAACTCGCCGCACCAGTTGGTCAGCAACGAGACGAACTTGCCGCGCGGATGACGCTTTACCGCTTCGATCAACACCTGCGCGCTTTCGGTTCCGGGGGCGGCTGCGCTGGGTGAGTGAATCACCATCAGTGCGTCGAAATCCTGACTGGCGAGTAAAATATCCAGTGCCTTGACGTAATGTTCGCTGCTGGCATCATCACGCAGATCCAGTGGGTTGGCGATATCCACGTGAGCAGGTAGGGCATCGCGTAATTTCTGGCAGGTTTCTTCACTCAGCGCGGCCAGCTTACCGTTTCGCGACCACAGTTCATCTAATGCCAGCGCCGCGGGAGCGGCTCCATTGCTGATGATCATCAGCCTGTCGCCACGTAGCGGACGCATGTGGCTCAGGGTTTCGACTGCCGAGAAAAGCTCATGAGTGTCCTGAACGCGCAATAAACCAGCGCGTTGAATCGCCGCATCCCAGGCCGGGTCCATTCCGGCGCTGGTATGCAGTAAACGCTGTGCTGCGGGACTACGACCGCTTTTAATCACCAGAATAGGTTTATTGCGCGAGGCGCTACGGGCGGCGGAAACAAAGCGCCTTGCATCGCTTAAATGTTCGAGGTAGAGCAATATCGCGCTGGTTTTGCTGTCGCGGGCCAGGTAATCCAGCAACTCATCAACGTCTATATCCAGGCTGTCACCCAGCGCGATAAACCAGGAAAAACCCATGTCGCGCTGCTGCGCCCAGTCCAGAATGGTGTTGGAAATCGCCGCCGACTGGGAAATAAATGCCAGCTTGCCGCGCTTGATGGGGACGGGGGAAAAGCTGGCGTTAAGCCCCTGCCAGGGCGCGAGAAGTCCCAGACTGTTAGGCCCCAGCAGACGTATGTTGTAGCGTGATGCACAGGCCAGCAGCTCCGCGTGTTGCGCCGTGGGAGCCGAGAGAATAATGCAGGTTTTACAGCCTTTCTCGCCAAGCGCTTCGAGTAATGCCAGGTTACGGCTGGCATTGGTGCACAACACAGCGAGATCGGGGCTAAAAGGCAGGCTGTTGATATTGGGCCAGGCCAGTACGCCCAACACGGCTTTCCAGGCGGGGGTCACTGGTAAAACGGGGCCGTTGAACCCTCCTGCCAGCAGGTTACGCATCATCAGGTAACCCGCGCGATTAGGCTTCATTGACGCCCCAATCACCGCAATGGATTTCGGTCGCAGTAGCGCTTCCAGACCACGTTGACTCATATCGGCTTCCTTAATGACTCCAGTGACCGAATGATTTTAAACGCTTTCTGTTGAGTCTGCTGTGACGCTTCCCTGATGTTGAGTTTTTCCTGCCAGGTAGCGTGTTTTAAAGCGCGTGAAGTGCTCACCTAATCCTTCGGCTGCCTGCGTATCACCTGCCAGATCCAGTAAAGCAATTGCCACTTCGGCAGTGCAATATTGCCCCTCGGCATGGACTTCGCGCAGATGGTAAGCGGAGAGGCGTGATAAATCGACGGAGATCACCGGCAGGTTATCAAGGTACGGGCTTTTGCGGAACATTTTGCGTGCTTCTGGCCAGGTGCCATCAAGCATAATGAATAGCGGTGGTTTACCGGCTGGTGGTGTGAAAATGACCTCACGCCCCTCGTCGGCATAAGATGCCGGGAATACGACCATCGGCTGATAATCCGGATTTTTCACCAGTTCAAGCAGCGCCTGCGGTGGCTCGGTGCGTGACCACTGAAAAGCCGTTGTTTCGGGCAGGATATCGGCAATTAAACGCCCGGTATTGCTGGGCTTCATCGGTTCGGTATCAAACATCACCAGGCAAAAACGGCTTTTCGCCTGAGTTGGCGTCAGCGTTTCACACAGGCACAGTTTCAGCGGCAGCAGGCAGCGCTGACAGCGACGGATGCGATTACCTCGGGCAAGAAAAGGGCGCGTGGCGCGCGCAAGACGCTCGGCACGTAACTGGAGAACGGCGTTATTGGTCATCGGGAAGCACGTTGAAAAATGCTATTGTCTCAGAGGACAAAACGGGGCACAAGATG
>NZ_SZWR01000010.1:7505-9226 GCF_005280875.1 Citrobacter sp. wls827
AAGCCAGCTATCAAACGGAGCCTTAGGTACGGCGCCATTAAGCATGTCGACGATTTCACCTTTTCTGAAGATCATGATGGTCGGGATGCTGCGGATACCGAAGCGGGCGCTGAGCTCACGTTCGGCTTCCGTATTCACTTTAACAAAACGTACTTTACCGCTACGTTCTTCCGCGACATCTTCAAAAATCGGGGCGAAGTTACGACATGGACCACACCAGGGGGCCCAAAAGTCAACGACCACCGGGAGATCGTCTTTTAACAGTTTATCCAGTGTTTCACCGGTCGCATTGATCACCTCCCCATCAAACAGGTCGTGACCACAGCGTCCGCATTTAGCCGCTTCCTGGACACGATCGTCGGGGATGCGGTTGATAGCCTGGCAGCTGGTACAAACGGTATTCATAACTAACCTCTGGATGAGTGGAGTGGACTTCACGGCAGTAACGCCAGTATGTTTCTATTATGTTACATATTATCGGGGAGTCTGTTCTAAACAACAATGCGTTTTATTCAATGAGTACAATAGTCCTTAGCTTTTAAATGAAATAATGGCTAACGACGTGCACATCGGGTAATCTGCGCGCTTCGCGCAGAGCAGGTGGAGAAAAACATGAGCGACGAACTGAAGAACAAAAACGGCAAGGTCAAAGTGATGTACGTCCGCAGTGACGATGACTCGGATAAACGCACCCAAAATCCACGTACTGGTAAAGGCGGCGGTCGCCCCGGTACTTCCCGAGCCGAAGGCGGTCGTCGCCCTGCCCGTGATGACAGAAAGGGTCCGAACAGCGAACGAGGCCGTGAACGTGGTCGTGACCGCGATGTTGAACGCGATCGTAAACGTGAGGATTCGCCATGGCGTACCGTGTCCCGCGCCCCGAGTGATGACGCAGCGGAAAAAGCCGATCACGGCGGTATCAGCGGCAAAAGCTTTATCGATCCGGAAGTATTACGTCGCCAGCGCGCGGAAGAAACTCGCGTTTACGGTGAGAATGCCTGTCAGGCTCTGTTCCAGAGTCGTCCGGACGCTATCGTCCGCGCCTGGTTTGTTCAGAGCGTCACCCCGCGCTTTAAAGAAGCATTACGCTGGATGGCGGCAAACCGCAAAGCCTACCACGTGGTTGACGAAGCCGAACTGGCGAAGGCCTCCGGCACTGAACACCACGGTGGTGTCTGTTTCCTGATTAAAAAACGTAACGGTACCACCGTTAAGCAGTGGGTTGGTCAGGCGGGCGCGCAGGATTGCGTACTGGCGCTGGAAGATATCGCCAACCCGCATAACCTGGGCGGTATGATGCGTAGCTGCGCACACTTCGGTGTGAAAGGCGTGGTGGTGCAGGATGCGGCGCTGCTGGAATCGGGTGCGGCTATCCGTACCGCTGAAGGGGGGGCTGAGCACGTTCAGCCGATTACCGGTGACAGTATTGTCGACGTGCTGGACGATTTCCGTAACGCGGGTTACACGATAGTGATGACCTCAAGCGTGAAAGGTAAACCGCTGTTTACGACCACGCTGCCGGAAAAAATGGTGCTGGTATTAGGGCGTGAGCGTGAAGCTCTGCCGGAAGCGGCATGCTCAGCCGACGATTTGTGCGTGGCGATTGACGGTACCGGCAACGTAGAAACGCTTAACGTTTCTGTTGCGACCGGCGTGCTGCTCGCGGAGTGGTGGCGTCAGAACAAAGCCTGATAATAAAAATGCCAGCGAATCGCTGGCAT
>NZ_SZWR01000010.1:9285-10728 GCF_005280875.1 Citrobacter sp. wls827
TGCGGGTAATACCGGCATCCAGTCAATCGGTTTTTCACCTCGTTGTTCCAGCCATTCATTAGCCAGTACAAAGTGATTGCAGCCAAAGAAACCGCGATGTGCAGAGAGCGGTGATGGGTGTGGCGCTTTCAACACATGGTGACGCTGCGCATCAATAATCGCGCCTTTCTTCTGAGCATGTGAACCCCAGAGCAGGAAAACCACACCTTCCCGATGTTGGTTAATCAGGCTGATGACTTTATCAGTAAACGTTTCCCATCCCAGACTGGCATGCGAATGCGCCTGACCCGCCCGAACGGTGAGAACGGTGTTGAGTAACAATACGCCCTGGCGTGCCCAGCTTTCCAGGTATCCATGTGTCGGACGGGTAAATCCCGGGATGGTGGCTTCCAGCTCTTTATACATGTTCAGTAGTGACGGCGGAGTGGCGATGCCAGGGCGTACAGAGAAGGCGAGACCGTGTGCCTGGCCTGGGCCGTGGTAGGGATCTTGTCCCAGAATGACAACTTTAACGTCGCCAAGCTCAGTAAAGCGAAACGCGTTAAACACATCTTTTTGCGGTGGATAGATTGTCATACCCGACTGACGCTCGCCGGCAACGGTATGCAGCGTGTTAACAAAGTAAGGCTGCTGTTTCTCTTCAGCCAGCACATCGTGCCAGGTTAATTCGGTGGCCATCTCGCTCTCCTGCGATTTTTTCAATCCCCATAGCTTAACTGCTTCTTTCAACGGCGCAAAATTCTGCACGTTTCTCAAAGCGCTACCTATTAAAGATAGTTGAAAATTTATGTAAAAAGTTTACCCGTGCATATGGTGTAAGTTGATGTAAAACAATAAAATCCACCTATCACCACTTTTCATGTGTGGTTTTTGTTGATTTAAATCAAAGATTCAAGGGTGTGTGAGGGGTATATATACACTCAAGCAACAATGGTTTTACCAATTGGCCGGATGAGGCCAACCGAAATCAAATAATTTTGCCGGGGAGGCATCAACATGATTACAGGTATCCAGATTACTAAAGCTGCAAACGACGACCTGCTGAACTCTTTCTGGCTGCTGGACAGCGAAAAAGGCGAAGCACGCTGCATCGTTGCGAAAGCAGGTTTCAATGCTGATGACGTCGTTGCCGTCAGCAAACTGGGCGAAATCGAATACCGTGAAGTACCGGTAGACGTACAGCCGGAAGTTCGTGTAGAAGGTGGTCAGCACCTGAACGTTAACGTTCTGCGTCGTGAAACACTGGAAGATGCAGTTAAGCACCCGGAAAAATATCCGCAGCTGACCATCCGTGTTTCTGGTTATGCAGTGCGTTTCAACTCTCTGACCCCAGAGCAGCAGCGCGACGTTATTGCTCGTACCTTTACTGAGAGCCTGTAAGGCTCGCCGGGAATAACCCCGCTCAGCAGAGAATCTACAAGCGGAAGACGCCAGTGCGTCTTC
>NZ_SZWR01000010.1:10792-25096 GCF_005280875.1 Citrobacter sp. wls827
TTAGTAAAAAATCCTCACCGCACAATACACCAACAGTAATGCCAGAATGATATTCAACTGCCGACCGTAACGGCGAAAGATGCGCTGAAAAATATGGCCCGCCAGCGCCCAACAGGCATTCCCGAAGGTGCCGATGAGCGCCAGCAGAATACTCACTCCAATCAACCAGTGCGCGTCCTGTGTATATGGCAATACAAATGTGGATAACGCGGTAATGCCGTACAAAATGATTTTGACGTTCACAAACTGCAAACCAAAACTCGCCCAAAAGCTAATCGGTTCCGCCTGCAGCCTATCGTTTGAGGCTGGGCTGGTGGCGATTTTCAGCGCCAGCCATAAAATGTAGGCTGCCCCTGCCCAACTCAGCCAATGAATAATAGCCGGATCCAGGACGGCCAGCGAAAACGAGATCCCGGCGCACAGCAGCATGACGATTAAAAAGCCCAGACTCATTCCGGCCAGAACACGCGTGCTTTGACGTAAGCCATGTGATGTCGCCGCACTCAGCGCGAGGATATTATTCGGGCCGGGTGTTAGCGCAGTAATCAGTGTATAGGTCCAGAATGCATTTAAAAGCATGGGTGTCACTTGTTATCTCCTCTGTTTTAGCAGACAGTACCCGAGATATAAGATTTAAAAAAATGAATGTTTTTGTATTTTGAATTCGATAATTTCGATAGGTTGGTGAGGATGGATTTACGTCGGTTTATTACGTTAAAAACGGTAGTGGAAGAGGGCTCATTCCTTCGGGCTTCACAAAAGCTTTGCTGTACGCAATCAACCGTAACGTTTCATATTCAACAGCTTGAACAAGAACTCTCAGTACAGCTATTCGAAAAAATTGGCCGGCGGATGTGTCTCACCAGTGAGGGCAAACGGCTGATGCCGCATATACATGACCTGACGCGTGTGATGGCATCGATCCGTCAGACGGTGCAACAAGATGCACAACCGAGCGGCGATCTCCGCGTCGCAACCGGAGAAACGTTACTGGCCTATAAAATGCCGCAGGTTTTACAGCGCTTTAAACAACGCGCTCCCAATGTTCGGTTGTCCCTACAGTCGCTCAATTGTTATGTCATTCGTGATGCCCTGCTGGACGATGAGGTTGATCTGGGGGTGTTTTATCGGGTTGGGAATGATGAGGCGCTTGAGATGCTGTCACTGGGTGAACAGTCACTGGCGCTGGTCGCCTCTCCGGCTCTTCAGGATGTTGATTTCACTCAGCATAATCAGCATATTCCCTGCAGTTTTATCATTAATGAACCGCAATGTATTTTTAGACAGCGTTTTGAAAGTCTGCTGCGTAAGCGGCAGATAACGCTGGAAAATACTATTGAGCTATGGAGTATCGAAAGCATCAAGCAATGCGTCTCTGCGAATCTTGGTGTCAGTTTTTTACCGCGGTTTACCGTTGAGAAGGAATTACACTCAGGAGAATTAATCGAGTTGCCGTTCAGTGAAAAGCCTGAACGGATTACCGCATTGTGCGCACATCATGCCGGAAAAGTCGTTAGCCCAGCGATACGGGTTTTTATGGAATGTATTACAGAGAGCTTTGCTGCGCATGAAAAAATGCCGGGCTAAACGGCCCGGCATTCGGTTTACTCTTTGTCGGACTGCTGGGTAGCAGCTCCGCTCGGCTTACGACGTTTGCCGATATTTTTGGCGTCGCGGTGACGTTTTTTCACCCGCGGCTTCTCTTTCTCTTTCGCTTTTTTCTCGGCGCGCTTCGCCAGCACTTTCTTGGATGGCTTACCGTTGGATTTCTCACTTGGCGCGCGCGTGGTTGGACGCAGTTCGTCGATGACGCGTGCTTTCAGCGGCTCGTCAATATAGCGGCTCGCTTTGCCGAGCAGCAGGTGGTCATGCGCTTCAACCAAAGAGATTGCAGTACCTTTACGCCCGGCACGACCGGTACGACCAATGCGGTGCAGATAGGCATCGCCACTGCGCGGCATGTCGAAGTTAAACACGTGGCTGACGTCAGGAATATCGATCCCGCGAGCGGCAACGTCGGTGGCTACCAGCACGTTCACGCGACCATCGGTCAGGCGTTTGATCGCTTCGTTACGTTTGTTCTGCACCATCTCGCCTTCGAGATAGCAGTTATTAATGCCTGCCTGGCGCAGCCAGCCAGCCAGCTCGTGCACACGTTCGCGTTTGCGTACAAAGACAATTGAGCGGGTCGCTTCCGGCTGTTTTAACAGATGGATCAGCAGGGCAGTTTTGTGCTCGATATCATCGGCACGGTAGTAAAACTGATGGATCTTCTTGCGTTCGCGGGTGGACGGATCTGCCGAGACTTCGACAGGATCTTCCAGCAGACGCTCGGCAAAATCTTTGATCGCATCGCCTTCCAGGGTGGCGGAGAACAGCATCGTTTGCTTACGCCAGCGGGTTTCACCGGCGATATGTTCGATGTCCTGGGCAAAGCCCATGTCCAGCATACGGTCTGCTTCATCGAGGATCAGCGTTTCAACTGCATGGCAGTCGAAGTTCTCTTCTTTAATGTATTGCAGCAGACGACCCGTGGTGGCGACCACGATGTCCTGGTTTTCGCTAAAGACTTCCATGTGGTTCATGTAAGCCACGCCGCCGGTAATGGTGGCAATATCCAGATGCGTATTTTTGGCCAATTCACGGGCGTGTTCGGCAACCTGCATCGCCAGTTCGCGCGTCGGTGTCAGGATTAAAATGCGCGGTGGACCTGATTTCTTGCGCGGGAAGTCGAGCAAGTGCTGCAACGCTGGCAGCAAATATGCCGCCGTTTTACCGGTGCCTGTCGGCGCAGAACCGAGTACATCACGGCCATCGAGCGCAGGCGGAATGGCGGCAGCCTGAATGGCGGTCGGGCGAGTGAAACCTTTTTCCTGGAGGGCTTCCAGCAGGCTTTCATCGAGTTCAAGTTCGGAAAAAGTCGTTACAGTCATGTTCTACCTCTGAGTGGGGCGCTGATTATAGACGTTACGGCTGCAATCTTCATCTGTTTGTATGGATATACCTTCTCAGGTATTGTTTTTATCCTATGTTATCGTTTTTTTTCCAGGAAGGTTGTTCTTCATGCCCCAGTCTACATCCGTACTTAGACGTAATGGATTTACTTTTAAGCAGTTTTTTGTGGCACACGATCGTTGTGCAATGAAAGTCGGAACGGACGGCATTTTATTGGGGGCCTGGGCCCCCGTTGCGGGCGTAAAGCGGATCCTGGATATTGGTACCGGGAGCGGCCTGCTGGCGCTGATGCTGGCCCAGCGCACTGATGAAAACGTCATCATTGACGCCGTGGAGCTTGATGTCGACGCCGCGCAGCAGGCGCAGGAGAACATCGCGCAATCTCCGTGGATGCATCGTGTGAACGTGCATACGGAAGATGCCCAGCAGTGGATACCGCGCCAGACCGTGCGTTTTGATTTGATAATCAGCAATCCTCCCTATTATGAACAGGGCGTGGAATGTGCTACGCCGCAGCGCGAGCAGGCACGCTACACCACCACGCTCGATCATCAGGCATTGCTTACGCTGGCGGCGGACAGCATTACGGAAGAAGGCTTTTTTTGTGTAGTGCTACCGGAGCAGATTGGTAACGCATTTACTCAGCAGGCACTTGGCATGGGCTGGCATCTGCGATTGCGCACAGATGTAGCAGAAACCGAGGCCCGTCTACCGCATCGGGTATTGCTGGCATTCTCCCCGCAGGCCGGGGAGTGCTTTAGCGACAGGTTGGTTATCCGTGGGCCAGACCAACGTTACTCTGAAGGTTATACGGCGCTGACCCAGGCATTCTATCTGTTTATGTGATGACTGAGCGGCGAGAGAATTGACGGGCCCGCCTCTGGAAGCTGTTCTGGATAATCCAGCGTGTAGTGCAGGCCCCGACTCTCTTTGCGCATCATCGCGCAGCGGACAATCAGCTCGGCAACCTGCACCAGATTGCGCAGCTCCAGTAGGTTGTTCGACACACGGAAATGGGCGTAATACTCGTCGATTTCCTGTTGCAGCATGGTGATACGGCGCAGGGCGCGCTCCAGACGTTTAGTGGTGCGCACGATGCCGACGTAATCCCACATAAACAGCCGCAGCTCATGCCAGTTATGCTGAATGACAACCAACTCATCCGGGTTTTCTACCCGGCTTTCATCCCAACCCGGGAGCGAGTTAACGCCGCGGGCATAAGGCATTCTGCGGTCAATATCTTCCGCCGCAGACCAGCCATACACCAGACACTCCAGCAGCGAGTTCGACGCCATGCGGTTGGCGCCATGCAGGCCGGTATAACTCACTTCGCCGATCGCATACAGCCCGTCGACATCTGTACGACCAAAGTCATCAACCATCACACCGCCGCAGGTATAGTGCGCAGCAGGAACGATGGGGACCGGCTCTTTGGTCAGATCGATGCCCAGTCCCAGCAATTTTTCGTAAATCATCGGGAAATGCTGACGAACAAACTCTTCGGGCTTATGGCTGATGTCGAGGAACATACAGTCAGCGCCGAGGCGCTTCATTTCGTGGTCGATGGCACGGGCGACAATATCACGTGGGGCCAGCTCGCCGCGCTTGTCAAAGTCGGGCATAAAGCGTGAGCCATCCGGGCGTTTCAGGTGTGCGCCTTCGCCGCGCAGCGCTTCAGTCAGCAGAAAATTGCGCGCCTGTGGATGATACAGCGCGGTTGGGTGAAATTGGTTAAATTCCAGATTGGCGACGCGGCATCCTGCGCGCCAGGCCATCGCAATACCGTCGCCCGAAGAAATATCCGGATTGGTGGTGTATTGATACACTTTAGAAGCGCCGCCAGTGGCCAACACTACCGACTTCGCATGGCAGGTCTCAACGGCTTCTTTATTACGATTCCAGATCCAGGCTCCGACAACCCGACGTGTTCCCGGCAGGCCAATTTTATCAGAGACAATCAGGTCCACGGCGTTACTGCGCTCCAGTACCCGAATATTCGGATGACTTTGCGCCTGGCTGACCAATGTGGTTTCGACCTCTTTACCAGTGGCATCTGCCGCATGCAGGATTCGTCGATGGCTATGGCCGCCTTCTCGGGTCAGATGATAGCTCTCTTCGCCATTGGGTTGAACCTGAGTATCAAATAAGACGCCTTGATCAATTAGCCACTGGACACACGAGCGGGCGTTACTGGCTACAAACTCAACGGCATGACGATCGCAAAGACCGGCCCCTGCAATCAGCGTGTCTTCAACGTGGGAGTCAATGCTGTCGGTTTCATCGAAAACAGCGGCGATGCCACCCTGAGCATAAAATGTCGAGCCTTCACTAACTGGCCCTTTGCTCAGGACAATGACCTGATGTTTTTCAGCCAGGCGTAGCGCCAGTGAGAGTCCGGCAGCCCCGCTGCCAATGATCAGCACGTCACAGGATAATTCGGGAGTCGTATTCATGATTTTTGTTTAATTTACTAAACATTGTTCGTTCACCATAGCATCATACTGCGCGATGCTGCACGTTTTATTTTCAACTGTGTTGCAATGGCTAAACACAGGGGGAGGGTATGTGGATGAGTGAAAGAGCAAAAATATTTTGTGAAGCAGGCCGTTAGCATCAGATTATGAGGTGAAATAAAGTGGCTGTTGGGTTACTCTGCTGGCGGTGAAATGGGCATTTCTATACAGATAGTGCGTTGATCGGGTTATGTAGACTTATAATGAGAGATAAGACCTGTCTACAACATGACAAACAAAAACAAATGCGTAACGGAACTTTACGAAACTTGAGCACTCTAAGCTTTTGCTTGCTCATAGTGAAGCTTATGGAGTGGCGTTTCGAAAGCGCGTGGAAATTTGGTTTGGGGAGACTTTACCTCGGATGAGCGAGCAGTTAACGGACCAGGTCCTGGTTGAACGGGTCCAGAAGGGAGATCAGAAAGCCTTTAACTTACTGGTGGTTCGCTACCAGCATAAAGTGGCGAGTCTGGTTTCCCGCTATGTACCGTCGGGCGATGTTCCCGATGTTGTACAAGAAGCATTTATCAAGGCCTATCGTGCGCTGGACTCGTTCCGGGGAGATAGTGCTTTTTATACCTGGCTGTATCGTATTGCAGTCAATACAGCGAAGAATTACCTGGTCGCTCAGGGGCGTCGTCCACCTTCCAGTGATATAGATGCGATAGAAGCAGAAAATTACGAAAGTGGCGGTGCGCTGAAAGAAATTTCGAACCCTGAGAACTTAATGTTGTCAGAAGAACTGAGACAGATAGTTTTCCGAACTATTGAGTCCCTCCCGGAAGATTTACGCATGGCAATAACCTTGCGGGAGCTGGATGGCCTGAGCTATGAAGAGATAGCCGCTATCATGGATTGTCCGGTGGGTACGGTGCGTTCACGTATCTTCCGAGCGAGGGAAGCTATTGATAATAAAGTTCAACCGCTTATCAGGCGTTGACGATAGCGGGATACTGGAAAAGGTATTAGGCATGCAGAAAGAAAAACTTTCCGCTTTAATGGATGGCGAAACGCTGGACACTGAGTTGCTCAAAGAGTTGGCTCATGACCCGGAAATGCAAAAAACCTGGGAGAGTTATCACCTGATTCGCGATTCCATGCGAGGTGATACCGCCGACGTTCTCCATTTCGATATTTCCGACCGCGTAATGGCTGCTATCGCAGATGAGCCAGTACGTCAGGCGGTGCCATTGATCCCTGAGGCCCAGCCAGCACCGCATCAGTGGCAGAAAATGCCATTCTGGAAGAAAATGCGTCCGTGGGCCGCGCAGCTTACCCAAATGGGTGTGGCCGCGTGTGTATCACTTGCAGTTATTGTTGGCGTCCAGCACTATAATGGACAATCTGAAACGTCCCAGCAGCCCGAAACGCCGGTATTTAATACATTACCGATGATGGGGAAAGCCAGTCCGGTGAGCCTGGGTGTACCTTCTGACGCGACTGCCAGCGGCGGTCAGCAACAGCAGGTACAGGAGCAGCGTCGTCGTATTAATGCCATGTTGCAGGATTACGAACTGCAACGTCGACTGCACTCCGAACAGCTTCAGTTTGAGCAGGCGCAAACACAGCAAGCCGCTGTCCAGGTGCCAGGAATTCAAACTTTAGGAACGCAATCGCAGTAATGAAGCAACTTTGGTTTGCCATGTCACTTGTGGCTGGTAGCCTGTTCTTCTCTGTAAACGCCTCGGCCAATCCTGCGTCCGGGGCGTTGTTGCAGCAGATGAATCTGGCCAGCCAGTCGCTCACCTATGAGCTGTCATTTGTCAGCATCAATAAGCAGGGCGTTGAATCCCTACGTTATCGCCATGCCCGCCAGGACAACCGCCCTCTTGCACAGTTGTTGCAAATGGATGGACCGCGTCGGGAAGTGGTGCAACGTGGCAATGAAATCAGTTACTTTGAGCCAGGACTCGAACCGTTCACGCTGAATGGCGACTATATTGTTGATTCTCTGCCATCCCTGATTTACACCGATTTTAAACGTCTTGCACCCTACTATGATTTTATCGCGGTAGGACGCACGCGTATTGCCGACCGACTCTGTGAAGTTATCCGCGTGGTAGCGCGTGACGGTACGCGTTACAGCTACATCGTCTGGATGGACACCGAAACCAAGCTGCCAATGCGTGTCGATCTCCTCGATCGGGATGGCGAAACGCTTGAACAATTCCGCGTTATCGCCTTTACCGTCAATAACGGGGTTAGCGACAGCATGCAGACGCTGGCGAAAGCAAACCTTCCGCCGTTACTGTCAGTTCCTGCGGGGGAGAAAACGAACTTCAACTGGAGTCCATCGTGGTTACCGCAAGGCTTCAGCGAGGTTTCCAGCAGTCGACGCCCGCTGCCGACAATGGATAACATGCCGATTGAATCGCGCCTGTATTCTGATGGCCTGTTCAGTTTTTCTGTGAACGTGAACCGCGCGTCGCAAAACAGCGCCGATCAACTGCTGCGTACCGGACGTCGAACGGTCAGTACTACCGTGCGGGATAATGCCGAAATCACCATTGTGGGCGAGCTCCCGCCGCAAACGGCAAAGCGTATCGCGGATAATATTAAGTTCAGGGCCGCGCAATGATTAAAGAATGGGCAACAGTCGTCTCCTGGCAAAATGGCCTGGCGACGGTCAGCTGCGATGTTAAAGCATCGTGTAGCAGCTGCGCGTCGCGGACTGGATGCGGCAGTCGTGTGCTGAACAAACTGGGGCCGCAAACAACGCATACTATCGTGGTACCCAGCGATGAACCGCTGACGCCTGGGCAGAAAGTTGAACTGGGTATTGCCGAAGGGAGCCTGTTAGGCTCGGCGATGCTGGTTTATATGTCTCCGCTGGCGGGACTCT
Organism: Citrobacter sp. wls827; assembly: GCF_005280875.1. Lineage (NCBI taxonomy): Bacteria > Pseudomonadati > Pseudomonadota > Gammaproteobacteria > Enterobacterales > Enterobacteriaceae > Citrobacter > Citrobacter sp. wls827. Next base: position 19,103 of record NZ_SZWR01000010.1, read on the forward strand.
TTATTTTTGCTGCGCTGTTTCAGGTGCTGTTTGGCAGCGATATCGCCGCACTCAGCGGGGCGATACTGGGCGGTGTGGGGGGATTCCTGATTGCGCGAGGATATTCCCGTAAGCTTGCTGAGCGTGAAGCCTGGCAGCCGGTTATTCTCAACGTAGCTCTCTCGCCCGATCTGATTCGTGTTGAAACCCCGCAGTGATATCTTTGCCTGATGGCGCTGCGCTTATCAGGCCTACAGCGTCCTCAGATGCAAAGGTAGGCCGGATAAGGCGTTTATGCCGCCATCCGGCAAAAGTTTCACTGACTTTGCAAAGTTGTTTCCAGTTCCCGCTATCCTTGCTCTATGAACATTTCCTCGCCTCAGCGATGTAGTGTAGAATGCGGCGTTTCACTAAAACAGACGTTAAGCTCAGAACAGCGACTTCTCAGAGCCTGCCCAGGCAGGCGTAAGGCACAATAATTACACTATATGAAGAACATACGTAACTTTTCAATCATAGCTCACATCGACCACGGTAAATCGACGCTGTCTGACCGTATTATCCAGATCTGCGGTGGCCTGTCTGACCGTGAAATGGAAGCGCAGGTTCTCGACTCGATGGATCTTGAGCGTGAGCGCGGTATTACTATCAAAGCGCAGAGCGTGACGCTCGATTTCAAAGCATCTGATGGTGAAACCTACCAGCTTAACTTTATCGACACCCCGGGCCACGTTGACTTCTCTTATGAAGTTTCACGCTCGCTTGCCGCCTGTGAAGGCGCACTGCTGGTGGTTGATGCCGGGCAGGGTGTTGAAGCGCAAACACTGGCTAACTGCTATACCGCCATGGAAATGGATCTGGAAGTAGTGCCAGTACTGAACAAAATTGACCTGCCAGCCGCCGATCCAGAGCGTGTGGCGGAAGAGATTGAAGATATCGTCGGTATCGATGCGGCTGACGCTGTCCGTTGCTCGGCGAAAACCGGTGTTGGCGTGACCGACGTTCTTGAACGTCTGGTGCGTGATATTCCGCCACCAGAAGGCGACCCGGAAGGCCCGTTACAGGCGCTTATCATCGACTCCTGGTTCGACAACTATCTCGGTGTGGTCTCGCTGGTGCGTATTAAAAACGGTACCATGCGTAAAGGCGACAAAATCAAAGTGATGAGTACCGGTCAGGTCTACAACGCAGATCGCCTGGGTATCTTTACGCCGAAACAGGTTGACCGTACAGAACTGAAGTGTGGCGAGGTAGGTTGGTTAGTTTGCGCCATTAAAGACATCCTCGGCGCGCCGGTAGGCGATACCCTGACGCTGGCTCGCAACCCGGCAGATAAACCCCTGCCTGGCTTTAAAAAAGTGAAGCCGCAGGTATATGCGGGTCTGTTCCCGGTCAGCTCCGACGACTACGAAAACTTCCGTGATGCGCTTGGTAAGCTGAGCCTCAACGATGCTTCCCTGTTCTACGAACCGGAAAGTTCTACCGCGCTGGGCTTCGGTTTCCGCTGTGGCTTCCTGGGGCTGCTGCACATGGAGATCATTCAGGAGCGTCTGGAACGTGAATACGATCTGGATCTGATCACCACTGCGCCGACCGTAGTTTATGAAGTGGAAACCACGGCGAAAGAGACTATCTACGTCGACAGCCCGTCCAAACTGCCGCCGCTGAATAACATTTACGAACTGCGCGAGCCGATTGCTGAATGTCATATGCTGCTGCCGCAGGCATACCTCGGCAACGTTATTACGCTGTGTATCGAGAAGCGTGGTGTACAGACCAACATGGTTTACCACGGTAACCAGGTTGCGTTGACCTATGAAATTCCAATGGCGGAAGTGGTCCTCGACTTCTTCGACCGTCTGAAGTCGACTTCTCGCGGCTATGCGTCGCTGGATTATAACTTCAAACGTTTCCAGGCCTCCGACATGGTACGTGTTGATGTTCTCATCAACAACGAACGCGTCGATGCACTGGCGCTGATTACCCACCGCGATAACTCCCAGAGCCGTGGCCGTGAACTGGTCGAGAAGATGAAAGATCTGATCCCTCGCCAGCAGTTCGATATCGCAATTCAGGCGGCCATTGGTACGCACATCATTGCGCGTTCAACGGTTAAGCAACTGCGTAAAAACGTTCTGGCTAAGTGCTACGGTGGCGATATCAGCCGTAAGAAAAAGCTGCTGCAAAAACAGAAAGAGGGTAAAAAGCGAATGAAGCAGATCGGTAACGTCGAACTGCCGCAGGAAGCCTTCCTCGCTATTCTGCATGTCGGTAAAGACAGCAAATAATCTTAAGGAGTTGGCATGGCGAACATGTTTGCCCTGATTCTGGTGATTGCCACACTGGTGACGGGCATTTTATGGTGCGTAGATAAGTTTGTCTTCGCGCCAAAACGCCGGGAGCGCCAGGCTGCGGCACAGGCCGCTGCAGGCGATTCACTGGATAAAGCAACGCTGAAAAAAGTTGCCCCTAAGCCGGGTTGGCTGGAAACCGGTGCGTCCGTTTTCCCGGTACTGGCTATTGTGCTGGTGGTGCGTTCATTTATTTATGAACCGTTCCAGATCCCGTCGGGTTCGATGATGCCAACACTGTTGATTGGTGATTTTATTCTGGTAGAGAAATTTGCCTACGGAATTAAAGATCCGATTTATCAGAAAACGTTGATCGAAACTGGCCACCCGAAACGCGGTGATATCGTGGTATTTAAATACCCGGAAGATCCGCGTCTGGACTACATCAAACGCGCTGTCGGTTTACCGGGAGACAAAGTGACGTACGATCCGGTGGCGAAAGAGGTGACGATTCAGCCAGGATGCAGTTCTGGTCAGGCTTGTGAAAACGCGCTGCCGGTAACGTACTCTGATGTTCAGCCAAGTGATTTTGTGCAGACGTTTGCTCGCCGCAACGGCGGGGAAGCGACCAGCGGTTTCTTTGAAGTTCCGCTGAACGAAACGAAAGACAACGGTATTCGCCTGACCGAGCGTAAAGAAACGCTGGGTGAGGTAACTCACCGCATTCTGATGGTGCCAATCGCGCAGGATCAGGTGGGGATGTATTACCGTCAGCCGGGTCAGCAGTTAGCCACCTGGATCGTTCCACCGGGGCATTACTTCATGATGGGCGATAACCGTGACAACAGCGCGGACAGCCGTTACTGGGGATTTGTACCGGAAGCGAATCTGGTAGGTAAAGCGACCGCAATCTGGATGAGTTTCGACAAACAAGAAGGTGAGTGGCCAACCGGTGTTCGTTTGAGCCGCATTGGCGGCATCCACTAATTGCTGATAATGGTTCACGCTGTCGTCTTAATAACGACAGCGTGAATTATTTCTCGGATTAATTCCCTCAGACTAACGACATCCCTTGTCGTTGTGTATAGAATATTCCCCCGAAGTTTTAGGTTGGCACCGTCAGGTTGCCACGGCACACGAAACAGCATTGGTCTCTCTAATGACGGGTGTATATCAGGTCTGTTTCGTGTGCTGAATTGTTGACGCATTCATTTATTGGTATCGCATGAATCCCATCGTAATTAATCGGCTTCAACGGAAGCTGGGCTACACTTTTAATCATCAGGAGCTGTTGCAGCAGGCATTAACTCACCGTAGTGCCAGCAGCAAACATAACGAGCGTTTAGAATTTTTAGGCGACTCTATTTTGAGCTTTGTTATTGCGAATGCGCTGTATCACCGTTTCCCTCGAGTGGACGAAGGTGACATGAGCCGCATGCGCGCCACGCTGGTGCGTGGAAATACGCTGGCTGAATTAGCCCGTGAATTTGACCTCGGTGAATGTTTACGCCTGGGACCGGGCGAGCTGAAAAGCGGCGGTTTTCGTCGCGAATCAATTCTGGCCGATACCGTCGAAGCGTTGATCGGCGGCGTCTTCCTCGACAGCGATATTCAAACCGTTGAGCAATTAATCCTGAACTGGTATCAAACGCGTCTGGACGAAATTAGCCCTGGCGATAAACAAAAAGATCCGAAAACGCGCCTGCAGGAATATTTGCAGGGTCGCCACCTGCCGCTGCCGTCTTATCTGGTAGTGCAGGTTCGTGGTGAAGCACACGATCAAGAATTTACTATCCACTGCCAGGTCAGCGGCCTGAGTGAACCGGTGGTTGGCACAGGTTCGAGCCGTCGTAAGGCTGAGCAGGCTGCCGCCGAACAGGCGTTGAAAAAACTGGAGCTGGAATGAGCATCGATACAACTTACTGCGGATTTATTGCCATCGTCGGTCGCCCGAACGTCGGCAAATCCACCCTGTTGAATAATCTGCTTGGGCAGAAGATTTCCATTACCTCACGTAAAGCTCAGACAACACGTCACCGTATTGTTGGCATCCATACTGAAGGCGCGTATCAGGCGATTTATGTTGATACTCCGGGCCTGCATATGGAAGAGAAACGTGCCATCAACCGCCTGATGAACAAAGCGGCGAGCAGCTCGATCGGTGATGTTGAACTGGTTATTTTCGTTGTGGAAGGCACCCGCTGGACGCCGGACGACGAAATGGTGCTTAATAAGCTGCGCGACGGTAAAGCGCCGGTAATTCTGGCCGTGAACAAAGTAGACAACGTTCAGGAAAAAGCCGATCTGCTGCCGCACCTGCAGTTCCTGGCAAGCCAGATGAACTTCCTCGATATCGTCCCGATCTCTGCCGAGACCGGTCTGAATGTCGATACCGTTGCGGGCATCGTACGTAAGCATCTGCCGGAAGCTATCCATCACTTCCCGGAAGATTACATCACTGACCGTTCTCAGCGTTTTATGGCTTCTGAAATCATCCGCGAAAAGCTGATGCGTTTTCTGGGGGCTGAACTGCCGTATTCCGTTACTGTGGAAATTGAGCGTTTTATCTCCAACGAGCGCGGTGGTTACGATATTAACGGTCTGATCCTCGTTGAACGTGAAGGGCAGAAAAAGATGGTTATTGGCAACAAAGGGGCCAAAATCAAAACCATCGGCATCGAAGCGCGTAAAGACATGCAGGAGATGTTCGAAGCGCCCGTTCACCTCGAACTGTGGGTGAAAGTGAAATCTGGCTGGGCCGATGACGAACGCGCGCTGCGTAGCCTCGGTTACGGCGACGACGTCTAAACCTATCTTCTGAAACACGGCGAGTATATGGAAGGATGGCAACGAGCCTTTGTCTTGCATAGTCGCCCCTGGAGCGAAACCAGTCTCGTGCTGGACGTCTTCACGGAAGAGTCGGGTCGCGTGCGCCTGGTGGCTAAAGGCGCACGTTCCAAACGTTCTAATCTCAAAGGCGCACTCCAGCCTTTTACCCCGTTGTTACTTCGCTTTGGCGGCCGCGGTGAGGTCAAAACCCTGCGTAGCGCTGAAGCCGTTTCTCTGGCGCTCCCTCTTAGCGGTATCACGCTGTACAGCGGCTTGTATATCAACGAACTTATCTCCCGCGTCCTCGAGTACGAGACCCGTTTTTCTGAACTCTTTTTCGATTATCTGAATTGTATCCAGGCGCTGGCTGGTGCGACGGGTTCGCCAGAGCCTGCGCTGCGTCGCTTTGAGCTGGCCTTACTTGGACATCTGGGGTACGGCGTCGATTTTACCCATTGTGCGGGCAGCGGCGAGCCGGTAGACGACACCATGACCTATCGTTACCGGGAAGAAAAAGGGTTTATCGCCAGCGTAGTGATCGATAATTCCACTTTTACCGGACGCCATCTCAAAGCGCTTGAGTCACGTGAATTTCCCGATGTCGATACGTTACGCGCCGCGAAACGCTTTACCCGCATGGCGTTAAAGCCGTATCTTGGTGGTAAGCCGTTAAAAAGCCGGGAACTGTTCCGGCAATTTATGCCAAAACGCGCGGTAAAAACAAATAATGATTAACGAGGATTGTCATGGCTGAATTACTGTTAGGCGTCAATATTGACCACATTGCCACGTTACGTAATGCACGCGGCACCGCATACCCGGATCCGGTTCAGGCGGCGTTTATCGTTGAGCAGGCGGGCGCGGACGGTATTACCGTACACCTGCGTGAAGACCG
>NZ_SZWR01000010.1:25143-44737 GCF_005280875.1 Citrobacter sp. wls827
CCATATCACCGACCGCGACGTACGTATTCTGCGCCAGACGCTGGATACGCGCATGAATCTGGAAATGGCGGTCACCGACGAAATGTTGGCAATCGCCGTCGAGACGAAGCCGCATTTTTGCTGCCTGGTGCCGGAAAAACGTCAGGAAGTGACTACTGAAGGTGGTCTGGACGTCGCCGGCCAGCGTGACAAGATGCGCGATGCCTGCAAGCGACTGGCTGATGCCGGAATTCTGGTCTCGTTGTTTATCGATGCCGATGAAGAACAGATTAAGGCTGCTGCGGAAGTTGGCGCGCCATTTATTGAAATTCACACCGGCTGTTACGCTGATGCGAAAACCGATGCGGAACAGGCCAGTGAACTGGCGCGTATTGCTAAAGCGGCGACTTTTGCTGCCAGCCTCGGCCTGAAGGTGAATGCCGGTCATGGCCTGACGTATCACAACGTTAAAGCCATTGCGCGGATCCCGGAAATGCACGAGCTGAATATTGGCCATGCCATTATCGGACGCGCGGTGATGAGCGGTCTGAAAGACGCCGTGGTGGAAATGAAACGCCTGATGCTGGAAGCGCGTGGCTAATGGCTATTCTGGGATTAGGCACGGATATCGTGGAGATTGCCCGCATTGAAGCGGTGATCTCCCGTTCCGGTGACCGTCTGGCAAGACGCGTGCTCAGTGACAACGAATGGGCAATCTGGGAGACGCATCAGCAGCCGGTGCGTTTTCTGGCAAAGCGCTTTGCGGTCAAAGAGGCGGCAGCAAAAGCCTTTGGGACGGGTATTCGCAATGGGCTGGCGTTTAATCAGTTTGAAGTCTTCAACGATGAACTCGGTAAGCCGCGTCTGCGGTTATGGGGGGAGGCGTTAAAACTGGCGGAAAAACTGGGTGTCGCGCATATGCATGTGACGCTGGCCGATGAGCGTCACTACGCCTGCGCCACGGTGATTATCGAGAGTTAGATTCTGTACGTTGCCGGATGGCGACGCGGTTAAAGTTTATCGGCGTGGTGCATCAGCACAAACTTATCCCACAACTGCTCTTCCGTTTCGACATGTGCCGGATCTTTCAAAATAGTATTGGGGATCGGGCACACCTTCTGGCAGGTTGGCGTGTCGTAATGGCCAACGCATTCCGTACATTTGTCGCTGTTAATCTCGTAAATGCTGTCACCCATCGAAATTGCCTCATTCGGGCATTCGGGTTCGCACATATCGCAATTGATACACTTTTTAGTGATTAACAGGGCCATCAGGAAACTCTCAAAACATCACAAATCGGGCGGGCATTATACGCGCATTCTTTGCTCAGACCAGTTTTTTTACCAGTGCTTCGCTGTGGCGAATGCGTTCCGGAGCATGTTCTAAATCTTGCTGAACCAGCGCCATAAACAGTAAATCCGTGAGCATCATCTGCGCGTGCGTCGATGAAATTGCCGCGCTGCGTGTTGCTTGTTCTTCGGCAATCGTATACAGGCAATGGCTTGCTCGCTGTTGCAGGGCGTTCGGTGTAAACCCAGTGATGGCGAGGATTTTCGCGCCGGTGCGCAACGTTTCATCCGCAGCCAGGTTGAGCTCGCGGCGCTCTCCGGTATACGAAATCGCCAACAGGAGATCGCCCGGCGAAAGCGCCTGTACCGTTGCCAGCAGGGCGTGCATATCGCGTTCCACTACCGCGTTAAAACCTATTTTCAACAGTTTCCAGGCAAAATTCTGTGCTACCAACCCCGATGCACCAATTCCGGTCAGGACAATGCGTCGGGCGGAGCGTAACAATGCGACGCTTTCCATCAGCTTTTCTTCGCTGTTGATATCCAGTGTGGCGTGCATGGCCGCCACGTTCTCCTGAATCAGTTTTTCACCCACCAGACGCATAGGGTCGTCGCCGCGAATCTGATTATGCACTGGGATAGAGTGGGGATTGGGATTACTGGCCAGTGCTTCACTGATCGCCAGTTTGAGTGCAGGAAATCCTTTGAAACCCATCTTTTGCGCGAACTTCACCACGCTGGACTGGCTGACGCCCGCTTCAAAGGCGAGTTGCTGTGAACTGAGATGACGCGCAGTATCCGGCTGTGCGAGGAGGTAATCCGCAAGCTTTTTATCGCTTTGCGCGAGGTCCGGGTAACGCTGACGAATGCGAATCAAACAGTTCATGCTGTCTCCTGGCGAAAACGTGATGGCGATTACAAAACAAAATTTCACTCGCCTGGGTGAATATTATATTCCATTATAACGGATTACTATGAATTAAAAATTCCTAAGGAACAAAAAATGAATCTCGGTGCGTTAGTGTCAGAAAGCCGCAATCCTCAGACCATGGATCTTGATGCGTTATCCACACTTGAGTTGGTTCATCGTTTTAATCAACAGGATACGCTGGTAGCCGTTGCTGTAAAAGCAACGCTGACTGAAGTTGCGCTTGCGGTCGATGCAGCGGCTGACGCGTTAAAAGCGGGTGGACGGATTATCTACATGGGGGCGGGGACCAGTGGGCGTCTTGGCGTACTGGATGCGTCTGAGTGCCCACCGACTTTTGGTGTACCGCATGGACGGGTTGTTGGCCTGATTGCTGGTGGGCCGGGCGCATTGCTGAAGGCCGTTGAAGGTGCAGAAGATAACCCGCAGCTGGGTGAAGATGATCTTCGTTCGCTCAACCTTACGGCTCAGGATGTGGTGGTGGGTCTGGCTGCATCCGGGCGTACACCGTATGTGATTGGCGGCTTGCAATATGCCCGTTCCGTTGGCTGCACCACGGTGGCGATTTCCTGTAATCCGGATTCCCCCATCGCGCGTGAAGCGGGCATCGCCATATCACCGGTTGTTGGCCCGGAGGCTCTGACAGGGTCAACGCGACTGAAGTCCGGTACTGCGCAAAAACTGGTACTCAATATGATTTCTACCGGCGCAATGGTGAAGTTTGGCAAGGTGTATCAGAACCTGATGGTGGATATGAAAGCGACCAACGTTAAGCTGGTAGACCGGGCTTGTCGCATGGTCGTGGAAGCTACCGGTATTGCGTATGACCAGGCGCAAGCTCTGCTGAAACAGACCGATTTTGATGTTAAGCCCGCCATTCTGATGGCTCTCACGGGGCTCGATGCCGCTGCAGCCCGCGAAAAGCTTGCCGCTCACCAGGGTTTTTTACGCGCGGCGTTAGAACACTAAGAGGTGTATATGGATAAGACGGCGGTGCTGGCCAGCGATATCCTGCTGGGCGTGGGCGGAGAGAAAAATATTCTGCGCCTGGAAAACTGTATGACCCGCGTCAGAGTGGAAGTACAGGATGACGCTCAGCTCGATATTTCCCGACTCAAGCAACTGCCGGGCGTTAGCGGCTACGTGAAGCAAGGGGCGCAGCACCAGATCATTGTCGGCCCCGGCAAAGCCGCGAAAGTGGTCGATGCCATGCGTTCCCTGATTGCCGATGGCGGCGAACGTTCCAATGTGGGGGATATTGAGCGAACAAAATCAGAGGCCAAAGCGAAGTACAAAGCGCCGATGAGTGACGCGCTACGCAAGCTGGCTAACGTTTTTATCCCGCTTATTCCGGCGTTTATCGCCTCCGGTTTGATTACCGGCATCATTAACATCCTTAAGCGACCGGATATCGTTGGGGATTTTGCGACCCACTATCCAAATATGCTTGGGCTGATGGGAATATTTGGCAGCGCCGTGTTTGCCATCATGAATATTCTGGTCGGAGTGAATACCGCCAAAGTATTTGGCGGTTCGCTGGCGATGGGCGGGGTGATGGCCGGTATTCTCTCCAGCCCGCAACTGGCGCAAATTACCTTGTTTGGCGAGGCATTGCAGCCGGGACGCGGTGGAGTGATCGCAGTGCTGCTGGTGGTGGCGTTGATGTGCTGGATCGAACGCAAATTCCGCGAAGTGCTGCCGGAGTCTCTCGAACTGATCCTCAATCCACTGCTGACCACCCTTATTACCGGGACAATCGCCATTGTGGCGCTGCAACCGCTTGGCGGCTGGATTTCTGAATCGATTGCTCACGGCGCATCCTGGGCTATCGATCGCGGCGGTTTCCTGGTGGGAGCCGTGCTGGCTGGGACTTTCCTGCCGTTGGTGCTCACCGGACTTCATCAGGGGTTGGTGCCGATCCACGTTGAACTGGTACAGGCGCATGGTTATAACGCGCTCTTTCCTATTCTGGCGATGGCAGGAGTGGGGCAAATCGGTGCGGCTATTGCGGTACTGATGAAAACCCGTAACGCACGGCTGAAAAAAGTGATTAAAAGCGCGCTGCCGGTTGGATTGCTGGGCATTGGTGAACCGCTGATTTTTGGGGTGACGTTGCCATTAGGCAAGCCGTTTATCGGTGCCTGTCTCGGTGGTGCAGTCGGTGGGGCGCTGATCAGCTACTGGAAGGTGGCGACGGTCATCACCTTTGGCATCTCGGGATTGCCGCTGGCACTGACGATTGTTGCCGGAAAAGTGATGTTCTATCTGTTAGGCTATCTGGTAGCGGTTATTGCCGGGTTCCTGTTTACCTGGCTATTGGGGTTCAACGATCCAGAGGAATAAGGTTTGACCAGTCACCAGCGTCGCGTTGTTTTTTTTGATTTGGATGGCACGTTACACCAGCAGGATATGTTCGGCAGTTTCTTACGTTTTCTGCTGCGTCGCCAACCGCTAAATGCGTTGCTGGTGCTGCCCCTGTTGCCAATTATTGCGCTGGCAATGTTAATTAAAGGGCGCGCCGCCCGCTGGCCCATGAGCCTGCTGTTGTGGGGCTGTACCTTTGGTCGCAGCGAAGCGCGTCTGAAAGCGCATCAGGCCGATTTTGTGCGCTGGTTTCGCGGGCATGTGACGGCATTTCCTGTCGTGCAGCAGCGTCTGACGACGTACCTGTTAAGCTCCGATGCTGATATCTGGCTTATCACCGGTTCTCCGCAGTCGCTGGTGGAGCAGGTTTACTTCGACACGCCGTGGCTACCGCGTGTCAATCTGATCGCCAGTCAAATGGCGCGGGGATACGGTGGCTGGGTATTGCCGCTACGCTGTCTGGGGCATGAAAAAGTCGCGCAACTGGAACGGAAGATTGGCGCACCGCTGTCTCTTTACAGCGGCTACAGCGACAGTAAGCAGGACAATCTACTGCTCTCTTTTTGCCAGCATCGCTGGCGCGTCACGCCGCGCGGAGAACTGCAACAACTCGAATAGAGTAAACGATAGCGTCTGTGTATAATGCGCCCGCTTTGATTACTGGAGTTACCCCTTTGTCTGAAGTTGAATTTAGCCACGAATACTGGATGCGTCATGCTTTAACGCTGGCTAAGCGCGCCTGGGATGAGCGTGAAGTCCCGGTGGGTGCGGTATTGGTACATAACAACCGCGTTATTGGCGAAGGCTGGAACCGACCGATTGGCCATCATGATCCTACCGCCCACGCTGAAATCATGGCGTTGCGCCAGGGCGGTCTGGTGCTACAAAACTACCGTCTGCTGGATGCAACGTTGTATGTCACACTGGAGCCGTGCGTGATGTGCGCAGGCGCGATGGTCCATAGCCGTATCGGTCGGGTGGTTTTTGGCGCACGCGATGCGAAAACGGGCGCTGCCGGGTCATTAATGGATGTGCTGCATCACCCTGGAATGAATCATCGGGTTGACGTGACCGAAGGGGTGTTACGCGATGAATGCGCCACGCTGCTCAGTGATTTCTTTCGCATGCGTCGGCAGGAAATCAAAGCGTTGAAAAAATCTGCCAATCAGTAAATACCAATCAGACTACTTGTCCTCTTTCTTCTGTGCTGAAAACAGCAGAGAAGGGGAGGGCGACAGATAGTTTGACGACGTCTGAGTCAGAAACGCTGAAAGCGGAAATTTATCTTTACCTAACAGCTCAGCCGGTGACACAGCCGGGTAATCCTGTGCCAGTTGCTGCGTTTCCTGCGCCTGTTTTTCTTTCTCCTGCAGATACCCCACCAGGCTAATCTGGTATTTACGGATGTTTTCCACATAGGCGTAGGCTTCGTGACCGCGCGCATAGCCATAGGTCAACTTGTTGTAATACGGCTTTTGGCTGAGCAGCGGCAGACGCTGTTTTACGTCGGACCAACTGTTCGGATTACCTTTGGTTTTCACCGTCAGCGCCCGGGCATCCAGCATGTGCGCATAACCCATGTTGTAGGCGGCAAGCGCAAACCAGATGCGTTCCCCTTCGGGGACGGTATCCGGCACTTTGCTCATCATGTCCTGCAAATACCGCGCGCCGCCGCTGATGCTCTGCTCGGCATCGGTACGGTCAGTTAGCCCGAGACTCTGGGCGGTATTTTTGGTCAGCATCATCAGCCCGCGTACACCGGTCGGGGAAGTCGCCTGCGCGTCCCAGTGTGACTCCTGATAGGATATTGCGGCGAGCAGTCGCCAGTCTATCTCCTGCGCATACTTCTCAAAAAGCGGCTTGAGGTCCGGCAACACGCTGTCTACGGCGCGCAAAAAGGTGCGGGTATCAACATAGTCAAAATCATCGCCATGCCCAAGGTACTTTTCTTCCAGTCGCGCAAGCGAGCCGTCTTCATTCATGGTATTGAAGAAATCCAGCAGGGCAGCAGACAGCGTATTGTCATCGTCCAGACGACTGAACCAGGTCACCGGCTGTTCGTCAGAGACGTCCAGCGCCACGGCCAGCTCAGGATGAACGCGCTGATATAAGCTGATGGCAACGGAATCGGCAATGGTGTAATCCAGCTTACCGGCGATGACATCATCAAGCAGTTCAGTGGTGCCCTTTTTCTCATCAACTTTCCAGCTCAGGTCCGGGTATTTTTTTTCTTTTAGCTGCTGGAGGTCGTTAACCACCACATGCCCCGGGGCGATAGTCAGTTGGTTTTCGTTCACGGTGGCAAGCGTACGCGGGCGGTATTGCCCAACCCGATACACCAGTTGTTGCGATACGGAATAGTAGGTCGGACCCGGCTGATAATTTTTAACGCGCTCGCTGTTATACACCAGACCAGCGGCTAACAGATCGGCATTACCGTTATCCAGGTCGTCAAAAAGCTGGCTGATGTTCTGGCGTACGGTGATTTTCAGCTTCACACCCAGGTAGTTGGCGAAGGCTTTGGTCAGTTCGTAATCCAGGCCAAACTTTTTCCCATTAAGCGCGGCGTAAGTGAGCGGTGAGTCGATGGTACTGACGCGCAGCTCTCCCCGCGACTGAATGGCGGCGATACGATTGTCGGCTTTACCGAACCAGGGGATAGATGGCCAGAGGGCCGCTGCCAACAACAGCGTCAAAATACCGATGAACAGATAATTAATCTTTAATTTTTTCAATTAGTTAATTCTCTGAACCGTACGTTGTCTCTGCGTGCTGTGGTATTGATTAAGAAGTGAAGTCGTCATTAATGAGCGGCATTTTGCTTAAACTTGCGCCAGTTGGCAACTTATTCAGAAACCAGACCGCATTTGATGATAAGAAGAGGCCGTGATTTTATTTCGACGCAAACGGTTTCGTCGGCGCGCCAGATTCTTTATAATGACGCCCGTTTCCCCCACTTGGGCACACCGAAAGCTTAGAAGACGAGAGACTTATGATGGAAATTCTGCGTGGTTCACCTGCACTGTCTGCATTCCGTATTAACAAACTGCTGGCACGTTTTCAGGCTGCCAACCTCCAGGTCCACAATATTTACGCCGAGTACGTCCATTTTGCCGATCTGAATGCACCATTGAATGAGGATGAGCGCGCGCAACTTGCACGTCTGCTGAAATATGGTCCTGCTCTTCACAGCCACGCCCCTGAAGGCAAACTGCTGCTGGTCACGCCTCGCCCGGGTACCATTTCCCCGTGGTCTTCTAAAGCGACTGATATTGCCCATAACTGCGGCCTGCAACAGATTAGCCGCCTGGAACGTGGCATTGCCTGGTATGTTGAGGCCTCCACGTTGACCGCTGAGCAGTGGCTGGCGGTTGCCGATATTTTGCACGACCGCATGATGGAAACGGTTTTCTCTGCGCTGAGCGATGCTGAAAAACTGTTTGTTCATCACCAGCCTGCGCCGGTTTCCAGCGTTGATCTGCTTGGTGAGGGACGCCAGGCGCTGATCGACGCTAACCTGCGTCTGGGCCTGGCGCTGGCGGAAGACGAAATCGACTATCTGCAGGATGCGTTCACCAAACTGGGACGCAACCCGAACGACATTGAACTGTACATGTTCGCGCAGGCTAACTCCGAGCACTGCCGCCACAAGATTTTTAACGCCGACTGGGTTATCGATGGTAAACAACAGCCTAAGTCGCTGTTCAAGATGATCAAGAATACCTTCGAAACCACGCCGGACCACGTGCTGTCTGCCTATAAAGACAACGCCGCGGTAATGGAAGGTTCTGAAGTGGGCCGCTATTTTGCCGATCACAAAACCGGCCGCTACGATTTCCATCAGGAGCCAGCCCACATCCTGATGAAGGTAGAAACCCATAACCACCCGACGGCTATCTCTCCGTGGCCAGGCGCGGCAACCGGCTCTGGCGGTGAAATTCGCGATGAAGGCGCAACCGGGCGCGGTGCAAAACCGAAAGCCGGGCTGGTAGGCTTCTCCGTCTCCAACCTGCGTATTCCTGGCTTTGAACAGCCTTGGGAAGAAGATTTTGGTAAGCCGGATCGTATTGTCACCGCACTGGATATCATGACCGAAGGCCCGCTGGGTGGTGCTGCGTTTAACAACGAATTTGGTCGCCCTGCGCTGACGGGCTACTTCCGCACCTATGAAGAAAAGGTCAACAGCCATAACGGCGAAGAGCTGCGCGGTTACCATAAACCGATCATGCTGGCAGGCGGGATCGGCAATATCCGTGCCGATCACGTGCAGAAGGGCGAGATCGTCGTTGGCGCCAAGCTTATCGTCCTCGGCGGTCCGGCGATGAACATCGGTCTTGGCGGTGGGGCTGCATCATCCATGGCTTCCGGTCAGTCTGATGCCGATCTTGATTTCGCTTCTGTACAGCGCGACAACCCGGAAATGGAACGTCGCTGCCAGGAAGTTATCGACCGTTGCTGGCAGATGGGCGATGCCAACCCGATTCTGTTTATCCATGACGTTGGTGCGGGCGGCCTGTCTAACGCCATGCCGGAGCTGGTCAGCGATGGCGGCCGCGGCGGTAAGTTCCAGCTGCGTGACATCCTCAGCGACGAGCCGGGTATGAGCCCGCTGGAAATCTGGTGTAACGAATCCCAGGAGCGCTATGTGCTGGCGGTTGCCGCCGATCAATTGCCGCTGTTTGACGAACTGTGTAAGCGTGAGCGCGCGCCGTATGCGGTGATCGGTGAAGCCACCGAAGAACAGCATCTGACTCTGAGCGATAGCCACTTCGACAATCAGCCGATCGACATGCCGCTCGATGTGTTGTTGGGCAAAACGCCGAAAATGACCCGCGATGTGCAGACGCTGAAAGCCAAAGGCGATGCCCTGAATCGTGGCGAAATCTCGATTGCAGATGCGGTTAACCGTGTGCTGCATCTGCCGACTGTTGCTGAAAAAACGTTCCTCGTGACTATCGGCGACCGTACCGTTACCGGTATGGTGGCGCGCGATCAGATGGTGGGGCCATGGCAGATCCCAGTCGCCAACTGCGCGGTCACTACTGCAAGCCTTGATAGCTACTACGGCGAAGCGATGTCTCTCGGCGAGCGCGCGCCAGTCGCATTGCTCGACTTCTCAGCCTCTGCGCGTCTGGCGGTCGGTGAGGCACTGACCAACATTGCGGCAACGCAGATCGGCGATATCAAACGCATTAAACTGTCGGCCAACTGGATGGCGGCTGCGGGTCACCCTGGCGAAGACGCCGGACTGTACGAAGCGGTAAAAGCCGTTGGAGAAGAATTATGTCCGGCGCTTGGCCTGACCATTCCGGTGGGCAAAGACTCTATGTCGATGAAAACCCGCTGGCAGGAAGGCAACGAACAGCGTGAAATGACCTCGCCGCTGTCGCTGGTGATCACCGCCTTTGCCCGCGTGGAAGATGTGCGCCACACGATTACCCCGCAACTGTCTACTGAAGACAATGCGCTGCTGCTGATTGATCTTGGCCTTGGCCACAATGCGCTGGGTGCGACGGCGCTGGCGCAGGTTTACCGTCAACTGGGCGATAAACCTGCCGATGTGCGTAACGTAGAGCAGCTGAAAGGCTTCTACGACGCCATTCAGGCGCTGGTGGCACAGCGTAAGCTGCTGGCCTACCACGACCGCTCCGACGGCGGCCTGCTGGTTACGCTGGCAGAAATGGCCTTCACCGGTCACTGCGGCGTTGAAGCAGACATCGGCACTCTGGGCGATGATCATCTGGCGGCGCTGTTTAATGAAGAGTTGGGGGCTGTCATTCAGGTTCGCGCCGCTGACCGTGAAGCGGTTGAGGCGTTGCTGGCTCAACATGGCCTGGCCGATTGCGTGCACTATCTGGGTAAAGCCGTGCAGGGCGACCGCTTCGTGGTCGAAGCCGATGGGCAGTCGGTGTTCAGCGAAAGCCGTACTACCCTGCGTATGTGGTGGGCAGAAACCACCTGGCAGATGCAGCGTCTGCGCGACAATCCAGAGTGCGCCGATCAGGAACATAACGCTAAAACCAACGATGCCGATCCTGGCCTCAACGTTAAACTGTCGTTTGATATCAATGAAGATGTTGCCGCGCCGTATATCGCCACCGGTGCGCGTCCGAAAGTGGCCGTGCTGCGCGAGCAGGGTGTGAACTCCCACGTTGAGATGGCCGCAGCTTTCCACCGTGCGGGCTTTGACGCTATCGATGTACACATGAGCGACCTGCTGGGCGGACGCATCGGCCTGGGTAACTTCCAGGCGCTGGTAGCCTGCGGCGGCTTCTCTTACGGCGATGTACTCGGCGCAGGGGAAGGTTGGGCGAAGTCAATTTTGTTCAACAACCGCGTGCGTGATGAGTTCGAAACCTTCTTCCACCGCCCACAAACGCTGGCACTCGGCGTGTGTAACGGTTGTCAGATGATGTCTAACCTGCGCGAGCTGATCCCAGGAAGCGATCTGTGGCCACGCTTTGTGCGTAACCACTCCGATCGCTTTGAAGCGCGTTTCAGCCTGGTCGAAGTGACACAAAGCCCGTCTCTGCTGCTTGCCGGTATGGTTGGGTCACAGATGCCAATCGCAGTTTCTCACGGCGAAGGTCGCGTAGAAGTGCGTGACGATGTACATCTGGCAGGACTGGAGAGCAAAGGGCTGGTGGCACTGCGCTACGTTGATAACTTCGGTAAGGTGACCGAAACCTATCCGGCTAACCCGAACGGTTCGCCAAACGGTATCACTGCTGTTACCACCGAAAATGGTCGCGTCACCATTATGATGCCGCACCCGGAACGCGTGTTCCGTACCGTGAGCAACTCCTGGCACCCGGAAAACTGGGGCGAGGATAGCCCGTGGATGCGTATCTTCCGTAATGCGCGTAAACAGCTCGGTTAATTGGCCTGCAATCATCAAGCCCCTCTTCGTGAGGGGCTTTTTTTATATCACAGGCCGGATAAGGCGTTTACGCCGCCATCCGGCAATAAACTCAGCGCTTATGCCACAAAATTAAAGTGTCGGGAAATCCCGACATTGGCAGGGTTGGCTTGTCGCCAAAAAGAGACACTTAATGATTTGATTTATAATGATTTTGTTTTTAAGTGCAGCGAGTGTTGCTGATTAGCGACAGAATGAACAAAAAACACTCAACTCTTATTTTTACACAATTATTCATATTTCTTATATTTATCATTGTGTTAATAAAGTGTTTTGAATGTTGGCACAGATGCTGCATAATATTAACCAGTGGCTCATTCACCTTCTTATGTCAGCCCCTTCGGGACGTGCTACATAAACTTCGAATGACGCACAACAAGGTGCCTGCCGTCCAACATCTGATATTAGCGAAGCTCATATCAACCTTCGGGCGAAACGTCGAGTTAGGCACCGCCTTATTCCATAACAAAGCCGGGTTAATCCCGGCTTTGTTGTATCTGACGTTCCCCTCAGTTAGCATCGTCTTATTCCCGTCCATTGAGAGTAACGCCTTGAAGCGCTGGTCTGTTTTCCCCCGATCCTTACGTCAGCTGGTGACACTGGCATTTTTGCTGATCCTGCTCCCTTTGCTCGTACTGGCCTGGCAAGCGTGGCAGAGCCTGAACGCCCTGAGCGCGCAGGCGGCGCTGACTAACAGAACCACGCTCATTGATGCCCGACGCAGTGAGGCAATGACCAACGCCGCGCTGGAGATGGAGCGTAGCTACCGACAGTATTGTGTGCTGGATGATCCGACGCTGGCAAAGGTTTACCAGAGCCAGCGTAAACGTTATAGCGACATGCTGGATGCGCATGCGGGCGTGTTGCCGGACAACAAGCTCTACCAGGCGTTGCGGCAGGATCTCAACGATCTCGCCCAATTGCAGTGTAATAACAGTGGTCCTGACAGCCAGGCGGCAGCCCGCCTGGAAGCCTTCGCTAATGCGAATACCGACATGGTGCAGGCCACACGTACCGTGGTCTTTTCGCGTGGTCAGCAGTTACAACAAGAAATTGCCGAACGAGGTCAGTTCTTTGGCTGGCAGGCGCTGGTGCTGTTTCTCGTTAGTCTGGCGATGGTGCTGCTGTTTACCCGAATGATCATCGGTCCGGTAAAGGGCATCGAGCGGATGATTAACCGTCTGGGGGAAGGGCGCTCGCTGGGTGATAGCGTATTATTTACCGGGCCCCGGGAGCTGCGGTCCGTGGGGCAGCGCATTATCTGGTTGAGTGAACGTCTCTCCTGGCTTGAGTCGCAACGGCATCAGTTTTTACGCCATCTTTCCCATGAGCTGAAAACACCGCTTGCGAGCATGCGCGAAGGTACCGAATTGTTAGCCGATCAGGTAGTTGGCCCGTTAACGCCGGAGCAAAAAGAGGTAGTCGGGATTCTGGATGACAGCAGCCGTAATCTGCAAAAGTTGATTGAGCAATTGCTTGATTACAACCGCAAGCTGGCGGATGACGAGGTTGAGCTTGAAACTGTAGAAATCGCGCCGCTGGTGGAAAGCGTGGTTTCAGCACATAGCCTGCCTGCTCGCGCCAAAATGATCCATACTGATGTTGCGCTGGCGGCGAACGCTTGTCTGGCCGAACCCATGCTGTTAATGAGCGTGCTGGACAATCTTTATTCCAATGCGGTGCACTATGGCGCTGAATCCGGTAACATTTGGATCCGCAGCAGTTTGCATGGCTCAACGGTATATATTGATGTCATAAATACCGGCACACCGATTCCAGAAGCAGAACAGGCGATGATCTTCGAGCCTTTTTTCCAGGGCAGCCATCAGCGAAAAGGGGCAGTCAAAGGAAGCGGGTTGGGGCTGAGCATAGCCAGAGACTGTATCCGCCGTATGCGGGGAAAACTGTATCTGGTTGATGAGCATGCGCAAAGCGTTTGTTTCCGCATAGAACTGCCGCTATCTGCATCGAAAAACCACTAAAATGAACCTAAGTCTGGTGAGTATGCCACACGTTGTTGCCCGAATGCTTAAACGAGATTTTATTCGCCGCGTCTTACTCGCAAGTCTGCCATGCCTGGCGCTGGTCGGCTGCGTTCCAAATGCGGTGAATCACATTATCGGCGATCCTTCGCAGGAGAAAATCCCGCCGCATCAACTCGCTGATTACCTTGCCACCGAATGTACGGATATCTGGTCGCTAACGGGTCAGTCCACGGATACCAACCCGTTGTATTGGCTGCGGGCGATGGATTGCGCCGATCGCATGATGCCAGTGCAGGCGCGCAGTGAAGCCAGTAGCCAACTTACGGATACCTGGCAGGGCGCTTTTAAGCGTGGGATCCTGCTCGATAACGCCCGTATTACCCCGCCTGAACGGCGGGAGGTCGTTACGCGTCTCGACGCGTTAAGTCCACAAATTCCGACTCAGGTTCGACCGCTTTATCAGGCCTGGTTCCGTAACCAAATGTTGCAGTTACAGCTTGCCGAAGAACGCATGCGTTACAGTAAGCTCCAGCAGTCGTCAGATAGCGATCTCGATACGCTGCGTCAGCAGCAACAGCATTTGCAGAGTCAGCTCGATCTCACCACCCGTAAGCTGGAAAATCTGACCGATATTGAACGACAACTGTCCACCCGTAAACCTGCCGGCAGCTATAATCCCGATGCGTTGCACGGTACTGATAAACTCACGACGCCCGATGATGGGGAGGCCATGCCATGATAAGCCGCAAGCCCGCGCATCTGCTGCTCGTCGATGACGATCCGGGGCTGTTGAAATTGCTCGGTATGCGACTGACCAGCGAAGGTTACAGCGTCGTAACCGCAGAAAGTGGGCAGGAAGGATTACGGGTACTGAATCGTGAAAAAGTGGATCTGGTCATTAGCGACCTGCGCATGGACGAAATGGACGGCATGCAGCTGTTCACTGAAATCCAGAAAGTGCAGCCGGGGATGCCGGTTATCATCCTGACAGCGCACGGCTCCATTCCTGATGCTGTCGCGGCAACGCAGCAGGGTGTTTTCAGCTTTCTCACCAAGCCGGTCGATAAAGATGCGCTCTACAAAGCGATTGACGGTGCGCTGGAACAGTCCGCGCCTGCTACCGATGACAGCTGGCGTGAATCAATTGTTACCCGTAGCCCGTTAATGTTGCGTTTGTTAGAACAGGCGCGGATGGTCGCGCAATCGGATGTCAGCGTATTGATCAATGGTCAGAGCGGCACCGGGAAAGAGGTGTTTGCCCAGGCGATTCACAACGCCAGCCCGCGCAGCCACAAGCCCTTTATTGCCATTAACTGTGGCGCGTTGCCGGAACAACTGCTGGAGTCTGAACTGTTTGGCCATGCGCGCGGCGCTTTTACCGGCGCGGTGAGTAATCGTGAAGGGCTGTTTCAGGCTGCGGAAGGCGGGACGCTGTTTCTCGATGAGATTGGCGATATGCCAGCACCGTTACAGGTGAAACTGCTGCGCGTATTGCAGGAACGAAAAGTCAGACCGTTGGGCAGTAACCGCGATATCGACATTGATGTGCGGATCGTTTCTGCGACCCACCGCGATTTACCCAAAGCGATGGCTCGGGGCGAATTTCGCGAGGATTTGTACTATCGCCTCAACGTGGTGAGTCTGAAGATCCCGGCGCTGGCGGAGCGTACGGAAGATATTCCGCTGCTGGCGAACCATCTGCTGCGCCAGTCTGCTGAACGGCACAAACCGTTCGTACGCGCCTTTTCAACCGATGCCATGAAGCGGTTAATGACCGCCAGCTGGCCGGGCAACGTGCGTCAGTTGGTCAACGTAATTGAGCAGTGCGTGGCGTTGACCTCTTCGCCAGTGATCAGCGACGCGCTGGTGGAGCAGGCGCTGGAAGGGGAAAACACCGCGCTGCCGACATTTGTTGAGGCGCGTAACCAGTTTGAGCTCAACTATCTGCGTAAGCTGCTGCAAATCACCAAGGGCAATGTGACTCACGCAGCAAGAATGGCGGGGCGAAACCGCACCGAATTCTATAAGTTGCTTTCTCGACACGAGCTGGATGCAAACGATTTCAAAGAATAAATCTGCGGATTATGTTAGCTTTATTCGATCAAAAGACAGGCGACCTTTTCAAGGAATAGCATGAAAAAGATTGATGCGATTATTAAACCCTTCAAGCTGGACGACGTCCGCGAAGCGCTGGCGGAAGTCGGTATCACCGGGATGACGGTAACGGAAGTGAAAGGCTTTGGCCGTCAGAAAGGCCATACCGAGCTGTACCGTGGCGCGGAATATATGGTGGATTTTCTGCCGAAGGTAAAAATTGAAATTGTGGTTACCGACGACATCGTCGATACCTGCGTCGACACCATTATTCGTACTGCCCAGACCGGCAAAATCGGCGACGGTAAGATTTTTGTCTTTGATGTCGCGCGCGTTATTCGTATTCGTACCGGTGAAGAAGACGACGCGGCAATCTAAGCCGCGCCTTGCTTGCCGGATGGCGGTGTAAACACCTTATCCGGCCTACAATATCTCGTAGGCCTGATAAGCGCAGCGCCATCAGGCATAACGTAATTACAGAACTTTATGCGGACCGAAGCATTCGTAATGAATGTTCTCGTTTTTCACGCCCAGGCCGACCAGCTGCTTTGCGGCAAACTGCATAAAGCCAACCGGACCGCACAGATAAAACTGCATCGCCGGATCGCTGATTGCGCTTTCCAGTTTGTTCAAATCCATCAGACCTACACTATCAAACGCGCCTTTCGCGCGATCGGCTTCGGTTGGCTCACGATACCAGGTGTGTGCACTAAAGCGTGGCAGCGTTTTGCCGAGTTCATTTACTTCATCAGCGAAGGCATGGACATCACCGTTTTCAGCCGCATGGAACCAGTTAACCTGCGCCGTATGCTTCGCTTTCGCCAACGTGTCCAGCATCGCCAGCATTGGGGTCTGACCTACGCCTGCGGAAATCAGAGACACAGGGGTATCGGTCGCGACGTCCATAAAGAAATCGCCCGCAGGTGCGGCTAAGTGAACAACGTCGCCAACATTTGCATGGTTGTGCAGCCAGGTGGAAACCTGACCACCGTCTTCACGCTTAACGGCAATCCGATAGCCTTTGCCATCAGGTTTACGGGTCAGTGAGTACTGACGAATTTCCTGATGCGGGAAACCTTCCGGCTTCAGCCAGACGCCCAGGTATTGCCCCGGATGATATTCAGCTACTGCGCCACCGTCGACAGGCTCAAACTCAAAGCTGGTAATCAGTGCACTTCGCGGCGTTTTTGCCACGATGCGGAAAGGACGGGTACCTTCCCAGCCGCCATTTTTATTGGCATTTTCGCTATAGATTTGTGCTTCACGGTTGATGAAAACGTTCGCCAGTACGCCATACGCTTTACCCCACGCATCCAGGACTTCCTGGCCTGGGCTGAACATTTCGTCCAGCGTTGCCAGCAAATGACCACCCACGATGTTGTACTGCTCTGGTTTAATCTGGAAACTGGTATGCTTCTGCGCGATTTTCTCAACCGCCGGCAACAGCGCCGCCAGATTTTCGATATTGCTGGCATACGCGGCAATCGCGTTAAACAGCGCCTCGCGCTGATCGCCATTACGCTGGTTACTCATGTTGAAAATTTCTTTCAGCTCTGGGTTATGCGTAAACATGCGATCGTAGAAATGGGCAGTCAGCTTCGGACCTGTTTCAACCAGCAGGGGAATGGTGGCTTTCACTGTAGCGATGGTTTGTGCGTCAAGCATACGGTCTTCCTTTATCTGAGACTTTAATGATGTATGTCAAATACATCTTATAAAAAATACCCCTGCATTGTAAATGGTTCTTTGTAACTTTGCGTTGTAAAGGTTACATCGTGAAAAATCTGCATCACAAACCTGAAAAGAAATCCGTTGAAATTCAGCAGACCTTTGTTCTCCAAAGCCTTGCGTGCCGTGAAGGTAATCGTTTGCGTAAAATCCTTTGTCAAGACCTGTTATCGAAGAATGATTCGGTTATACTGTTGGCCGAAGTCCTAGGGACTGCCTTTTTAGGCCGAAATTCTATTGTTAGCTGAGTCAGGAGATGCGGATGTTAAAGCGTGAAATGAACATTGCCGATTATGATGCCGAACTGTGGCAGGCTATGGAGCAGGAAAAAGTACGTCAGGAAGAGCACATCGAACTGATCGCCTCCGAAAACTACACCAGCCCGCGTGTTATGCAGGCGCAGGGTTCTCAGCTGACCAACAAATATGCTGAAGGTTATCCGGGCAAGCGCTACTACGGCGGTTGCGAGTACGTTGATATCGTTGAGCAACTGGCTATCGATCGTGCCAAAGAGCTGTTTGGCGCTGACTACGCTAACGTACAGCCGCACTCTGGTTCTCAGGCTAACTTCGCTGTTTACACCGCTCTGCTGCAACCGGGCGATACCGTTCTGGGTATGAACCTGGCACAAGGCGGCCACCTGACTCACGGCTCCCCGGTTAACTTCTCCGGCAAACTGTACAACATCATCCCTTACGGTATTGATGAGTCCGGCAAAATTGACTACGAAGACATGGCGAAGCAGGCCAAAGAGCACAAACCGAAGATGATCATCGGTGGCTTCTCTGCTTACTCCGGCGTTGTTGACTGGGCAAAAATGCGTGAAATCGCCGACAGCATCGGCGCATACCTGTTCGTCGATATGGCGCACGTTGCGGGTCTGATTGCCGCAGGCGTTTATCCGAACCCGGTTCCACACGCACACGTTGTCACCACCACCACCCACAAAACTCTGGCGGGTCCGCGCGGCGGCCTGATCCTGGCGAAAGGCGGTGACGAAGAGCTGTACAAAAAACTGAACTCTGCGGTGTTCCCAAGCGCGCAGGGCGGCCCGCTGATGCACGTGATCGCGGCGAAAGCTGTGGCGCTGAAAGAAGCGATGGAGCCTGAGTTCAAGGTTTACCAGCAGCAGGTTGCTAAAAACGCCAAAGCGATGGTGGAAGTGTTCCTGAACCGTGGCTACAAAGTGGTTTCTGGCGGAACTGAAAACCACCTGTTCCTGCTGGATCTGGTTGATAAAAACCTGACCGGTAAAGAAGCTGACGCTGCGCTGGGCCGTGCTAACATCACCGTCAACAAAAACAGCGTGCCGAACGATCCGAAGAGCCCGTTTGTGACTTCCGGTATCCGTATCGGTTCTCCGGCAATCACTCGCCGTGGCTTCAAAGAAGCGGAAGCGAAAGAGCTGGCTGGCTGGATGTGTGATGTGCTGGACAACATCAATGACGAAGCCGTAATCGAGCGCGTCAAAGGTAAAGTTCTGGATATCTGCGCACGCTTCCCGGTTTACGCGTAAGCCATACTGATTGCCGGATGACGGTGTAAACACCTTATCCGGCCTACAGGTAACTCACATGTAGGCCGGATAAACGAAGTGCCATCCGGCAGTTATATCGACTTAAGCAAGATTGTTTCATCGACTAAAGCCGCCATGGGTGGCTTTTTCTTTGCCTGAATCCATTTTCTCAGTAAACGTATTTCTCGGCCCTGATTCAACGTTACTGCGCCGACAATCACGCCATCCTGCAGGTTAAACCATATCGCTTTCTGCGCATCAGCATCGCCGCGTACAAGCCAGCTATCTCCCTGCATTTCGCCAATAAACTGCAAATTATCCTGGTATTGGTCAGTCCAGAACCAGCCTGGTGTCTTCTCCGGCAACGGCGAATTAAGCATTGCGGCAGCGGCAATTTGTGCCTGGATATTGGCATTTTCCCAGCTTTCTACACGCGCCAACGAACCGTCGGGCTGATGCGTCAGCGCAACGTCACCGGCGGCGAAAATGTCCGGGGCGGCGGTGGTGCAGGTGGTATCAACAATAATACCGTTTGCCGTCTCCAGACCGGCGTCGCGGGCCAGCGCATCATTCGCCACGATACCGATGCCATAGATCACCGTATCAGCGGTGAGAGTTTCGCCGTTTTGCAGCGTCAGTGAGAGAAACTCTCCCGCTTCGGCGTGTTCAATGGCGCTGTTGAGTAACACCCGTACGCCCGCCTGCTGGTGGCGGGCAAGCAGGTAGTCGCGCACCGGAGCAGGCGCATTGCGGCCCATCACCGTTGGCGCCTGCTCCACTACGGTTACCCGG
>NZ_SZWR01000010.1:44828-77011 GCF_005280875.1 Citrobacter sp. wls827
CGCCCCGACTATCACAATCGATTTACCGGGGAGTAAAGCGTCTCGCAGACGAGTCGCGTCGTCAACGTGGCGCAGAGTAAAGCAGCGATCGCCCAGTTTATCCAGCAGCGGAAGAGGACGGGCCGCGGCACCGGTGGCAATCAGTAGCCGATCCCACGGATAACTCTGCCCGTCAGCCAGCACCAACTGATGCGTTTGGCGGCCGAGCGTCTGGATAGTCACGTTCAGATGCAGATGAACATTTTTTTCCTGCCACCAGGCCGTGTTTAGCACCGGCTGTAGCTGCGGGGCGTCGTCCAGCAGCATGGCTTTGGACAATGGCGGGCGTTCGTACGGCTGATGCGGCTCATTGGAGAACAGATGTATCTCGCCGTCAAACCCTTGCTGGCGCAGTGCTACCGCCGCCATCGCTGCGGCCTGTCCACCGCCGACGATAGCAATAATTTTGTTGTGCATAACGCCTCCTCAGAGATCCAGACCAGCGGCGACGTGGCGAATACCGCGAATACCCAGCCCGGCATCGGCATTGATCATCACGCCGCTTAAGGTGCGGTTGTTGCGACGCGACGCCAGCATCACGTATGGCCCGGTAAAGTCGGCTGGGTCGGGGAAGAACTGGAGCGGCAGAATGGCGGCGATTTTCTCCGGCGTCAGTGACTGCATAATTGAGGTATCGCTTTGCCCCAGCGCCTGTGGGCCGCGCAGATCGGTGGCCATACCGCACGGACCGACGCCGTTCACCCGCACTTTAGGCGCCAGCTCGTAGGCCAACTGGCGAATCAGCCCGGTAGCCGCGTGCTTACTGGCGGTGTACAGCGGCCCGCCGCCGCCGGGATACCAGGCAGCGTTTGACAGGGTAAATATGATGCTGCCTTCGCTGGCGATCAGCGCCGGGGCACAGGCTTTCGCCCCCAGCAGATAACCCAGCACATTGACGTTAAATAACTCGTGAAAGCCGCTCTCCAGCGCTTCAGCAGAGGTGTTCACCAGCGTTGCGTTGTGATCCCAGATGCCCGCATTGCCAATAAAACAGTCCAGCTTGCCAAACACGGTGAGGATCTGATCGACCGCACGCTGATAGTCGGCGTAGCAGGTGACGTTGCCCTCTACCGCCAATACATGTTCGCCAAAACGCTGGCGCAGGCTGGCGACTTTGGCTGGCGACAGTTCGAGCGTAGCGACCTTCGCGCCTTCTTCAATAAAGCGCTCGACCAGCGCCAGGCCGAGGCCGGAACCGCCGCCGGTAATAAAAACCACGTTATCGCGTAAATCGCTCATCGGGCGTCCTCTGGAATATCAACAAATACATCGCTACCGTCCACATATACTGCGTAGGTGGTTAGCGGATCGGTGGCGGGCAGGCATAGCGCTTTGCCGGTTTTCAGACAAAAACTGGCCGCATGCAGCGGGCATTCCACGGTGGCATCGTCTTCCAGATAACCTTCCGACATCGAGGCGTTGCCGTGGCTACAGCGATCGTTAATGGCATAAAACTCGCCGCCAACATTGAACAGCGCGATGACGGGCGAGGTGTCGAGCCGGAGGGCTTCACCCTCCGGCAAATCCCCTACGGGGCAGGCATAAATACGACTCATCAGAACAGTACACTCAGGTTATGGGAGGTAATAACCGCCTGATCCAGCACGATCTCGCGCGCCAGTAAGCGCCACTCGTTGCCCGGCAAACGACGGACTTTATCCACGCGCATGCCGACGTAAAACGTCTCGTCCCGCTCTTTTTGCGCGCGATACAGCAGATAGTTGAGGCGCACGGCGAAGACGTCGGGCACGTCGGTTTCACTGACCTGCAGGTTGCTAATAAGGTGGCGGGTGCGGGAAGGCGGCTCTTCTGCCCAGGCCATGCCGGTTTCCAGCCGTGCGATGCGGCGTTCGAGCTGGTCTTTGTTGTCGTTGAAAATCCACGTCGTCGGCGGTTGTACGCCTTTGCGACGGTCGCGGGTCTGAGCATTGACCGTGGTACGCATGGTGTAGCGAATGTCATCATCCAACTGCGCCAGCCAGTCGCGAAACTGCCAGTCGTCCAGCAGACGCGCTTCTTCATACAGAAACTGGCTGATGCGATGATGCAGTTCGAGAGAAACTAAAGTGCTCATTTCATCACCTCCTGCTGGTACGCGGCGGTTTTCTCGTGCACGTCCTGCCAGCTTTCGCTGCTGAGCAAATCGGCCCAGCGTTGGTACATACCACGCGCGGCGGTTTCCGAAAAGATGTAGTTGGTGATCCCCGGAATGCCGTCTTCACGGCGTTTTTCCTGGCCTAAGCCCATTTCGAGGCACAGGCTGGTGTTGCGCGCGCGGTGGCCTTTGAGAAGTTTTTGAATTTCACACCAGTTTTCCGAGTCGTCCTGCTCCAGGAACCCGGCGGGGCCAAAAGCCCGCGTGGCGCTGTTTTCAAACGCGGCTTTCACTTCATCAGAGGCGGCTTTATCGGTAATACAGAACGCCCACACTTCAACCCGATCCGGCCCGCGCGGGTGCCAGACGCGCAGCGTGGCGGTACCGTTGAGCCAGGAAAGCGTTGGGAAAATGTTGTTGTGACCGGCCAGTCGCAGGGCGCGAACTTTACCCAGACGCTGCTCGGCCTCTTCGTAGGTGTCGCGATAGTAGCTGGAAACTTCACCGTCGACCCACACGTTGGCATCGGGATTCTCAGTAAAGAAGAAGCCGCTGCCGTGCCCGTCCTGACCGAACTGTAGCGCGTCTTTGGCGGTTTCCCACACCGGGCGGGCGGTCTGACCGTCGCCGAGGCGCTTATCGCTGCCGTCGTCTTTCGCCCCCAGTACCTGCACGGCGGAGGCATGGCTGAACAGCGCGTGATACTGGTCGCTGGCAAACTGTTCGGCGGGGAATTTCCAGTTGCAGTCGATGGTCCATTTCTGGACGCCGCCGACGATTTCGGTGCCACCTTCACGGCGGTCGAGTACGCCGTCGAGATACCAGGCGATGTCGCCGAGGTAGTCGCGCAGGTTTGGTGCGCTGGTATCCCAGTTGCCGAAAATCAGCCCTTTATAGCTCTCGACGCCAGGCACTTCGTTCAGTCCCCAATGCGATTTGCATAAACCTTGCGGATAAGCGCGCGGCTCCAGTGGGACGTCGATCAGCTCGCCGTTAATACCGTAAGACCAGCCGTGATACGGGCAGGTGAAGGCGCGGGTATTGCCGCAGTCAGCGTAGCTGACGCGCATCGCGCGGTGGCGGCACTGGTTGAGAAACGCTTTAATGCTGCCGTCTTTCTGGCGAACCACCACCACCGCATCCTCGCCCATGTAGGTGTTAAAAAAATCACCGGGTTTGGGGATTTGGCTTTCGTGGGCGAGAAATAGCCAGCAGCGTCCGAAGATGCGTTCCAGCTCCAGTTGGTAAATTTCAGGGTCGGTATAAATTCGTGGGGTTACGCGACCGTTTTGCGTGTCGATCAGTTGGTAGATGTCTAAATTTGAGGGTGTGGTCATATTTTTTAATCCTGAAAGCTAAGATGTATTGACCTTCTTTTTATGTGCCCTAAGGATGTTGCTGGTTAGTTATCAATCTGTGAAATAGTAAATTTCTACCAGTTGAGACATTTTTTCGATAACAAGGAGCAGGGCATGGAACTGAGGCACTTACGCTATTTTGTCGCGGTGGCGCAGGCGCTGAGTTTCACCCGAGCGGCAGAAAAGTTGCATACCTCCCAGCCGTCGTTAAGCAGTCAGATCCGCGATCTGGAAACCTGCGTGGGCGTTCCGTTACTGGTGCGCGATAAGCGAAAAGTTGCGCTGACGGCGGCAGGAGAGTGCTTTTTACAGGATGCGCTGGCTATCCTCGAACAGGCAGAGAACGCGAAAATTCGCGCCCGTAAAACGGTGCAGGAAGATAATCATTTTACGATTGGTTTTGTTCCTTCAGCAGAGGTGAATCTGCTGCCTAAGGTGCTGCCTTTGTTTCGTTTAAAACAACCGGATACACACATTGAACTGGTGAGTCTGATAACCACCGAGCAGGAAGAGAAGATCCTGAGTGGGGAGCTGGATGTTGGTTTAATGCGCCATCCGGTTTACAGCCCGGAACTGGAGTATCTGGAGCTCATTCATGAGCCGCTGGTGGTAGTGCTACCGGTTAACCATCCGTTAGCCAGTGAACAGGCGATATCGGCACAGCAACTGAACGGTGTCAATTTTGTCAGCACCGATCCCGCTTATTCCGGCGTATTAGCGAAGATTGTCAAAAACTGGTTTCAGCAGCAGAAAAGCCAGCCCAATATTGTGCAGGTGGCGACCAATATTCTGGTGACGATGAACCTGGTCGGTATGGGGCTGGGGGTCACTTTGATACCCGGTTATATGAATAATTTTAATACCGGGCAGGTGGTTTTCCGGCCAATTATCGGCGATATCCCAACCATTTCGCTGCTGATGGCGTGGAAAAAAGGTGACCTGAAACCCGCCCTGCGCGATTTTATCGAGCTGGCGCAGCGGCCAGCCGAGTGCGCTACTTTACAATAACGGTAATGGTTGCTGTGCCGCTATATTTTCCCGGTGACAGCGTGCCGCCCACCATGTTTATCGGCCACGCTTCCAGGCTGATGGCACCCTGACCTGAAGAATCGAGGCTGAGCAACCCATTAGTAAAGGGGATCATCTGGGAGCCATCACGTGACATTTGTATACCGACATCCGGGACGTTGTCCGTTTCACGGCGACGGGCGACCAACGTGTACTGGTTAACGACATCGTTGCTATCAATCTGCATTTCCATATCATTACCCATTTCTGATGTGTCGCCGCAATCGTAACGAATTTCAAATTTAACCGGCGTGTAGCCGTCTGGCATCCTGTCCTTTGTCGTAAAACGGCTGACGTTGATAAAGCCGAGATCGACTCGAATGATGTCTCCCTGGTTGATTTTACAATTTTGCGGCACGGTAATGCTCCCTTGAATGCGCAGTTCGGCAATATCTTGTAGCGTACTCAAGGATGGTGGGGTGGTGTTGGTGCTCCATCCGGCACGTACTGAAGCGACGAGTGTGTCCGGGATCACGAGCTCGCCCAGGAAGGGTTTGGTGACGTAAAACGTCAAACGGGTATTGGCACCAATTGTCACAGGCGCGGCTCGGGTATCCGCCGGATCGGCCGCGCAGACGCTGCCGTTGCTACCACCGCTTTGGTAGGCACCACTCTCTCTGATGGCTTGCGTATTCAGTGGGGTGACACCGGTAACGCCAGGAATATCGTCGACTTCAGTTTGAATATCCAGATTGTTGTTCAGGCGGTAATAACCACCTACTTTGCCAGTTTGTGAGAGGCCGCTGGTTACCGTATAAAACAGGCCCACCTTGGTATTTGCCTCGCAGGTACACTCTATCTGGTAGGCGTTGCCCGTGAGCGGTGTCGGCAGTTCCAGGGTGCGGCCAGTGACATTCTGATCTTGCGTCCAGTCGCTGGACACATTGGCGCTAAAACTGCCTTTCGCCGAGCAGGCGCCAGTGATCGCATAGCCTGCGGGGGAAAAAAGCGCGAGCAGCACGACGCTTGCAGCGGTAGAAATTCCATTTCTCATCCACATCTTCCTTATCGACATTGTGCGTTGCCATTTTGTATTGAAGTGCCGCGGCTGACACTTTCCGGCAGGCTAAAGGTGAACTGACACTGCTGATCGGGTTGGTTGCCCCAACGCACAGACCAGATTTGCGGCTGATTGTTCACACCGCTGATATACAACACACCGCCGTCATCAACAATACTTTGCTGGGTCTGGCTGCTGGCGATGGCGCCAAAAGGGAGTGCGTTACCCTGACCATCGGTGAGTTTTAGCAGTACGCGGTAACCCGTACGAGCAAGGAACTGGGCGGCGACGGCGGCGCCTCGATTAGGCACAACGGTGCGCACTGTTTCGGTTACGTCAACGTTATCCGGCATCTGCGTAGTATCGATCGATATCGAATTTTCCTGGTAAGCGGTCAGGAAGGGAATCACGGCATAGCCGAAATGGTCGGTGGCAATGCCGGGGTAGTTTTTCACCCGGATACCGGCAGCGCCGTTGGCATCTACCAGCGCAAAGGCATTGCCCAAAGGCTGTGAAAGGGTCACGCCGTGGCGGTGGACAACAATACCTCCGGAAAGACCATAGCTCAATTGCCGGCTATCGGCGCTGTAATCATAGCCAGCGTTGGCGGTGCCAAAAGCAGAACGATAGCTGCCGTAAAGGCTGCTGCTTTTGTTGCCGCCTCCTTCGCTTTGTCGTTGTTTCAGGTTATAGCTCAGGCGGCCATCGTCCAGCAGAGAGCCGTTAATGCCCACTTCGTGCTCAGTAGGACGATCGCGCTGATCGGTGGTCCTCCACGTGGCCTGTGTATGGGATAGCCAGCGATCTAGCGGTATGCTCAGGCTGAGCGATAGCGTGCGATCGTTTTCGTGGTCCTGAGAGTCGGTGAACTGGCCGCTCAGGTTATAGCTGACTCCCCATAGGTTACCGTTCAGGCCAATAGACAGGTTTTTATCCTGCTGCCCGCGGTCCCAGTATTCTTGCTGTGAGCCTGAAGCATAAAAGCTGATGCCTGTTAGCAGTGACTGGTTGAACGTAAATTGAGCCTCGCTGCGCAGGCGATCGTCGGCACGGATATCCTTCTGATTGGCGTCGGAAAAGTTGAAATAGCCACTGCTGGTATAGCGATAATAGCTTAGCGACACGCTGGTGCCGCTTTCGGGGATATCTTTAATGTACTGTGTACGCCAGCTATAACCATGATAACGGCCATCCGTATTCAACTGGGTATCTGCACGGCTCACATCTGTCGACACCGCCCCGAGTACGCCAAGCGTTGAGCCAAGACCCAGCGCTAAAGCCTGGTAATCCTGCGAGGCATTCAGACCACCATACAGCGTAATGGCGTTGCTCAGGCCATAGCTGGCGGTACTTTCAAGAAACTCGGGTTCATTGCTGTCCTGCGACGTTGGGGCGCGAAAACGCCCAGCAGTGACGCTGTATTTAAGGTATCCGGGTCTTTGCATTTGCGGCAGCGCAGAGAAGGGTTGGACGAAGTGCCTTACCGTACCGTCAGCTTCCTCAATCGTGACATCGAGATCGCCACTAAAGGAGGAAGGGTAGAGGTCGTTGATTTCAAAGGCCCCAGCCGGCACGTTGCTTTGATAAAGGGTGTAGCCGTTTTGCTGTATTGTGACGATAGCGCTTGAGTGTGCGATGCCACGAATTGTTGGCGCAAAGCCACGCTGGCTGTTTGGTAACATGGTTTCGTCGGAAAAGAGACGTGCTCCCGTGAACTGATAACTTGAGAACACGGTGCCTTCAGTTGCGCTTTCTCCTACTATCAGCTGTGATTTCAGGCTTTTAATATCTCGTTGTAGCCAGCTATTAATGCTATCCCAATGCGCATCACTGTCGTTGTGTGTCCAGGTCGAGTAGTTACGTAGCCTCCAGGGACCAAGGTTGACACCGTTTTGCATATTCAGATACTGGTGCTGATTGCTATCACCGTCATACTGATTTTGCGAACCGCTAAACGTGTAGTGGGTGAACAGAACCGGTATGCCATCGTCCCAGCGAGAAGGTGCAACGTAGCCGCGAGCATCGCGGTACAGCGCTATCTGGGGCACGCTTAGGTTCAGTCTGCCGTGGTTGATATCAAACTCCGAGACGGTGCCAGGAATGGCCTGCGCCAGGTTGCCGATCGTCGTAAGGTCATCCAGCTTTTCGAGCTGTGGATAATTTTCAATTTTCACGCCCAACTCGCGCAGTTGTTCAAGGGTTAGCTGGGGAATTAACTGGTGATTTTTATCTGCAATAAATGGGATTTTTCGCTGTACGATTTTCTTTTTATTAACATAAATATCAACGATATATTCTCCTGGGAGCTGTGAATTCTCCTGAGAGAAAACGGAAAGATCGACCGACGACTGACCACTTTTTTCTGTTTCCAGAAGCGTTGGGTCAAAGTAGAAGACATCGGCTCTGGCATGGACAGATGCCAGACATCCGCTGATGATTGCGCAATGCAGCCACAAGGCGAGTGGTTTAATATCTGAAAAATGTGGCGTTGATTGCACCATATCGCTTTTCATTCCCTGAGAGCTAACGTCGTAAGTTGGCTGTAAGACGCGATTTATTGCAGCGTCCTGGTTTCCGTCTGGCTAGTTCCGCCGTAGTCGTTTATTGCAGCCCACTGCACCGTCTTTCCTGCCAGACCCGGTACTGCCAACTGTTTATGCTCGCCAGGTGCGATCCGCTCTATGTTGTTGGTCAGATCGGTTTTATCCAGCATCAATCCCGCGAAGACCACGTAATAAGCAGATGGGTTATAGATGTCTAACTTATTATTGCTATATTTATATTCGAGTAATTTATAGGCGTCATAGGGCTTCCCTACCAGGCTGCTCGGACGGTAGAAGAGCTTAATTCGGGTTTTAAATACCAGCGTCAGCATATTATTTTCGACGCTATCGGATTGTTGTGTTGCCGGAATGGCGCGTACGTTAATAAAAAACAGGGATTCTTTATCTTTAGCTATATCATCAGACGTCTTTATTATTCTCAATGATGAATTATTGCCTGCATTCAGGCGAAATAGCGGTGGCGTCATAATAAAGGGACCACGGGCTGTCCCTTGTTCATTGTCGACCCAGGATTGCAGTAAATAGGGCAGACTTTCACTGCGATTAGTCACGGGTAGCGCGGCTTCTTTCTTCCCTGCGTCATAAATGACGCGGGTTCTTTCCAGTACAATTCCGCCAGCGAAATTTTGGCAGGACCAGCCGCTCAGCAGTAATGTCAGCGCTAATGCTGTGATTTTTTTCATCTCGGTTATCCTTAACCTGGCGTCAGAAACCCCTTCTTTCCCCGTCTATGGAAAGAAGGGAAAGAGATGGTCGATGGCAATCAGCGATAGTCGATGGTGACATCAACAGTGGCGTTTGCTTCCCCTGGGGTGATGGCAGAAGAATCGACGGTGGAAACGTAGTAGGCCTGCAGTCCTACCGTCGTTGTGCCGTCGGCTTCAGGTGTAAAGCTGATTTTCGGATCGGTAAGCTTATTCAGCGACATTTGTTTCCCGTCGATGGCTCTGTCGATTCGAATACCTACACCCGTTGCAGGAACATCGAGACTGTTGACGGCAATCAGGTTTTCGTTGCCCGCAACGGTACCGCCGCTACGCGTTTCTAACCACATCTGGAATGAGTTGTCCGTATTGCCATCAAGGTGTTTCCACGGCGTTGTTGGGCAGTTTTTCAGTGGAATATCGACCGGAATAGCCGGAGAACGATCGCCAACGCTTTTAAATTGTTTGGCGGCGTAGTGGCCTAATTCGACGTTGATCGTATCACCGTTGGCAAATTCACAGGTGCTGGTTAAAATCTCGCCTGTAAATTCAATGGTGCCGTCCGTCGCCCATGCGCTTCCCGCAGAAAGCGCAAGTAAACCGACGGCGATTGATTTCACTACTTTTTTCATTAAAGTACCTCTTTCTTCCATGCGTTATATTAATGAATGATGACAATTAAAATTGTTTAACTATTTTAATAACTTTAGTTACCTTGAATGATATTGAATGTATTCCAGTTCTGGTATTGCTTAAGGTGATTTTCAGAATTTGTTTATGGATAATTAATATATTATTACTTGTTCTGCTAATTTATTATTGATTGTGCAGATGTGTTTTGTTTGTGAATTATTTTTGCTTTTCTATATATATACTATCTATTTCAGAAACGTATTAGCTGGTATAGGTGCAATTCTTCGAGTGCCCTCGACAACGGGAGGAATCAAGGTTTGCACTCCACGGCTGGTTGGTGGGCGATGCTGCAAAGCGTGGTCTGGCAGCGCGACGTGAACCCGCAGATGATCGCTTACAGAGACGGGTGGCGATTTAGTGGGGGGGCGTTTCTGACACGATTGCAGCTTCTGCCTGGGGAAGGGCGGTTACCGGGGCAGACCGATAACGATATCTGGTATCTGCTGGCGCAGTTCACCGCCAGCGGCTTTTGGCCGGAGGGAGAACAGCATCTGCCGCTGGAATGGCAACGTGTCATTCCACCAGCGGCGGATTTCATGCGCGCGCAATACGGTGAGGATAGCTGGCTGAACGTCGGCTATTCCGGCTGGAGCGGACGGGCTGTTATTCAGCGAGATGTGATGAGAGTCACGATTTTAGCGCAAACTTCATGGTTGATGCTGTTCAGAATGTCGGGTGAGCCGTTTCTGTGTCTGGATCCGCAGACGCATCCGGTGAATGCCCACCACATGCAGGGGCAGCCGGGGTTACAGGTTTTAGCGCAGGGTGAACGCTGCCATTTTGCGATGCAAATTTGCGTCGAATAGGGCAAAAATCATGTTATCTGCGTGTTAATGCTCACTTGCGCCAGCCTGCGTTTGTCGCCAGACTATCGCCACCAAACGGGAGGGATTCATGGCTTTGCATTCCACGCGCTGGCTGGCGCTCGGTTATTTCACCTACTTCTTTAGCTACGGTATTTTTCTGCCTTTCTGGAGCGTTTGGCTCGAAGGGCTGGGGCTGACGCCGGAAACCATCGGTTTACTGCTGGGCGCGGGGCTGATTGCCCGTTTTCTCGGTAGCTTGCTGATCGCACCGCGTGTGAGCGATCCCTCTCGGCTGATCTCAGCGTTACGTATTCTGGCCTTGTTGACGTTGGTGTTTGCACTGGCCTTCTGGGCGGGGACCAACGTGGCGTGGCTGATGGTGGTGATGGTCGGCTTTAACCTGTTTTTCTCGCCGCTGGTGCCGCTGACCGACGCACTGGCCAACACCTGGCAAAAACAGATAACCATGGATTACGGTCGGGTGCGACTGTGGGGATCCGTGGCCTTTGTGATCGGCTCTGCGTTGACCGGCAAACTGGTGAGCCTGTTCGACTATCGGATTATCCTGGTCCTGCTGTCGCTTGGCGTTGCATCAATGCTGCTGGGGATGATGATCCGCCCAAGCGTACAGCCAGCGGGGGAGAACCGTCAGCAGGAGAGCGCGGGATGGCCCGCCTGGCGCGCGCTAATAACCCAAAGCTGGCGTTTTCTGGCCTGCGTGAGTCTGCTGCAGGGCGCACATGCCGCTTATTACGGTTTCAGCGCCATTTACTGGCAGTCTGCCGGTTATTCCGCTTCGGCGGTGGGCTATTTATGGTCATTAGGCGTGGTGGCGGAAGTGATTATTTTTGCGCTCAGCCACAAGCTGTTCCGCCGCTTTAGCGCTCGCGATCTTCTGCTGCTTTCCGCCGTTTGCGGCGTCGCGCGTTGGGGGCTGATGGGCTGGAGCACAGAGCTGCCATGGCTGATTGCGGTGCAAATCCTGCATTGCGGCACGTTTACCGTCTGCCACCTGGCGGCAATGCGTTACATTGCTGCGCGACAGGGCAGCGAAGTGATTCGTCTCCAGGCGGTGTACTCGGCGGTGGCGATGGGCGGTAGCATCGCCATCATGACCGTATTCGCAGGATACCTGTACCAGAATCTGGGCAGCGGCGTATTCTGGGTGATGGCGCTGGTGGCGCTCCCGGCAATCGTTCTGCGCCCGAAAGTGGTGGCGCAGCCTGCGACGTTATGATTCGAGGATTTTGCGGATCTGCTGCTGCTGGTGAGACGTAAGCGCCAGATCCGCATGAATCAGCGGGGGAGAAAACAGCGGTAGCGGCGTGGTGTATGGCGTAATAATCAGCGTTACGCCACGCGGGGCTCCCTCTTTTTGAAAATCCTGCATCGGCATATGCTTTACGTTGAGCGGCAGCAGCGTCAGTTCGCGCAACTGTTGCTCTATATGCGCTTCAAGTTGTTCGTTACTACCGGTCAGCAGGATAATCTGCTTCTCATGCAAATCCTTTTCCTGCATCAGCCAGGCACCGAAAATCACCGCAACCAGCCCGATCTCTTCTTCTGAAAACTGGACATCGTATTCCGCTTCGAAGCCGTGTATCGCCTCGCGGGTGGTACGTACCAACCTGGGGTAAAGTCGGCTGAACTCCTCCGGTAGCGTGTTATCAATGCCAATGGCAAACAAGCTACGGTTAAGCGCCTGGGCAAGGTGAATATAAAGCTGGTCGTGCAGCCCTTGCTCGTCGCTGAAGCGCACGTTGCCATACTCGCGAAAACGCAGCACCAGCCGCGCAATAGCAAGGCGCAGGCGGCGATCCTGCTGGTGATTATCGCGGATAGGGTCGGGGATGCGAATCATTGAGAATAACAACGTCATAAACAGCGATTCGCCCAGCGGCGCACGTTGCATGACGTGGCGCTGCCAGTGGCGGCCAA
Organism: Citrobacter sp. wls827; assembly: GCF_005280875.1. NCBI lineage: Bacteria > Pseudomonadati > Pseudomonadota > Gammaproteobacteria > Enterobacterales > Enterobacteriaceae > Citrobacter > Citrobacter sp. wls827. The sequence continues at coordinate 57,094 of NZ_SZWR01000010.1, forward strand.
TTTCCTCGGCGAGCGGATACTCAGCGCAGGATTGCGCCCACCGTTGCTGGAGTGGATTAAACTCCGGGGTGATCCCCGCGTGGTGCTGTAGCAGGCAATATTGTAAATACAGGCGCAGGAACTGGATGTCACGACACTCAAACGGCTTCTGTAAGCGCCGAGAGCACAGATTGATGAGCGCATGCAGATTGGTGTCGTCATACAGCGTACGTGCAATACCTTGTTGTTTCAGCTCCATTTTTAATGCGGGCGTGAAATGCTGGGCGATAAAAGTCGGGCAAATTCGCAAACCACGGCGTAGCCACTGCAACAGACACAGGCGCTGATTGAGCGGAGTCCCTTCGATCGCATAGCCACCATTCTGCGCGGTGGTAATCGCGAGTCGGTGATAACGCTGTATTTCGAGTCCTGCGCCAATAATATCTTCCTGAACCGTGGCATCATCGACACCGTTGAGGCTGCTGAAGGTTTGTGTAGTAGCGATTTGCCCCGGCAGGAAAAGCGTCAGCAGTACCTGGCAACGGCGCTGGGGAGCGGAAAGTACAGATGGCGGAGCAAGCGTTGACATCATCTGTAGGGTCTCCCGTAAGTATGTTTGATAAGAATAGCTAAAGTTTGATCATAGATTTGAAGAATGGAATGCTTTCCACCAGGAATGCTGGAGGGCGTCACAGAATTTTTCACGTGCGGATCAGATAGCGGGAGTGGAACGCAGCGCGTTAATCCGCTTTTTCACTGTTTTATCTTTTGTTGAGATATAAAAAATGCCAGAGGGGGGAATGCTGGCGGAGGGAGGTATGAACATGCTATCGCAGAGAAGTGAAAAACCTAAAGTGAACGTAGCAATACGACGGAGGCAACAGGTTCATTACCTCCGTAACAGTTGTCTGGCGTTACTTCTCGCGACTCAGCGTTAATCCCACATCGCCGCCCGGATGTACCGCCAGCAGCGTTTCCTTTGAGTAGCCGCTTTCGCTCATCAGACAGGCGCAGGCGGCGTCAAAGATAGCCAGCACCAGTAAAATTGAGGTAGTGGCTAACATGTTCAGCGGGTCGGCCTCTCGCTGAACGCCGGTGGAAATCACTAGCTTCGATGCTTTAGCGATGGCCGAATCCGCGTTTTCAGTCACGCTCAGGATGGGCACATTCCTCGCAGCCAGTCCGGGCAGCAGCCGGGTGAGCTCGTCCGAATTACCCCCGCGTGACAGCATAATCACCAGGTCGTCGGCGCGTAAAAAACCGAGATCGCCATGCGCTGCATCCGTCGCGTTGAGGTAAATCGCTGGACGTTCCACGCAGGCAAGCATATGTGCGACTTTACGCGCTGCAATGCCAGAGGTACCGACGCCGGTCACGACGACTTTGCCCTGACAACCGCGCAGCTCCGCCATTAGCGACTGCCAGACAGGTTCAGTCAGATGCTGCCCCAGACCCGCCAGGGCATCGCTATAGAGCTGGAATACGCCGCTGGCCTGAGACCATGAATCACTCATGCGTCCTCCTGCATCAACTGGCGGTATTTCATATGGTCCTGATACATCTCGTGGAACACCCGATATTTGCGATCGTAGTACTGCTTAATGCGATTGGTCTGCGGGGTGACCGTTTTACCTATCCGGCTCATCGCCGACATTGCTTCCGGGAAGGTATCGAACACGCCCGCGGCGATAGTTCCCATCATGGCGCCGCCCAGTAGCATGGCTTCGCTCTCTTCAGGCAGCAGCATCGCACAGCCGGTGGCGTTGGCATGCTCCTGAACGAAGATCGGGTTTTTCGTCCCGCCGCCGCTGGCCATAATGGTATCGATGGTGTAGCCGCTTTGATTCATCGTTTCAATGATATGACGGGTTCCCAGCGCAATGGCCTGGATGGTCGCGAGGTACTGTAGCGCCATATCTTCCGGCGTGCGCGACAGCTTCAGTCCGGTGATAGCGCCTGTGAGCGTTGGGTTGGCGCGCGGTGAACGGTTGCCGTGGAAATAGGGCAGGATGTGCATGTCGCGGGTCAGAAAGGCGATATCTTCCGGCTCGCCGGCCATTTTACGCAGCAGCGCATTCAGCACTTCATAAATGGTCTGCCCTTGAGATTTCGCCTGGGTCAACAAGGTTTCGTAACAAGGATGCGACTGAATAACGTGGTCGATTAACGCCCCGGTTGCCGACTGTCCACCTTCGTTAAGCCAGTATTCTGGCAGCACTGCTGAGTAGTAAGGACCCCAAACGCCGCCGATAAAACGCGGCTCTTTGGAAATCGCCATGTGTCCGGTAGAGGTGCCGCCAATCAGCGCGACGCGGCGGTCAAAATCCGCCACCTCGCCGGAGACACCGCTCGCGCCGAGCGTGCCGAGCGTACCGGCGTGGGCATCGATGATCGAGACGCTGACAGCGGTCCCCGGAATCAGCCCCATTTCGCTGGCGGCGAGTGCAGAAAGACCATGACCGAGCGGTTCGCCCATGGTTTTCACGTAGCGACCAATTTTGGCGGCATCATGTTCCAGCAAGTCTTCCAGCCCAATCTGGCGGAAATAGCTGGCATCCCACTTGTCTTCATGGCCCATATAAGTCCATTTACACACCGTCGAGCACAGTGAGCGCGTGTCATCGCCCGTTGCGCGCCAGGTCAGGAAATCGGGCAGGTCAAAGTAGTATCCCGCATTGGCCCAGGTGTTAGGCATATGTTGCTTCAGCCACAGCAGCTTTGGCGTTTGCATTTCCGGTGAGATAATGCCGCCAACGTAGTCCAGCACCCGGTGGTGCAGGGCGTTGATGCGTTCGGCCTGGGTAATGGCGCGGTGATCCATCCACACAATGATGTTCTGTTCGCTGCGCCCGGACGGACTGATGGTCAGCGGTTTACCTTCTTTATCCAGCACCACCAGTGAACAGGTGGCGTCAAAACCCAGACCTTTCACCTGGATAGGGTTGATATCCGACTGGTTAATCGCATCGCGAACCGCGTTACACACCGCCTGCCAGATGTTATCGGAAGACTGCTCAACAAAATCGGCCTGCGGACGGTAAATCTCGATGGCCCGACTGGCCTGGCCGACCATTCTGCCGTTGAGATCAAACACGCCAGCACGGGCGCTTCCGGTTCCGACATCCACACCAATAAAGTAACTTGCCATAATTTTTTCTCCTGAAATCAGGCTTTACGATTCTGTAATGCGATAAAGAGGATCAGCACCGCGCCCCACAGCGCCATCGTCAGATAGCTGCTGACCCCCAGCAAGTTAAGGCCGCTTTCCAGCATTTGCAGCACAATCAGCGCCAGTACCAGGCCGATAATGCGTCCGAAGCCGCCATCCGGATTGATGCCACCGAGTACGGAGGCAAGGATGGTGACCAGCAGGTAGGACTCACCGTATCCGGCTTTTGCCGAGTTGAATTTCGCCATCATCAGAATGGCGGCGACCCAGCCGAGCAGGGCTGAAATCACGTACACGGAAATTTGTACCCGTACGGTATTCACACCACTGTAGCGGGTAGCCTGCTCATTGGAGCCGACGAGATAAAGACTGCGCCCCAGCGTGGTGTGCTCCAGCAGTACCCACAGCAGGATTGCCACGAGGAAAAAAAGCAACAGCGCCACCGGAATACCCGCAATCGTGGCGTTGCCAAGGTACTGAATGGCGGTCGGGAAACCCGAAATCACCGTCCCGTTGGAGAGCAGAATATTCAGCCCGGAGATAAGTGTCATCGTGCCGAGGGTGGCGAGAATCGGTGAGACGCCGACCCAGGCAATCAGCGCGCCGTTGAGCGTACCGATAGCCACCGCCACGGCTGCGCCTGCCAGCAGCGCCAGCACCAGAAACAGCGGGTTATCCGGATGGGTAACGATAATCGCTGCCATTACCAGCGAGCAGGCGTTCGCCCCGGCAATAATTGACAGGTTAATGCCGCCGGTCAGCATGGTCATACCCATCCCGAGGGCCAGCATGCCGAGGATCGGTAACTGTGAGCCTATCGACTGGAAGTTAGCGACGCTAAAAAAACGGCTGCCGAGCAGGGCTGAGAAAACCAGGGCGACGACCACAATAATGACGCATTGCAGACGAATGATGGCATCACCGGGTAAAAATCTGGCGATTGTTTTCATCTCAAAGCTCCCTTGCCAGTTTGCGTTTTTCGTTCCAGGCCGTGGCACTGATGCTGACCAGGATAATGGCGCCGCTGAATACGGTGTGCCAGTAAGAGGAGACGCTGAGCAGCGTCAGACCATTTTGTAAGAAGGCGAGCAAGACAACGCCGAGCAGGGTTCCGGTCAACGTACCGCGCCCGCCGCTCATGCTGGTTCCGCCGAGTACGACCGCCGCCAGCACCGTCAGCTCAAAGCCGAGCAGCGAATTGGGTGCAACTGACTGGGTGATTTGCGCCTGAACCACGGCCGCAACACCTGCCAGAATGCCCATATAGCCATACACGTAGAAATGCAGCTTCAGCAGATTCAGCCCCAGGCGTGAGGCCGCGTCGCGGTTGCCGCCCATGGCGTAAACCTGACGGCCAAGACGGGTATAGTTCATCAGCACAGCGGTAAAGATGATCACCGCCGCCAGGCACAGCAGGGGCAGGGTCAGGCCGTAGTCGTAGCCATCTGCCGCGGTGAAGGAGAACCAGTTAATGCCGTTCATAAACCAGTCAGGGAAACCGTACAGCCAGGTGCCTTTGGTGGCGTAAACCAGAAGGCCGTAGTAGACGTTCAGCGTGGCGATGGTAATGATGATTGCCGGAACGCGCAGCCAGTAGACCAGGAAGCCATTAATCAGCCCAAGCAGCAGGCCCACCGCAATCGCAATGGTTAATGCCAGTGCGAAGTTGCCGCCGTGGCCGATCACCCAACTGGCCATCGCATACTGGGCAATCGCGGTCATCGCCGGAAATGAGATATCGATCCCGCCGGAAATCAGCACCACAAACAGCCCACAGGCAAGGATGCCGAGAATCGCGTAGCTGGTGGCCACATCCGTCAGGTTCCCCAAAGACAAGAACTCGTCGGTGCTGATGCTCAGCCCAACCGCCAGCGCCACGACCAGCAGGCCCAGCCAGAATTCATGTTGCCCGATTAAACGGGACAGATGCATCTTATTCATTGATTACCTCGACCACTTCAGCAATCTCCTCTTCACGGCAGTGATGAGGATTAAATTCCGCCACCAGCCTGCCGCGACGCATCACCAGCACGCGGTGGCTGTTGTAATACGCTTCCGGGATTTCATCGCAAATCATCAGCACCGCCATACCTTGTTCCGCTAAATCGCGGGCTATCTGGTAAATGCCCTCTTTGTTGGCGATATCCACGCCTACGGTAGGCGAGTCGAGGATCAGAATGCGGGGATTGGTCGCCACCCATTTGGCAATGGCGATGCGCTGGGCATTCCCGCCGGAAAGCGTTTTGACCGGCAGGTGCGGATCGGACACCTTGATATTTAGCTCGCGGATCAAATCGGCGACCAGCTTTTGCGCTTTACGATGATCGAGCAAGCCGCTACCGGTGTGCAGTTGATCAAACACCGTGACGATGGTGTTGTCGTAAATCGACTGCTCCATGATCAGCCCCTGCGTCAGGCGATCTTCTGAGACATAGCCGATCCCGTGCTTAATGGCGTCGTGGTTATTACGAAGCGTGACCGGCTGACCGTTAATACGCATCTCGCCGCTTTCCGGGTGTGTCATGCCAAACAGGCTCAAACAAAGCTCGGTACGCCCGGCGCCCAACAGGCCGACAATTGAGACAATCTCGCCGCCGTGTAGCGACAGATTAATGTTCTGGTATTTGCCTCTGCGGCTGAGGTTGCGCAGCTCCAGCAGGGGCTCTCGATCGTCGAATGATTTCTCCGGCAGCGGGCTGTAGTGGAAGCGTTGTCCGGTCATCAGGAAAGCCAGCTCGTGACTGTCCAGTTCGCTGGCAGGATATGTGCCCACCAGTTTGCCGTCGCGCATCACGCTGATGCGGTCTGCCACTTCCATCACTTCATCCAGACGATGGCTGACAAACACCACGCAAATGCCGGCCGCTTTCAGTTCGTTAACCACCTTCAGCAGGCCATTGACCTCCTGACGGGTTAGCGATGCGGTGGGTTCATCCATAATCACCAGACGCGCATCGGCGGCAATCGCCCGGCAAATGGCGACCAGCTGTCGATCAGCAATCGAGAGTTTTTCTACTTTTTTATCGGGATCGATATTCACCCCGATACGTTTCATGGCGGCCAGCGCCTGCTGTTTCATAGCACCACGCCGTACCCAGATATCACCGCCGGGCAGATAGCGGTTAACCGCAATATTTTCTGCGACGCTAAAGTTGGGGAACAACGACAGGTCCTGGTAGATAACCTGAATGCCATAATGGGAAGAGAGCTGCGGCGTCAGGTGATGGAACAATTTTCCGTCGAGTAAAATCTGCGCGCCTTTTTCCGGGTGATAAACCCCGGAGATCACTTTAATAATGGTGCTTTTACCACAGCCGTTTTGACCCGCCAGACAGTGAACTTCGCCTTTTCTCAGCGTCAGATTCACGTTATCCAGCGCCAGCACGCCCGGGAATTGTTTGCTGATATTCTCAAGAGTGATAAATGCGGTGGTGTCTGTCATGGACAATACCCCTGCGAGCGCCCTGACGGACGCTGAGTGTTAAGTTTGGTTGATAGCGCCGACCAGACGGTCGGCGTTATGGTTTCCCTGGTGTTGGCAAAAGCCTTAGAAACCGAGTGATTGTGCGTTGTCTTTGGTGACTTCGAGGATCTTGTTAAAGCGGATCACTTTCTTCTCCGTGTCGATATCGGCTTTCCCTAAACCGTCGATACTCAGATCTGCATTGACTTCTTTGCCCTGCAACAGCTGATCGGCAACCGTTACCAGCGCATAGCCCGCATCTTTTGGATCCCACAGCAGCGCTTTTTTGATATCACCGCGCATCAGGTAAGGCGCAGCCTGTGCTGGCATGGCGATCCCGACAACGGCGATCTTATCTTTGGCGCGTTTTTTCTGCACAGCCTGACCCGCACCAATTGGACCCAGTGAGCCGAAGCCGATAATGCCCTTCATCTGCGGATAGGTTTTCATCAGATCCAGCGTTGTGGCGTAGGATTTATCGATGCTTTCCGCGACCGGCAGGCGTGAAGTGACCTCGAACATTTCCGGATATTTTTCTTTCTGGTACTTAATTGCATAATCCGCCCACGCGTTATGCAGTGGGACCGTCAGCGAACCAACATAGATTGCATACCCGCCTTTACCGCCCATGTTTTTCGCTAACTCATCGACGTTGGCCTGCGCGTATTTTTCACTGTCGATGGTTTCGATATCCCACTGACCGATTTGCTCGTCCGGGGATTCGTGCGTCAGGACCACAATGCCTTTATCGCGCGCTTTTTTCAGTACTGGCTCAAGAACCTTGGCATCGTTTGGTACCACGATGATCGCGTTGACGTTTTTGGCGATCAGATCCTCAATCACTTTGACCTGCTGTGCCGGGTCCGGCGTAGACGGACCGGTCTGGTAAGCGTTCACATCCAGTTTTTTTGCTGCTTCGTTAACACCGGTTTCCATGCGGTTAAACCAGGGAATACCGGTGACTTTGGCAACCACAGCAATTTCATATTTTTCCGCCGCAAAGGACGTGCCGGACAACATGCATGCAGAAACCAGGGTTGCACTGAGTAATGCGAGTTTGAATTTCATAGTTGTACCTTTCGTAGGGGGCAGGACATGTCACGGCGTGAAGTTAACAACGAATGGAAGAGGGAATGAATCATAAGTTTGGAGAATGTGATGTACGCCCATTATTGTGAATTTATGGAAATAAAATAGTTAAAAATTAGTTAAATTTACATGTTTTTAGATTCAAGCGTTCAAATTAATTGTTAATAAAACATTAAAATGAAACTATTAACTAACATATTATTATCATTTGACTTAAGATTTGACGCCGAAAAGGTGTTTGGGTGGAATTTCCCGAAGAAGAAATTATCGAAATTGAGAACTGAATCGATACCGGAAAAGGGTGCTCAACTTTTTTCGTTCAATGGTATCCTCGGCACACTTGCGCCAAATACGGCATCATTATTTGTGGCGGTGTTGATTTTTAACGTGGAGAACTCATGCAAGGCGTTAAACGTATCATTATGACGTTGTTTCTCGCTGTCCTGTCTTTTGGCACAGGTGCGCATCCCCACAGCTTTATTCATCTGAAAACCGAAGTTGTGAGCGAAAATGATCGGTTCGTCGCGCTAAAAATGCGCTGGACGATGGATGAAATCACGTCGGCGGATCTGCTTTACGACGCGGGGAATGCTAAACCTGGCGATGAAATTTGGAAAAAACTGGCGGCGGAAGTGATGGCCAACGTTCTCGGGCAGCACTATTTCACCGAAGTATGGCACGATGGGAAAAAGGTAAAGTTTAAAAACAGACCGACGGAATATGGCATGGAGCGTGAAGAACACCAGGCGGTGCTGACGTTCGTTCTGCCGCTGGCCGAAGCTCAACCACTGAGCGGTCAAAAATATACTATTTCAACCTTCGATCCGACCTACTACGTCGATATGAGCTATGACAAAGACAGCGACGCCCGGCTTTCGCAGACCATAAGCCAGCAATGCCATATTTCAATGCATACGCCGACGCCGAATGAACACATGCTGAGTTTTGCGCAGTCTCTGGATAAAGAAGACGCACCGCCGGAGGATATGGAGTTGGGTAAACAGTTTGCACAGACGGTGACGCTGCAATGTCAGTAGTTTATCAACAACGCGCAGCCAGACGCCGCTGGCTCACGCTATGGCCGCTGGCGGTCTTTTTGTTGTTGGCGACAGGCGGGGTGTTGTGGTTATGGCAGGCCTGGCCGCAGGTGATGATGCAAAGTGTCGTCTGGCAGCGAGGCGTTAACCAGCAGATGAGCGGGTTGCTGAAAGCGGTTGCCGCGAACCCCACACGTGCGGGCGGATCTCTGCTGTTGTTTAGCTTTATATATGGGGTATTGCACGCATTGGGGCCGGGGCACGGCAAAATCGTCATCACGACCTGGCTGGCGACGCATCCGTCGAAGCTCAAGTCGAGCATCGGGCTGACGCTGGCGTCTTCCCTATTACAGGGGCTGGTGGCAATAGGGCTGGTGGTTGTGGTGCTCACGGTACTGCAACTGCCTGCCCGACAGCTGCATATGAGCAGTTTCTGGCTGGAGAAGGGAAGTTATGCGCTGGTTGGCATGTTGGGTGTTTTATTGTGTGTCCGTGCGCTAAAGAAATTGCGCCAGCTGCTGATGCGCCCGAAATTCACCGCCTTTACGCCGCACCATGTGCATCACGAGGGCTGCGGCTGCGGGCATCAGCATTTGCCCAACCCGGAACAACTGCAAAGCGGTGATGACTGGCGCGCCCGGTTGATGATTATTCTCTCTATGGGCATGCGCCCATGCTCTGGCGCAATTATGGTGCTGCTGTTCAGTAAAGTGGTTGGCGTCTTTAGCTGGGGTATGGCGTCGGCGCTGGCGATGGCGGCAGGAACCTCTTTAACGATTACGTCACTGGCTCTGCTGGTACACAGTTTTCGCTCGCTGGCGGTGAGAATTAGCGGACACAAAGCGCCGGTGCTGTGGCGGCAAATCGGATGGACGACGCTGGCGTTAGCCGGTGGTGCAGTGCTTATTGCTGCTGCGGTAGTGATGTGGATGAGCGCGGTGCCGGTGGGGCGGGGGATAAGACCGTTTTAGCACTGTTGTAGGATGAATGCCTGATGGCGCCTCGCTTATCAGGCCTACGGGGAACGCCCCTGGTAGGCCGGATAAGGCGCTAGCCGCCATCCGGCATCAAACGATTAGCGTTTCAGCGCGTCGCTCAGTTCATCACGCATGTTCGCCAGCATGGCTTTAACAACGCGCGGGTTACCTGCAACGATGTTGCCGGTTGCCAGGTAGTTATGACCACCGGTGAAGTCGCAAACCAGTGCGCCAGCTTCACGCGCAATCAGCTCACCTGCGGCGAAATCCCATGGTTTCAGACCGATTTCGAAGTAACCGTCAACGCGCGCAGCGGCAACGTAAGCCAGATCCAGCGCAGCAGAACCTGTGCGGCGGAAGTCAGCGCACTCGGTAAACATTTTGCCAAGAATTTTCATGTAAGAAGCGGCGTGCTGCTTCGCTTTGAACGGGAAACCGGTGGCGATGATGGTGCCGTCCAGATCGCGGGCGGTGCTGCCACGCAGACGATAGCCGTTCAGCTGTGCGCCCTGGCCGCGAGTGGCGGTGAACAGTTCGTTACGCATCGGATCGTAAACAACGGCAACTTCAGTACGGCCTTTAATGCGTACTGCGATAGATACCGCGAAGTGCGGCAGACGTTTTACGAAGTTGGTAGTGCCATCCAGTGGATCGATAACCCATTGAACATCCTGATCTTCACCTGCGTGCTCACCGCTTTCTTCGGTGATGATGGTGTGCTGTGGGTAAGATTTGCGAATAGTTTCGATAATAATCGCTTCGGCGGCTTTATCGACGTTAGTCACGAAATCATTGCTGCCTTTCTGGCTGGTTTCTACAGAGTCTGGGGTTTCGTAGTGTTTGGCAATTACATTACCCGCCTTGCGCGCTGCGCGCACGGCGATGGTCAGCATCGGATGCATCGGTCTCTCTCACTGGATGTTAAAGAACGGGAAAACGGCGCAGAGTATAGCAGCGAGTTCGGAATATGTCTTCGTTTTATGATAATATGCCCGAATAATCTTTAGCCGAAGAAATACAATGCTGCAAAATATTCGAATCGTGCTGGTGGAAACCTCTCACACTGGCAACATGGGCTCTGTAGCCCGCGCAATGAAAACCATGGGTTTAACCAATCTGTGGCTGGTAAATCCACTGGTTAAACCGGACTCTCAGGCCATCGCTCTGGCGGCAGGTGCCAGTGATGTAATCGGCAGCGCGCAGATCGTCGATACTCTTGATGAAGCGCTGGCAGGTTGCAGCCTGGTGGTAGGCACCAGCGCGCGCTCCCGTACGCTGCCGTGGCCGATGCTGGATCCGCGCGAATGCGGTTTAAAAAGCGTCTCTGAAGCGACGAATTCGCCGGTGGCGCTGGTGTTTGGTCGTGAACGCGTTGGTCTGACGAATGAAGAACTGCAGAAGTGCCATTACCACGTCGCTATTGCTGCGAACCCGGAATACAGTTCGCTGAACCTGGCGATGGCGGTGCAGGTCATCTCTTATGAAGTGCGCATGGCCTGGCTGGCGACGCAGGAAAGCGAGAAGACCGCAGAATACGAAGAAGCTGAGTACCCGCTGGTCGATGATTTAGAGCGTTTTTACGGTCATCTGGAACAAACGCTTCTGTCGACTGGGTTTATCCGCGAAGGGCATCCGGGACAGGTGATGAACAAGCTGCGCCGTCTGTTTACGCGCGCGCGTCCGGAGAGCCAGGAACTGAACATTTTGCGCGGGATTTTAGCGTCGATTGAGCAACAAAATAAAGGCAAGTAAACGTAACGCCTCCGGCAAGTAAAAATGGCACTGAAGGTTAAATACCTGACTAAATTAGTCAAGTAAATAGTTGACTGATTTAGTCGGGAATGTCAGACTTGCCCCTGCTATGCAATACCCCCATTTTACAATAAAAAACCCCGGGCAGGGGCGAGTTTGAGGCTAAGTAAGACATGAGACTGACATCAAAAGGGCGTTATGCCGTGACCGCAATGTTGGACGTTGCGCTCAACTCCGAAACGGGCCCGGTACCGTTGGCTGATATTTCTGAACGTCAGGGAATTTCCCTGTCATATCTGGAGCAGCTGTTTTCCCGTTTGCGTAAAAACGGTCTGGTTTCCAGCGTACGTGGACCAGGCGGCGGGTATCTGCTGGGTAAAGATGCCGGCAGCATCGCAGTAGGTGAAGTAATCAGCGCTGTGGACGAGTCTGTAGATGCGACCCGTTGCCAGGGTAAAGGCGGTTGTCAGGGCGGCGATAAATGCCTGACCCATGCGCTGTGGCGCGATCTGAGCGATCGTCTGACCGGTTTCCTCAACAACATTACGTTGGGCGAACTGGTAAATAATCAGGAAGTTCTGGATGTGTCTGGTCGCCAGCATACCCATGACGCTCCACGCACTAATCGTGCTCAAGACGCGATCGACGTTAAGTTACGCGCATAATAAAAGTATTTTAGAATCAGGCCGGGGTGTTACACACCCCGTTAACACGGTCGTACATCCAGCCGGTTGCCTGATTCCTTGCATTGAAGCGATGTACGGAGTTTATAGAGCAATGAAATTACCGATCTATCTCGACTACTCCGCAACCACGCCGGTGGACCCGCGTGTTGCCGAGAAAATGATGCAGTGTCTGACCCTGGACGGAAACTTTGGTAACCCAGCGTCTCGTTCACACCGTTTCGGCTGGCAGGCTGAAGAGGCGGTAGATATCGCCCGTAACCAGATTGCTGACCTCGTGGGCGCTGACCCGCGTGAAATCGTCTTTACTTCCGGTGCGACTGAATCCGATAACCTGGCGATTAAAGGTGCAGCCAACTTTTATCAGAAAAAAGGCAAGCACATCATCACCAGCAAAACCGAACACAAAGCCGTGCTGGACACCTGTCGTCAGCTGGAGCGCGAAGGGTTTGAAGTCACCTACCTCGCCCCGCAGCGTAACGGCATTATCGACCTGAAAGAACTTGAAGCGGCAATGCGTGACGACACTATTCTCGTGTCCATCATGCACGTGAATAACGAAATCGGCGTGGTGCAGGATATCGCGACTATCGGCGAAATGTGCCGTGCGCGCGGCATCATCTATCACGTTGATGCGACCCAGAGCGTGGGCAAACTGCCTATCGATCTGAGCCAACTGAAAGTTGACCTGATGTCCTTCTCCGGCCACAAAATCTATGGTCCGAAAGGTATTGGTGCGCTGTACGTGCGTCGTAAACCGCGTATTCGTATTGAAGCGCAGATGCACGGCGGCGGTCACGAGCGCGGTATGCGTTCCGGTACGCTGCCTGTGCACCAGATCGTCGGCATGGGTGAAGCTTACCGTATCGCTAAAGAAGAGATGGAAACCGAGATGGCGCGCCTGCGCAGCTTGCGTAACCGTCTGTGGGACGGCGTGAAAGATATGGAAGAAGTGTATCTTAACGGCGATCTCGAGCAGGGCGCACCGAACATTCTCAACGTCAGCTTCAACTTTGTTGAAGGCGAGTCGCTGATTATGGCGCTGAAAGATCTGGCTGTATCCTCCGGTTCTGCATGTACTTCTGCAAGCCTGGAGCCATCCTACGTGCTGCGTGCGCTGGGGATGACCGACGAGCTGGCACACAGCTCAATTCGTTTCTCTTTAGGTCGTTTCACTACCGAAGAAGAGATTGACTACGCCATCAATCTGGTTCGCAACTCCATCGGCCGCCTGCGTGACCTTTCTCCACTGTGGGAAATGTTCAAACAGGGCGTGGATCTGAACAGCATTGAATGGTCACATCACTAATCGGTACCGATAAGGAGAATTCAGCATGGCTTACAGCGAAAAAGTAATCGATCATTACGAGAATCCACGTAACGTGGGTTCTTTTGACAACAGCGACGAGAACGTGGGCAGCGGCATGGTGGGTGCACCAGCCTGTGGCGACGTGATGAAGTTGCAGATCAAAGTCAACAATGAGGGTATCATTGAAGACGCGCGTTTCAAGACTTACGGCTGCGGTTCCGCTATTGCTTCCAGCTCTCTGGTTACCGAATGGGTAAAAGGGAAATCTCTGGACGAAGCACAGGCGATTAAAAACACCGATATCGCCGACGAGCTTGAACTGCCACCGGTGAAAATTCACTGCTCTATTCTGGCTGAAGACGCAATTAAAGCCGCGATTGCGGATTACAAAAGCAAACGTGAAGCAAAATAATTAAGAGTTGAGGTTTTATTATGTCGATTACCTTAAGCGACAGTGCAGCAGCGCGTGTAAATACCTTCCTGGCAAACCGCGGTAAAGGGTTTGGTCTGCGTCTGGGCGTGAGAACCTCCGGCTGCTCAGGTATGGCCTATGTACTGGAATTTGTTGACGAGCCGGCGGCTGAAGATACCGTGTTTGAAGACAAAGGCGTAAAAGTTGTGGTCGACGGTAAGAGCCTGCAATTCCTCGACGGTACGCAGTTAGACTTCGTCAAAGAAGGTCTGAACGAAGGGTTTAAGTTCACTAACCCGAACGTGAAAGACGAATGTGGATGCGGCGAAAGCTTCCACGTGTAACGCGCTTACTGATAACCCCACCGTGGTCGCCTGCGCGTGGGGTTTGTTTTACCTGACTCTCTGGTTTTGCTCCCGTGAACAACAGAGAATCGATGCCCTGAGAATGTTATGGACTACTTCACCCTCTTTGGCTTGCCGGCCCGTTATCAGCTCGATACTCAGGCGCTGAGCCTACGTTTTCAGGATCTACAACGTCAGTATCATCCTGATAAATTTGCCAGTGGTTCCCAGGCGGAACAACTTGCTGCGGTTTCGCAGTCCGCCACGATCAACCAGGCCTGGCAAACGCTGCGTCATCCTTTGATGCGCGCCGAATACTTATTGTCTTTACACGGCTTTGATATCCGTAGCGAGCAGCACACGGTGCGCGATACCGCGTTCCTGATGGAACAACTGGAGCTGCGGGAAGAGCTGGACGAAATTGAACAGGCAAAAGACAGTCAACGTTTAGATGCGTTTATGCAGCGCGTCAGCGAAATGTATAACGTTCGTCATCAACTGATGGTGGAACAGCTGGATAGCGAGACGTGGGACGCGGCGGCAGATACCGTGCGTAAGCTGCGTTTTCTCGATAAACTGCGAAGCAGTGCAGAACAACTCGAAGAAAAACTGCTCGATTTTTAATTTCCGGAAGCGAAAATGGCCTTATTACAAATTAGTGAGCCTGGTCTGAGCGCCGCGCCGCACCAGCGTCGTCTGGCGGTAGGTATCGATTTAGGCACCACCAACTCCCTGGTTGCGACCGTACGCAGCGGCCAGGCCGAAACGCTGGCAGATCATGAAGGTCGCCACCTGTTGCCGTCAGTGGTTCACTATCAGCAGCAGGGTTATTCTGTCGGTTACGATGCCCGCGCCAATGCTGCGCTGGATACGGCAAACACCGTCAGTTCGGTAAAACGCATGATGGGCCGCTCTCTGGCGGATATCCAGGCGCGTTACCCGCATCTGCCATATACGTTCCAGGCAAGCGAAAACGGCTTGCCGATGATTGAAACCGCTGCCGGATTGCTTAATCCGGTGCGCGTCTCCGCTGATATTCTGAAAGCGCTGGCCGCGCGGGCAACCGAATCACTGTCCGGCGAACTGGACGGCGTGGTGATCACCGTTCCGGCTTACTTTGACGATGCACAGCGTCAGGGGACCAAAGACGCCGCGCGTCTGGCGGGCCTGCACGTATTACGTCTGCTGAACGAACCGACCGCAGCTGCGATTGCCTATGGTCTGGACTCCGGTCAGGAAGGCGTGATTGCGGTCTACGATCTTGGCGGCGGTACTTTTGATATTTCTATTCTGCGCCTGAGTCGCGGCGTATTCGAAGTGCTGGCGACCGGCGGTGATTCCGCGCTCGGCGGCGACGACTTTGACCATCTGCTGGCGGATTACATTCGCGAGCAGGCGGGTGTTGCCGATCGCAGTGATAACCGCGTACAGCGCGAACTGCTGGATGCCGCTATTGCAGCGAAAATCGCGCTTAGCGATACCGATTCTGTAACGGTTAACGTGGCGGGATGGCAGGGTGAAATCACCCGTGAAACCTTTAATGGACTCATTTCCGCACTGGTCAAGCGTACGCTGCTGGCCTGCCGTCGCGCGCTGAAAGATGCGGGCGTGGAGCCGCAGGATGTGCTGGAAGTGGTGATGGTCGGTGGTTCAACGCGCGTGCCATTGGTGCGTGAACGCGTTGGTGAATTTTTTGGCCGTACGCCGCTGACTTCTATCGACCCGGACAAAGTGGTCGCCATTGGTGCGGCAATTCAGGCGGATATTCTGGTCGGGAACAAACCAGACAGCGAAATGCTGCTGTTGGACGTTATCCCGCTGTCGCTCGGTCTTGAAACTATGGGCGGTCTGGTGGAGAAAGTGATCCCACGTAACACCACTATCCCGGTGGCGCGCGCGCAGGATTTCACCACCTTTAAAGATGGCCAAACCGCGATGTCCATTCACGTGATGCAAGGCGAGCGTGAGCTGGTACAGGACTGCCGTTCACTGGCGCGTTTTGCGCTGCGCGGCATCCCGGCATTGCCAGCTGGCGGCGCACACATCCGCGTGACCTTCCAGGTGGACGCCGATGGTCTGCTGAGCGTCACCGCCATGGAAAAATCTACCGGCGTTGAGTCCTCAATTCAGGTTAAACCGTCCTACGGTCTGACCGACAGTGAAATCGCCTCCATGATTCAGGATTCGATGAGTTTTGCCGAGCAGGACGTTAAAGCCCGTTGGCTTGCAGAACAGAAAGTCGAAGCGGCACGCGTACTGGAAAGTTTATCCGGTGCGCTGAACGCTGATGCCGCGCTGTTAAGCGCCGCAGAACGTCAGGTTATCGACACCGCCGCCGCGCACTTGAGCGAGGTTGCACAGGGTGACGATGTTGACGCGATAGAACAAGCCATTAAAAACGTAGACAAACAAACCCAGGAATTCGCTGCTCGCCGCATGGACAAATCCGTCCGTAGCGCGCTGAAAGGCCATTCCGTGGACGAGGTTTAATATGCCAAAGATTGTTATTTTGCCTCATCAGGATCTCTGTCCCGATGGCGCAGTTCTGGAAGCTGAGACCGGCGAAACCATTCTTGATGTTGCCCTGCGTAACGGTATCGAGATTGAACACGCCTGTGAAAAATCCTGTGCCTGCACAACCTGCCACTGCATCGTACGTGAAGGTTTTGATTCTTTGCCGGAAAGCACAGAAGAAGAAGACGACATGCTGGATAAAGCCTGGGGACTGGAGCCGGAGAGCCGTTTAAGCTGTCAGGCACGTGTCACCGAGGACGATTTAGTGGTCGAAATCCCACGTTACACAATCAATCATGCACGTGAGCATTAACAGAGGGTAGTATGGGACTGAAGTGGACCGATAGCCGTGAAATCGGCGAAGCGCTGTACGACGCGTTCCCCGATCTCGACCCCAAGACCGTTCGTTTCACCGATCTGCACCAGTGGATCTGTGACCTGGAAGAGTTCGATGATGATCCACAGGCATCGAACGAAAAAATCCTTGAGGCCATTTTGCTGGTCTGGCTGGACGAAGCCGAATAAGTCAACGGGCTGCCCACGGGCGGCCCGTTTTCCTGTATGCGCGAAAATAAGGATAAATAAAATGACAGAAGCCATGAAAATTACGCTTTCCACGCAACCCGCCGATGCCCGCTGGGGTGAAAAGGCGACATACAGCATTAATAATGACGGTATTACCCTGCACCTGAACGGGAAAGATGACCTCGGCCTTATCCAGCGCGCCGCCCGTAAAATTGACGGCCTGGGTATTAAACATGTCCAACTGGACGGTGAAGGCTGGGATACCGAACGTAGCTGGGCGTTCTGGCAGGGCTACAAAGGACCAAAAGGCACCCGCAAAGTTGAGTGGGCCGCTCTGGATGAGGCGCAGCGCAAAGAGCTGGATAACCGCCTGAAAATTATTGACTGGGTGCGCGATACCATTAACGCCCCGGCAGAAGAGCTGGGCCCGGAACAGCTGGCGCAACGCGCAGTAGACCTGCTGTGCTCTGTTGCCTGCGATAACGTCTCTTACCGGATCACTAAAGGCGAAGATCTGCGCGAGCAGAACTACATGGGATTGCATACCGTAGGTCGTGGATCTGAACGTCCGCCAGTATTGCTGGCGCTGGACTTCAACCCGACCGGGGATAAAGAAGCCCCGGTTTATGCCTGTCTGGTTGGCAAGGGAATTACCTTTGATTCCGGCGGATACAGCATCAAGCAAAGCGCATTTATGGACTCGATGAAGTCTGATATGGGCGGTGCGGCCACGGTGACCGGCGCGCTGGCGTTCGCCATCACCCGTGGTCTGAACAAGCGCGTTAAGCTGTATCTGTGCTGCGCGGATAACCTGATCAGCGGCAACGCCTTTAAGCTCGGCGATATTATTCACTATCGCAACGGTAAAAAAGTTGAAGTGATGAATACCGATGCCGAAGGACGTCTGGTACTGGCCGATGGCCTGATTGACGCCAGCGCGCAAAAACCAGAATTGATCATTGATGCTGCCACGTTGACTGGCGCGGCGAAAACGGCACTGGGCAACGATTACCACGCGCTGTTTAGCTTTGACGATCAACTGGCTACCCGTCTGCTGGCAAGTGCGGCGCAAGAAAACGAACCGTTCTGGCGTCTGCCGTTGGCAGAGTTCCACCGTAGCCAACTGCCGTCTAACTTTGCCGAGCTGAATAATACCGGCAGCGCGGCTTATCCGGCGGGTGCCAGCACTGCGGCGGGCTTCCTGTCCCATTTCGTGGAAAACTATCAGCAGGGCTGGCTGCACATCGACTGCTCTGCAACCTATCGCAAAGCGCCGGTTGAGCAGTGGTCTGCGGGCGCAACCGGTCTGGGTGTGCGCACGATTGCCAACCTGCTGACCGCGTAATTTATGACTGTATGGCCGGATAGCGTTTCGCGCATTCGGCCTACACGTACTCATCCAATTTGTGGTTCTTATGTCTGAAACAAAAAACGAATTAGAAACCCTGCTGGAGCAAGCGGCGACAGAGCCTGCGCATCGTCCGGCATTTTTCCGTACTTTACTGGAGTCTACCGTCTGGGTGCCGGGTACTGCCGCAGAAGGCGAGGCGGTGGTTGAAGACAGCGCCCTCGATCTTCAGCACTGGGAAAAAGAAGACGGCACCACCGTGATCCCGTTCTTCACCTCCCTGGAAGCTCTGCAGCAGGCGGTTGAAGATGAGCAGGCATTTGTCGTCATGCCGGTGCGTACATTGTTTGAAATGACGCTCGGCGAAACGCTGTTTCTCAACGCGAAACTGCCGACCGGCAAAGAATTTATGCCGCGTGAAATCAGCCTGCTGATGGGGGAAGAAGGGAATCCGCTCAGCACCCAGGAAGTACTGGAAGGCGGTGAATCGCTGATCCTCTCTGAAGTCGCTGAACCTCCGGCGCAGATGATTGACTCGCTGACTACGCTGTTTAAAACCATTAAGCCGGTAAAACGCGCGTTTCTCTGCTCGATCAAAGAAAGTCCGGATGCCCAACCCAACCTGCTGATTGGCATTGAAGCCGATGGCGATATTGAAGAGATTATTCATGCCACGGGGAGTGTTGCAACGGATACGTTACCGGGTGATGAACCGATTGATATCTGCCAGGTGGTGAAAGGTGAGAAAGGGGTCAGCCACTTTATTACCGAACACATCGCGCCTTTCTACGAGCGTCGCTGGGGCGGTTTCCTGCGGGATTTCAAGCAGAACAGGATTATCTGAGTAAAGGAAAGCCGCCCCGTAGGGCGGCTACCTGGCTTACTTGCCCTGGGCGCTGAGCGTCACGCATACAGAATTACCTGAGTAACTCCGATCACCGTGAAGACACAACGCGCCAGATACAACAAGCACGATACAGAAGTATCGTATTTTCATTGCGCGGTCCATGCGAAGACCGCATCACGACAGCACCACTGGCGATCATGCCGTGATAGCAAGCACTGAGGTGCGCCTGCGTATACGGCCATACAATGACCTTCCCTAAAGCCAGTGCCCGTTTGCGAGACAGCGGAAAGGGCCGCTCAGAATAATACATTAAATGTTGAATAGTTTCCCTGTTAATTAACTTGACTTTTATTCTCTTAAACCGGAATATTTAGCTCCTGAGGTGTGCCTGCGTTGCTATGGCAACACAGCCTGCTGGAAAGGCCGCGAACCGGACTGGCACAAAAAAACCGCTCATTTGAGCGGTTTTT
>NZ_SZWR01000010.1:77082-78641 GCF_005280875.1 Citrobacter sp. wls827
ATTTTATTTAGTTTCGGGTTCTACCGGTAAATCGTTGCGCGCTCCCCATTCGCTCCATGCGCCGTCATACAACGCGACGTTGGAAACGCCCAGCGTCGCAAGCGCCAGCACCACCACGGCCGCCGTTACGCCGGATCCGCAACTGGCGATTATCGGTCTGTCAAAGCTCACGCCGTGGCTGAAGAAAATAGCATCCAGCTCATCGGTGGTTTTCAGTTCGCCGTCACGAACCAACTCTGTCCACGGTACGTTCAGCGCACCGGGAACATGGCCGCGCTTGAGGCCTGGTCGGGGTTCGTCAACTTCTGCGTTAAAACGCGCAGCCGGGCGCGCATCGACAATCTGTGCGGTTTTTTCATGGCTGGCCAGCAGGACATCGGTCACCCGCACGACGGCCTCTGGCGTAAACACGGCGTCAAATTCACCTTCGGGCAAGTCAACATTTCCTGTCTGCAAGGGGAGCTCATCACGCTGCCAGCTCGCAAAACCGCCTGCCAAAATGGAGACATTTTCGACGCCAAATGTGCGCAGCATCCACCAGGCACGCGGGGCGGAAAACAGATTGCCATCGTCGTAGATGACCAGGTGTTTATCCTGATGTACGCCCAGCTCGCGCATGGCGACGGCGAAAGCCTCCGGACGTGGCAGCATATGCGGTAACGCAGAAGTATGGTCGGAGAGCGCTTCGATATCAAAAAAGACCGCACCAGGAATATGGCCGGCGCGATACTCCTCGCCAACATCGCGATCTTCCTGGCCTGGAGGTGCCATCCGGGCATCAAGAATTTGTATTTCCGGGTCGTCAATATGTTCGACAAGCCAGTCGGCAGCGACAAAGAAGGCGGTAGTCATAGGCATCTCCATTTTTACCAGGTTTCGGCAAATTGTCGGATGTTTGGTGCAAAGCGACAAGTAAAAGAGGCTGATTTGTCAGGTGGACCCACATTAATCACGAAAATTCAGACAACAACATCTTATTACTGACTTCCACCTGCTGAAATCTGACGCATAATAGTTGTTCTACGTTGCTAACGGGCCACTCAGGCCAGGGATGAAAAATGAAACATTTACGCGTAGCGGCCTGCATGCTGATGCTGGCGCTGGCGGGGTGCGATAATAACGATAAGCCGTCGACGACGGCAAAAAATGATACGCCCGCCCCACAGACCACACCGGTAAAAGATCCGGCGCAATTACAAAAGCTGATGCAGCAAAGCCAGGGCAAACCGTTGACGCTGCTGGATGCCTCAGAAGTCCAGTTGGATGGTGCGGCGACGCTGGTGCTGACTTTTTCTATTCCTCTCGATCCTGAACAAGATTTTTCTCGCGTACTGCACGTTGTCGATAAAAAAAGCGGCAAAGTGGATGGGGCCTGGGAGCTGGCGCCAAACCTGAAAGAGCTGCGCTTACGCCATCTTGAACCTAACCGGGAACTGGTGGTGACCATTGAGCGTGATTTGCTGGCGCTGAATAAAGCGACGTTCGCTATCGACTATGAAAAAAATATTACCACCCGCGACGTCCAGCCAAGCGTAGGCTTCGCCAGTCGCGGCTCGCTG
>NZ_SZWR01000010.1:78719-100898 GCF_005280875.1 Citrobacter sp. wls827
GGCCCTTAACGTCAACAGCGTGGATGTGAACTTCTTTCGCGTGAAGCCCGAGTCGCTCGGTGCATTTGTCAGCCAGTGGGAATATCGTAATTCGCTGTCAAACTGGGAGTCAGACAATCTGTTGAAAATGGCGGAACTGGTGTATACTGGGCGCTTTGACCTTAATCCTGCGCGCAACACCCGTGAGAAGCTGCTGCTGCCGCTTAGCGATATTAAGCCGCTACAGCAGGCGGGCGTTTACATTGCGGTGATGAACCAGGCCGGGCAGTACAACTATAGCAATGCCGCCACGCTGTTCACGCTCAGCGATATTGGTGTGTCTGCGCACCGTTATCATAACCAGTTGGATGTCTTTACGCAGAGTCTGGAAAATGGCGCTGCGCAGCAGGCTATTGAGGTCACCTTACTCAATGAGAAAGGGCAGACGCTGGCGCAGGCGACCAGCGATGCGCAGGGACACGTGAAGCTCGAGACGGATAAAGATGCCGCCTTATTGTTGGCCCGTAAAGATGGGCAAACCACGCTGCTGGACCTGAAGCTCCCGGCGTTGGATCTGGCTGAATTTGATATTGCTGGTGCACCGGGATACAGCAAACAGTTCTTTATGTTCGGTCCTCGTGACCTCTACCGTCCTGGCGAAACGGTGATCCTCAACGGATTACTGCGTGACAGCGACGGCAAAACATTGCCCGACCAACCGGTGAAGCTGGAAGTCGTGAAACCCGACGGACAGGTATTACGCTCGGTAGTTAGCCAACCGGAAAACGGCCTGTACCGTTTTAGCTGGCCGCTGGACAGCAGCGCGCCAACCGGCATGTGGCATATTCGTGCCAATACTGGCGACAACCAGTCGCGGATGTGGGATTTCCACGTCGAAGATTTTATGCCGGAGCGGATGGCGCTTAACCTCGCCGCTAGTAAGATGCCGGTGGCGCCAACTGATGAAGTGAAGTTCTCGGTGGTGGGCTACTACCTGTACGGCGCGCCCGCCAACGGCAATGCGCTGCAAGGCCAGCTTTATCTGCGTCCATTGCGGGATGCGGTACAGGCGTTACCGGGCTTCCAGTTTGGGAATATCGCCGAAGAAAACCTTTCCCGCAGCCTCGATGAAGTTCAGCTCACGCTGGATGACCACGGTCGCGGCGAAGTGACCGCCAACAGCCAGTGGCAGGAGACGCATTCCCCGTTACAGGTCATTCTGCAAGCCAGCCTGCTGGAGTCGGGCGGTCGTCCGGTGACGCGTCGGGTTGAACAAGCCATCTGGCCTGCAGATACGCTGCCGGGCATTCGTCCGCAGTTTGCGGCGAAAGCCGTTTATGACTACCGCACCGATACCACCGTGAATCAGCCTATCGTTGATGAAAACAGCAACGCCGCTTTCGACATTGTGTATGCCGATGCGCAAGGCGAGAAAAAAGCGGTGTCCGGTTTGCAGGTGCGTTTGATCCGCGAGCGACGAGATTATTACTGGAACTGGTCTGAAGGCGAGGGCTGGCAATCACAGTTCGATCAAAAGGATCTGGTTGAAGGTGAGCAGACTCTGGATCTTAAGGCCGATGAAACCGGTAAAGTCAGCTTCCCGGTTGAGTGGGGCGCCTATCGTCTGGAAGTGAAAGCCCCTAATGATGCGGTGAGCAGCGTACGCTTCTGGGCCGGTTATAGCTGGCAGGATAATAGCGACGGCAGTGGGGCTGTGCGTCCCGATCGCGTGACGCTGAAACTGGACAAACCCAGCTATCGTCCCGGTGATACCATGAAGCTGCACGTTGCCGCTCCCGCTGCTGGCAAAGGTTATGCGATGGTGGAATCCAGCGAAGGCCCGCTATGGTGGCAAGAAATAGACGTACCGGCGGATGGTCTCGATATCTCCATCCCAATCGATAAAACCTGGAATCGCCACGATTTGTATCTTAGTGCGCTGGTGGTTCGTCCTGGCGACAAGTCCCGTTCGGCAACGCCAAAACGTGCGATCGGTTTACTGCATTTGCCGTTAGGTGACGAAAACCGTCGTCTGGCGCTGGCGCTGGAAAACCCGGCGAAAATACGTCCAAACCAGCCGTTGACCGTCAAGATTAAAGCCAGCGTCAAAAATGGCGACGTACCAAAACAGGTTAACGTGCTGGTCTCTGCCGTTGATAGCGGAGTGCTGAATATTACCGATTACGCCACGCCGGATCCGTGGCAGGCGTTTTTCGGGCAAAAACGCTATGGCGCGGATATTTATGATATTTACGGCCAGGTGATCGAAGGGCAAGGACGTCTGGCAGCGCTGCGCTTTGGTGGTGACGGCGATGAATTAAAACGTGGCGGTAAACCACCGGTCAATCACGTCAATATCGTGGCGCAACAGGCGTTGCCGGTCACGCTTAACGAGCAGGGCGAAGGTACGGTGACGTTACCTATCGGTGATTTCAACGGCGAGCTGCGGGTAATGGCGCAGGCCTGGACGGCGGATGACTTTGGCAGCAGCGAAAGCAAGGTGATTGTTGCCGCGCCAGTAATTGCTGAACTGAATATGTCGCGTTTTCTGGCGGGAGGCGATACCTCGCGCCTGACGCTGGACGTGACCAACCTGACTGACAAACCGCAAACGCTGAATATTAAGCTCACGGCCAATGGTTTACTGGAGCTGATGGGGCAAGATCCCGCGCCGGTAAATCTGGCGCCAGGCGTAAGGACTACGCTGTTTATTCCGGTGCGCGCGCGGGAGGGGTTTGGCGATGGCGAAATTCAGGCGCAGATTAGCGGTCTGACTTTGCCGGGTGAAACGCTGCCTGTTCAGCATAAGCAGTGGAAGATTGGCGTGCGTCCGGCGTTCCCGGCGCAAACTGTTAATCACGGCGTTGCACTTCAGCCGGGCGCAACCTGGCAGCTTCCGGGCGAAGAACTGACGAATTTCTCTCCAGCGACGATGCAGGGACAGCTGCTGTTCAGCGGTAAACCGCCGCTGAATCTGGCGCGCTACATCCGTGAACTGAAAGCTTACCCTTACGGTTGCCTTGAGCAAACGGCGAGCGGGTTGTTCCCGTCTTTATACACCAACGCCGCGCAGCTGAAGGCGTTAGGTATTGCGGGTGACAGCGATGAAAAACGCCGTGCGGCAGTAGAGATTGGTATCTCTCGTTTACTGCAAATGCAGCGTGATAATGGCGGTTTCGCGCTGTGGGATAAAAACGGGGCGGAAGAGTACTGGCTTACCGCGTATGTGATGGATTTCCTCGTTCGGGCGAATGAACAGGGCTACAGCGTGCCGGCAGAGGTCATTAACCGGGGCAACGAGCGACTGCTACGCTATTTGCAGGATCCGGGCATGATGTCGATTCGTTATACCGACGACGCATCCGCGAGCCGCTTTGCCGTCCAGGCTTACGCCGCGCTGGTACTGGCTCGTCAGCAAAAAGCTCCGCTCGGCGCATTGCGTGAGATCTGGGAGCGTCGTGCGCAAGCAGCCTCTGGTTTACCGCTGTTACAACTGGGGATCGCGCTGAAAAATATGGGCGATGCCAACCGCAGTGAACAGGCGTTGACGCTGGCCCTGAATACACCGCGCCGCGATACGCAGCAGTGGATGGCGGATTACGGCAGTCAACTGCGCGACAACGCGCTGATGCTGGCCTTGCTGGAAGAAAACAAACTTAAACCTGAGGTACAGAATACGCTGCTGAACACCTTGTCAGAACAGGCCTTTGGACAGCGCTGGCTCTCTACTCAGGAAAATAATGCGCTGTTCCTTGCCGCGCGTACGTTACAGGACTTGCCTGGCTCGTGGCAGGCGCAAACGTCATTCTCTGAACAACCGTTAGCCGCAGAGAAATCACAGACGCGTAATCTGGATGCCGACGCGCTGTCTACGCTGAGCGTGACCAATACCGGTAATCTGCCTCTGTGGTTGCGTCTGGATGTGAGCGGTTACCCGCAAACCTCGCCAACGCCTGTCAGCAACGTTTTGCATATTGAGCGTCAGATCCTGGGGCTCGACGGGAACAGCAAATCGCTGGATTCTCTGCGCAGCGGCGAACTGGTGCTGGTCTGGCTGGAGGTGAAAGCCAGCCAGAACGTACCGGATGCGTTGGTGGTCGACTTACTGCCAGCGGGCCTGGAACTGGAAAACCAGAATCTGGCCAACGGCAGCGCCAGCCTGCAGGACAGCGGCAGCGAAGTGGCGAATCTGCTCAATCAGATGCAGCAGGCGGATATCCAGCACGTTGAGTTCCGTGACGATCGCTTTGTCGCCGCGGTGGCGGTTAACGAAGGACAGCCGGTGACGCTGGTGTATCTGGCGCGGGCGGTAACGCCGGGGACCTATCAGGTTCCTGTGCCGCAGGTGGAGTCCATGTACGTTCCGCAGTGGCGCGCGACCGGTGCGACAGAGGGACTGTTGATTGTCAGACCGTAAATGATGCGCGGGTTGGGTAAACGCGGCTGTTGGTTCCGGCTGGCAGCCGTTGCTCTACTGCTTGCGGCGGCGGTTTGGGTGGCAGATAAAATCTGGCCGCTGCCGCTTCACGAAGTCGATCCGGCGCGTGTCGTGGTGGCCTATGATGGTACGCCGCTGTGGCGCTTCGCCGACGCGGACGGCATCTGGCGGTATCCAGTAACGATTGATGAGGTGTCGCCCCGCTACCTTGAGGCGTTAATTAACTACGAAGACCGTTGGTTCTGGAAACATCCTGGCGTTAATCCTTTCTCAGTACTGCGCGCGGCATGGCAGGACCTCTCCTCTGGGCGTGTGGTTTCTGGCGGCAGTACGCTCACCATGCAGGTCGCACGATTACTCGATCCCCATCCGCGAACCTTCGGCGGCAAGTTTCGCCAACTCTGGCGCGCATTGCAGCTGGAATGGCATCTCTCCAAACGCGACATCCTGACACTGTATCTCAACCGTGCGCCGTTCGGCGGTACGCTGCAGGGCGTGGGGGCGGCAAGCTGGGCTTATCTTGGTAAATCACCTGCGCAATTGAGTTATTCCGATGCCGCGCTGCTGGCCGTGCTGCCGCAGGCACCGAGCCGCCTGCGCCCGGATCGCTGGCCGGACCGCGCTGAAGCGGCGCGTAATAAAGTGCTCGAACGTATGGCGACCCAGGGCATTTGGCCTGCCAGACAGGTGCAGGAGTCGCGTGAAGAACCGGTCTGGCTGGCGCCCCGGCAAATGCCGCAGTTAGCACCGTTATTCTCGCGCATGATGCTGGGAAAAAGCCGAAGCGATAAAATCGTGACTACCCTTGATGCCGGATTGCAGCGTCAACTGGAAGAGCTGGCGCAAAACTGGAAAGGGCGCTTACCTGCGCGCAGTTCGCTGGCGATGATTGTGGTCGATCACACCGATATGAGCGTGCGTGGCTGGGTCGGCTCGGTAGATATGAATGACGACTCCCGTTTTGGTCATGTGGATATGGTGAATGCGATCCGTTCGCCGGGCTCGGTGCTAAAGCCGTTTGTTTATGGTCTCGCGCTGGATGACGGACTCATTCATCCGGCTTCATTGTTGCAGGATGTACCGCGTCGAACCGGGGATTATCGACCAGGGAATTTTGACAGTGGTTTTCATGGCCCGGTGAGTATGAGCGAAGCGCTGGTGCGCTCGCTAAATTTACCCGCCGTGCAGGTACTCGAAGCCTATGGTCCGAAGCGTTTTGCCGCATCGTTACGTAACGTTGGCTTACCGCTGTATCTTCCCGCAGGGGCCGCACCGAATCTGTCGCTGATTTTAGGTGGTGCGGGGGCAAGGCTGGAAGATATGGCCGCAGCGTACAGCGCCTTTGCCCGCCAGGGAAAAGCGGGAAAACTGCGTCTGCAGCCAGACGATCCGCTGCTGGAACGTCCGTTGATGTCGGCGGGCGCGGCGTGGATTATTCGCCGCATTATGGCTGACGAAGCGCAACCGCTGCCGGATAACGCGCTGAGCCGCGTGGTGCCGTTGGCGTGGAAAACGGGCACCAGCTATGGCTATCGCGATGCGTGGGCGATTGGTGTTAACGCCCGTTATGTGATTGGCATCTGGACCGGCAGGCCAGACGGTACGCCGGTGGTGGGACAGTTTGGTTTTGCCAGCGCCGTGCCGTTGCTCAATCAGGTCAACAATCTTTTGATCTCTCGCGGGACAAATCAGCCGGAAGATCCACGCCCTGAATCCGTGAGTCGCGGTGTGGTGTGCTGGCCGGGCGGGCAATCTCTTGCCCCCAGTGACAGCAACTGCCGTCGCCGTCTGGCAACCTGGTTACTGGATGGCAGTCAGCCGCCAACGTTATTATTGCCCGAGCAGGAAGGGGTTAATGGCATTCGTTTTCCTGTCTGGCTGGATGATGATGGCAAACGTGTGGCGGCGGATTGCCCCCAGGCGCACGAGCAAACGTTAATCGTCTGGCCGTTGCCGCTGGAGCCATGGTTACCGGAGTCAGAGCGCCGTGGGGCAAGGCTACCGCCGGTTTCTGCCACGTGTCCGCCGCTGGGACAGGATGCTTCGCAGCCGTTGCAGTTGACAGGCATTCGTGATGGCGCGATTGTGAAGCGTTTACCCGGTTCTGCTCAAGCCTCATTGCCGGTGCAAACCAGCGGTGGGAGCGGTGAACGCTGGTGGTTTCTTAACGGTGAAAGGCTGGATGAACGCGGACGTCGTCTTACGCTACGGCTGGCGACTAAAGGGGATTATCAACTGCTGGTGATGGATGACGCCGGACAGGTGGCGGCGGTGAGATTTTCGTTGCAGTAGACCAGTTGGTTACTGTTTGTTGCTAAAATTCATCTTATTTTAAAGAAATGTTATCTTCGTCAATAGTCAATTGCCGGGATGCTCTTTATAATCCGCGCCAGGTAAACCACAACAAAACATCTTTTTCAGAGGTAATCATGGCTATTGAACGTACTTTTTCCATCATCAAACCAAACGCGGTGGCAAAAAACGTTATTGGGAGCATCTTTGCGCGCTTTGAAGCTGCAGGGTTCAAAATTGTCGGTACTAAAATGCTGCACCTGACCGTTGAGCAGGCACGCGGCTTCTACGCCGAGCATGATGGCAAGCCGTTCTTTGACGGTCTGGTTGAATTCATGACCTCTGGTCCGATCGTTGTTTCTGTGCTGGAAAGCGAAAATGCCGTACAGCGCCACCGCGATCTGCTGGGTGCAACCAACCCGGCAAATGCGCTGGCAGGTACGCTGCGCGCAGATTACGCTGACAGTTTTACTGAGAACGGCACCCATGGTTCTGACTCCGTTGAATCTGCGGCGCGTGAAATCGCCTATTTCTTTGGGGAAGGCGAGGTTTGCCCTCGTACTCGCTAATCTCCCGCGTCTTTCACGTTGCAGATGCGTTGGCTGCATTCGTTTACCCCGGTCACATAGTTTTCTATGCTCCCGGGGATGCTCGAACTTGCCGTCTTCCTGCGACGCGAAATCCTTTGGAGATGAATTAGCGATTTACATATTATTTTCGCTAATGCTTCGTGCAAACGTGGCATCCCTGCGCCAGACTTTGTACAATGCAACGCCCCGGAAGAGCAGATCGCTTGCCGGGGCGTTTCTTTTTAACCCTCCACGGGCCACAACGTGTAACAACGAGGCCGGAAAAAATTATGTCTGAATTAGTTAACACCTCTGAAGTCGTCATTCCTGCGGTTCCAAATAAAAATGGAAAAATTAACCTGCTGGATCTGAACCGTCAGCAAATGCGCGAATTCTTCAAAGAGATGGGCGAAAAACCGTTTCGTGCCGATCAGGTCATGAAGTGGATGTACCACTATTGCAGCGACAACTTTGATGATATGACTGACATCAATAAGGTGCTGCGTAACAAGCTGAAAGAAGTGGCTGAAATTCGTGCCCCGGAAGTGGTGGAAGAGCAGCGCTCCTCTGACGGTACGATCAAATGGGCCATCGCGGTTGGCGATCAGCGCGTAGAAACCGTGTATATCCCGGAAGACGATCGCGCCACCCTGTGTGTTTCTTCACAGGTCGGTTGCGCATTAGAGTGTAAATTCTGCTCTACGGCGCAACAGGGCTTTAACCGTAACCTGCGAGTGTCGGAAATCATTGGTCAGGTCTGGCGTGCGGCGAAAATCGTCGGCGCGGTGAAAGCAACGGGCGTGCGTCCTATCACCAACGTGGTGATGATGGGGATGGGAGAGCCGCTGCTTAACCTGACCAACGTCGTTCCGGCGATGGAAATCATGCTGGACGACTTTGGTTTTGGGCTGTCCAAGCGTCGCGTTACGCTGTCCACCTCAGGCGTTGTCCCTGCGCTGGATAAACTGGGCGATATGATCGACGTTGCGCTGGCGATTTCTTTGCATGCGCCAAACGATGAAATTCGTGACGAAATTGTGCCTATCAACAAAAAGTACAATATCGAAACGTTCCTCGGGGCTGTGCGCCGTTATCTGGAGAAATCCAATGCGAATCAGGGTCGTGTAACCATTGAATATGTGATGTTAGATCACATCAATGACGGCACTGAACACGCGCATCAGTTGGCCGAGCTGCTGAAAGATACGCCGTGTAAGATCAACCTGATCCCGTGGAACCCGTTCCCGGGCGCGCCGTATGGCCGCAGTTCCAACAGCCGTATCGATCGTTTCTCCAAAGTGTTGATGAGCTATGGTTTCACCACCATCGTGCGTAAAACACGTGGCGATGACATTGATGCAGCCTGCGGTCAGCTGGCGGGCGACGTTATTGATCGTACCAAGCGTACTCTGCGTAAGCGTATGCAGGGTGATGCTATCGACATCAAGACCGTTTGATGTTGAGTGCACTACGGTATAATTCATGTACCGTAGTGCAACGTAAACCAGATGAGGTTCTTTGTTGTTGTCGTCAGGTCAATAATAACGGTGCGTTTTTGTCGACTTTAAGGCAGTATGTAACGGCGCAACAAGCGTTTAGCCCTCAGGTTTACGCTGTTTTGTCATTGATGGTCTGACGGTTTTATACTGTCTGACGAAGGTTAACTGACCAGATGTTTCGCGGTGTGGGTGAGCATTGTGGCTCGCCGGCATCAGAACCCAAATATTACGCAGCTGTAGCGAATGAATACTGAAGCCACGCACGACAAAAATGAAGCACTCTCCACCGGCGTTCGTCTGCGCAATGCCCGTGAACAACTCGGATTCAGCCAACAGGTGGTCGCGGAACGACTCTGCCTGAAGGTTTCCACGGTACGCGATATTGAAGAAGATAAGGCACCAGCCGATCTCGCTTCAACATTCCTGCGCGGGTATATCCGTTCTTATGCGCGTCTGGTGCATATTCCTGAAGAAGAACTGTTGCCAGGGCTGGAAAAACAGGCTCCGATTCGTCCTGCCAACGTCGCACCGATGCAAAGTTTTTCGCTCGGTAAGCGTCGTAAGAAACGCGACGGCTGGCTAATGACCTTTACCTGGCTGGTACTGTTTGTCGTTGTCGGACTGACCGGCGCCTGGTGGTGGCAGAACCATAAAGCGCAGCAGGAAGAGATCACCACCATGGCCGATCAATCTTCCGCTGAACTGAATGCCGGTAAAGATAACGCACAGAGTGTGCCGCTGGATACCAGCGCCTCTGCAAGCCAGGACAGTACACCGGCTCCGGATGATGGCGCAGTGGCTGATGCCGCTCAAACGCCGGATACCGCAGCGACTCCGGCTCCTGGCGCAGATCAAAACGCCGTTGTGGCTCCGTCTCAGGCCAATGTTGATACTGCAGCGACCACACCCACTGCACCGGCGACAGCGGCACCGTTGCCGACTGACCAGGCTGGCGTCACTACACCGGCTGGCGATCCTAACGCGCTGGTGATGAATTTCACCGCTGATTGCTGGCTGGAAGTGACCGACGCAACCGGTAAAAAACTGTTCAGCGGCATGCAGCGTAAAGATGGCAATCTGAATCTGGTCGGTCAGGCGCCATATAAACTGAAAATTGGCGCTCCGGCGGCAGTGCAGATTCAGTTCCAGGGTAAACCTGTCGATCTGAGTCGTTTTATCAGAACTAACCAGGTTGCGCGTCTGACCGTTAATGCCGAACAATCACCGGCTCAGTAACAGACGGCAATGCGGGAGATTTTTTAATGCATAACCAGGCTCCAATTCAACGTAGAAAATCGACACGCATTTACGTTGGGAACGTGCCGATCGGCGATGGCGCGCCCATCGCCGTACAGTCGATGACCAATACGCGTACCACGGATGTGGAAGTGACGGTTAATCAGATTAAAGCGCTGGAACGCGTAGGCGCAGACATTGTTCGTGTCTCTGTACCGACAATGGATGCCGCAGAAGCGTTCAAGCTTATCAAACAGCAGGTTAACGTCCCGCTGGTTGCCGATATTCACTTCGACTATCGTATCGCGCTGAAGGTGGCGGAATACGGCGTTGATTGCCTGCGTATTAACCCAGGTAATATCGGCAGTGAAGAGCGTATTCGCATGGTGGTGGACTGCGCTCGTGATAAAAACATTCCTATCCGCATCGGCGTCAACGCCGGATCGCTGGAAAAAGATCTGCAGGAAAAATACGGTGAACCGACGCCGCAAGCGCTGCTGGAGTCCGCAATGCGCCATGTGGATCACCTCGATCGTCTGAACTTCGATCAATTCAAAGTCAGCGTTAAAGCGTCTGATGTTTTCCTTGCCGTAGAATCCTATCGCCTGCTGGCGAAACAGATCGATCAACCTCTGCATCTGGGGATCACCGAAGCCGGTGGCCTGCGTAGCGGCTCGGTAAAATCCGCGATCGGTTTAGGATTGCTGCTGTCTGAAGGGATCGGCGATACGCTGCGCGTTTCTCTGGCGGCCGATCCGGTAGAAGAGATCAAAGTTGGCTTCGACATCCTGAAATCGCTGCGCATTCGTGCGCGTGGCATCAACTTTATCGCTTGCCCAACCTGCTCGCGTCAGGAGTTTGACGTTATCGGTACAGTGAACGCGCTGGAGCAACGTCTGGAAGATATTATTACGCCAATGGACGTTTCGATCATCGGTTGTGTGGTAAACGGCCCTGGCGAAGCACTGGTTTCCACGCTGGGCGTGACGGGCGGCAACAAGAAAAGCGGCCTGTATGAAGACGGCGTGCGTAAGGACCGACTCGATAACGACGACATGATCACGCAGCTCGAAGCCCGTATTCGCGCCAAAGCGAGTATCCTCGACGAAGCGCGACGCATTGACGTGCAGCAGCTTGAAAAATAATAACGTGATGGGAAGCGGCGTGCTTCCCGTGTATGATTGAACCCGCATGGCGCCCGTATTATCCGGGTTAGCGCTGAGGGTTCATTTTTATATCCATAAAGAGAATAAACGTGGCAAAAAACATTCAAGCCATTCGCGGCATGAACGATTATCTGCCTGGCGAAACCGCCATCTGGCAGCGCATTGAAGGCACTCTTAAAAACGTGCTCGGCAGCTACGGTTACAGTGAAATCCGCTTGCCGATTGTAGAGCAGACCCCGTTATTCAAACGCGCGATCGGTGAAGTCACCGACGTCGTTGAAAAAGAGATGTATACCTTTGAGGACCGCAATGGCGACAG
Organism: Citrobacter sp. wls827; assembly: GCF_005280875.1. NCBI lineage: Bacteria > Pseudomonadati > Pseudomonadota > Gammaproteobacteria > Enterobacterales > Enterobacteriaceae > Citrobacter > Citrobacter sp. wls827. The sequence continues at coordinate 90,218 of NZ_SZWR01000010.1, forward strand.
TCTGACCCTGCGTCCTGAAGGCACTGCGGGCTGCGTACGCGCCGGCATCGAACATGGTCTCCTGTACAATCAGGAACAGCGTCTGTGGTATATCGGGCCGATGTTCCGCCACGAACGTCCGCAAAAAGGACGCTATCGTCAATTCCATCAGCTGGGTGTCGAAGTGTTTGGCCTGCAAGGCCCGGACATCGATGCAGAACTGATTATGCTGACCGCTCGCTGGTGGCGCGCGCTGGGTATTTCTCAGCATGTCAGCCTGGAGCTGAACTCAATCGGTTCGCTTGAAGCCCGCGCTAACTACCGTGATGCGCTGGTCGCCTACCTGGAACTGCACAAAGAGAAACTGGACGAAGACTGCAAGCGGCGCATGTACACCAACCCGCTGCGCGTGCTCGACTCCAAAAACCCGGAAGTGCAGGCGCTGCTCAACGACGCGCCTGCGCTGGGCGACTATCTGGATGACGACTCGCGCGAGCATTTTGCGGGCTTGTGCAAACTGCTGGAATCCGCAGGTATTGCCTACACCGTCAATCAGCGTCTGGTTCGTGGTCTTGATTACTACAACCGCACCGTATTTGAGTGGGTCACCACCAGCCTGGGCTCACAGGGTACCGTCTGTGCAGGTGGCCGTTATGACGGTCTGGTAGAGCAACTTGGCGGTCGCGCAACGCCGGCCGTAGGCTTTGCCATGGGCCTGGAACGACTTGTTTTGTTAGTTCAGGCAGTTAATCCGGAATTTAACGCCGATCCTGTTGTCGATATATACCTGGTCGCTTCGGGGGCAGACACGCAGTCGGTGGCAATGCGGCTTGCAGAACGTCTGCGCGATGAAGTTCCTGGTGTGAAACTGATGACAAACCACGGCGGCGGCAACTTTAAGAAACAGTTTGCCCGCGCCGATAAGTGGGGCGCCCGCGTTGCACTGGTACTGGGTGAGTCCGAAGTGGCTGACGGTACCGTTGTAGTGAAGGATTTGCGCTCTGGTGAGCAAACGGCAGTAGCGCAGGATAGCGTTGCCACGCATTTGCGCACTCTACTGGGCTAAGGAGAAGGACAGCGTGGAAATTTACGAGAACGAAAACGACCAGGTTGATGCGGTAAAACGCTTCTTTGCTGAAAATGGCAAAGCGCTGGCTGTTGGGATCATTTTAGGGGTTGGCGCGCTGGTTGGCTGGCGTTACTGGACCAGCCATCAGACGGAGTCCGCACGCTCTGCTTCTCTGGCGTATCAAAATACGGTGACTGCGGTTAGCGCAGGTAAGCCTGATAGCATTCCTGCCGCAGAGAAATTTGCCGCAGAGAACAAAAATACTTACGGCGCATTAGCGTCAATGGAACTGGCACAGCAGTTTGTTGACCAAAACGAACTAGAGAAAGCCGCGGCCCAGTTACAACAAGGCCTGGCTGCCACCAGCGATGAGAATCTCAAAGCGGTGCTTAATCTGCGTCTTGCTCGTGTTCAGGTTCAGCTTAAGCAGGCTGATACCGCGCTGAAAACACTCGATACCATTAAAGGTGAAGGGTGGGCGGCAATTGTGGCCGATCTGCGTGGTGAAGCGTTGCTGAGCAAAGGCGACAAACAAGGTGCGCGTAGCGCATGGGAAGCGGGTGTGAAAAGCGATGCCTCTCCTGCTCTGAGCGAAATGATGCAGATGAAAATCAATAATTTGTCCATCTGAGAGGGACCCGATGCAATTGCGTAAATTACTTCTGCCAGGGCTGCTTTCCGTTACCCTATTGAGCGGCTGTTCACTGTTTAGTGGCGAAGAAGATGTCGTTAAGATGTCCCCGTTACCGGTGGTCGAAAACCAGTTTACTCCGTCTACTGCCTGGAGCACTTCTGTAGGCAACGGTATTGGTGATTTCTACTCCAACCTTCATCCTGCACTGGCGGATAACGTGGTCTATGCTGCCTCTCGCGCCGGTGTGGTGAAAGCGCTGAACGCAGACGACGGCAAAGAAGTCTGGTCTGTTAATCTGGGTGAGAAAGACGGCTGGTTCTCCCGTGCATCTGCTCAGCTTTCTGGCGGAGTCACCGTGTCCGGCGGCCATGTTTATATTGGCAGCGAAAAAGCACAGGTTTATGCGCTGAACACCAGCGACGGCACAACCGCATGGCAGACGAAAGTTGCCGGGGAAGCGCTGTCTCGCCCGGTGGTGAGCGATGGCATGGTGTTAATCCACACCAGCAACGGCCAGTTGCAGGCCTTGAACGAAGCTGATGGCGCCATCAAATGGACCGTTAACCTCGATATGCCTTCTCTGTCACTGCGCGGCGAATCTGCTCCAGCGACCGCCTTTGGCGCAGCTATTGTGGGTGGCGATAATGGTCGCGTAAGTGCCGTACTGATGCAGCAGGGCCAGATGATTTGGCAGCAGCGTATCTCTCAGGCCACTGGCCCAACCGAAATCGATCGTCTGAGTGATGTCGATACCACGCCGGTTATCGTCAATGGCGTAGTTTACGCACTGGCTTATAATGGTAACCTGACGGCGCTGGATCTGCGCAGTGGCCAGATCATGTGGAAACGTGAGCTCGGCTCGGTGAATGATTTCATCGTCGATGGTAATCGTATCTATCTGGTTGATCAGAATGACCGTGTGCTGGCGCTGACCACCGACGGCGGCGTGACGCTGTGGACGCAAAGCGATCTGCTGCACCGTCTGCTGACGTCTCCGGCTCTGTATAACGGTAACCTGGTCGTAGGCGATAGCGAAGGCTACCTGCACTGGATTAACGTTGAAGATGGTCGCTTTGTCGCTCAGCAGAAAGTCGATAGCTCAGGTTTCCTGACCGAGCCGGTCGCTGCTGATGGTAAACTGCTGATCCAGGCGAAAGACGGTACGCTGTACTCCATTACGCGTTAATCGTCCTGGCCGCTCGCTTTGAAAAACGGCTCCTGGTGCAGGGGCCGTTTTACTGTTTTTAACAATGGCGCAAAAATAGCGTCCGTTGTCTGATGATTTTTTAAATGAGGCTTTAAACATGGTACCTGTGGTCGCGCTTGTCGGGCGCCCTAACGTTGGCAAATCCACGTTATTTAACCGTCTAACTCGCACCCGAGATGCGCTGGTTGCGGATTTCCCGGGTCTGACTCGTGACCGTAAGTACGGTCGTGCGGAAATTGAAGGCCGCGAGTTTATCTGCATTGATACTGGTGGTATTGATGGCACCGAAGACGGTGTTGAAACCCGTATGGCTGAGCAGTCGTTGCTGGCTATCGAAGAAGCGGACGTTGTGCTGTTTATGGTGGATGCGCGTGCTGGCCTGATGCCGGCAGATGAAGCCATTGCCAAGCATCTGCGTGCGCGCCAGAAACCAACCTTCCTTGTTGCCAACAAAACTGACGGACTCGATCCGGATCAGGCTGTTGTCGATTTCTATTCACTGGGGCTGGGCGAAATTTACCCCATCGCGGCGTCCCATGGTCGCGGCGTCCTCAGCCTGCTGGAGCATGTTCTGCTGCCGTGGATGGATGATATCGCACCGCAGGAAGAAGTGGATGAAGATGCGGAATACTGGGCGAAACTGGAAGCCGAGGAAAACGGCGAAGAAGAGCCTGAAGACGACTTCAATCCGCAGGATCTGCCGATCAAACTGGCGATTGTCGGGCGTCCGAACGTAGGTAAGTCTACACTGACTAACCGTATTCTTGGCGAAGACCGCGTGGTGGTTTACGACATGCCGGGGACCACGCGTGACAGTATTTATATCCCAATGCAGCGTGATGAGCGCGAATATGTGCTGATTGACACTGCGGGTGTACGTAAGCGCGGTAAAATTACCGAAGCGGTAGAAAAATTCTCCGTAATCAAAACGTTGCAGGCAATTGAAGATGCCAACGTGGTGATGCTGGTGATTGACGCTCGCGAAGGGATCTCCGATCAGGACCTCTCGCTGTTGGGCTTTATCCTCAATAGTGGGCGCTCACTTGTTATCGTCGTCAACAAGTGGGATGGCCTGACGCAGGAAGTGAAAGAACAGGTAAAAGAGACACTGGACTTCCGTCTGGGCTTTATCGACTTTGCCCGTGTTCACTTTATCTCCGCGCTGCACGGCAGCGGTGTAGGTAACCTGTTCGAATCCGTGCGCGAAGCGTATGACAGCTCAACCCGTCGCGTCAGCACCGCGATGCTGACTCGCATCATGACCATGGCAGTAGAAGATCATCAGCCGCCGCTGGTGCGTGGTCGCCGTGTGAAGCTTAAGTACGCACACGCCGGTGGTTATAACCCGCCGATTGTGGTGATCCACGGTAACCAGGTGAAAGACCTGCCGGATTCATACAAGCGCTATCTGATGAACTACTTCCGCAAATCACTGGAAGTCATGGGTACACCAATCCGTATTCAGTTCAAGGAAGGGGAAAACCCGTTTGCCAACAAACGTAATACACTGACACCAACGCAGATGCGTAAGCGTAAGCGTTTGATTAAGCACATCAAAAAAAGTAAGTAACCTTGCTGATGGCGATAGAGGCCCGCGTAAATCGCGGGCTTTTTTTTCTCCTGTACCTGTCTGTTTGCTGTCAATGACTATTCGCTTTTTACCAAGTTTAAATCTAAGAAAGTAGACAATTGTCGAATTTTCATCTTAAAGTCACCCGGTTGGTACTAGACAAAACTACTGTCAGGTTATCAAATGGTTAAATAACTCTTCGCCGTATGTAAAAAATCGACCAGCTACGTAACTGGCCGGCGTACATCACGGTGTTTACAAGCACACGACATATCTTTTCGGGAGAATTATGCAATCCTCTGTTAATCAAAAAGAAAGCCGAACTTTCTTCGGTCATCCTTATCCGCTCGGCTCATTGTTCTTTACTGAGATGTGGGAGCGTTTTTCGTTTTATGGCATTCGTCCGTTACTGATCCTGTTTATGGCGGCTACCGTTTATGACGGCGGTATGGGGCTGGCGCGTGAAAATGCCTCGGCGATTGTCGGTATCTTTGCCGGTACGATGTATCTTGCCGCGTTGCCAGGTGGCTGGCTGGCGGATAACTGGCTCGGTCAGCAAAAAGCGGTGTGGTATGGCTCCATCCTGATAGCACTTGGTCACCTGTCGATTGCACTCTCGGCAATCATGGGTGACAACCTGTTTTTTATTGGCCTGATGTTCATTGTGCTCGGTTCTGGCCTGTTCAAAACCTGTATCTCGGTGATGGTGGGTACGCTGTATAAAAAAGGCGATGCACGCCGTGACGGCGGTTTCTCGCTGTTCTACATGGGTATCAACCTGGGTTCCTTCATCGCGCCATTGATCTCCGGCTGGCTGATTAAAACCCACGGCTGGCATTGGGGTTTTGGAATCGGTGGCATCGGGATGTTGGTCGCGTTAATTATCTTCCGCGTATTTGCTGTTCCGGCGATGAAACGCTACGACAGCGAAGTCGGGCTGGACTCTACCTGGAACAGCCCGGTCGTGAAGCGTAACGGTGTGGGCACGTGGCTGCTGGCGCTGGCAGTTGGTGTAGCAATTGTTGTTGCCCTGATTGCGCAGGGAGTGATTGTGATTAACCCGGTCGCGGTAGCCAGTGTGCTGGTGTATGTGATTGCGGCATCCGTAGCCCTCTACTTCATCTACCTGTTTGTCTTTGCGGGGCTGAACCGTAAAGAGCGCGCCAGACTGTTGGTCTGCTTTATTCTGCTGGTTTCCGCGGCCTTCTTCTGGTCGGCATTTGAGCAAAAACCAACGTCGTTTAACCTGTTCGCTAACGACTACACTAATCGTATGATCGGCGATTTTGAAATCCCGGCAGTGTGGTTCCAGTCGATTAACGCGCTGTTTATCATCCTGCTGGCCCCGGTCTTTAGCTGGGCATGGCCGAAGCTTGCCAGCATGAACATTCGCCCGAGCAGTATCACCAAGTTCGTTATCGGTATTCTGTGTGCCGCAGCGGGTTTTGGCCTGATGATGCTGGCAGCGCAAAACGTGCTGAATAATGGTGGTGCAGGCGTTTCGCCATTCTGGCTGGTGGGTAGTATTCTGATGCTGACGCTTGGCGAACTGTGTCTGAGCCCGATTGGTCTGGCAACCATGACGCTGCTGGCGCCGGAAAGAATGCGTGGACAGATGATGGGTCTGTGGTTCTGCGCCAGTGCGCTGGGTAACCTGGCCGCGGGTCTGATTGGTGGCCATGTGAAGGCTGACCAACTGGATATGCTGCCGGATCTCTTCGCGCGCTGTTCGATTGCGCTGCTGATCTGCGCTGCAGTACTGATCGTCCTCATTGTTCCGATTCGTCGCATGCTGGAGAATACACAAACTAAACCGGTGACCAGCGCCTGATAACACTTCGATTGTGCCGGGGCAGACGTTATGTCCCGGCCATTTAATTTTCGAGGTAAGAACATGCTGTTTGGGTTTGTTGGACTTGGCGCAGTCGTTGAAACGGCATACTTGCCTGCATTACGTAACATGTTCGGTGATTCACTACGCTGCGTGGGATTTGACGTTCAACCCACAAAACAGCCAGCAGGCGTGACGCGTTGTACGTCGCTCGAAGAGCTGCTTACTCAGCCTCTTGATACCCTGTTTATCACGACCGCATCCCTACATCACCTTGAGGTGCTTGAACAATCCCTGGCCTCTCCCATTGCACGTATCGTGGTTGAAAAACCTATTGTCGCCACGCTTTCCCAAATTGAAAAACTGAAAATGCTGCTGGTTCAACCCGGCGTTGCTGATCGCGTGCTGGCGCTAGACCACTGGATGGCGCGCATCGAAACGGTGAAGCGAGGGTTGGTCAGCACTTTTGCCGAGATTGTGAAAATCGAAGGTTTCTTGCAGGAGCCAAGCGGGTTTAACACCGCAGGGGAGCCGATAGCGCTTAACTTTGCCACCGGTGAACCGGACACGCGTGAACTTCGCCACCCGGATGGCGTGATTCTGGATATCGGTACGCACGTGTTAGCAATGCTGCGGGAAACGGTACGGTATCTGGGAGGAAATAATGAGATGGCGCTACGGGTGGTGAGTGCTAAAGACCGTCTGGGGCGTGATATCCCCCAGAGTGACCTGACCACGGCAGAGGGTGAAGCTCATCTTCAGGGGCAGATTAGCGGCATACCGCTGGATATCTGGCTGAATAAGTACGCGGGTCCAACTGGCGGTCAAAAAGGTCTGCGTCTGTATCTGAGCGATGGTCGTATCATCAGTCATGACCGGCGCGGTACAGAAGATGTACTGGAAGTGATTGACGGTGATGCTGTGCGTCGCTGGAAGCTTCCTGGCACGATTTATGTCCATTGTCTGGCGGAACATATTCTGGGGGCGCAAAGTCTGTTTGAACGCAACCCACAGGAGGTGAGGCGCACAACGCAGCGCAGACTGGAGGAGGTTGAACGATTACTCACCTTGCAGCAACAGCTGCGTGGCCCACACTAAGCGTATCGTGGTAAAATTAGCGCAGAGCCGAACGCCCTTTATAGGAGTCATCATGTCAATGAACTGCCCGGAATGTCACGCAGAACTGGAACAGCAAAACGGTGTGGCGCACTGTGAAAACTGCAAAAAAGTTATTCCGTTAGAAGCGCGTTGTCCGGAGTGCCATCTGCCACTGCAAGTGTTAAAAGCCTGCGGCGCAGTGGATTATTTCTGTCAGAACGGTCATGGCCTTATCTCGAAAAAACGCGTGGAGTTTGCGCCGGTTTAATCCGGCTTTTTTTTACGCGTTTTCTTTGCCGCCGTTACGCCTTTCACTTCGCTCTCTACCCAGCCATCTGACAGTCGGGTGGTGAGCACATCACCGGCCTTCACTTGTTTGGTTTGCTTCAGCACTTTGCCGTCTGTCGCGGTAGTGACGCTATAACCACGTGCCAGCGTCGCCAGTGGGCTGACGGCTTCCAGGTGCGTGACCGCGTTGCCAAAACGTTCGCGTTGCTGGCTGACGCGCGAGCGAATATTGTCCGCCAGTCGGTATTCCAGTTGCTGAATACATGTTTGCGCGCGGTGAATACGCGGCTGCGGGGTCTGCTGATTCAGACGCTGTAGAATGCGCTGTTGACGCTGATTTGCCTGTTTAATTTTATTCTCAAGTGCGACGTTCATTCTCTGACGCAGTCGTTCCAGCACGGTCTGCTGACGGGCCAGACGCAGCTGCGGATGTTGTTGCTGCAGGCGGTGATTAAGCTGGGTAAATCGGCGAGTTCGGTTGGCGAGATAGTAATCCATCGCCATCTCCAGACGTTGCTGACCATGCTGAATTTGACGCAGCAGTTCAAGCTGATTGCGGCTGACAATTTCTGCGGCCGCCGACGGTGTTGGTGCGCGCAGGTCGCCAACAAAATCAGCGATGGTCACGTCAGTTTCGTGGCCCACTGCGCTGACTACCGGAATGCGGCTGGCAAAGATTGCCCGCGCCACGCGTTCGTCGTTAAAGCTCCACAAATCTTCCAGCGAGCCGCCGCCGCGCCCGACGATCAGCACATCGCACTCGCCCCGCGCGTTCGCCAGCGCAATGGCGCGAACGATCTGTCCCGGCGCATCATCGCCCTGGACGGCGGTTGGGTAGATAATCACGGGCAGGGAAGGGTCTCGACGCTTCAGCACGTGGAGAATATCATGCAGCGCGGCGCCGGTTTTAGAGGTGATGACCCCAACGCAGTGCGCAGGTGAGGGGAGCGGCTGTTTGAACTGTTGGTCAAAGAGGCCTTCGGCCTGGAGCTTCGCCTTCAGTTGCTCGTATTTCTGCTGCAACAACCCTTCGCCAGCTGGCTGCATGCTCTCAACAATTATCTGATAGTCCCCACGCGGCTCATACAATGTAATGTTGGCGCGTACCAGTACCTGCTGCCCGTGCTGTGGGCGGAACGTTACCCGGCGGTTGCTGTTGCGAAACATCGCGCAGCGAACCTGAGCGGTGTCATCTTTGAGCGTGAAGTACCAATGACCCGAGGACGGCTGAGTGAAATTGGAGATTTCACCGCTGATCCACACTTGCCCCATTTCCTGCTCAAGCAGCAAACGAACCGTCTGATTCAGGCGGCTTACGGTAAAAATTGAGGTGGTCTGAGAGGATAACATGTGAGCGGGATCAAATTCTAAATCAGCAGGTTATTCAGTCGAAAGTAACATGCTCACAGAGGAGCGCAAGGTTTTTTTGCAAAAAAGTGTGGATGCAATCGGTTACGCTCTGTATAATGCCGCGGCAATATTTAATAACCTCCCAGGTGAGATATTGCCCATGCTACGTATCGCAAAAGAAGCCCTGACGTTTGACGACGTCCTCCTCGTTCCCGCTCATTCTACCGTTCTGCCGAATACTGCTGATCTTAGCACCCAGTTGACGAAAACCATTCGCCTGAACATTCCTATGCTCTCCGCGGCAATGGACACCGTGACGGAAGCGCGCCTGGCAATTGCCCTGGCCCAGGAAGGCGGCATCGGTTTTATCCACAAAAACATGTCCATCGAGCGCCAGGCCGAAGAAGTTAAACGTGTGAAAAAACACGAATCTGGCGTGGTGACCGACCCGCAGACCGTTCTGCCAACCACCACGCTGCGCGAAGTGAAAGAACTGACCGAGCGTAACGGTTTTGCAGGCTACCCGGTTGTGACTGAAGATAACGAACTGGTCGGCATCATCACCGGTCGTGACGTACGTTTTGTGACCGATCTCAGCCAGCCAGTGAGCGTTTACATGACGCCGAAAGAGCGTCTGGTGACCGTTCGCGAAGGCGAAGCGCGCGATGTCGTGTTTGCCAAAATGCACGAAAAACGCGTTGAGAAAGCGCTGGTTGTTGATGACAGCTTCCACCTGCTCGGCATGATCACGGTTAAAGATTTCCAGAAAGCGGAACGTAAACCTAACGCCTGTAAAGACGAGCATGGTCGTCTGCGCGTTGGCGCTGCTGTCGGTGCGGGTGCAGGTAACGAAGAGCGCGTTGACGCGCTGGTTGCCGCGGGCGTTGACGTACTGCTGATTGACTCCTCTCACGGTCACTCTGAAGGCGTATTGCAGCGTATTCGTGAAACTCGCGCTAAATATCCTGATCTGCAGATAATCGGTGGTAACGTGGCAACTGGCGCTGGCGCTCGCGCACTGGCGGAAGCCGGCTGCAGCGCGGTGAAAGTCGGTATCGGCCCAGGCTCCATCTGTACTACCCGTATCGTTACCGGCGTAGGTGTACCGCAGATCACCGCTGTTTCTGACGCGGTTGCAGCGCTGGAAGGCACCGGTATTCCGGTTATCGCCGATGGTGGTATTCGTTTCTCCGGCGACATCGCGAAAGCGATTGCTGCAGGTGCTGCTGCAGTCATGGTTGGCTCCATGCTGGCAGGTACCGAAGAATCCCCGGGTGAAATCGAACTGTACCAGGGCCGTTCTTACAAATCATACCGCGGTATGGGCTCTCTGGGCGCGATGTCCAAAGGCTCCTCCGACCGTTACTTCCAGAGCGATAACGCCGCCGACAAACTGGTCCCGGAAGGTATCGAAGGCCGCGTGGCGTATAAAGGTCGCCTGAAAGAGATCATTCACCAGCAGATGGGCGGGCTGCGCTCCTGTATGGGGCTGACCGGCTGTGGTACTATCGACGCGCTGCGTACTCAGGCTGAATTTGTCCGTATCAGCGGTGCGGGTATTCAGGAAAGTCACGTTCACGATGTGACCATCACCAAAGAGTCCCCTAACTACCGCATGGGCTCCTGATAAGTTTCCGCGCCCGGCTATATGCCGG
>NZ_SZWR01000010.1:100973-103438 GCF_005280875.1 Citrobacter sp. wls827
GTCAATGACAGACAATATTCATAAACATCGCATTCTCATCCTCGATTTCGGATCGCAGTACACTCAGCTGGTCGCACGCCGCGTACGTGAGCTGGGCGTCTACTGTGAACTGTGGGCATGGGATGTTACGGAAGCACAAATTCGCGAATTCAACCCAAGCGGTATTATTCTTTCCGGTGGTCCGGAAAGTACCACCGAAGCAAACAGCCCGCGTGCGCCAGAGTACGTGTTCAATGCCGGCGTGCCGGTGTTCGGCGTTTGCTACGGCATGCAGACCATGGCAATGCAGCTCGGTGGCCATGTTGAAGGGTCTAACGAACGTGAATTCGGCTATGCGCAGGTAGAGGTTCAGACTGACAGCGCGCTTGTCCGCGGTATTGAAGACTCCCTGACCGCCGACGGCAAACCTCTGCTGGACGTATGGATGAGTCACGGCGATAAAGTGACTGCCATTCCGGAAGGTTTCGTGACTGTTGCCAGCACTGACAGCTGCCCGTTTGCTATCATGGCGCACGAAGAAAAACGCTTCTACGGCGTGCAGTTCCACCCGGAAGTTACCCACACCCGTCAGGGCATGCGCATGCTGGAGCGTTTTGTGCGCGACATCTGCCAGTGTGAAGCGCTTTGGACGCCGGCAAAAATTATCGATGACGCCGTTGCCCGCATTCGTGAGCAGGTTGGCAATGACAAAGTGATCCTCGGCCTGTCTGGCGGCGTTGACTCCTCCGTTACCGCAATGCTGCTGCACCGCGCGATTGGCAAAAACCTGACCTGTGTCTTCGTCGATAACGGTCTGCTGCGCCTGAACGAAGCCCAGCAGGTCATGGATATGTTCGGTGACCATTTCGGCCTGAACATCGTTCACGTTGAAGGCGAACAGCGTTTCCTGGATGCGCTGAAAGGTGAGAACGATCCGGAAGCCAAACGTAAAATCATCGGTCGTGTGTTCGTTGAAGTGTTCGATGAAGAAGCACTGAAACTGGAAGACGTTAAATGGCTGGCGCAGGGCACTATCTATCCGGACGTGATTGAATCCGCGGCTTCCGCCACCGGTAAAGCGCACGTTATCAAATCTCACCACAACGTGGGCGGCCTGCCGAAAGAGATGAAGATGGGTCTGGTTGAACCGTTGCGTGAACTGTTCAAAGACGAAGTGCGTAAGATTGGTCTGGAGCTGGGCCTGCCGTACGACATGCTGTACCGTCACCCGTTCCCGGGCCCGGGTCTGGGTGTTCGCGTACTGGGCGAAGTGAAGAAAGAGTACTGCGACCTGCTGCGTCGTGCGGATGCTATCTTCATCGAAGAACTGCACAAAGCCGACCTGTACAACAAAGTCAGCCAGGCGTTCACCGTGTTCCTGCCGGTACGTTCCGTTGGTGTGATGGGCGATGGCCGTAAGTACGACTGGGTTGTTTCCCTGCGTGCAGTAGAAACCATCGACTTTATGACCGCGCACTGGGCGCACCTGCCGTATGACTTCTTAGGCCGCGTGTCTAACCGCATCATTAACGAAGTTAACGGTATCTCCCGCGTGGTGTATGACATCAGCGGTAAGCCGCCGGCTACCATTGAGTGGGAATAAGCCGATAACCCTTTCTGAGTTTTCATGAACAGGTAAAAATGCAATCAACCCTCTGTTTTTACAGAGGGTTTTTATTTATGTGTATTCATTAATTTTCTATGTGGCCGTATCGCCCACCGGACCTCGCTTGCTGCGAAGAAACGTGATGGTAAAATCTGATCAGAAATGCGGAAACTTTCACAAATTTTACCTTCAATGATATGCGACGAACGGTCTGCATTTTATTGCATGAGGCTGGGGATCCATCAGGCTGGGCAGAAAAGTGCCTCGCGCATGAGCAAAAAGGGTTAAGGGAATCTTGTTGAAATGTTTGCGCTTTCTGTTTCATCAACGCCTAAGTTTAAGCTGAGGTAGCCAAAATTCAGGAGGTATGAGTTGGCATTCCCAATGCTTCCCATTCTGCCCCTCTGTTAGTGCGTAGTGCCCATGTTCTTGGGAAAGATAAAGATAAAGTTTTATTGATAGCCGTTCGTGCAGCATCCCAAGTCGAGTCATAAAGAAAATCATTTAATAATAATGAATATCCATATTGATTACTTCTGGGAGTCCATGCTCTGCTTATTATTTGAACAAGGTCTTGCGCTCCAAATATTGCATATGAATCCGATGTTGAACTATCTTTTGCTGAAATCCACAATAGTCTTTCGCCGGGAAACAATGTTTCTCTTCAGTTAATAAAACCATTTTGGGCAAAATATTCACGGTTAAGGAATGGGATAGGATTAAAAGTTGAATAAGGATCGTTATTACTAAAACTGGATATATTCTTGCAGAATTTATAGCGTATGTTTCAAGTTGATCGCCATTAGAATGGGATTGCCAAATATCAATAATTTGTGGATATCACCGCCAGCACACCTTCATCCTCTTGGTTGGCGAGATG
>NZ_SZWR01000010.1:103486-110708 GCF_005280875.1 Citrobacter sp. wls827
TCCAGCCGCGACATCTCGTATTGTATAGCCAATTCTTGACGTTTAGTTAGCGTCGGTATGCTAACGCAAAAAGCGACCTCTCAGTACCTTATTATCCACAATCTCTAACAATACCTGCGGTGATTGGGCTGCCTGGATGCGTTCGCCGAGTTGTGTAAGTAAAACGTTATCAGTATTAAGTAGGCTATCCGTTTGATTTAGCTTGCGTTCTACCTGTAAGGCATTTGCCTGGGTGCTGCTTGTTCGTTCAAATAATGGCTTCATCTTGCTTAGATGATGGGCGACTTTACGTTTTATTTTTTCCCATTGCTGAAATATGCCGTTGCTGGCACTCAGTTCTTTTAAATATAATTCGCTTATCAGGACAAACTCTTGGTTGCCGTCATGCTTGATGAACAGGATGAGATTAGCAACTAACAAACATTGCATACCCGTCAGATACTCACGCTGCAACCGTTCAACATTGCTGATTTTCAGTTTGAGCGCTTCCCGGAGATCGTCAGATCCAAACCAACTGGTTGGTTCAAATTGTTCAATTTCTCGATATGCCTGAGTGATATCCTTTTCAAGATGCTTAACCTGCGAGCGCACTTCCTGCGCGCTTTTGGCGAGGTTTAGTAGTGACTCTTTGGTGATAATTTCATTACGGCTCAGTAATAAACCAATAATATTGAGATGTTCATGGAAAGTCTGGATATTTGCGAGGCGCGATTGTTCAAGATGGCCTTTAATCGAATCGATCTTTTGTTCGATGATCCGCAGTCTCTCATTAATATCGGCAAGATGTTTTTGGGCCAGAAGTTGTGACGCGATATTAAAAACCAGGCTGGCATTGACCAGCGACTTCAGATTTTCAGCTTCGTGAAATCGGGCTTGTGCGCCAATTTTGTTGGTGTCTGGATTAAGTACCGCACCGATTGCTCCGCTGCCATCTTTCGCCTGTACCAGTTGGCTGTATTCGAAAGAACAGGTCATTAATTGTGTCGCGTTACCTGCAATGGCAGTGGCGACGGTGGGGACGCTACTGAGCCAGTGATTAAAGAGTGAAATGCTGCTGGGATCCAGTTCCGTCTGTGAGTCCTGTTGCGCAAGATCTTGCCAGTATCCAGGCTGGCTGTGTATTTTCACCAGGGCATTATTTTGCGCGTCGACGATGTCCACTTCGAAGGCCGCTTCTTGCTCAGGTATCTGATTGTTATTCGCTAAAGTTGACATAGGGTGAATTCTGCTCGATTAGTTACGGTATTTTTACTGCGCTATTTTGGGCGAGTGAAGCATGTTGAGCATCGCGATATGAGCAATGAACGGAATTGTCACCCGGTATGCCTCCCCAAGCGTTTGGTTAGCAAGGCTGACCGTACTGACGATAGCAGTGACGGGATGTAAGCGGAGCGCGGTAAATGCCGCTACGCTTGCCGCAGCTGACAGGCCGATAACAACCCCTTTATCGTTTATGCGCAGATTATCCTGCATCTTGAAAAAACCGGAGATAACTTTCGTTTCTGTGCAGCGCTCCCAACGTTCATGATCGGCTAATGACTGCCAGTCATCACCAAACAAACTTAGGACGATTTCCCGTTCTTTTGTTACGTTATTTTTTTTCTTGCTGTCTTTGCCATTGAGCTTTTTATGAACATCGGTTAATAACTCAGAATAAGGCAATGGCTCACTGCGGAAAATATTAACGAGCGAGTGTCCGCCATATTCCTGCAATTCATGTAGCAGATGCCGCAGCCCACGCTCGCTGTAGTCCCGTTCTGCCTTCTCTTCGAGTAGTAAGTCCTTAACGGACGATGATAATGCTACCCGGCCTTTACCGTTGTCTGTCAGAACGTCGACCAGATAGTCAATGTGATTGAGGGAGGTTTTTTTCAGTAACGACAGGATATGTGGGTCACATTTGACCGGTTGTTCCATTTTTATGGATTCCTTCATCATGAATAAAGCATAGAAAACGATAGAGAGTATTGTACAGATATGTTGGGGAAGGGGGGGAGGTTGTTTTTTTGTAGCCTGTAATGTGAGACATGGAAACATGTAACGATGATGATATTTACGGTTTCTTTTTTAGCATTTAATTTTTAAATTTTATCTAAGGATGGGTGTTTAAGCGATTAGTCAACGCTAATGCGGCCCAGCAGAGGGAATAAATATTTTAATCGACAATCTGCAGGTGAGGCTGTGATTGTGATGGGGCGTTTTGAGCACGGCTATCCATCTGCGGATAGGGCAAGTCGATATGGTTGACATCCATCGCTTCTTTGATGTTTTCCAGCAGATCGTAATAGGTATTCCAGTATTCGCCGTTACGCACCCAAACGCGAACATAGAAGTTAAGCGATGAGGCGGCAAGTTCGCCCAGATGCACGGTCACACCGCGACTCCGATCAACGCGTTCATCCTGCTCGATGATATGCGTAATGACGCGTTTCACTTCCGCAATCCGACTCTGGTAGCCTATGCCAATGATGGCGATAATGAATTTTTGGGAAAAAATGAAAAACTACTCATAGTATTATCCTGTTTGTGTTCAAAAATGGTAACGATTCAAATAAATATTTAATTTTCATGCAAAACATTGATGTATACGTCAGTGATATATGCTGGCGATATTAATTAGCGTCTGTTTGAACTGTATTTGTCTTTTTTATGTCCAGTAAACAAGAACGTAAAAATGAGCGCGAATGGTGAGGTGAAGTGGGATTAAAAGATTGTGCATTTGTGCGAAAAACACGGTCTTTTATCCGATAACTTAGTGCGTGTGGTGGGTAAGACAGCGTATTGTTTCATCGCTCAAATCCCTTACCGGATGGTTAAATGTCAGGCGATTAGCCATCCGGTAAGGAATCTTAAGACAGGGGATCACAGATACGAGCGTTCAGCGTTCGTCAGTTTGAGCAGGAGAAGTCTGTTGCGGCAAGGTGGTCTGCTGGGATTCTTTCTTGTCCTGGTGGTGGTGCCACGCACCGATAGCAGAGTAGACGAAGCGTCCGAAGAAGAAGATGAAGCTGATAAGCAGTACGATCCGGATCATGCGACTGTTAAATCGGTGTCGTTTGCGTAGGCTGGTAACCTGGCTCACAAAAGGTTCCTTAAAGTGTACCCAACCAGTGGGCGATACTTACATTAAGGCACACTAAGAGGGAATGGTCAATTCTTCGTTATGTAAAATTGCATCAACGGTTTTATCCACTTATGTTATGGAAACTAATATTATTATTTGCATTAATAATGAATAAACGATCATAAATAAAGAAAAAGGTAATAATTGATTAATGGGGGATATTTTTTTTGACATATATCAAACCCCGTCGGTTATCCGTAACTAAAATTGATGAGTCATTGTGATGTGTATTACATCATAGTTTTAAAGTCAGGTGGGATGCCTGTCTGAATGCCCTTCACAGAAAATACCCCTACATGATGTGAGGGATTCTACTGAGCATCTATGAAACTCAATAAAAACTATATAAATATTAGAGATAAATGGTGGGCGCTGCCCCTCATCTTACCATCTTTACTGTTGCCGTTATTGAGCACTGCCAATACCTACGCACATATTAGTACCGGTACAGTCATCCTTTTTTACCTGCCTTTAGCGCTGATGATTAGCCTGATGTTGTTTTTTAGTTGGGCGGCACTGCCAGGAATAATCATTGCTATCGGTTGGTACAAATATCCGCAGGTTGGGTTATTTGAAACGCTGTCAATTATTACGCACTTTATAGTTACAGTGGTGCTTAGTTGGGGCGGATATAAAGTTTTTGCTCCCCGGAGAAACAACGTGGCGCACGGCGACTCCCATCTGATGTTTCAGCGAATATTTTGGCAGGTTTTCTGTCCGGCAACGCTATTCCTGATTCTCTTCCAGTTCGCTGCGTTTGTTGGCGTATACGAGAGCAAATCAGGTATGGTGGGCGTTATGCCCTTTAATACCGGAACGTTGATCAACTACCAGGCTATGCTGGTAGGGAACCTTGTTGGTATACCTCTATGCTATTTTATCATCCGAACCATTCGAAACCCGCTGCATATACGGGGCTATTTTTCGCAATTAAAGCAGCAATTTGACACCAAAGTAACGCGAACAGAGTTTGCTGTCTGGTTGATAATATTGACTTTATTGATGGCTCTGTTGTGTATGCCGTTAAATGAACAGAGTTCGATATTCAGCACAAATTATACCTTGTCTCTGTTACTGCCCGTCATGTTATGGGGCGCAATGCGTTACGGTTACCGATTTATTTCAATGATATGGACAGTCGTGTTGATAACTGCCATTCATTATTATCAGCGCTATATGCCCTGGTATTCGGGTTACGATACACAACTTGCAATTACCTCTTCGAGTTACCTCGTTTTTTCTTTCATCGTAAATTACATTGCCGTGCTGGCAACGCGTCAGCGATTTGTCACCCGACGCACACATCGTCTGGCATATTTTGATCCGATGGTGCATTTGCCAAACTTGCGGGCATTGAACCGAACGCTGAAAAAAGCGCCATGGTCAGTGCTCTGTTTTCTGCGTATACCGGGCATGGAACTGTTGGTGAAAAACTACGGTATTATGTTGCGTATCCAGTACAAGCAAAAACTCTCACATTGGATAGCGCCGTTGCTGGAACAAGATGAATATGTTTTTCAATTATCCGGTAATGATTTAATACTGCGTTTTAATACTGAGTCACATCAGCAGCGTATTGAAGCGCTGGACAAACATATCAGGCAATTCCGTTTTGTCTGGGATGGCATGCCCCTGCAACCGCAGGTTGGGATCAGTTTTTGCTATGTTCGCTCACCCGTTAACCACATTTATCTGTTACTGGGGGAGTTAAGCACCATCGCCGAGCTCTCGCTGGCAACCAATATGCCGGAGAGTTTGCAGCGACGTGGCGTAATGCACCTGCAGCGGGATCTGAAAGATAAAGTGGCAATGATGAATCGTTTGCAGCAGGCACTGGAGCATGATCGCTTCTTCCTGATGGCACAGCCGATTTCTGGCGTACGCGGCGATATTTATCATGAAATCCTGCTGCGTCTTCAGGGCGATGAAGGTGAAACGATTGCTCCTGATAATTTCTTACCGGTAGCCCATGAGTTTGGCTTGTCATCCAGCATTGATCTGTGGGTCATTGAAAATACGCTGAAATTTATGGCGCAGAATCGGGAGAAAATGCCCGCTCATCGGTTTGCCATTAACTTGTCACCCACGTCGATATGTCGCGCCCGACTTCCGCATGACATCAACCAGCTACTGGTTAAGTACAAGGTTGAAGCGTGGCAGTTGATTTTTGAAGTCACGGAAAGCAACGCCTTAACCAATGCGGAACAGGCACAGGCAACGTTACTGCAGCTGCAATCATTGGGCTGTCAGATTGCAATCGATGATTTTGGTACCGGCTATGCCAGCTATGCGCGGTTGAAAAATGTGAGTGCCGACATCCTGAAGATTGACGGAAGCTTTATCCGTAACATTGTCTCAAATAGTCTCGACTACCAAATCGTGGCCTCGATTTGTCACCTGGCGCGGATGAAAAAAATGTTGGTGGTCGCGGAGTATGTTGAAAGCGAAGAAATACGCAGTGCGGTGATTTCTCTGGGGATTGATTATTTGCAGGGCTATCTGATTGGTGAGCCGCGACCGCTGCATAAAACTCTGGAAGAACAGGTGCCAGTCACGCTGGCACCTGTCGATCACTCACGCAGCGATATCGGGTGAGTTTTCTTCCTCAATTTTAAGGCACCAGCCTGTGACGGCTTCCCAGTATTGCTGCTCTTTTTCCAGATCGAGCAGCACCAGCGCGTTCTGGCTAAACCAGTCGTGCGGGAAGCGTAGCGTCCAGTGGTTATCGTCGGTAATCAACGTGAGCGTCGGCGGCGTAGTGGTTGCCTGGCGCTGGTTGTTGAGCAATACCCCAAGTCGCAACAGCTGAATTAGCGGCAGGAACTGCTTTTTCTTGAACAGCGTAAAGCGGGGTAAATCATCCAGCTTAACCGCTTTACGATGATAGCGAACCAGGGTCGCCATCATCAGCTGTTGCTCCTGGTTGAAACCTGGCAGGTCGCTGTTTTGCAGAATATAAGCCGAGTGGCGATGCAGTCCGCTGTGGTTGATGTTCAGCCCAACCTCATGCAGCATCGCTGCCCAGCGCAGTAACGC
This sequence comes from Citrobacter sp. wls827, assembly GCF_005280875.1. Taxonomy (NCBI): domain Bacteria; kingdom Pseudomonadati; phylum Pseudomonadota; class Gammaproteobacteria; order Enterobacterales; family Enterobacteriaceae; genus Citrobacter; species Citrobacter sp. wls827. The sequence continues at coordinate 109,647 of NZ_SZWR01000010.1, forward strand.
TTCCAGTTGAGGATTGGCCAGTTTGGGCTGTTGTGTATGCCACTGGTCGTACATTTGCATGGTCGTTTCCAGCACGCGCCGGGCCTGTTCGCTGTCGATGTTGTACTGGTTTGCCAGGCTGCTGGCGGTACGACTACGAACGTCCTGGTGGCGAAAACGGCCTTCCATCTCATACAGTACACCTTCACGCAGCGCGCCATCGGAAAGCCGGAGTTCACGAATAGCGAGGGCATCAAAAACACCGCACAGTATTGCCAGACCGGGAACAAAAACCGCCTTTCGTTCTTCTGACAGCCCCGGCATGCTGAGTGCCTCAAATGACGCATGCTTCAGGACTTCTGTTGTCAGCTTGTCCAGACGTTCAGGGGTGATAAAACCATCTTTCTCACCCATTTCCAGCAGCACTTCATGGGCTGCTTTGATGGTGCCTGAAGCTCCCAGTGCAACGTTCCAGCCCTGGATTCGAAATTGCCAGGTGAGCGTTTCCAGTTTTTGCGCTGCCGCCATACGGGCGCGCTGGAAGTTTTCCCGGCTGATCGCACCACCCGGAAAGTACATCTGGGCAAAACTGACGCAACCCATACGGCGGCTTTCGACCAGTTTAGGCTCGAAATCTTCGCCGATCACCAGTTCTGTTGAGCCGCCGCCGATATCGATAACCAGCTTGCGACCTTTTTCCGGCTGGGTGTGCTCCACGCCCATAAAAATCAGTCGGGCTTCTTCGTTACCGGAAATAATCTCAATCGGGTAGGGGATGACTTTTTCCGCTCGCTTGAGAAAATCTGGCGCATTCAGCGCCTGACGCAAAGTATGGGTTCCCACGATGCATACGCTTGACGGGGGAAAGCCTTGCAGACGTTCGGCGAACAGCGACAGGCAGCTTAATCCGCGTTCCATCGCTTCTTCGCTTAGCTTGTTATCCGCGCCAAGGCCGTCCGCCAGATGTACGCGTTGTTTCAGTCGCCCGATAATTTGCATTGCGCCATCAACCACGCGGGCAATGACCATATGGAAACTGTTTGAACCAAGGTCGACCGCAGCAAATTCCTGCGGTCGTGGAGA
>NZ_SZWR01000010.1:110764-148338 GCF_005280875.1 Citrobacter sp. wls827
GCATAGAGTTAGTCAGGTTGCTCGAGTGATTTGATGTAGTCGTAAATCGCTAATTGTGACTGAACCTTACGGCGGTTTCCGCGCGGTACGTAGCGATTACTCAGTTCTTTATCAATAAAGCGGGCTTTCACCGTGTCGCTGAACAGGATATCGATAATATCCAGCACGCGCTGCTTAAGGCGTGGGTCAAGAAGCGGTGTGGCAACTTCAATTCGATAATCGATGTTCCTGGTCATCCAGTCAGCAGAGGAGAGATACACCTGCTTATCGCCCCCGTTCTCGAAGATATAGACCCGGTCATGTTCGAGATAGCGGTCAACAATGCTGATGACGCGAATATTGTCACTGATGCCTTCCAGATTCGGGATCAGTGAGCACATACCGCGGATCAATAAATTAACGGGGACACCTGAACATGAAGCCGCATACAGGCGGTCAACCAGCCCTTTATCGACCAGATTATTCAGCTTCAGGGTAATGCCAGAAGGCAACCCTTGCTGTGCATTAGCGATCTCTTTGTCGATCATGCTGTACAGCAGGCGCCGTGAGTTCTGCGGGGAGACCAGCAGATAATCGAACGTTACCGGGCGATACGGGTTTTCGATGAAGTTAAACACCCGACGGACTTCGTTGGTAATGCGTGAATCGGCGGTCAGCAACGAGTAGTCGGTATACAGACGCGCTGTTTTTTCGTTGAAGTTCCCGGTGCCGATATGTGCATAGCGCACGACGTCATCGCCTTCTTTACGCGAAATCAGGAACAACTTGGCGTGAATTTTCAGTCCTGGTGCGGAGAAGATGACGTGAACGCCCGCTTCGGTCAAACGCTTGGCCCAATGAATGTTGGCTTCTTCATCAAAGCGCGCCTGCAGTTCCACCACCACGGTCACTTTTTTACCGTTATGCGCAGCATGGATCATCGAGTCGATGATGCGCGAATCTTTTGCCACACGGTAAATGTTGATTTTTATCGCCAGCACACTCGGGTCGAATGAGGCCTGGCGCAGCAGTTCAAGAACGTGTTCAAAGGTGTGATACGGATAATAAAGCAACACATCGCGTTCACGTACGGCATCAAAGCCGTTACGAAACTTCTCTTTATCGAACCAGATATGGCGCAGACGCGGCAGGGGTTTGTTCACCAGGTTAGCTTTGCCAACGTTGGGAAAGTTAATAAAGTCTTTGAAGTTATGATAACGCCCGCCGGGGACAATGGAGTCGTAGCGAGAGATCGTCAGCTTTTCACGCAGTACTTCAACCAGCGCATTGGGCATATCGCGCTGATAAACAAAACGTACAGGCTCTGCGGTCAGACGCTGTTTCAGGCTGGATGACATCAGTTCCATCAGGCTCGATTCCATCTCGTGCACCAAATCGTATTCGGCATCACGGGTCATTTTCATCGAATAGGCGTTCAGCGCATCGTAATCAAAGAAACCTTTGAAAATGTCGTCAAGGCAGTAACGTAAGATGTTGTCCAGCAGGATCATCGGTTTGCGGCGACGCGGGGTTTCCGGCGGCAGATTCACAAAACGGGGAACCTTGTCAGAAGGGATTTCCAGCAACGCGTAGCGGATTGTATCGCCGCGGATAATTTCCACCGCCAGATAGGTGTAGTCATCTTTCAGAAACTGGACTAAATCCGTCTCGCGGTTAATCAGGATCGGCGTAATGTGCTGACGCAGATATTGCTTGAAGTAGTGGCGTAACCAGCTCTGTTGATTGGCTGATAGCTGACGTTCGTTGATGAGGAAAATCTGGTTGCGCGCCATCTCCAGCAGCAGCTCGTTGTACAGGCCGTCAAATTCCTGATCGGCTTTTAATACCCGAGCCTGGATTTTGCCTAACAGATGGCGGGAGTGAGAGTTTGAACCCTGTTCTTCGCTAATAATGATTCGGCGCTTCAGTTCGGCAAAACGCACCTTGTAAAATTCGTCGAGGTTGTTGGAATAGATGCCTAAGAAACGCATCCGTTCGATCAACGGGTTTGACTTATCAGCAGCTTCCTGGAGTACGCGTTCGTTGAACGCTAACCAGCTGAGTTCTTTCTCGATGTATAGCTTTTCCTGACCCATTACCACTTTTACTCCGTTTCATTCACGGGACACTACCGGTTAATTATGGCGAGCATTGCTCTCAGATGTCCAACTGTGCCAGAAAAATATGACAATAAACCGTCTGATAGCAAAGAGAAAGGGGGAGCGTAGATGAATACCGGAGATGTTAACCGGAAAAGGTATTTATGCCTGTAGACCGGAGGGTGAGATCCGGTTTACAGGTTGGATTTTATTATTCGTCGGCGGCGTAGCCTTGTGGCGGCAGACGAACGCCATCCAGCCATGCAGCGTTATCACGCATCTTCAGACGGCCATCGGTAAACCAGCTTACCACCAACGGGTAAATGGTATGTTCCTGGGCCTGAACCCGCGCCGTGACGTCATCTTCGCTGTCGCCTTCAAATACCGGAACCTTGGCCTGGAGAATAACCGGTCCGCCGTCCAGTTCATCAGTGACGAAGTGGACGGAGGTACCATGCTCTTCATCGCCGTTTTCCAGTACCTGGCGGTGCGTATGCAGGCCGGGATATTTTGGCAATAAAGACGGGTGGATATTCAGCAATCGTTCAGAATAGTGCGCGACAAACGCCGGGCTGAGGATGCGCATATAACCGGCCAGCACCACGACATCCGGCGCCCAGGCGTCAATTTCTTGCATCAGTTGGCGGTCGAAGGCTTCGCGACTGGCAAACTGGGCGGCTTCCAGCGAGTACGCTGGAATATTCGCTTCGCGTGCGCGTTCAAGGCCGAACGCATCGGCCTTGTTACTGAATACTGCACGTATGGTGCCATTGATTTTTTTCTGTTCACAGGCGTCGATTATCGCCTGCAAATTGCTTCCGTTACCGGAAATGAGCACCACAATGTTTTTCATTCAATGACCACACGCTGTTCGGAATCAGAAGCTTTGATGATACCGATTTTCCATGCGTTTTCACCTTTCTCATTGAGCAAAGCCAGGGCTTTGTCCACTTCCGGAGCTGGCAGGGCGATAACCATGCCTACGCCGCAGTTAAAGGTGCGATACATCTCATGCTGGCTGACGTTACCTGCCGTTTGCAGCCAGTTGAAGACGGCTGGCCACTGCCATGAAGACTCGTCGATCACGGCCTGCGTGTTGTCTGGCAGAACGCGAGGAATATTTTCCCAGAAGCCGCCGCCAGTCAGGTGCGCGATGGCATGCACATCAACCTTCTCGATCAGTTCCAGAATGGATTTTACGTAAATGCGGGTCGGAGCCAGCAAGTGATCGGCCAGCGACTTGCCTTCAAGCTCGGTAGTTTCCGGGTCACAACCGCTGACTTCAACGATTTTACGCACCAGAGAGTAACCGTTGGAGTGTGGACCGCTGGAGCCGAGCGCAATCAGTACGTCGCCGTCAGCCACTTTAGAACCGTCGATAATTTCTGATTTTTCGACGACGCCAACGCAGAAACCTGCCACGTCGTAATCTTCGCCGTGGTACATCCCCGGCATTTCAGCTGTTTCCCCACCGACCAGCGCACAGCCAGACTGCAGGCAGCCTTCGGCAATCCCGTTAATGACGCTGGCTGCGGTGTCCACATCCAGTTTGCCGGTTGCATAGTAGTCGAGGAAGAACAGCGGCTCAGCGCCCTGAACCACGAGGTCGTTGACGCACATTGCGACGAGGTCAATGCCGATAGTGTCGTGGCGTTTCAGATCCATCGCCAGACGCAGTTTTGTACCAACACCATCAGTGCCGGAAACCAGTACCGGTTCACGATATTTTTGCGGCAATGCGCACAGCGCACCGAAGCCACCCAGACCACCCATAACTTCCGGACGACGCGTTTTCTTTACTACGCCTTTGATTCGATCAACCAGAGCATTACCTGCATCAATATCAACACCGGCATCTTTGTAGCTAAGAGAGGTTTTATCGGTCACTGCCTGCTTCCCCACATGTTTACTTGCAGTAAAAGTTAAATTCGGCGCAATTCTAACAGGGAAAGCAAACGTTTGCGAGCCTGCTCTGCATCAAGTTTTATCTGCTGGTTTTTTCAGCATTTTACAATCATTTATCTATTTGTTTGAACTGTGCCACGAAAATGAAACCGGGTACAGTCTTGTGCTTGAAACCTGCCAGCCGAATGCACAGTATCGTACTGAAACCGGTTTCTGTTTTCTGTTGCGGAGCTCATTTATACCCTAAATAATTCGAGTTGCAGGAAGGCGGCGACGCAGCGAATCTCCAGGAGCGTACATAAGTACGTGACTGGAGTGAGCGAGAAAAGCCAACGCACATGCAGCTTGAAGTATGACGGGTATAGAGCGTTTTGCGCAGACTCATCACGATAGGGGAAGGGGATGTCAGGATTTAAAGCAGATTTCATGTGGGGTGGCGCTGTCGCCGCTCATCAACTGGAAGGTGGCTGGCAGGAGGGCGGTAAAGGCATAAGCGTTGCTGATGTCATGACGGCGGGGGCGCACGGCGTGGCGCGTGAAATTACTGACGGTGTGATTGCCGGTAAAAACTACCCTAACCACGATGCCATCGATTTTTATCATCGCTATAAAGACGACATCAAGCTGTTTGCCGAAATGGGGTTTAAATGCTTTCGCACTTCTATTGCCTGGACGCGGATTTTCCCTTTAGGTGATGAAGCGCAACCTAATGAAGCTGGCCTGCAGTTCTATGATGACCTGTTTGACGAATGCCTGAAATATGGCATTGAGCCGGTGATTACGTTGTCGCACTTCGAGATGCCCTACCATCTGGTGACGGAATACGGCGGCTGGCGCAACCGTAAGCTTATCGACTTTTTTGTCCGTTTTGCCCGGGTGGTTTTCACTCGTTACCAGCACAAAGTGAAGTACTGGATGACGTTTAATGAGATTAACAATCAGGCAAATTATCACGAAGACTTTGCGCCCTTTACAAACTCTGGCCTGAAATACCAGTCCGGCGAAGACCGCGAGCCGGTCATGTTTCAGGCTGCGCACTACGAGCTGGTGGCCAGCGCGCTGGCGGTAAAGGTCGCGCGTGAAATTAACCCGACGCTGCAAATTGGCTGCATGATTGCGATGTGCCCAATTTATCCGCTGACCTGTGCGCCGAACGACATGATGATGGCGATGAACGCTATGCACCGGCGTTACTGGTTTACTGACGTCCATGTACGCGGCAAATACCCGCAGCATCTTCTCAATTACTTTACCCGTCGTGGCTTTGAACTGGATATCACCGAGGAAGACCGTCAGGCGCTGACCGAGGGCTGCGTTGATTACATCGGCTTTAGCTATTATATGTCTTTCGCGACCCAGGCAACGGCGGACAACCCACAGCTGGATTACGACGAGTCGAAAAGCCTGGTTTCCAACCCGTATGTGCAGAAATCGGACTGGGGCTGGCAGATTGATCCGGTTGGCCTGCGCTATTCGCTGAACTGGTTCTGGGATCATTATCAGTTGCCGCTGTTTATTGTAGAAAACGGCTTTGGTGCGATTGACGTGCAGCAGGCCGACGGCTCGGTGGATGATTCCTATCGTATTGACTATATGGCCGCACATATCCGCGAAATGAAAAAAGCGGTGGTGGAAGATGGCGTGGATCTGATGGGCTATACCCCGTGGGGCTGTATTGATTTAGTCTCAGCCGGGACGGGGGAGATGAAAAAACGCTACGGCTTTATCTATGTTGATAAAAATAATGACGGGAGTGGGACATTAGCACGCTCGCCGAAGAAATCTTTTTCCTGGTATAGAAACGTCATCCAGAACAATGCTGAAAATCTATAAAATTCATAATGTTGATAATAAGCTCCGCACTCAAAGCGGGGCTTGTTTTATACTCATCATCCGGACGCAAACGATTTTGGTTGATCCATATCAAGCGTATGCAGTGTTGCGCCAGAGACGAAAAGCGGTATAATCCGGCGATTTTTTTTGTGGTTGCCACTCGTCTGAGGAAAGGAGAAGAGTATGAAGATCGTGGAAGTCAAACACCCACTCGTCAAACACAAGCTGGGACTGATGCGTGAAAACGATATCAGCACTAAACGCTTTCGTGAACTCGCCTCGGAAGTTGGCAGCCTGCTGACTTATGAAGCAACCGCTGGTCTGGAAACCGAAAAGGTGACCATCGAAGGCTGGAACGGTCCGGTTGAAGTTGACCAAATCAAAGGTAAAAAAATCACCGTTGTGCCAATCCTGCGTGCGGGCCTGGGCATGATGGAAGGCGTACTGGAAAACGTTCCGAGCGCGCGTATCAGCGTGGTGGGGATGTACCGTAATGAAGAGACGCTGGAGCCGGTTCCGTACTTCCAGAAGCTGGTTTCTAACATCGATGAGCGTATGGCGCTGATCGTTGACCCGATGCTGGCAACCGGTGGTTCCGTTATCGCGACCATCGACCTGCTGAAAAAAGCAGGCTGCAGCAGCATTAAAGTCCTGGTGCTGGTTGCGGCGCCGGAAGGTATCGCGGCGCTGGAAAAAGCGCACCCGGATGTTGAGCTGTACACCGCCTCCATCGATCAGGGACTGAACGAGCACGGATACATTATTCCGGGGCTCGGCGATGCCGGCGATAAGATTTTTGGTACCAAGTAAACGAATAAGTGAAAAGAAGCCGACTTTAAGAGTCGGCTTTTTTTTGAATAAAACAACCCAATCGCTAATAACAAACAACACTCAGAGGAAAACACTATGACGCGCCGTGCTATCGGGGTGAGTGAAAGACCGCCACTTTTACAGACAATCCCGCTTAGTTTGCAGCACCTGTTTGCCATGTTTGGCGCAACGGTACTGGTGCCAGTCCTGTTTCATATCAACCCAGCTACCGTTCTGCTGTTTAACGGTATTGGTACGTTACTGTATCTCTTTATTTGCAAAGGAAAAATTCCGGCTTACCTCGGTTCAAGCTTTGCGTTCATTTCCCCGGTTCTGCTGCTGCTACCGCTAGGGTATGAAGTGGCGCTGGGCGGTTTCATTATGTGTGGCATCCTGTTCTGCCTGGTTTCGTTCATCGTTAAGAAAGCCGGTACTGGCTGGCTGGATGTAATGTTCCCGCCTGCGGCGATGGGCGCAATCGTTGCCGTCATCGGTCTGGAACTGGCGGGTGTCGCTGCGGGTATGGCGGGATTACTGCCTGCGGAAGGACAAGCGCCAGACTCAACAACCATCATCATCTCAATGGTGACGCTGGCGGTGACGGTATTTGGTTCCGTACTGTTCCGTGGCTTTATGGCGATTATCCCGATTTTGATTGGGGTGCTGGCCGGTTACGCGCTCTCCTTCGTGATGGGCGTTGTGGACACCACGCCGATTGCGCAGGCCCACTGGTTTGCTCTGCCGACGTTCTACACGCCGCGTTTTGAATGGGTTGCCATTCTGACCATCCTGCCTGCGGCGCTGGTGGTTATTGCTGAACACGTCGGCCACCTGGTGGTAACGGCGAATATCGTGAAAAAAGATCTGATTCGCGATCCTGGCCTGCACCGTTCTATGTTTGCTAACGGCCTGTCGACGGTGATCTCCGGCTTCTTCGGTTCGACGCCTAACACCACCTACGGCGAAAACATCGGCGTCATGGCGATTACTCGCGTTTACAGTACCTGGGTTATTGGCGGCGCGGCGATTTTCGCTATTCTGCTTTCCTGCGTGGGTAAACTGGCTGCGGCGATCCAAATCATTCCACTGCCGGTCATGGGCGGTGTATCTCTGCTGCTGTACGGCGTGATTGGCGCTTCCGGTATTCGCGTACTGATCGAGTCAAAAGTTGACTACAACAAAGCACAGAACCTGATCCTGACCTCGGTCATTTTGATCATCGGCGTCAGCGGCGCGAAAGTTCACATCGGTGCTGCTGAGCTGAAAGGCATGGCGCTGGCGACCATTGTGGGTGTCTGTCTGAGTCTGATTTTCAAAGTTATCAGCCTGCTGCGTCCGGAAGAAGTGGTGCTCGACGCCAAAGATGCCGACACTGAGCAACAGTAAACCTTTGACCGGGCGGCGATGCTGCCCGGTTCTATCGCGACGCATTTCTGTGTTAAACTCAACGCGATTTTATGAAATCCTGGGTTGAGGTATCTCTGAACACACCGGCACAGCTCTCTTTGCCACTTTATCTTCCTGACGACGAAACTTTCGCAAGTTTCTGGCCGGGGGATAACTCCTCTTTACTAGCTGCACTGCAAAACGTGCTGCGGCAGGAACATAGCGGGTATATTTATCTTTGGTCGCGTGAAGGCGCTGGCCGTAGCCATTTGCTGCATGCAGCCTGTGCGGAACTGTCCGCGCGCGGCGATGCGGTAGGCTATGTGCCGCTCGACAAACGCACCTGGTTCGTCCCCGAGGTGCTCGACGGGATGGAGCATTTATCGCTGGTCTGCATCGACAACATCGAATGTGTGGCCGGTGATTCGCTGTGGGAAATGGCGATCTTCGATCTCTACAACCGTATCCTGGAGTCAGGGAAAACACGGTTGCTAATCACCGGCGATCGCCCGCCAAGACAGCTAAATCTGGGATTGCCGGATCTCGCTTCGCGCCTGGACTGGGGACAAATCTATAAGCTACAGCCGCTTTCCGATGAAGATAAACTGCAGGCGTTGCAATTACGCGCCAGGCTACGTGGGTTTGAACTGCCGGAAGATGTGGGACGTTTTCTGCTTAAGCGTCTGGATCGGGAAATGCGTACGCTGTTTATGACGCTGGATCAGCTTGATCACGCATCGATCACCGCCCAGCGAAAGCTGACGATCCCCTTCGTAAAAGAAATTCTGAAGCTGTAAGCGCCGCAGCCGGAAAACTGCGGCAGTCTTAAGATTAACCGACGATTTCCAGTACCTGCTCCGGCGGACGTCCAATTCGCGCCTGGCCTTTGGCAACCACAATTGGACGCTCCATCAGTTTCGGGTTTTCTACCATTGCCTGAATCAGCGCATCTTCACTCAGGTTTTTGTCCGCCAGGTTAAGCGACTTATAGAGATCTTCTTTCTGGCGCATCAGCTCACGCGCGCTGGACATACCCAGCATCTGCAGAAGTTCACGCAGAGTCGCGGCGTCAGCCGGGGTTTCCAGATACAGCACCACTTCCGGGTCCACGCCGTTGGACTTCAGTAATTCCAGCGTTTCACGGCTCTTGGAGCAGCGTGGGTTATGGTAGATTTTAATCGCGTCTGACATTTTTCTTTCCTGTTACATCTTGGTGTACGGTTTAAAGCGCTCTTGCAGCTGGCGTAGCTGGTCGATACGGGCATCGTATCTGGCCTGCTGCTGGCTGCCCAGTTTCACCTGAGAGCTTGCGCTGCTGAGCATTGAAATCGCCTGATCCAGACGTCCGGCGAGGGCATACCCTTCTGCGCGCGCCGCCAGCTCCTGATCGCGGTTATTCAGGTTGGCTTCCGTTTGCGCTAACAAATCCCAGCCGTTAGGGTCGTCCTTATGGTTAAACGTATAGCGATTCAGGATGGTCGCCGCCTCTTTGGCTTGTCCACCCTGTAAATACGCATTCGCCAGGTTGAGCTGCAGTACCGGGTTAGTGCGCAGGTCGCGGGCGTTTTTCAGGCGGTTAATGGCATCACTGGTTTTCTTCTGGCCGAGATCGATATCCGTTGCCAGGTCGAGATACCAGGCATTATTTGGATCTGCCGCGAGCAGCGGCTGTAGCGCTTTACGTGCTTCGTCATATTTGCTGGCTTCCATCGCCTGCAATGCCCGGCCATACTGGGCTGCACGTTGTTCACGTACGTTGCCTTTCGACCAGTTATCCAGTAGATCGCTGGTTAACTGGTTGCGACCCGAGTTGTACATGCCTAAGGTTCGCGCCTTGGCCAGATAAAAATCTTCCGACGATTGGACGACCACCGGACGCATCTGGTTGGCGCGGTTACGGGCATCCGACAGGCGGCTTTCAGGCAGGGGGTGAGTCAGCAAAATTTCCGGCGGACGCGAAGAGTAACGAGCCTGATCGAGCAGTTTTTCGAGGAACGTTGGCATGGCCTGAGGATCAAAGCCCGAACGTTGCAGTACCTGAATACCGATGCGGTCTGCTTCCTGTTCATTTTGTTGCGTAAAGCTAATCATCCCCTGGCGAGTACCCGCCAGCGTACCGGTTAACGCCGCCATCCCTGCCTGCGGGCTGGCCATTGCTAATAAAATCGAGCCTAATGCGCCAACCCATGTCAGCGGTGCGCTGCGTTTCTGATCTTCCATCGCGCGCGCCAGGTGGCGCTGCGTGACGTGGGAGATTTCGTGCGCCATGACCGATGCTAACTGGCTTTCGTTATCGGAATAGCGGAATAGCGCGGAGTGCAAAACAACGTTGCCGCCAAAGAAAGCAAAGGCGTTGATTTCATCGTTGTTAATCAAAAAGAAGGTGAAGGGCGTTTTTACCGAGTCGGCGTGCGAAACCAGACGCATACCCAGAGAATTAATGTATTGGGTCAGCAGTGGATCGTTAATTAATGGCGCACTGCCGCGCAACTGGCGTACGTAATAATCGCCCATCTGCATTTCCTGTCCTATGGAAAGCGTACTCCCTGCCGAGGTTCCCATATCAGGCAGGGTGTCCGCGGTGTCTGCAAATGCGGGCGCGACCTGACCGATGGTCAGTGCGGCAATGAGGGTAGCAACCAGGTTTTTTTTCAACTGCCTGAACATAACCTCTGTCCTGTATTCTTTTTTGAGATAGCCATTTGACCAATGCTGTGAAGTATCGTTCACACTCCGCAAGCTTAGGGAGTGTAACTGTGAAACCTGACGATGAACACCCAGGAAAAATGTCTTTTCACTTTGCGTAATCAGTCATAAAAAGCGAAGTCTTTTTTGTGACATTTCGATACAATTCGGGATCGCAATCCCGCTATTGAGGTTCAGGGAAGGTTTTATGCTCGAAATGTTGACGCAATGGTATCGCCGCCGCTTTAGCGACCCAGAGGCTATTGCCTTGCTGATTATTCTGGTTGCCGGTTTTGGCATCCTGTTCTTCTTTAGTGGTCTGTTGGCGCCGCTGCTGGTCGCGATTGTGCTGGCTTATCTGCTGGAGTGGCCTACCGCCCGGCTGGAAAATATCGGTTGCTCGCGGCGCTGGGCGACGTCAATTGTGCTGGTGGTGTTTGTCGGTATTTTACTGCTGATGGCGTTTGTGGTAATGCCTGTTGCATGGCAGCAAGGCATCTATCTGATACGCGATATGCCTGGCATGCTCAACAAGTTGTCTGACTTTGCCGCCACCTTACCGCGACGTTATCCGGCGCTGATGGATGCGGGCATCATTGATGCGATGGCGGAAAATATGCGTTCCCGGATGCTCACCATGGGTGATTCGGTGGTGAAATATTCGCTGGCTTCACTGGTTGGTTTACTGACGCTGGCGGTCTATCTGGTGCTTGTCCCACTGATGGTATTCTTTTTGGTGAAGGATAAAAGCCAGATGTTGAATGCTGTGCGCCGGGTGCTGCCGCGAAATCGTGGACTGGCAGGACAGGTCTGGAAAGAAATGAACCAGCAAATCACCAACTATATCCGCGGTAAAGTACTGGAGATGGTGGTGGTCGGTGTTGCAACCTGGCTGGGCTTCCTGATGTTTGGCCTTAACTACTCTCTGCTGCTGGCGGTGCTGGTGGGGTTCTCTGTGCTGATCCCGTATATCGGCGCGTTTGTGGTGACGATTCCGGTTGTTGGTGTGGCGTTATTCCAGTTCGGTCTCGGTACCGAGTTCTGGAGCTGTTTCGCCGTGTACCTGATAATCCAGGCGTTGGACGGCAATCTGCTGGTTCCCGTACTCTTCTCCGAAGCCGTAAATTTGCATCCGCTGGTCATTATTCTCTCAGTCGTAATATTCGGCGGCCTGTGGGGATTCTGGGGCGTTTTCTTTGCCATTCCGCTGGCGACGCTAATCAAAGCCGTGGTGCATGCCTGGCCGGATGGTCAGACGGTTGACGATCGCTAATCCGTCAGTTCCGACGGCATAACGCCGTCGGAACTGAACTTATCTGACTTCTATCCACACTTTCTGAGTAATTTCCTCCGGTATCGTTTTTCTCCGTGTTTGTCTTTAATTTGGTCCTCCTGATGTTTTTTTCGTTACGCAAGGAATAAGACCAGCAGGAGAATTAAATGGGCCACAACACACACGCGCAACAAAAAGTGGGATGGGGCGGCGTCGGCGTTTGTGCCAGTCTGGTTGTTGCTGGTACGCTTTCGGGACATGATGCGACTGTATTGCTACCGGCTATCTACCTGATGGGCAATCCGGTGCAAAATGTGGGACGCTGCCTGGGAACTGCGGGGGTCCATCCCCGTTACTACCCGCAGATTATAGCGGTATGCGTCATTAATGCGCTGCTCTCTATTTGGGTTATGCAGGTAATTGCCTGACAAGGAAGGTTATGAACTGTTCCATTCTTAATTTGACGTTGTTCCAGCAGGGACACGTATACGCACCTGAAGATTTAGGCCGACAGGATATTCTGATTTCTGGCGGTAAAATTGTCGCCATCGCTCCGTCTATCGCAGCAGAAGATTTTCCCGGTTGTGAGTGCATCAACCTTGATGGGGCAATTGTTTGTCCCGGCTTTATCGATCAGCACGTCCATCTGATTGGCGGTGGCGGAGAGGCAGGGCCACATACCCGCACGCCGGAAGTGCGCTTGTCACGACTGGTGGAAGCTGGCGTCACCTCGGTGGTGGGATTGCTGGGTACCGATGGCATCACCCGTCGCCCGGAATCGCTGCTGGCGAAAACACGTGCGCTGGAGTTTGAAGGCATCAGCGCATGGATGTTGACCGGGGCCTATTCTCTGCCATCGCCGACCATCACCGGCAGTATCGATCGCGACGTGGCGCTGATCGATAAAGTCATTGGCGTGAAATGTGCGGTTTCGGACCATCGTTCCTCCGCCCCGGACACCTCGGCGCTGGCGAACATGGCGGCTCAGTCGCGGGTAGGTGGATTGTTAGGGCGCAAACCGGGGGTAAGCGTTTTCCACATGGGTGACAGCCCGCGCATGCTGGAGCCGTTGTACAACATCCTCGAGTGCTGTGATGTCCCGATTACCAAACTGTTGCCAACGCATGTTAATCGTGCGGAACCGCTGTTCCAGGCGGCGCTGGAGTATGCCCGCCAGGGCGGTTATATCGATATCACCAGCAGCATTGATGAGCCTGTTGATCCGGCAATGGCGATTGCTACAGCGTTGCGCCAGAACGTGCCACTGTCGCGCATTACCCTGAGCTCGGATGGCAACGGCAGCCAGCCGGAATTTGATGAGTTAGGTAATCTCACCGGTATCGGTGTCGCGGGGTTTGAATCACTGGCGGAAACGGTGCGCCAGTTGGTGAAAGTTCATGCCATACCGCTGGAACAGGCGCTCTGTCCGCTGACGCGTACGGTCGCAGAATTTTTGGGACTAGAGCATAAAGGGCGTTTGGCGGTGGGATGCGATGCGGACATTCTGGTGCTGAACGACGCGCTGGAAGTGAATTACCTTTGGGCAAAGGGGAAAGCCATGGTGAAAGAGAAGCAAGCGTGTGTAAAAGGAACGTTTGAATAAACGACCTTTATGCCGGGGGGCGGCTATGCCTTACCCGGCCTACAAGTTTCGCAATATTAATAAGCTGCGTAGGCCTGATAAGCGAAGCGCCATCAGGCTTTTTCCAGCAAAACGTAAATCAGGCGTTCTCTTTCAGCCAGTTCAGTACCACGTCGTGGTGATTGCTGGTTTTGAAATCATCAAACACATGTTCAATTTTGCCTTCGGCATCAATAAGGAAGCTAATGCGGTGGATGCCATCGTAGGTCTTACCCATAAATGACTTTTCACCCCAGACGCCAAATTGCTCGCAAACCTGATGATCTTCATCAGACAGGAGCGTGAAGTTAAGCACTTCTTTCTCCGCAAATCGGGAAAGCTTCTCTGGTTTATCGGTGCTTATCCCCAGCACTTCAACACCGGCTTTTTTTAACTGATCCATGTTATCGCGCAAGCCACAGGCCTGTACGGTACAGCCGGGCGTCATGGCTTTCGGGTAGAAATAAACCAGAACACGCTGTCCCTGGAAGTCGGTTAAATTTACTTGTTCTCCGTCTTGATCCGGCAAGCTAAATTTCGGTGCGATATCACCGGCTTTCAGTGGGTTCATTACTTAACTCCATCCTGTTCATCATGCTGTGAGTAATTGACGACGTTAATACTGCCTTGCGCATTGAGTTCTGTACAGAGTGCTTTAAACGCATCCTCAATATTTGCCGAATCATGTGACGCAGGACTATGTGCGGTAATTTGAATAAACAACTGTGCAGTCTTGCCGTTTTCAGCCGGCTGTGTGCGCGAAACCAGTTCCGCAATATTCATTTGATGGCTGTCAAAAAGGGCGGTAAAGCGCTCAATCAAATGAGGCGAGTCGGGGACATCGACCTGTACCCATACCGTGGCGGGCATCGCCGGACGGGGACGCGCGGTCGTACGCTTCATCACAATCAATAAATCCAGCTCTGCGCCTTTCAACGGCAAGGTTGATTCAATCAGGGTGATGGCATTCCAGGTTCCGGATAACAGCATGATAAACGTAAACTCGTCACCCAGCATGGCCAGTCGGCTGTCTTCGATATTACAGCCACAACTGCTGACATGACGGGTGATAGTGTTCACAATTCCCGGGCGATCAGCACCCAGCGCAGTAATGACCAGATAGTGTTGCGATGGCGATGTCAAACCTGTTCTTCCTTTGAGCGGTGAGGTAATCATAAGGAAAGCATAAAAAAAACATGCATACAACAATCAGAAGGGCTATGGTCGCTTGCTTTTATTGTCGTACCAAACGTACCATTGAGACACTTGTTTGCACAGAGGATGGCCCATGTTCACGGGAAGTATTGTCGCGCTTATTACGCCGATGGATGAGAAAGGTAAAGTCTGCCGGTCGAGCCTGAAAAAACTGATTGATTATCATGTCGCCAGCGGCACCTCGGCGATCGTTTCGGTTGGCACCACCGGTGAGTCCGCTACCCTGAGTCATGATGAACATGGCGATGTGGTAATGATGACGCTGGAGCTGGCCGATGGGCGTATTCCGGTTATTGCCGGAACGGGCGCCAATGCGACCGCAGAAGGCATTAGTCTGACGCAGCGTTTTAACGACAGCGGTGTTGTCGGCTGCCTGACGGTGACGCCTTACTACAACCGCCCAACTCAGGAAGGTTTGTTCCAGCATTTCAAAGCCATCGCGGAACATACTGACCTGCCGCAAATTCTGTATAATGTGCCGTCCCGTACTGGCTGCGATATGCTGCCGGAAACCGTGGGTCGCCTGGCGAAGGTAAAAAATATTGTCGCTATCAAAGAGGCCACAGGGAACTTAAGTCGTGTTCACCAGATCAAAGAGCTGGTTTCAGACGATTTTATTCTGCTTAGCGGTGATGATGCGACCGGACTGGACTTCATGCAGCTTGGTGGTCATGGCGTGATTTCCGTAACGGCTAACGTTGCGGCACGCGATATGGCCGAAATGTGCAAACTGGCGGCAGAAGGGCATTTTGCCGAGGCGCGGGTGATCAACCAACGTCTGATGCCGTTACACAACAAACTATTTGTCGAACCCAATCCTATCCCAGTGAAATGGGCATGTAAGGAGTTGGGACTTGTGGCGACCGATACGCTACGTTTGCCGATGACGCCAATCACGGACAATGCTCGTGATATCGTCAAAGCGGCGCTTAAGCATGCCGGTTTGCTGTAAAGTTTAGGGAGATTTGATGGCTTACTCAGTACAAAAGTCGCGCCTGGCCAAGGTTGCGGGTGTTTCGCTTGTTATGTTGCTCGCGGCCTGTAGTTCTGACTCGCGCTATAAGCGCCAGGTGAGCGGTGATGAATCCTATCTGGAGGCCGCACCGCTTGCTGAGCTTCACGCGCCAGCTGGGATGATTCTGCCGGTTATGACCGGCGACTATAACATCCCGGTAACCAACGGCAGCGGTGCCGTGGGTAAAGCGCTGGATATTCGCCCACCGGCTCAGCCGTTAGCATTAGTTACTGGCGCCCGTACTCAGATCGCGGGCGATACAGCGACATTGCTGGTGGAAAATGGTCGTGGCAACACGCTGTGGCCGCAGGTCGTGAGCGTTGTTCAGTCTAAAAACTACACCATCGCCAAACGTGATGATGCCAGCCAGACGCTGACTACCGATTGGGTTGACTGGAACCGTCTGGATGAAGACGAACAGTACCGTGGGCGTTATCAAATCTCGGTTAAACCGCAGGGCTATCAGCAAGCGGTGACGGTGAAACTGATTAACCTCGAGCAGGCAGGTAAACCGGTAGCCGATGCGGCATCAATGCAGCGTTACAGCGCTGAGATGATGAACGTTATCTCTGCTGGTCTGGATAAGAACGCCACCGACGCCGCGAATGCCGCGCAGAACCGTTCTGCCGCGACTATGGACGTTCAGAGTGCTGCAGATGACACCGGTTTACCGATGCTGGTGGTACGTGGACCGTTCAACGTGGTATGGCAGCGTCTGCCGGCAGCGCTGGAAAAAGTGGGGATGAAAGTGACCGACAGCACTCGTTCTCAGGGCAGCATCGCTGTGACTTACAAACCACTGTCAGACAGTAACTGGCAGGAGCTGGGCGCGAGCGATCCGGGTCTGGTATCCGGCGACTACAAACTGCAGGTCGGTGATTTAGACAACCGCAGTAGTTTGCAGTTTATCGATCCTAAGGGGCATACCCTGACGCAAAGCCAGAACGACGCGCTGGTCGCCGTCTTCCAGGCAGCGTTCAGTAAGTAAAAATAAAGGGCTGGATAACTCCAGCCCTTTTTTTCTGATATGATACGCAAACGTGTGCGTCGGCAGAAAAACGCAATATTTATCGTTAATTCACACCCAGGAGTAATAAAGATGCAAAAGCAAGCTGAGTTGTATCGTGGTAAAGCGAAGACCGTATACAGCACGGAAAACCCGGACCTGTTGGTGCTCGAATTCCGCAATGATACGTCAGCAGGGGATGGCGCGCGCATTGAACAGTTTGACCGTAAAGGTATGGTGAATAACAAATTCAACCATTTCATTATGACCAAACTGCAAGAAGCAGGCATTCCTACCCAGATGGAGCGACTGCTATCCGATACTGAATGTCTGGTGAAAAAACTGGAGATGGTACCGGTTGAATGTGTGGTACGTAACCGCGCGGCAGGCTCACTGGTTAAGCGTTTAGGCGTTGAGGAAGGTATTGAACTGAATCCGCCGTTGTTTGATCTGTTCCTGAAAAACGATGCTATGCACGATCCAATGATTAACGATTCCTATTGCGAAACTTTTGGTTGGGTGAGCAAAGAGAATCTGGCACGTATGAAAGAGCTGACTTACAAAGCCAACGACGTGCTGAAAAAGATGTTTGATGATGCTGGTCTGATTCTGGTCGACTTCAAACTTGAGTTTGGCTTGTACAAAGGCGAAGTCGTGCTGGGCGACGAATTCTCACCGGACGGTAGCCGTCTGTGGGACAAAGAAACGCTGGATAAAATGGACAAAGATCGCTTCCGCCAGAGTCTGGGCGGCCTGATCGAAGCCTATGAAGCTGTCGCGCATCGTCTGGGTGTGAAGTTAGACTAACGCCCCCCTGAGCCGGCGATCGCTCTCCGGCTCATCAATCCCGCCGATTTTGATTACTGTTTCTTATGGTAATCCTGTTCCGAACCGCCTACGATCATCATCATAATGAATAAAAAGTTGAGGTGATTATGCGCTGGCAAGGGCGTCGTGAAAGTGACAATGTGGAAGACAGACGAAACAGCGCCGGCGGCGGCCCTTCTATGGGCGGACCGGGTTTTCGTTTGCCCAGTGGTAAAGGCGGCATCATCCTGCTGATTGTGGTGCTTGTCGCGGGCTATTATGGCGTGGATCTTACCGGATTAATGACCGGCCAACCTGTATCCCAACAGCAATCATCACACTCCATTAGCCCAAATGATGATGAAGCGGCAAAATTCACCTCGGTGATACTGGCAACGACCGAAGATACCTGGGGGCAGCAGTTTGAAAAAATGGGCCGGACCTACCAACAGCCGAAGCTGGTGATGTATCGTGGCGCGACGCGTACCGGCTGCGGTGCGGGCCAGTCCGTGATGGGGCCGTTTTATTGCCCGGCGGATGGTACGGTGTATATCGACCTCTCATTCTATGATGACATGAAAAACAAGCTGGGCGCTGATGGCGATTTTGCTCAGGGCTATGTCATCGCGCACGAAGTAGGCCACCATGTGCAAAAACTACTGGGCATTGAACCGAAAGTTCGTCAGATGCAGCAAAATGCCTCTCAGGCCGAAGTGAATCGCCTTTCCGTTCGTATGGAGCTGCAGGCAGATTGCTTTGCCGGTGTCTGGGGTCACAGTATGCAGCAGCAGGGTGTACTTGAATCTGGCGATCTGGAAGAGGCGCTAAACGCCGCTCAGGCCATTGGTGATGATCGTTTGCAACAGCAGGGGCAAGGGCGCGTTGTGCCCGATAGTTTTACTCACGGCACCTCGCAGCAACGTTACACCTGGTTTAAACGCGGCTTTGACAGTGGCGATCCGGGACAATGTAATACCTTTGGCAAAGGCATTTAAGATATTGAGGCAGGGATGTCTGACAATGCAGCACTGAGTGCGCTCACTGAACGCATGGCCAGAGAAGGAATCCGTCGTCTGCTGGTCATCAGCGGCGAAGAAAACTGGTGCCAGGCGCAAGCGTTAGCGCTACGCAAAACATTGCCCGGCGACTGGCTGTGGGTAGGGGCAACAGCCCCCGCAGAGCCAGGTTGCACACCACAGGCGCTGCAAACGTTACTGGGGCGCGAGTTTCGTCATGCGGTTTTCGACGCCGGACAGGGATTTGACGCGGCGGCGTTTGCCGCACTCAGCGGCACGCTCCGCGCCGGGAGTTGGCTGGTGTTGCTGACCCCACCCTGGCAGGCCTGGCACTCGCATCCGGACGTGGATTCACTACGCTGGAGCGATTGTGCTGAGCCCATTCCCACACCGCACTTTGTTGAGCACGTCAAACGGGTGATTTCCCGTGACGGACAGGCTCTGCACTGGCAGCAGCATCAGCCGGTTTCCTGTCCGCACTTTCCTGTACGGGCAGACTGGCAGGCGGCAAACGGCGATCCCCTGCCGGAACAGGCGAAGATTTTACATCATTTGCTGGATATGCCTCCGGGTGTGGTTGCGGTGACCGCCGCGCGTGGCCGGGGTAAATCTGCGCTGGCAGGACAGTTGATTTCGCGCATGACGGGGACGGCTATCGTTACCGCTCCGGCGAAAGCGGCAACGGATGTACTGGCGCAATTTGCTGGGGAACGCTACTGCTTTATGGCGCCGGACGCGCTGTTAAGCAGTACTGCAACTGCAGACTGGCTGATCGTGGATGAAGCCGCCGCGATCCCCGCGCCGCTGCTACACCAACTGGTGGCGCGTTTTCCCCGCACGCTGTTAACCACCACCGTACAGGGCTATGAAGGAACTGGCAGAGGGTTTTTGTTGAAATTCTGCGCTCGCTTCCCCTATCTGCGGCGCTATGAACTGCAGCAGCCCATCAGGTGGGCTCTGGGGTGCCCGCTGGAAAAAATCGTCAGCGAGGCACTGGTGTTCGACGACGAAACCTTTTCGCATCCCCCTCAGGGCAATATCCACTTCTCTGCCTTTGAGTCGACCGCCTGGCATCGCAATCCGCATCTGCCTCTGGCGGTCTACCAACTGCTTTCCGGGGCGCATTACCGTACCTCACCGCTGGACCTGCGACGCATGATGGATGCACCAGGTCAGCATTTTCTGCATGCTTCGGCTGCTGGCTCGGTCGCGGGAGCCGTCTGGTTGGTCGATGAAGGGGGATTATCCGCAGAATTAAGCCAGGCCGTTTGGGCAGGATATCGCCGGCCAAGAGGCAATCTGGTTGCGCAGTCACTGGCGGCGCATGGTGGTGACCCGTTGGCGGCGACGCTCGTCGGGAGACGAGTTAGTCGAATTGCGGTTCATCCCGCTCGCCAGCGGGAAGGTATCGGGCAACAGCTGATTATGCAGGCCCATCAGTATTCCTCGCAGTGTGACTATCTTTCCGTCAGTTTTGGTTATACGGCCGAATTGTGGCGTTTTTGGCAGCGATGCGGTTTTGTCATGGTGCGAATGGGGAATCATCGTGAAGCCAGCAGCGGGTGCTATACGGCAATGGCGTTGCTTCCCATCAGTGATGCCGGGCAGCGTCTGGCTGAGCGGGAGCATCAGCGATTGCGTCGCGATGCGGCGATCCTCGCACAATGGAATGATGAGTGTATCCCGGTCGTCCCACTGAAAGAGTCTACGCTTAATGATGATGACTGGGATGAGCTGGCAGGGTTTGCCTTCGCGCATCGGCCGTTACTCACCTCACTCGGTTGCTTAAGCCGTCTTCTCCAGCACTGTGAACAGCCTCTTCCGGCGCTGCGTGGGCGTTTACAGGAAAAATGCAGTGACGCAGAACTGTGCAAGCGGCTGAAGGTCTCGGGGCGCAAAGCATTGCTGCTGGTTCAGCGTGAGGAGGCGGCACAGGCGTTAGCGCAGTTGGATACCGAACGTCAGCAACGGTTACGTAATCGCATTATGCAATGGCAATTTTTTCACTAACTTCTTCAATTTCCTGGCATGGTCATTGCGGTTAAGCGGCGTAGAATAATTCTCATCAGTTAAGGAGATCGCCATGAAACATGACCATTTTGTTGTTCAAAGTCCCGATAAACCCGCTCAACAGCTACTGTTGCTGTTTCATGGCGTCGGCGATAACCCGGTTGCCATGGGCGAAATTGGTTCCTGGTTTGCACCACTGTTTCCGGACGCGCTGATTGTCAGTATTGGTGGCGCTGAGCCTTATAGCGCTGCCGGTGGGCGTCAATGGTTTTCTGTTCAGGGTGTAACAGAAGAGAACCGTCAGGCGCGTATTGATGCCATCATGCCGGTGTTTATCGAAACCGTTCGCTATTGGCAGAAACAGAGTGGTGTGTCACCTCAGGCCACCGCGCTGATTGGCTTTTCGCAAGGGGCGATTATGTCGCTTGAGAGCATCAAAGCCGAGCCAGGGCTGGCATCGCGGGTCATTGCCTTTAATGGTCGTTACGCCACCTTGCCGGAAGCCGCTACCACCGCTACCACAGTGCATTTGATTCACGGCGGTGAAGATCGGGTGATTGAGTTATCTCATGCGGTTGCTGCGCAGGAAGCGTTAATTCGTGCAGGTGGGGATGTGACTCTGGATATCGTCGAAAATCTGGGGCACGCCATTGATGAACACAGCATGCAGTTCGCGCTTGATCATCTGCGCTTTACCGTACCGAAGCACTACTTTGATGAAGCGCTGAGCGGTGGTAAGCCTCACGATGATGATGTGATTGAAATGATATAACGTGTAGGCCGGATAAGGCGAAGCCGCCATCCGGCATGACAGTCAGTGATAGTGCCGGATAGCAACGTGATATGTGTTATCCGGCCTACAAATTATTTCTTCGGCTGATCCTTATTCGGCCAATCGTCGTCATCGTCCCATTTATCGTTAAAATCACGATGCGGGGGAAGTTCCGGCTTATTGGCGAGAAACTTCTTGTGGTCGACACGCTTAAGATCTTTGATCACATTCAGCAGTACCCCCACCAGAAACACCAGCACTAAAATCCACCAATATTTTGCCAGCCAGTCCATGCTCATTTCCTCTTGCAGGAACACTCATCAGGCGACGAGTTGTTCCATGATACGTTGATACATACGGGCAAGCAGCTGCAGGTCGGCGGCATTGACGCATTCATTTATTTTATGAATGGTGGCATTGACCGGCCCAAGTTCCACCACCTGTGCCCCCATGCGGGCAATAAAGCGCCCGTCGGATGTCCCGCCTGTCGTCAGTAACTGCGGTTTAATCTCATTATAGTGCTCAATGGCGTTCACCACTGCATCCACCAGTTTACCGCGTTCGGTCAGGAACGGTTGACCGGAAAGCCACCAGTCTACTGTGTAACGCAGTTGGTGCTTGTCCAACAGTTCCAATACCCGCGACTTAATCATTTCGTCGTTTAATTCGGTGCTGAAACGGAAGTTGAACTGAATAAACAGTTCGCCAGGGATGACGTTGTTGCTGCCCGTGCCCGCCTGAATATTGGCAATCTGCATGCTGGTTGCCGGGAAGAACTCATTGCCTTGATCCCACTCAATCGCCACCAGCTCATTGAGCATTGGCGCAGCCCGGTGCACCGGGTTATCGGCCAGATGTGGGTAGGCTACGTGGCCCTGCACGCCATGAATGGTCAGGTTGCAGGTGAGTGAACCACGACGTCCATTTTTCACCACGTCACCGACGATTTCGGTGCTGGACGGCTCACCGACCAGGCAATAATCCAGCCGCTCATTACGCGCCATCAGCGTTTCAACCACCTTCACGGTGCCGTTTTTAGCGCTGGCTTCTTCGTCAGAGGTTATCAAAAACGCCAGACGACCCTGATGGTCTGGATGCTGTGCGACAAAACGCTCTGCGGCCACGACCATTGCCGCCAGCGAACCTTTCATATCGGCCGCACCGCGTCCGAACAGCATGCCGTCGCGAATGGTCGGTTCAAACGGCGGATTGATCCACCGATCAACATCGCCTGCGGGCACTACGTCGGTGTGACCGGCAAATGCCAGGGTCTCACCTTTTCCGCGCCATGCCCAAAAATTCTGTGTGTCACCAAAATCCATTCGCTCAACGGTAAAACCTACCGCACGCAGGCGTTCAATCATTAACGCCTGGCACCCGGCATCATCCGGGCTCAGAGATGGACGGCGAATAAGCTGCTGTGTCAGCTCAATAACCGGGCACGACATAGATTACACCTCATTAAAAAACTGCGTATAACTGGATTCGCTGAAACCAAGCAGCATAGGCTTACCCGGCGCGCAGAGCAATGGGCGTTTGATAATTGCAGGCATTTCAATCATCAATGAGGCGGCAGCAGTGGCATTAGTGATTTGATTACGCGTTGCTTCATCCAGTTTGCGCCAGGTGGTTCCCCGCGTATTGAGCAGCGCCTCCCAGCCTAACTCGTTGATAAAGGACTGTAACAGCGTGTTGTCCAGACCGTCGACACGATAATCATGGAAGCGGTAGTCAATACCCTGCGTTTCCAGCCAGCGTCGGGCCTTTTTAATTGTATCGCAATTCTTAATGCCGTAGAGGGTGATCATGTGAATCCTTATTAACGTATTTTGAATACTTATTCTTGTATTCTCGCGTTTCTGATAATACATATTGTCATTCATTCGTTATAGAAAAATATAACATTGTTGAACAACGGTGAATAATGATTCCTGAAAGTTCCAAAATTTCACGTCGATCGGTATTTCAGAATTAACCTGTTTGCATCAGTCTGTTTTTCCATCAAAATTGTCAAAGTCGTAGATTATGTGTGAATATTTCAAAATATTGCAGTGAGTCACATAAAATTTATGGGTATAGCGCATAGTGATGACATGACCCCAAGCACTGGAGGATGTAATCACAACCATCGGTTAAATTATCTTCTTTTAATGAGGATGATTTCGTAGAATGCTCATAATAATAAGAGAGGTTGTTATGATTGAACGTGAACTGGGGAACTGGAAAGACTTTATCGAAGTGATGCTTCGTAAATAATTTTCTGGAAGAAATTCATATCCTGCAAAGGATGAAAAAGGCGACTCATCGTAAGTCGCCTTTTTTGTGCCCGATTATTCCGGGCGTGGTTTCAACGGGAAGCGTCTGCGTACCAGCACAAAGAACAGAGGCACGAAGTAAATCGCCAGGATCGTGGCTGAAATCATCCCGCCCATTACGCCAGTCCCCACCGCATGCTGGCCGCCGGAGCCAGCACCGCTGCTGATTGTCATCGGCAGTA
The DNA here is from genome assembly GCF_005280875.1 of Citrobacter sp. wls827. NCBI lineage: Bacteria > Pseudomonadati > Pseudomonadota > Gammaproteobacteria > Enterobacterales > Enterobacteriaceae > Citrobacter > Citrobacter sp. wls827. The sequence continues at coordinate 134,694 of NZ_SZWR01000010.1, forward strand.
CCCCGAAGATAAACGCCAGTGACGTCATCAGAATCGGACGCAAGCGCTGGCGACAGGCATGCAGTGTGGCATCGAGCAGATCGTGTCCTTTTTCGTTCATCTCATTGGCGAATTCAACAATCAATATCGCGTTCTTTGCCGAAAGCCCGATAACGGTGAGTAACCCGACCTGGAAGTACACATCGTTTTCCAGACCACGCATCCAGGTCGCCAACAGCGCGCCAATGACACCCAACGGTACGACCAGCATAACGGAGAAGGGAACCGACCAGCTCTCGTATAGCGCAGCCAGACACAGGAACACGACCAACAGTGAAATAGCGTACAGGGCAGGAGCCTGAGATCCCGATAACCGTTCCTGATAAGACATCGCTGTCCATTCGAGGCCGAATCCGGTCGGCAACTGATGGACCAGCGATTCCATGATGTCCATCGCAGTACCAGTGCTGACGCCGGGGGCTGCTTCGCCGACGATCTCGACGGCGGAGTAGCCGTTATAGCGTTCCAGACGCGGTGAACCGGTTTCCCAGCGCGATGTGGCAAAGGCCGAGAAAGGCACCATGCCGCCGCTATTGTTGCGCACGTACCACAGGTTTATATCGTCCGGGAGCATGCGGTATTTTGCCGCAGCCTGGACGTAAACCTTCTTCACGCGGCCCCTGTCCATAAAGTCGTTTACGTAACTGGAGCCCCACGCCGTTTGCAATGTGTCGTTGATGTCATCAATGGAAACGCCCAGCGCCTGAGCTTTACGCTGATCGATATCAATTTGCAGTTGCGGACTGTCATCCAGGCCGTTATGACGAACACGGGTCAGGGAAGAATCCTTCCCGGCCAGCTCAATTAATTTGTCGCGTGCGGCCATTAACGCGTCATGGCCTGCACCGGCGTGGTCCTGCAGCTCCATATCGAAACCAGCAGAGCTTCCGAGGCCGCTAATCGCCGGAGGACTGCTGGCGAAGACGCGGGCTTCTTTAATCTTATTGAAGGCTTTGGTTGCACGCTCGATAATGGCAAAGGAGGTACCGGTAGTGGTATCGCGCTCATCCCAGTCTTTTAAGCGGACAAACATACGCGCCACGTTTTGACCATTCCCGCCAGGGCCGGAACCGACCGTGGAGAAGACGGACATAATGTTGTCTTTTTCGTGGGTGAAGTAGTACTTCTCGACTTCCTCAACGACTTTTAATGTTTGCTGCTGCGTGGAGCCGCTCGGCAACTGTACCGAGGTGGTAAACATCCCGCGGTCTTCTAACGGCAAGAAGGACGTTGGCAGGCGCAGGAACAGGAACACCATGCCGCCAAGCAGCAGTCCGTAGATCAGTATCCAGCGCAGGCTGCGATGCAGGATCCGCGCAACGCCTTTTTCGTAACGCTCAGCGTTGCGGTTAAACATCCGATTAAACCAGCCGAAGAAGCCTGTTTGACCATGATGCTCACCTTTATGCAGCGGTTTAAGTAGCGTAGCGCACAGGGCAGGGGTCAGGATCATCGCCACCAGAACAGACAGCACCATTGCGGAGACGATAGTAATTGAGAACTGGCGGTAAATAGCCCCTGTCGTGCCACCGAAGAAGGCCATCGGGATAAACACCGCCGACAGCACCATGGCGATACCGACCAGCGCTCCCTGGATTTGCCCCATCGATTTTCGCGTCGCTTCACGCGGTGAGAGGCCTTCCTCACTCATAATACGCTCGACGTTTTCCACCACCACGATGGCATCATCGACCAGCAGGCCAATTGCCAGCACCATTGCAAACATTGTTAAGGTGTTGACGCTGTAGCCAAAACCATAAAGCACGGAGAAGGTGCCCATCAGGACGACGGGAACGGCGATGGTCGGGATAAGCGTGGCGCGGAAGTTTTGCAGGAACAGATACATCACGAGGAATACCAGCGCGATGGCTTCCAGCAGCGTTTTCACCACGTCGATAATTGAGGCTTTAACAAAGGAGGTGGTTTCATACGCGACCTTGTATTCCAGCCCGTGCGGGAAATACTGTGACAGTTCGTCAAGGCGGTTAAGCACCAGCTCTGCCGTTGCCATTTCATTGGCGCCGGAGGCCAGTTTCACCCCCAGACCGGAAGCCGGGTTGCCATTAAACCGGCTAAGGTAGTCGTACTTTTCCGCACCCATTTCAACCGTGGCGACGTCGCCCAATTTAACTTCAGACCCGTCCTGGTTAACGCGAAGCGTAATTGCACGGAATTCATCCGGCGTTTGCAGCAGGGACTGGGCGTTGATCGTCGCATTTAGCGCCTGTTTGTCCACCGAAGGCGTACCGCCAAGCTGCCCAACCGCAATTTGCGCATTCTGTGATTCAATAGCGTCAGTCACATCTTTGGCGGTCATCTGAAAGCTGTTAAGTTTGGCCGGGTCGAGCCAGATACGCATCGAGTACTGTGAACCGTAAGCATCAATATCCCCTACACCGTTAATACGGCTAAGCGGGTCCTGAATATTACTCGCCACGTAGTCGGCGATGTCCTGCTTATCCATTGAGCCATCGGTGGAGACGAAGGCGATTGTCAGAATATTGGTGTCCCCGGTCTTACGCACCGTGACCCCCTGATCCTGTACCGCCTGCGGCAGCTTACGCATTGCCGATTGCAGCTGGTTTTGCACCTGCTGGACGGCCTCGTCAGGATCGGTTCCGGCAACGAAGCTAAGCGTCACCGTAGCCTGGCCTGTCCCGCTGCTCTGCGACGACATATACATCAGGTTATCGAGACCGGTCATGTTCTGCTCGATCACCTGGGTGACGGTGTTTTCCAGAGTCTGAGCCGATGCGCCAGGATAGTTGGCGGTGACCCGCACGTTTGGCGGTGCCAGGTCGGGATATTGCTCAACGGGCAGCGAAAAAATAGCCAGGGCTCCTGTCAGGCACAACAGGATAGCTAACACCCAGGCAAAAATGGGGCGATCGATGAAAAAATTCGCCATTAAAAGAGGACCTCGTGTTTCTGCGTATCGTTATGGGTATGGCTTGCTTCACTTTAGCGGCAAGGTACGGGTCAAACGTGGAGAAAAAAAGAAGATAATGTAAATTATCATGCCCGTTTACAGCATACCTTTCGTGCCAACGCCGTCAGGCCTGGATCCAGACCCGACGGCGCTTTGCGGTTCTTTACGTTAGCTCACTGTCTGATTCAGCTGAACGGAAACTGATACTCACCAGCGTTCCCCCGCCGGAAGGTTGCGAGAAGGTCAGCGTACCGCTGAGTCTCTCTGCACGCTCACGCATGATATTCAGACCGTAGTGCCCCGTAGGCTCATGAGGCTCACCGATACCGACACCGTTATCACGGATATAAACGGTATGATTACCATCCGGCGCGGTAACACAGCTGACAGCAATTTCGCTGGCATTGGCATGCTTAATGGCATTCAGCACCGCTTCACGGACGATTTGTAACAGATGCACCTGCATTTGCGCGTCCAGTGCCAGTGTTGGCAGTCGACAATCGAGAGTCAGTTTAGCCGATGTTTGATTTTGCAACGTTTCCAGCATTTCATGCAGGGCAGAAGGCAAATCGGCCTGCTGTAAGGTCAGGCGGAAGGTGGTAAGCAGTTCGCGCAATTGGCGATAAGCATCATTCAGCGCCTGGGAGAAGTCCGCCATGATGCTTTGCGCCGGAACGTTATCCTGCGGAATAGCGCGTTTCAGTAGCGTAAGCTGAATACGTAAATAAGAGAGCACCTGCGCCAGCGAGTCGTGCAGCTCGCGGGCGATGGTTGCTCGCTCTTCCATTAGCAGCAGTTGCTGAAAATGCTTTTGCGCCTGGTTGAAGTACAGCCCGCGCCCGAGCATAGTTGATACGCTGTTGAGCAGTGGTGTGGAAGCATTCACATTCGGGCTTTGCCAGTGCAGTTCACCGTAAACTGTATCTTGCATCGTGACGGGCAGGATCTGCATTGGCAGTTCAGGGCTTGCCGTTCCTTCGCTGATTCGCCAGTTATCACCGACGGTGAGCTCCAGGAAATACGCGGCGTCATGTTCGCGGACAATCTGTAAAATATGGCGGAAGCAGTACACATCAATCTGGCTGGTATTCAGTGCCTGGGAACATTGATATAACACTTCCAGACGGCGATTGGCTTCGTGGAGATCGTGGGTTTTCTCGGCGACGGAGGCTTCCAGTGAACGGTACAGCTTATGCAACTCACTCGACATCTGGCTAAACGTTTTTGCCAGTAATCCCAGTTCGTTGGGGAGTTGTGTATCCAGCGGTGAGATATCAAACCGACCGTGTTCAATATGCTGGCTGGCCATCACCAGCTTATTCAGCGGACGCACCACCTGCTGGCGAATACGCCGTAGCGTAAAGAAGACGAGGGTGAAGATGCCGATCCCCCCCGCCAGCGATATGCCAAAAACCAACATCACCTTGCGTTCGGCATAATGCTGAAGTGCCAGCACGAAGAGATCGATTTGATCGACATAGCTATTGATATTGGCCTGGTACCATTTTAAATCGCCATCGATCAGACGGGCGTTCATTTCCAGCCAGTTGGCATGCAGGCGGCCATAGCGGCTTTTTACCGCTTGCGGGACATACCATGCGTTCAGATTTTGTAATGCGGGCGAGTTTAACGCCTGCTGGAAAAGCTGGCGGTGAGCGTTGAGCTGTGGGCTTTGGCTTTGCAGATCGTAACCCAAACGGTAGCTTTGCATGCGCAATGAGCCCGCAACGTTGATGGCCTCAGCATCCCGCAAGCTGCTGGTCAGCGTAAGCAGTGCAATACCCGTTGAGAGAATCGACAGCAACACTATATAGAAAAAAGCCTTAGCCAGGCTGGCTGAGACCGGACGCTTTACCGTCACTTGCGCACCCTCACACAATTCACGCCACGCTCCGACTCAACCTGAACGATTCAGCGTATTTGATAAATGTTAAAAAAGTAATCATGAAACTGATTGTTAAATGAAACACAATTTCATATTCGATGAAATAAATTGATCTGCCACAGGTTCTGGATAAATAGTTGTGCTTCCTGGGCAAATGAACATTGCCGCCCTCTTCAGGGTCGGTTAATAACAACAGTCATATAAAGAATAAGGTTTTCGCAACCAAAAAAGAAGGAAGCCATGAATCGTTTTATTATGGTCAATAGCCAACAGTGCCTGGGATGCCACGCCTGTGAGGTCGCCTGTGTCATGGCCCACAACGGCGAGCAGCATGTCCTGAGCCAACGGCATTTTCAGCCCCGAATTACTGTCATCAAGCATCAGCAACAACGCAGTGCAGTCACCTGCCACCACTGTGAAGATGCCCCCTGCGCCAGAAGTTGCCCGAATGGGGCCATTAGTCATGAGTACGACAGCGTTCAGGTAAATGCGCAAAAGTGTATTGGCTGCAAATCGTGTGTCGTGGCCTGTCCTTTTGGTACGATGCAGATCGTACTCACTCCGGTCGCTAAAGGAAAGGTAAAAGCAACGGCGCACAAATGCGACCTGTGTCATGGGCGTGAAGAGGGCCCGGCTTGCGTGGAGAACTGTCCGGCGCAGGCGTTGCAACTGGTGACGGAGAATTCGCTTACCGGTCTGTCAAAAGCGCGCAGGTTGCGTACCGCCAGTCTGGAAAGCCAGCCATGGCATACCAGCGCTACCGATTTTGTTCCACATATCATCACCAAACGTGAGCAAATGCAGGCGACGCCTGCGCGTGGCGAGCCGGATAAACTGCCGATTGAGGCGCGTAAAACCAGTTTTGAAGAGATCTATCTGCCGTTTCGCACAGTGCAGGCTGAACGGGAAGCGTCCCGCTGCCTGAAATGCGGCGACCACAGTATTTGCGAATGGACCTGCCCGCTGCATAACCACATCCCGCAGTGGATTGAACTGGTAAAAGCCGGGAATATCGATGCGGCGGTTGAGCTTTCTCACCAGACCAACTGCTTACCCGAAGTGACCGGGCGCGTGTGCCCGCAGGACCGACTCTGCGAAGGAGCCTGTACCGTGCGTAACGAGCATGGCGCGGTGACTATCGGTAATATTGAGCGTTACATCTCCGATCGGGCGCTGAGCAAAGGATGGCGACCCGACTTAAGCCATGTGCAGAAAGTCGATAAACGCGTTGCCATCATCGGCGCAGGTCCGGCGGGCCTGGCCTGCGCGGATGTGCTGGCGCGTAGCGGTATCAGCGTTACCGTGTACGATCGCCACCCCGAAATCGGCGGTTTGCTGACGTTCGGCATTCCGGCCTTCAAACTGGACAAATCGCTGCTGACGCGTCGCCGTGAAATCTTCAGCGCCATGGGTATTCATTTCGAGCTGAACTGTGAGGTCGGCAAGGACGTGGCGCTGGCCGCGTTACTCGAGGACTACGATGCCGTGTTTGTGGGCGTCGGGACTTATCGCTCGATGAAGGCGGATCTGCCGAATGAAGACGCGCCTGGCGTGTATGACGCGCTGCCGTTCCTGATTGCCAATACCAAGCAGGTGATGGGGCTGGACGAGTTGCCTGAAGAGCCGTTTATCGACACCGCAGGGCTGAACGTGGTCGTGCTGGGCGGCGGTGATACGGCGATGGATTGTGTACGTACCGCGCTGCGTCACGGTGCAAGCCAGGTGACCTGCGCCTATCGTCGTGATGAAGCCAACATGCCAGGTTCGAAAAAAGAGGTGAAGAATGCCCGGGAAGAGGGGGCCAATTTCGAGTTTAACGTCCAGCCGGTGGAGCTGGTGCTGAATGCCGACGGTCGCGTCAGCGGCGTGCGTTTCTTACGAACCCAGCTCGGTGAGCCTGATGCGCAGGGGCGTCGTCGCCCGGTTCCCATCGTCGGGAGTGAGTTTGTCATGCCAGCAGATGCGGTGATCATGGCGTTTGGTTTTCACCCGCATGGCATGCCGTGGCTTGAGAGTAAGGGTGTGAAGGTCGATAACTGGGGACGTATTGCCGCCAATGTTGAAAGCGCATACCGTTATCAAACCAGCAACCCGAAAATCTTTGCCGGTGGTGATGCGGTTCGCGGTGCGGATCTGGTTGTTACAGCGATGGCGGAAGGGCGGCATGCCGCACAAGGCATCATTGATTGGCTGGGTGTAAAATCAGTCAAATCTCACTAATCAGCGTCCAGGCCGGATAAAACGCGTTAGCGTTGCCATCCGGCAATGTGCCGGATGAATGCCTGATGGCGCTTTGCTTATCAGGCATTCATAGTTCCAGGACAAACCCGGTTTCACGGCGTAGTATTATTTCTCACTTCTCACCGTGGAGTCGGTATGTCGCAAAAAATCACCCTCATCAAAGATAAAGTCCTGTCCGATAACTACTTCATCCTGCGCAATATCACCTATGACCTGACCCGCAGCAATGGCGAGGTCATTCGCCACAAACGTGAGGTTTACGATCGCGGTAACGGCGCCACAGTTTTGCTGTATAACCCGGAGAAAAAAAACGTCGTGCTGACCCGTCAGTTTCGTATTGCGACCTGGGTTAACGGCAATGAAAGTGGACAATTGATTGAAGCCTGCGCCGGGTTGCTGGACAACGATGAGCCGGAAGTTTGCATTCGTAAAGAAGCCATTGAAGAGACTGGCTATGAAGTGGGCGAAGCACGGAAACTTTTTGAGTTATATATGTCGCCGGGTGGCGTGACGGAGATAATCCACTTTTTTATCGCGCAATACAGTGACAGTCAGCGCGCAAATGCGGGTGGCGGTATTGAAGATGAGGATATTGAAGTACTGGAATTGCCTTTTGAACAGGCACTGTCGATGATCAAAACGGGCGAGATTCGCGACGGGAAAACGGTGCTGCTACTGAACTACCTGCAATCGTCGCATCTTATGGATTAGCGATCAGGGCTTATATTTCTTTACAAAGATACAGGCCAATCCGACGATTCTTATTGAGCCTCATTAGTCGCGCAAGGAAGATACCGCCTGGGCTGTGTGTTTTGATTTCGGAGTTGTACCGTCCATGCGCTATCGCATTATTTTCGTGTTCCTGCTCGGCCTGCTACCGGCCCATTTGCTGTGGGCGGCGCCTGCGCAACAGGCGTTTGCTGACTGGCAGGTGACGTGCAATAACCAAAACTTCTGCGTGGCGCGAAATACGGGAGATCATCACGGTCTGGTGATGACCCTGAGCCGCAGCGCCGGGGCACATACCGATGCCGTGTTGCGTATTGAACTTGGCGGTATGGATTCTCCTGATGTCAAAGAGGCAGATATTGCGCCGCGCTTGCTGCTGGACGGCGCGCCACTCCCACTGGCCGGTGAACACTGGCGTCTTACGCCCTGGCATTTGATGACGGATGATCCGGCTACCATCGCTACATTTTTACAAGCCGTGCAGGATGCGAAAGCCATTACCCTGCAAAAAGGTACGCAAACGCTTTCTCTGTCTGGGCTGAAAGCAGCATTGTTGTTTATTGATGCGCAACAAAAGCGCGTCGGTAGCGAAACCGCCTGGATTGAGAAAGGTGACGAGCCGCCGCTCAGCGTTCCGCCAGCTCCCGCTCTGAAAGGTGTGGCGGTGGTTAATTCCACGCCAACGCCACTCACTCAACAGGAGCGTAATGAGCTGTTGGATTATGGCAACTGGCGGATCAATGGCATCCGCTGTTCACTCGATCCCATGCGTCGTGAGATGCGGGTTTTCGCCTTAACGGACGACAAAGCTCTGCTGATGATCGGCTGCGAAGCAGGGGCATACAACACGATCGATCTGGCATGGACCGTTTCTCGTACCACACCGTTTACCTCTCGCGCAGTACGTCTGAGCCTGCCATTTAAAACCGATGCTGACAGTACCGACATGGAGCTGACCAACGCTACGTTTGACGAGAAATCTCGCGAATTGGTCACTCTCGCCAAAGGGCGAGGTTTATCGGACTGCGGGATCCAGACTCGCTGGCGGTTTGACGGCCAGCGCTTTCGTTTGGTGCGTTACGCACAAGAGCCAAGCTGTGATAACTGGCATGGACCAGATGCCTGGCCCACGCTGTGGATTACGCGTTAATTTAATGCCGGATGCGACTGCGCCTTATACGGCCTGATGGTGATAGATGTCGTAGGCCTGATAAGACGCGTGAGCGTCGCCATCAGGCGTTCAGCACCTTATGCGCTTTGTCGACGATGTTCTCCACCGTAAAGCCGAAGAACGGGAACAGCTTGTCTGCCGGGGCAGATTCCCCATAACCGGTCATGCCGACAATAGCCCCTTTCAGGCCGACATATTTGTACCAATAGTCGGCAATACCCGCTTCTATCGCCACGCGTGCGCTGACGTTTGCCGGCAGGACCGACTCCCGGTACGCCTCATCCTGGGCGTCGAAGATATCAGTTGAGGGCAGAGAAACTACCCGTACGTTACGGCCTTCACCGGTCAGTTTTTCCGCCGCCAGCAATGTAATTTCCATTTCTGAACCTGTGGCAATCAGGATGACATCCGGCTTACCGCCGCTATCCTTCAGCACATAGCCGCCGCGGGCAATCTGCTGCACCTGCTCAGGCGTGCGTTCAACCTGTGCCAGATTCTGCCTGGAGAGGATCAGCGCCGTAGGGCCGTTATGACGCTCGACTGCCAGCTTCCAACCCACTGCCGCCTCAACCTGATCGCACGGTCGCCAGGTGCTGAAATTCGGCGTCAGTCGCAGGCTGGCGAGCTGTTCGACGGCCTGATGCGTGGGACCGTCTTCCCCCAGACCAATTGAGTCGTGGGTATAAACCATAATTTGTCGGGCTTTCATCAGCGCCGCCATGCGCGCGGCATTACGGGCATATTCAACAAACATCAGGAACGTTGCGGTGTACGGTACGAAGCCACCGTGGTGCGCGATACCGTTGGCAATGGCGGTCATGCCAAATTCACGCACGCCGTAGTGGATGTAGTTTCCTGCGTGATCCTCTTTAAGAGAAGTGGAGCCTTTCCAGATGGTCAGGTTGCTGGGCGCAAGATCCGCCGAGCCGCCAAGCAGTTCGGGTAGTATCGGTCCGTAGGTGTTCAGGGTATTTTGCGAGGCCTTACGGGTGGCGATTTTGGCCGGGTTGGCCTGCAGGTCGGTAATATATTTCCGGGTCGTTTCTTCCCATGCTTCCGGCAGTTCTCCGCTCATCCGGCGGGTAAACTCTGCCGCCAGTTCCGGGTAGGCTTGTTCGTAAGCTGCGAATTTCTCCTTCCAGCCTTGTTGCGCTTTTTCGCCTTTCTCACGTGCGTCCCACGCCCGATAAATCTCTTTCGGGATCTCAAAAGCTGGATGATGCCAGCCCAGTTTCTGTCGGGCCAGGGCCACTTCTTCTTCACCTAACGGCGCACCGTGCGCTTCCTCTTTCCCGGCTTTATTCGGTGATCCAAAACCAATCACCGTGCGGCAGATAATCAGCGACGGCTTGTCGGTAACGCTTTGCGCTTCCTGAATCGCTTTTTTCACCGCCTCAGGATCGTGACCGTCAATATCGTGTATCACATGCCAGTGGTAGGCCTCGAAGCGTTTCGCAGTATCGTCGGTAAACCAGCCTTTGGTTTCGCCATCAATTGAGATGCCGTTGTGATCGTAGAAGCCGATGAGTTTGCCCAGTCCCAGCGTGCCCGCCAGCGAACAGACTTCGTGGGAAATCCCCTCCATCAGACAACCGTCGCCCATAAAAACCCAGGTGAAGTGGTCGACAATCTCATGGTCCGGCTGGTTAAACTGCGCCGCCAGCGTGCGTTCAGCAATCGCCATTCCGACAGCGTTGGCTAAACCCTGGCCCAGCGGCCCGGTGGTGGTTTCCACGCCCGGTGTGTAGCCAAGCTCAGGGTGGCCGGGCGTTTTTGAATGCAACTGGCGGAAGCTCTTTAATTCTTCCAGCGGCAGGTCATAGCCGGAAAGATGCAGCAGGCTGTAAAGCAGCATTGAGGCGTGGCCGTTGGACAAAATAAACCGATCGCGATCGTACCAGTGAGGATCGCTCGGATTATGGCGGAGAAAATCGTTCCACAGCACTTCGGCGATATCTGCCATTCCCATCGGTGCGCCGGGATGGCCTGAGTTGGCTTTTTGGACGGCATCCATACTCAGCGCACGAATGGCATTGGCAAGCTCTTTACGGGTCATAGGAAATACTCCTTGAAAAGTAAAGCGTTAGAGCGTGTGTTAATTCACACTTTTGGAGAATTTGCAGGCGTTGTCAGCAAAAAGCATAGCAGACAGGCATGGTATTGCTGGCTTAAGCAGGTAACATGGCTGTTATAAATTGATAACAAATTCTTTCTTTGAGTAGTGAGAGTTTGGCGACCTTCAAAGTTTGCGCCGCTGACAGAGGTGATAATGTGCGGCTCAATAGAAGGGTTACCTGCGACACTTTTTTGATCGATACGTGAAAGGAACAACAAGATGGATGACCAGTTAAAACAAAGCGCCCTCGATTTCCACGAATTTCCAGTACCAGGCAAAATTCAGGTTTCTCCGACCAAACCGCTTGCCACTCAACGTGACCTTGCGCTGGCCTATTCACCCGGTGTTGCAGCTCCGTGTCTGGAAATTGAAAAAGACCCGCTGGCCGCCTACAAATACACCGCGCGCGGTAATCTGGTTGCGGTTATTTCCAACGGTACGGCGGTGCTGGGGCTGGGCAACATTGGCGCGCTGGCTGGCAAGCCGGTGATGGAAGGGAAAGGCGTCCTGTTTAAGAAATTCGCCGGAATTGACGTGTTTGACATCGAAGTTGATGAACTCGACCCGGATAAATTTATCAACGTGGTCGCGGCTCTTGAGCCGACGTTTGGCGGTATCAACCTAGAGGATATCAAAGCGCCGGAATGCTTCTACATTGAGCAAAAGCTGCGTGAGCGCATGAATATTCCGGTCTTCCACGACGATCAGCACGGCACGGCAATCATCAGTACCGCCGCCATTCTTAACGGTCTGCGGGTGGTGGAGAAAAATATCTCCGACGTGCGCATGGTGGTGTCTGGCGCAGGTGCTGCGGCGATTGCCTGTATGAACCTGCTAGTGGCGCTGGGCATGCAGAAACACAACATTGTGGTCTGCGACTCCAAAGGCGTGATTTATAAAGATCGTGAACCGAATATGGCCGAAACCAAAGCGGCCTACGCGGTGGTGGATGACGGTAAGCGCACGCTGGACGACGTGATTGATGGCGCAGACATTTTCCTCGGTTGCTCCGGCCCGAAAGTGCTGACCCAGGAAATGGTCAAGAAAATGGCGCGCGCGCCAATGATTCTGGCGCTGGCGAACCCGGAACCGGAAATTCTGCCGCCGCTGGCAAAAGAGGTACGTCCCGACGCCATCATCTGCACCGGCCGCTCTGATTATCCGAACCAGGTTAACAACGTGCTGTGCTTCCCGTTCATCTTCCGCGGCGCGCTGGACGTCGGTGCAACCGCCATCAACGAAGAGATGAAGCTGGCCGCGGTACATGCCATTGCGGAACTGGCGCATGCCGAGCAGAGCGAAGTTGTGGCCTCAGCCTATGGCGATCAGGACCTGAGCTTTGGCCCGGAATATATTATTCCTAAACCGTTCGACCCGCGCCTGATCGTCAAAATAGCGCCTGCGGTGGCGAAGGCGGCGATGGACTCTGGCGTGGCGACGCGCCCGATTGCCGACTTTGATGCTTACATCGATAAGCTGAGTGAGTTTGTCTACAAAACTAACTTGTTCATGAAGCCGATTTTCTCGCTGGCACGCAAAGCGCCGAAGCGCGTGGTATTGACGGAAGGGGAAGAGGCGCGTGTGCTGCACGCCACCCAGGAATTGATCACTTTAGGTCTGGCGAAGCCGATCCTGATTGGTCGTCCGAGCGTGATCGAGATGCGCATCCAGAAACTGGGTCTGCAGATCAAAGCGGGCGTTGATTTTGAAATAGTCAACAATGAATCCGATCCGCGCTTTAAAGAGTACTGGAGTGAGTATTATCAGATCATGAAGCGCCGTGGGATCACCCAGGAGCAGGCGCAGCGGGCGGTGATTGCTAATACCACGGTGATCGGTGCGATCATGGTGCAGCGCGGTGAAGCGGATGCGATGATCTGCGGTACGATCGGCGACTACCACGAGCACTTCAGCGTGGTGAACGCGGTATTCGGTCACCGTGACGGTGTGCATACGGCGGGGGCAATGAACGCGCTGCTGCTGCCAAGCGGTAATACCTTTATCGCCGATACCTACGTCAACGACGACCCGACGCCGGATCAACTGGCTGAAATCGCCATTATGGCGGCAGAAACCGTGCGTCGCTTTGGTATCGAACCGAAGGTAGCGTTGCTGTCGCACTCCAACTTTGGCTCATCTAACTGCCCGTCGGCCAGCAAAATGCGCGAAGCGCTGGCGCTGATTAAGGCACGTGCGCCAGAACTGATGATTGACGGTGAAATGCACGGTGACGCCGCGCTGGTGGAAAGTATTCGTAATGACCGCATGCCGGACAGCCCGCTGAAAGGCTCCGCCAATATTCTGGTTATGCCGAATATGGAAGCCGCGCGTATTAGTTACAACTTACTACGTGTTTCAAGTTCCGAGGGCGTAACGGTTGGCCCGGTACTGATGGGCGTAGCGAAACCGGTTCACGTATTAACACCGATCGCCTCTGTTCGTCGTATCGTTAATATGGTGGCGCTGGCGGTCGTTGAAGCACAGACTCAGCCGCTGTAATTTCACTTTAATTAATTCCGGCGCGGGTTTCTCCCG
>NZ_SZWR01000010.1:148409-173923 GCF_005280875.1 Citrobacter sp. wls827
CACTTCACCTTTTAAACCTGGTTGCCGAATTTTGTTATTTACTCTGACAAAAAATTGCCACGATGGGGGCAGTTTTAGCGGAGGCGGTGAGCAATGGAAAAAGAACGCATTATTCAGGAATTTGTGCCGGGGAAACAGGTCACGCTGGCGCATCTCATTGCGCACCCCGGTGAGGAACTGGCGAAAAAGATCGGCGTTCCCGAAGCGGGCGCTATCGGCATTATGACGCTGACGCCAGGTGAAACCGCAATGATTGCCGGTGACTTAGCCATGAAAGCGGCAGATGTACACATCGGCTTTCTCGATAGATTCAGCGGCGCGCTGGTGATCTACGGCTCGGTTGGCGCGGTAGAAGAAGCGTTATTACAGACGGTAAGTGGTCTGGGGCGATTATTAAATTTCACTTTGTGCAACCTGACGAAAAGTTAATCAGAGGCGGCGATGAAACGTATTGCATTTGTCGGTACGGTGGGGGCGGGGAAAACAACGCTCTTTAATGCGCTACAGGGGAATTATTCCCTCGCCAGAAAAACACAGGCCGTGGAGTTTAATGAAAACGGCGATATCGATACGCCAGGAGAATATTTTAGCCATCCGCGCTGGTATCACGCCTTAATTACCACGCTGCAGGATGTCGATACGTTGATTTATATACATGCGGCAAATGATAAAGAAAGTCGCTTACCTGCCGGGCTGTTGGATATCGGCGCCAGTAAACGACAAATCGCCGTTATCAGCAAAACGGATGTGCCGGATGCCAATGTCGCCGCAACGCGACAATTACTTCGCGGGCTAGGGTTTCAGGAGCCGATTTTTGAGCTCAATAGCCACGACCCAAGCAGTGTGCAGCACCTGGTGGATTATCTGACTGAGCTCAGCCAAAAGGAGGAAAGGGCAGGTGAAAAAACTCATCACAGCTAACGATATTCGTGCGGCCCACGCACGCGGCGAACAGGACGTATCGGTTGTTCTGCGCGCCAGCATCATCACCCCGGAGGCGCGCGAAGTTGCGGCGCTGCTCGGCGTCACTATCACTGAATGCGATGAATCCGCGCCAACTGCCACCGCACCTGCTGCGGTGGATGACGGCAAAACGGAAAGCCAGCGTATTCGTGAAACCATCATTGCACAACTGCCGGAAGGACAGTTTACCGAAAGCCTGGTCGCGCAGCTGATGGACAAAGTGATGAAAGAAAAGCAGTCGCTGGAGCAGGGCGGAATGCAGCCGAGCTTTAACTCGGTGACCGGCAAAGGCGGCGTGAAAGTTATCGACGGCAGCAGTGTGAAGTTTGGCCGTTTTGATGGCGCGCAACCGCACTGCGTCGGCTTAACCGACTTAGTCACTGACCAGGACGGTAGCAGCATGGCCGCCGGGTTTATGCAGTGGGATAACGCATTTTTCCCATGGACGCTGAACTACGACGAAATCGACATGATTCTGGAAGGCGAGCTGCACGTTCGCCATGAAGGCGAAACCATGATTGCCAAAGCCGGGGACGTGATGTTTATCCCGAAAGGCTCCAGCATCGAATTTGGTACGCCATCAACAGTGAAGTTCCTGTATGTGGCCTGGCCTGCGAACTGGCAGTCCTGCTAAGGCGGATGTATGAAGGATTTCATTACCGAAGCATGGCTCAGAGCGAATCATACGCTCAGCGAAGGGGCTGAAATTCATCTCCCCGCTGATGCCCGCCTGACGCCGTCTGCCCGGGAGCTGCTGGAGAGCCGTCGTCTGCGCATTAAGTATATCGACGAGCAGGGAAGCTTGTTTGTTGACGACGAGGAACAGCAGCCGCAGCCGGTACATGGTTTGACCAGCAGCGATACACATCCGCAGGCAACCTGTGAACTGTGTCATCAACCGGTGGCGAAGAAACCTGACACGCTGACGCATCTGACGGCGGACAAAATGGTCGCCAAAAGTGACCCCAGACTTGGATTTCGCGCCGCGCTGGACAGCACCATTGGTCTGGCCGTGTGGTTGCAAATTGAACTGGCGGAACCCTGGCAGCCGTGGCTGGCGGATATTCGCTCGCGCCTGGGCAACATTATGCGTGCTGATGCTGTGGACGAACCGCTGGCCGCACAGGCCATCGTTGGCTTAAGCGACGAAGATTTACACCGGCTCTCGCACCAGCCGCTGCGTTACCTGGACCACGATCATCTGGTGCCGGAAGCCAGCCACGGACGTGATTGCGCGTTGCTTAATCTGCTGCGTACCAAAGTCCGCGAAACGGAAACGGTGGCCGCTCAGGTGTTTATCACCCGCAGTTTTGACGTTATGCGGCCAGACATTCTGCAGGCGCTCAACCGTCTTTCCAGCACGGTTTACGTGATGATGATTCTGAGCGTAGCGAAGCATCCGCTAAGCGTCAGCCAAATCCAACAGCGACTGGGGAAGAAGTCATGATCATTGAACGTGCTCGCCAACTCGCCAAACAAACGCCGGCTCGGGTGGTGTTCCCGGATGCGCTGGATGTACGGGTGCTGAAAGCCGCCAATTACCTGCACCAGCATGGTCTGGCACGCCCCATTCTCGTCGCCAGCCCGTTTGCGCTGCGTCAGTTTGCGCTCAGCCATCGCGTAGCCATGGACGGTATTCAGGTTATTGATCCACAAAGCAATGTACAGATGCGTGAAGAGTTTGCTCTGCGCTGGCTGGCCCGCGCGGGCGAAAAAACGCCGCCGGATGCGCGAGAGAAGCTCAACGATCCGCTGATGTTTGCCGCCGCGATGGTCAGCGCCGGTAAAGCCGATGTGTGTATTGCGGGCAACCTGTCGTCAACGGCAAATGTGCTGCGTGCAGGATTGCGCATTATTGGATTACAACCTGGTTGCAAAACGCTGTCGTCAATTTTCCTGATGCTGCCGCAGTATCTCGGGCCGTCATTAGGGTTTGCAGATTGTAGCGTTGTGCCGCAGCCCACCGCTGCACAGCTGGCAGACATCGCCATCGCCAGCGCTGAAACCTGGAAAGCGATTACCGGTGAAGAACCGCGTGTCGCCATGCTGTCGTTTTCCAGCAACGGCAGTGCTCGTCATCCCAATGTCGCTAACGTGCAGCAGGCGACCGAGATCGTTCGTGAGCGCGCTCCACAGCTTACCGTGGATGGGGAACTGCAGTTTGATGCTGCCTTTGTGCCGGATGTCGCCGCGCAAAAAGCGCCCGCCAGTCCGTTAAAGGGCAATGCCAATGTGATGGTTTTCCCATCGCTGGAGGCAGGCAATATTGGTTATAAAATCGCCCAGCGTTTGGGAGGGTATCGTGCCGTTGGCCCCTTGATTCAGGGACTTGCCGCACCACTCCACGACCTCTCTCGCGGCTGTAGCGTACAGGAAATTATCGAACTGGCGTTGGTGGCAGCTGTGCCGCGCCAGACTGACGTGAGCCGTGAAAGCGTCTCGCAAACACTGGTTGAATGAACGGTCCCGTTCTGGACCCCTTTGATTAAGAGGAAAGCACAATGGAAGCATTAGGAATGATTGAAACCCGGGGCCTGGTTGCACTGATTGAGGCTTCTGACGCGATGGTTAAAGCGGCACGCGTGAAACTGGTTGGCGTGAAGCAGATCGGTGGCGGCCTGTGTACTGCCATGGTTCGTGGTGATGTTGCAGCCTGCAAAGCGGCTACGGATGCCGGTGCTGCTGCCGCGCAGCGTATCGGTGAACTGGTTTCTGTACACGTTATCCCGCGTCCGCATGGCGATCTGGAAGAAGTGTTCCCGATCAGCTTCAAAGGCGACAGCAACGATATGTAAGTCGTCCATGTGACGCCACTGGATCGTTAAGAGAAAGCTGGCGTCACCCTCTCTCCTTTTCACATTACCTTCTGCGGAGGGTAGGGGGAGGTTTTACCTGAAATATGCCACGGAGGCGGGTATGAAACTGGCAATCGTCACAGGACAAATTGTTTGTACCGTTCGCCATCAGGGGCTCGCGCACGACAAGTTGCTGATGGTGGAAATGATTGATGCCCAGGGAAATCCCGACGGGCAGTGCGCTGTTGCGATAGACAGCATCGGGGCGGGAACCGGAGAGTGGGTGCTGCTGGTCAGTGGAAGCTCAGCCCGCCAGGCGCACCATAACGACTCATCGCCTGTCGATCTGTGCGTGATTGGCATCGTCGATGAAGTGGTGGCAGGTGGGAAAGTGGTATTTCACAAATAAGGCAGAAAATCATGAATCAACAGGATATTGAACAGGTCGTGAAAGCGGTGCTGCTGAAAATGAAAGACAGCAGTCAACCCGTCAGTGCCGTTCAAGAAATGGGCGTCTTTGCCTCCCTGGATGACGCAGTGGCGGCAGCAAAACTGGCCCAGCAGGGGCTGAAAAGCGTCGCTATGCGCCAACTGGCCATTCACGCCATTCGTGAAGCGGGCGAAAAACACGCCAGAGAATTAGCGGAATTTGCCGTCAGTGAAACCGGCATGGGACGCGTTGAAGATAAATTTGCCAAAAACGTGGCGCAGGCTCGCGGTACCCCGGGCGTGGAATGCCTGTCTCCACAGGTATTGACCGGCGATAACGGCCTGACGCTGATTGAAAACGCACCGTGGGGCGTGGTGGCTTCGGTAACGCCGTCCACCAACCCGGCGGCGACCGTCATTAACAACGCCATCAGCCTGATTGCCGCGGGTAACAGCGTCGTCTTTGCGCCGCATCCGGCAGCAAAAGGCGTTTCTCAGCGCGCGATCGGCCTGCTTAACCAGGCGGTAGTCGCCGCAGGTGGTCCGGCAAACCTGCTGGTTACCGTTGCTAACCCGGATATCGAAACCGCACAGCGTCTGTTCAAATACCCGGGCATCGGACTGCTGGTCGTCACCGGTGGTGAAGCGGTGGTGGAGTCTGCGCGTAAGCATACCAACAAGCGTCTGATTGCCGCTGGTGCCGGTAACCCGCCGGTGGTGGTGGATGAAACGGCCGATCTGACCCGCGCCGCGCAGTCCATCGTCAAAGGCGCATCGTTTGATAACAACATTATCTGTGCCGATGAAAAAGTGCTGATTGTCGTGGATAGCGTTGCTGATGAACTGATGCGTCTGATGGAAGGCCAGCACGCGGTCAAACTGACGACCGCCCAGGCTGAACAGCTGCAACCGGTACTGCTGAAAAATGTCGATGAGCGCGGTAAAGGCACAGTCAGCCGTGACTGGGTCGGGCGCGATGCGGCAAAAATCGCCGCGGCGATCGGCCTGAATGTTCCGGAGCAAACCCGCTTGTTGTTCGTCGAAACCTCCGCCACGCATCCGTTTGCTGTGACTGAACTGATGATGCCGGTGCTGCCGGTGTTGCGGGTGGCTAACGTTGACGAAGCCATTGCGCTGGCCGTTACGCTCGAAGGTGGTTGTCACCATACGGCGGCGATGCACTCACGCAACATCGACAACATGAACCGTATGGCTAACGCCATCGACACCAGCATTTTCGTCAAGAACGGACCGTGCATTGCCGGCCTTGGGCTTGGCGGCGAAGGCTGGACGACCATGACCATTACCACGCCAACCGGGGAAGGGGTGACCAGTGCGCGCACGTTTGTACGCCTGCGTCGCTGTGTGCTGGTGGATGCGTTTCGCATCGTATAAGGAGTGAAAGAGATGGCGCATGACGAACAACTGTGGCTCACACCCAGACTGCAAAAAGCGGCATCGCTGTGTAACCAGACGCCTGCCGTAAGCGATTCACCGCTGTGGCTGGGCGTTGATTTGGGGACCTGTGATGTGGTGTCGATGGTTGTTGACAGCGATGGGCAGCCGGTTGCGGTTTGTCTGGACTGGGCTGACGTCGTGCGCGATGGCATCGTCTGGGATTTCTTCGGTGCTGTGACCATTGTTCGTCGCCATCTCGATACGCTCGAGCAACAACTGGGTTGCCGTTTTACTCATGCGGCTACCTCATTCCCGCCGGGCACTGACCCGCGTATCTCCATCAACGTGCTGGAGTCTGCCGGGCTTGAGGTGAGCCATGTGCTGGATGAGCCAACCGCCGTGGCGGATCTGCTGGCGCTTGATAACGCCGGAGTCGTCGATATCGGCGGTGGTACGACCGGTATCGCCATTGTGAAACAGGGCAAAGTGACTTACTCCGCCGATGAAGCGACCGGTGGGCACCACATTTCCCTGACGCTTGCCGGGAACCGTCGTATTCAACTGGAAGAAGCCGAGCAGTTCAAACGCAGCAACGGCAAAGAAATCTGGCCGGTGGTTAAGCCGGTTTACGAAAAGATGGCGGAAATCGTCGCCCATCATATTGCCGGACAAGGGATAACGGATTTATGGCTGGCTGGTGGGTCCTGTATGCAGCCGGGTGTTGATGAGCTTTTTCGTAAGCGTTTCCCGGAGCTGCAGGTGCATTTACCGCAGCACAGTCTGTTTATGACCCCGCTGGCGATTGCCAATAGCGGAAAAGTAAAAGCGGAAGGAATCTATGCAAGCTGAATTGCAGACCGCGCTCTTTCAGGCATTCGATGCCCTGAATCTGCAACGCGTAAAAACGTTCAGCGTTCCACCGGTCACATTATGCGGACTGGGAGCGCTCAGCACCTGCGGACAGGAAGCGCAAACGCGCGGACTGACGCATATGTTCGTCATGGTTGACAGCTTCCTGCATCAGGCGGGGATGACCGCCGCTCTGGAACGTAGCCTGGCGATGAAAGGCGTGGCAATGACGCTGTGGCCATGTCCGGTCGGCGAACCGTGTATTACGGACGTCTGCGCGGCGGTCGCGCAACTGCGTGAATCGAAGTGCGATGGCGTGGTGGCCTTTGGTGGCGGCTCTGTACTGGATGCCGCTAAAGCAGTGGCGCTGCTGGTGACCAACCCGACGCAAACACTGGCTGACATGACGGAGCACAGCGTGCTGCGCCCGCGTCTGCCGCTGATTGCCGTGCCAACCACCGCCGGGACCGGGTCAGAAACCACCAACGTTACGGTGATTATCGACGCCGCCACCGGACTCAAAAAAGTGCTGGCCCACGCAACCCTGATGCCGGACGTCGCCATTCTGGATGCCGCGGTAACGGAAGGCGTTCCGGCGCACGTGACGGCAATGACCGGCATTGACGCGCTGACCCATGCCGTTGAAGCGTACAGCGCGCTGAACGCGACGCCGTTTACCGACAGCCTGGCGATTGGCGCGATTGCGATGATCGGCAAATCGCTGCCGAAAGCGGTGGGCTACGGCCACGATCTGGCGGCGCGTGAAAGCATGTTACTGGCGTCCTGCATGGCGGGAATGGCGTTTTCCAGCGCGGGGCTGGGCCTGTGTCACGCGATGGCGCACCAGCCGGGTGCGACGCTGCACATCCCACACGGACAGGCTAACGCCATGCTGCTACCCACGGTAATGGGGTTCAACCGCATGGTGTGTCGTGAGCGCTTCAGCCATATCGGCAGGGCGTTAACCAATAAGAAATCAGACGATCGTGACGCCATCAGCGCGGTCAGCGAGCTGATCGCCGAAGTGGGCCAGACCAAACGGCTCTCAGACGTTGGGGCAAAACCCGAGCATTACAGCGCATGGGCACACGCCGCGCTGGAGGATATTTGTATTCGCAGTAACCCACGCACCGCCACGCAGGCCGAAATTATCGCGTTGTATGCGGCGGCACAATAAATACACATATGACAGGGAGTGAAGGCTATGGGAATTAACGAAATCATCATGTACATCATGATGTTCTTTATGCTGATTGCCGCCGTGGACAGGATCCTGTCGCAGTTCGGCGGTTCGGCGCGCTTCCTCGGTAAGTTCGGTAAGAGCATTGAGGGATCGGGCGGTCAGTTTGAAGAAGGCTTTATGGCAATGGGCGCGCTGGGTCTGGCGATGGTCGGTATGACCGCGCTGGCGCCGGTACTGGCGCATGTGCTCGGGCCGGTGATTATTCCGCTGTACGAAATGTTGGGCGCGAACCCGTCGATGTTTGCCGGAACGCTACTGGCGTGCGATATGGGCGGCTTCTTCCTGGCGAAAGAACTGGCGGGCGGCGACGTTGCGGCATGGTTGTACTCTGGCCTGATCCTCGGCGCGATGATGGGACCGACGCTGGTGTTCTCCATTCCGGTTGCGCTGGGAATTATTGAACCGTCTGACCGTCGTTATCTGGCGCTGGGCGTGCTGGCCGGTATCGTCACCATTCCGATTGGCTGTATTGCGGGTGGTCTGGTCGCGATGTACTCCGGTGTGGAAATCAACGGTCAGCCGGTGGAGTTCACCTTTGCGCTGATCCTGATGAACATGATCCCGGTGCTGATCGTGGCCGTGCTGGTGGCGCTGGGACTGAAATTCATCCCGGAAAAAATGATCAACGGCTTCCAGATCTTCGCCAAGTTCCTGGTAGCGCTGATCACCCTCGGTCTGGCTGCGGCAGTCATCAAGTTCCTGCTCGGCTGGGAGCTGATCCCAGGTCTTGATCCTATTTTCATGGCGCCAGGCGACAAGCCGGGTGAAGTGATGCGCGCCATCGAAGTTATCGGTTCTATCTCCTGTGTGCTGCTGGGTGCCTACCCAATGGTGCTGCTGCTGACCCGCTGGTTTGAAAAACCGCTGATGAGCGTCGGCAACCTGTTAAAAGTCAATAACATTGCGGCTGCGGGTATGGTGGCAACGCTTGCCAACAACATCCCAATGTTCGGCATGATGAAAAACATGGATACCCGCGGCAAAGTGATCAACTGCGCGTTCGCGGTCTCAGCGGCCTTCGCGCTGGGTGACCACTTAGGCTTCGCCGCTGCCAACATGAACGCCATGATCTTCCCGATGATTGTCGGCAAGCTGATCGGCGGCGTGACGGCGATTGGCGTGGCTATGCTGTTAGTACCGAAAGACGAAGATGTTCCGGCACCAGCAGAAACCAATCCGGAGGCGCAATCGTGAATACTCGCCAGCTACTCAGCGTCGGTATCGATATCGGCACCACCACCACTCAGGTGATCTTCTCCCGCCTTGAGCTGGTTAACCGTGCGGCAGTGTCGCAGGTGCCGCGCTACGAATTCATCAAACGCGAAATTAGCTGGCAAAGCCCGGTGTTCTTTACCCCCGTTGATAAGCAGGGCGGGTTGAAAGAGGCCGAACTGAAAGCCCTGATCCTCGCCCAGTATCAGGCGGCGGGGATTGCGCCAGAGACCGTCGATTCCGGCGCGATCATCATTACCGGGGAAAGCGCCAAAACCCGCAACGCACGACCTGCGGTGATGACGCTCTCCCAGTCGCTGGGGGATTTCGTGGTTGCCAGCGCCGGTCCGCATCTGGAATCGGTGATTGCCGGTCACGGTGCGGGGGCACAAACCCTGTCCGAGCAGAAGTTGTGCCGCGTACTGAATATCGACATCGGCGGCGGTACGTCGAATTACGTCCTGTTCGACGCGGGAAAAGTCAGCGGCTCGGCCTGCCTGAACGTCGGCGGGCGGCTACTGGAAACGGACGGTCAGGGGCGCGTAGTACATGCGCATCAGCCGGGGCAGATGATTGTTGATGACGTATTTGGTCCAGGCACTGATGCCCGAACCCTCAATGCGGCGCAGCTTGTTCAGGTGGCCCGACGGATGGCGGCGCTGATTGTGGAGGTGATTGACGGCACGCTTTCACCGTTGGCGCAGGCGCTGATGCAAACCGGTCTGCTGCCTGTTGGCGTGAAGCCTGAAGTGATTACGTTGTCCGGCGGGGTGGGCGAGTGCTACCGCAACCAACCTGCCGATCCGTTCTGTTTTTCCGACATTGGGCCGCTGTTAGCAACGGCGCTGCATGAACATCCGCGCCTGCGTGAGATGAACGTGCAGTTTCCGGCGCAAACCGTGCGCGCCACGGTGATTGGCGCCGGTGCGCATACGCTGTCGCTTTCAGGCAGCACTATCTGGCTGGAGGGTGTGGCGCTTCCGCTGCGCAATCTGCCGGTGGCGATTCCGGTTGATGAGTCTGATCTGGTGGCGGCCTGGCAGCAGGCGCTGCTGCAGCTCGACCTTGACCCGAAAACCGACGCCTACGTGCTGGCGCTGCCAGGTTCGTTACCGGTGCGCTACGCCGCGCTGTTAACGGTGATTGATGCGCTGCTGGCCTTTGTCACGCGCTATCCGAATCCGCATCCCCTGCTGGTGGTAGCCGAGCAGGATTTTGGTAAGGCCCTGGGCATGCTGTTACGCCCACAGTTACAGCAACACCCGCTGGC
Source organism: Citrobacter sp. wls827 (assembly GCF_005280875.1). Lineage (NCBI taxonomy): Bacteria > Pseudomonadati > Pseudomonadota > Gammaproteobacteria > Enterobacterales > Enterobacteriaceae > Citrobacter > Citrobacter sp. wls827. The sequence continues at coordinate 158,569 of NZ_SZWR01000010.1, forward strand.
GGTCATCGATGAGGTGGTTGTCCGGGCGGGGGACTATATCGACATTGGTACGCCTCTTTTTGGCGGATCGGTTGTGCCGGTGACGGTGAAATCACTCGCATTTCCTTCCTGAGGGAACGACTTATGAAACTAAAGACCACATTGTTCGGCAATGTTTATCAGTTTAAGGATGTTAAAGAGGTGCTGGCAAAAGCCAACGAACTGCGTTCGGGGGATGTGCTGGCAGGCGTGGCTGCAACCAGTTCGCAAGAGCGCGTGGCGGCTAAGCAGGTATTGTCGGAAATGACGGTGGCGGATATCCGCAACAACCCGGTGATTTCCTATGAAGAGGACTGCGTGACGCGTCTTATTCAGGATGACGTCAACGAAACGGCCTATAACCGCATCAAAAACTGGAGTATCAGCGAGCTGCGCGAGTACGTGCTGAGCGATGAAACCTCCGTGGATGACATTGCGTTTACGCGCAAAGGGTTAACGTCGGAAGTGGTCGCCGCGGTAGCAAAAATCTGCTCTAACGCGGACCTGATCTACGGCGGTAAGAAAATGCCGGTGATCAAAAAGGCTAACACCACCATCGGTTTGCCGGGCACCTTCAGCTGTCGTTTACAGCCGAACGACACCCGTGATGACGTGCAGAGTATTGCTGCACAAATCTATGAAGGGCTGTCCTTCGGGGCGGGCGATGCGGTAATTGGCGTCAACCCGGTCACGGATGACGTGGAAAACTTAAGCCGCGTGCTCGATACCGTGTATGGCGTTATCGACAAGTTCAATATTCCGACCCAGGGCTGTGTACTGGCGCACGTGACCACCCAGATCGAAGCGATTCGTCGCGGCGCACCGGGCGGGCTGATTTTCCAGAGTATCTGCGGCAGTGAGAAAGGTTTAAAAGAATTTGGCGTTGAGCTGGCGATGCTGGATGAGGCGCGTGCAGTGGGCGCGGAGTTCAACCGCATCGCCGGGGAAAACTGCCTGTACTTTGAAACCGGGCAAGGGTCTGCGCTCTCCGCTGGCGCTAACTTTGGTGCCGATCAGGTGACGATGGAAGCGCGTAACTACGGGCTGGCGCGTCACTACGATCCGTTCCTGGTGAACACCGTGGTGGGCTTTATCGGGCCGGAATATCTCTACAACGACCGTCAGATTATTCGCGCGGGCTTAGAAGATCACTTCATGGGCAAGCTGAGCGGCATCTCAATGGGCTGCGACTGCTGTTACACCAACCATGCTGATGCTGACCAGAACCTCAACGAAAACCTGATGATTCTGCTCGCCACCGCTGGCTGCAACTACATCATGGGCATGCCGCTCGGTGACGACATCATGCTCAACTATCAGACCACCGCCTTCCACGACACCGCGACCGTGCGTCAGTTGCTGAACCTGCGTCCGTCGCCGGAGTTTGAACGCTGGCTGGAAACCATGGGCATTATGGCAAACGGTCGCCTGACCAAACGGGCGGGCGATCCGTCACTGTTCTTCTGATGACGCGGGGATGACATACGATGGATCAAAAACAGATTGAAGAAATTGTACGCAGTGTAATGGCGTCAATGGGGGAGTCACAGCCGCAGGCTCAAGCGCCGTCACCAGAAGCGAAATGCAGCACTACGCAGTGCGCCGCGCCGACCGGTGAAAGCTGTGCGATGGACTTAGGTTCAGCCGAAGCGAAAGCGTGGATTGGCGTTGAGAATCCGCATCGCGCAGAGGTATTGACCGAACTGCGCCGTAGCACCGCTGCGCGTGTATGTACCGGTCGTGCCGGTCCACGTCCGCGTACCCAGGCGCTGCTGCGCTTCCTGGCTGACCACTCGCGTTCGAAAGATACGGTATTGAAAGAAGTGCCGGAAGAGTGGGTAAAAGCCCAGGGACTACTGGAAGTGCGCTCGGAAATCAGCGACAAAAACCTGTATCTGACGCGCCCGGACATGGGACGTCGTCTGAGCGCAGAAGCCATTGAAGCGCTGAAATCACAGTGTGTAATGAACCCGGATGTGCAGGTGATTATCTCTGATGGCCTGTCTACCGACGCCATCACCGCTAACTACGAAGAGATCCTGCCGCCGCTGTTGTCAGGTTTAAAACAGGCCGGATTGAAGGTCGGGACGCCGTTCTTTGTGCGCTATGGCCGTGTGAAAATCGAAGATCAGATCGGTGAACTGCTCGGCGCGAAAGCGGTGATCCTGCTGGTTGGGGAACGTCCGGGCCTCGGCCAGTCGGAAAGTCTTTCTTGCTATGCCGTCTATTCGCCACGCGTGGCGACAACCGTTGAAGCTGACCGTACCTGTATCTCGAATATTCACCAGGGCGGTACGCCACCGGTTGAAGCGGCGGCGGTGATTGTGGATTTGGCCAAGCGCATGCTGGAGCAAAAAGCGTCCGGCATCAATATGACCCGTTAAGGAGGCATCATGCCAGCATTAGATTTGATTAGACCTTCAGTCACCGCAATGCGCGTGATTGCCTCGGTAAATGACGGTTTTGCCCGTGAACTTAAATTACCGCCACATATACGTAGTCTCGGACTCATCACAGCAGATTCTGATGACGTGGCGTATATTGCTGCAGACGAAGCGACAAAACAGGCGATGGTGGAAGTGGTTTATGGCCGCTCGCTGTATGCCGGCGCGGCGCACAGTCCCTCTCCAACCTCGGGCGAAGTGCTGATCATGCTCGGTGGACCTAACCCGGCCGAAGTTCGCGCCGGCCTGGACGCGATGGTCGCCAATATCGAAAGCGGCGCGGCGTTCCAGTGGGCCAATGACGCAGAAGATACCGCCTTCCTTGCGCACGTGGTTTCGCGTACCGGTTCGTATCTCTCGGCGACCGCAGGATGCCGACTTGGCGATCCGATGGCGTATCTGGTGGCTCCGCCGCTGGAAGCAACGTTTGGTATTGATGCTGCGCTCAAATCTGCCGATGTACAGATTGTCACCTACGTGCCGCCGCCGTCAGAAACCAACTACTCAGCGGCGTTTTTAACTGGTAGCCAGGCTGCCTGTAAAGCTGCCTGTAATGCTTTCGCTGATGCTGTTCTGGATATTGCCCGGAATCCGGTACAACGCGCGTAAGAGAGGTTGTGATGATCAATGCACTGGGATTACTGGAAGTGGATGGCATGGTGGCTGCCGTAGACGCGGCAGATGCCATGCTGAAAGCCGCGAACGTGCGTCTGCTCAGTCACCAGGTGCTGGATCCTGGCAGGCTGACTCTGGTGGTGGAAGGCGATCTGGCCGCGTGTCGTGCAGCGCTGGATGCCGGAAGCGCTGCTGCAGCGCGTACAGGACGTGTTGTCAGCCGCAAGGAGATAGGGCGGCCGGATGATGACACCCAGTGGCTGATCGGCGGTTTTACGCGCCAGCCGAAGAAACCCGCACCGAAGCCAGAAATGATGCCAGAAGACAAAGCGGAAAAGACGCAGGACACGCCTGTGACATCTGAATCTTCTGATGAACTCCTGGCGTTGTTGGCATCAACCCGTCAAGGAATGACGGCAGGGGAAGTGGCCGCGCACTTTGGCTGGTCACTTGATGAAGCCAGAAAGGCGCTGGAACAGCTCTTTTCTGACGGAGCGTTGCGTAAACGCAGTAGTCGCTATCGCTTAAAAAATTAACCTGTCGGAGGGCCGGGGGCTTCGTTGAAGCTTCCGGCTTAAAAGATCATGAAAAAGACCCGTACTGCAAACCTGCACCATCTTTATCATGAAGCATTACCCGAAGACGTTAAACTTACGCCGAAGGTCGAGGTGGACAATGTTCACCAACGGCGAACAACAGATGTGTATGAGCATGCCCTGACGATTACCGCCTGGCAGCAGATTTACGATCAACTGCATCCGGGAAAATTTCATGGCGAGTTCACGGAAATCCTGCTTGATGATATTCAGGTGTTCCGTGAATACACCGGTCTTGCGCTGCGCCAGTCATGCCTGGTCTGGCCGAACTCGTTCTGGTTTGGTATTCCGGCCACCCGCGGCGAGCAGGGATTTATTGGTACGCAATGCCTTGGCAGTGCTGAAATTGCGACCCGCCCAGGCGGAACGGAGTTTGAGCTGAGTACACCCGATGATTACACCATTCTTGGGGTCGTTATCTCTGAAGACACCATTGCGCGTCAGGCTAACTTCCTGCATAACCCGGAAAGGGTGCTGCATATGCTGCGCAACCAGTCGGCGCTGGAGGTAAAAGAACAGCATAAAGCCGCGCTATGGGGCTTTGTGCAACAGGCGCTGGCGACGTTTAGCGAGAATCCTGAGAACCTTCATCAGCCGGCGGTGCGCAAAGTGTTGGGTGATAACCTGCTGCTGGCGATGGGCACCATGCTGGAAGACGCTCAGCCGATTATGACCGCTGAAAGCATCAGCCATCAGAGCTATCGCCGCCTGCTGTCGCGGGCGCGCGAATATGTGCTGGAAAATATGTCAGAGCCGCTGACCGTACTCGACTTGTGCAACCAGCTACATGTGAGTCGTCGCACGCTGCAAAACGCGTTTCACGCAATCCTCGGTATCGGACCGAATGCCTGGTTAAAACGTATTCGTCTGAATGCCGTGCGCCGGGAGCTTATTAGCCCGTGGTCGCAAAGTGCGACGGTGAAAGACGCTGCGATGCAGTGGGGATTCTGGCATTTAGGGCAGTTTGCTACCGATTACCAGCAGTTGTTTGCGGAGAAACCGTCGCTGACGCTGCATCAGCGCATGCGTCAGTGGGCGTGATGAGATTATTGTGCCGGATGCGACGCTAACACGTCTTATCCGGCCTACGGGTTTTGCCGTTGCTTATCCGGCCATTACACCCAGTCGCGGACCTGAATAAATTCGCTAAGGGCGGCTTCCGGGCTGTTCGCTTCCGGCTGCCAGTCATATTCCCAGCGTACCAGCGGCGGCATCGACATCAAAATCGATTCCGTGCGCCCGCCGGTCTGTAAACCGAATAACGTGCCGCGATCCCACACCAGATTAAATTCCACATAGCGTCCGCGACGATAAAGCTGGAAGTTTCGCTCGCGCTCACCCCAGCTCATCGCTTTGCGGCGTTCGACGATCGGCAGATACGCTTCGGTGTAACCTTGCCCGACCGCCTGCATAAAGGCGAAGCAGTGGTCGAAATCTGGCGTATTTAAATCATCGAAAAACAGTCCGCCGATGCCGCGCTGCTCGTTACGGTGCTTGAGAAAGAAGTAGTCATCGCACCACTTCTTGTAACGTGGATAAACGTCATTGCCGAACGGCTGGCACAGATCACGCGCGGTGCGATGCCAGTGAATCGCATCCTCATCAAAGCCGTAGTAGGGCGTTAAATCAAAGCCGCCGCCAAACCACCACACCGGGTCGGCGCCCGGTTTTTCCGCGATAAAAAACCGTACGTTGGCATGGCTGGTCGGAATGTAAGGATTCTGCGGATGCACCACCAGCGAGACACCCATCGCCTCAAAGCTGCGCCCGGCAAGCTCCGGGCGATGTGCAGTAGCCGATGCTGGCATTGCATCGCCGTGGACGTGGGAGAAGTTGACTCCCGCTTGCTCGAAAATACCACCGTTACGCAGCACCCGGCTACGACCGCCGCCGCCCGCTTCACGCTGCCAGTTATCTTCAACAAACTCTGCGCCATCGACGGCGGATAACTGCTGGCAAATATTATCCTGCAGACTAAGCAGGAACTGTTTTACGCGCTGTGCATCGGGCTTCATGATTAACGTTTCTTCGAGTGTGCTTTCTGGTTATCAAACCAGTGGAAATAGCTAATGATGCCATTGGCGATAGCGGTAGCGATTTTTTGACGAAACGCCGTCGTGCCCAGCAGTCGCTCTTCTTCCGGGTTAGTAATGAACGAGGTTTCGACCAGTACCGACGGAATTGACGGTGATTTTAGCACCACGAAGGCGGCCTGTTCCGTGCTACGACTGTGCAGACGATGTACTGGCTTGATCTTCTTGAGAATATGCGAGCCTAAGGTCAGGCTGTTTTTAATGGTGTCGGTTTGCACCAGATCGAACAATACCTGCTGCAGCAAATGGTCTTTATCGGTGGTTTTCTTCCCGGCGACTTCATCGGCCCGGTTTTCACGGTCGGACAGATATTTCGCCATGGCGCTACTGGCACCGCGGTTAGACAGCGCAAAGACCGACGCACCTGCGGCGCTCGGATTGGTGAAACCGTCGGCGTGAATCGACATGAACAGATCGGCGCCATGCTTATGGGCTATCTCGACGCGATCGTACAGTGGAATAAACGTATCGCCGGAGCGGGTCAGGCGTGCATCAATCCCCTGGTTGCGTAGAATCGAGCGCACGTTTTTGGCAATCGCCAGCACCACGTGCTTCTCCTTTGAACCGTTGCGACCAATGGCGCCGGTATCAATCCCGCCGTGACCCGGATCGAGGACAACTACGCGCTTAGCGCCGGCTTTTTTCGCTTTCGGTTTGCTGTGACCATTGCTGGTCTTAAGCGCTTCTTCTTTAGCGATGGCTTGCGACATGCCTGACAGCGTCAGGGCGGCCAGCCCGGCTTTCAACACCTGGCGGCGCGATGTGAGTGTTTTTAGTGGTTTAAAAGTGCTCATACGGCCTGAGTTGTAAAAAAAAGGTTCTAAACGTTATATCGTATCGCGTTGTCCGTTGCGACGGATCGGGATAAGAATTGTTTTACTTTTCATTTCAATACGTGACAATTCCGTATTATGCCATTTTTTCCGTCGCTTCGCGTCAGATATTGGCTAAATCAGTGGTTCGCGCCATAATCGCTTTTTAACGTCCTGAAAAGGAAACCAATACCATGGAAATACGCGTATTTCGCCAGGAAGATTTCGAAGAGGTGATCACCCTCTGGGAGCGCTGTGATCTGCTGCGTCCATGGAATGACCCGGAAATGGACATTGAACGCAAGGTCAATCATGACGTCAGCTTGTTTCTGGTCGCAGAAGTGAACGGCGAGGTGGTCGGCACAGTGATGGGGGGCTATGACGGTCATCGTGGCTCCGCCTATTACCTTGGCGTGCATCCTGAGTTCAGGGGGCGCGGTATTGCTAATGCGCTGCTGAACCGACTGGAGAAAAAGCTCATTGCCCGCGGTTGTCCGAAGATTCAAATCATGGTGCGTGACGATAATGACGTTGTGCTGGGTATGTATGAGCGTCTGGGCTATGAACATACCGATGTACTCCATCTGGGTAAACGTTTAATCGAAGATGAAGAGTACTGAGTTTCATCCCGCCGACTATGACGGTCATGGGCGTCTGCGCTTGCCTTTTCTCTTCTGGTGCGTACTGTTGTTGCAGGCACGCACCTGGGTTTTGTTTGTGATTGCGGGTTCTTCCCGTGAGCAGGGCAACACGTTGCTGAATTTGTTTTATCCCGATCATGACGCGTTCTGGCTGGGTTTGCTCCCCGGCGTTCCCGCCGTGCTGGCGTTTTTACTCAGCGGGCGGCGTTTTGCGTTCCCCGTTTTGTGGCACAGGCTGCGCGGATTATTGATTCTCGCTCAACTGGTGCTGCTGTGCTGGCAGCCGATGCTGTGGTTGGGGGGCGATCCGGTCAACGGCGTTGGTCTGGCGCTGCTGGTGGCGGATATTGTCGCGCTGGTCTGGCTGTTAACCAATCAACGTTTGCGCGCCTGTTTTTCCCCCGAGAAAGAATAACGGCACTTTTTAGTGAAACCGGACTCAAAGCAGCGTTGATAAATATGGAAGGAAGTGAAATGAAATCACTGCGTTTGACGTTATGCGCGATACCGCTTGTGCTGACAGGGTGTTCAACCCTCTCATCGGTGAACTGGTCCGCCGCTAATCCGTGGAACTGGTTTGGTTCTTCGACCGAGGTCACTGAGCAAGGCGTGGGGAAACTCACGGGAGCGACGACATTGGATGAAAAGACCATTGCTGATGCGCTGGATGGCGATTATCGCCTGCGTAGTGGGATGAAAACCAATAACGGCACTGTCGTGCGCTTTTTTGAGGCAATGAAAGGTGACAAGCTGGCAATGGTGATCAATGGCGACCAGGGAACGATCAATCGCATTGATGTATTGGACAGCGACATCGCATCAGCCGCGGGTGTCGAAATCGGTACACCGTTTAGCGACCTTTACACTAAAGCTTTTGGTCATTGCCAGAAAGCAACCGGTGATGACAGCGCGGGCGTTGAGTGTAAAGCCGAAGGAAGTCAGCATATTAGCTATATTTTTTCCGGTGACTGGAGCGGCCCTGAAGGCATAATGCCGTCTGACGATACGCTACAAGAGTGGAAAGTAAGCAAAATTATCTGGCGGCGTTAATTTGCGTCTGAACAAATCGACTTACTAAAAAAACAGGTAGAATAACGCCCAGCAATGCCACGATGTCGTGGCAGCTTTTTTCAGGAGGAACAATGTCTCAGGTTCAGAGTGGCATTTTGCCAGAACATTGCCGTGCGGCGATTTGGATTGAAGCCAATGTAAAAGGTGATGTTGAGGCCCTGCGTGCGGCCAGCAAAACGTTTGCCGATAAGCTGGCGACCTTTGAAGCGAAATTTCCGGATGCGCATCTGGGCGCGGTAGTCGCTTTTGGCAACAACACCTGGCGCACACTGAGCGGCGGCGTGGGCGCGGAAGAGCTGAAGGACTTCATCCCCTACGGTAAAGGTCTGGCTCCGGCGACCCAGTATGACGTACTGATCCATATTCTCTCGCTGCGCCATGACGTGAACTTCTCCGTTGCGCAGGCGGCAATGGAAGCATTTGGCGATTGCATTGAGGTTAAAGAAGAGATCCACGGTTTCCGCTGGGTGGAAGAGCGTGACCTCAGCGGCTTTGTTGATGGCACTGAAAACCCGGCAGGCGAAGAAACGCGCCGTGAAGTCGCTGTTATTAAAGATGGCGTCGATGCTGGCGGCAGCTATGTATTCGTGCAGCGTTGGGAACATAACCTGAAGCAGCTTAACCGCATGAGCATTCACGACCAGGAAATGATGATTGGCCGTACCAAGGAAGCCAACGAAGAGATCGACGGTGACGACCGTCCGGTCACCTCTCACCTGAGCCGTGTGGATCTGAAAGAAGATGGCAAGGGGCTGAAAATTGTGCGCCAGAGCCTGCCATACGGTACAGTCAGCGGTACGCATGGTCTCTATTTCTGCGCGTACTGCGCGCGTCTGCACAATATTGAGCAGCAACTGCTGAGCATGTTTGGTGATACCGACGGTAAACGTGACGCGATGCTGCGCTTCACTAAACCGGTCACCGGTGGCTATTACTTTGCACCGTCGCTGGATCGACTGATGGCGCTGTAACCCCAGTGTTGCCTGGTAGCGCTCACGCTTACCAGGCCTACCGCGTTCTTATCTGTCATGAAATTGAAAATCCCCGCCCCGACGGGGATTTTTTTTACCTGAAATTAACCTGATTTAGTGAGCTATTCCTCAGCATGAATTTGTTAATGCTGTATCTTCTGCGTGAATGAAGTGAAGGCTTCATATTCAAAAGGAGAATATTGAAATGGGAAAACTCACGGGCAAAACAGCATTGATTACGGGCGCATCTCAGGGTATTGGCGAGGGGATCGCCAGAACGTTTGCCCGCCATGGCGCGAACTTAATCCTGCTGGATATCTCCGATGAGATTGAAAAGCTGGCGGATGAACTGGCAGGGCGCGGGCATCGCTGCACAGCGGTTCACGCAGACGTCAGAGATTTTGCGTCGGTTACGGAAGCGGTAAAACGCGCGAAGAAAATTGAAGGCAAAATCGACATTCTGGTCAACAATGCAGGCGTATGCCGCCTTGGCAACTTCCTTGAAATGAGCGATGAAGATCGCGACTTCCACATTGATGTCAACATTAAAGGCGTCTGGAACGTGACGAAGGCCGTTCTGCCGGAGATGATTGCGCGCAAAGACGGGCGCATCGTGATGATGTCATCGGTAACTGGCGATCTGGTGGCCGACCCGGGTGAAACGGCGTATGCGTTGTCGAAAGCCGCTATTATCGGCTTAACCAAGTCCCTAGCGGTTGAGTACGCGCAATCGGGGATTCGTGTAAATGCCATTTGCCCGGGCTACGTTCGTACGCCAATGGCGGAAAATATTGCACGTCAGTCTAACCCGGACGATCCTGAATCGGTATTAGTCGACATGGCGAAAGCGATCCCGATGCGCCGTCTGGCCTGTCCGCTTGAAGTGGGTGAACTGGCGGCGTTCCTGGCGTCGGATGAATCCAGCTACTTAACTGGCACGCAAAACGTGATTGATGGCGGCAGCACCCTGCCTGAAAGCGTCAGCGTCGGCATCTGATTGATGCCAGTCTCCTCCCCGGTGAACCTGGGGAGGGGTTTCCCCTTATTCTCTTTTCAACTTTCAAATCATCAAACGGTATATAAAACCGTTACTCCTTTAGTGCCGGTTATAAATATGATGACCATAAGAAAGTCATTAAATTTATAAGGGTGCGCAATGGCCGTTAACTTACTGAAAAAAAGAACTCTGACGCTGGCGGCGCTGCTGTTGCTGGTGGGGCAGGCGCAGGCAACGGAACTGCTGAACAGTTCATACGATGTTTCCCGTGAGCTGTTTGCCGCCCTTAATCCCCCGTTTGAACAGCAATGGGCGAAGGATAACGGCGGTGACAAACTGACGATAAAACAATCTCATGCCGGGTCATCAAAACAGGCGCTGGCGATTCTGCAGGGGCTGAAAGCCGATGTGGTGACCTATAACCAGGTGACCGACGTGCAGATCCTGCATGACAAAGGCAAGTTGATCCCCGCCGACTGGCAAAGCCGTCTGCCGAATAACAGTTCGCCATTCTATTCCACCATGGGCTTCCTGGTGCGTAAGGGGAACCCGAAAAACATTCATGACTGGAATGACCTTGTGCGTTCTGATGTGAAACTGATTTTCCCGAATCCAAAAACCTCCGGTAACGCGCGCTATACCTATCTGGCGGCGTGGGGTGCTGCGGATAAAGCTGATGGTGGTGATAAAACCAAAACTGAACAGTTCATGACCCAGTTTCTGAAAAACGTCGAAGTGTTTGATACCGGCGGCCGCGGTGCTACCACCACCTTTGCAGAGCGTGGTCTGGGCGATGTGCTGATCAGCTTCGAATCAGAAGTGAACAACATTCGTAAACAGTATGAAGCGCAGGGTTTTGAAGTGGTTATCCCGAAAACCAATATCCTCGCCGAATTCCCGGTGGCCTGGGTAGATAAAAATGTGCAAGCCAACGGTACTGAAAAAGCGGCTAAAGCTTACCTGACCTGGCTGTACAGCCCGCAGGCGCAAACCATCATTACCGATTTCTACTATCGCGTGAATAACCCGCAGGTGATGGACAAACAGCAAGATAAATTCCCGCAGACCGAATTGTTCCGTGTGGAAGATAAGTTTGGTTCGTGGCCTGAAGTGATGAAAACACACTTTGTCAGCGGTGGAGAGCTGGACAAACTGCTGGCGGCGGGGCGCAAGTAAATGTTTGCTGTTTCTTCCCGACGCGTGCTGCCCGGCTTCACCTTAAGCCTGGGCACCAGCTTACTGTTTGTGTGCCTGATATTGCTTCTGCCGCTTAGCGCGCTGGTGATGCAACTGGCGCAGATGAGCTGGGCGCAATACTGGGATGTGATTACTAACCCGCAGGTCGTGGCGGCCTATAAAGTCACGCTGCTGTCGGCGTTTGTGGCATCGATTTTTAACGGCGTGTTTGGTCTGTTAATGGCGTGGATCTTAACCCGCTATCGTTTTCCGGGCCGCACGCTGCTGGATGCGCTGATGGACCTGCCATTTGCGCTGCCTACGGCGGTAGCGGGTCTGACGCTGGCGTCGCTGTTTTCGGTTAATGGCTTCTACGGCGAGTGGCTGGCGAAGCTGGATATCAAGGTGACCTACACCTGGCTTGGTATCGCGGTGGCGATGGCGTTTACCAGCATTCCGTTTGTGGTACGTACCGTACAGCCGGTGCTGGAAGAGTTAGGTCCGGAGTATGAAGAAGCGGCGGAAACGCTGGGGGCTACGCGTTGGCAGAGTTTTCGTAAAGTGGTGCTGCCGGAGTTGTCTCCCGCGCTGGTGGCGGGCGTTGCGCTCTCGTTTACCCGAAGCCTCGGTGAGTTTGGCGCGGTTATTTTTATCGCCGGGAATATCGCGTGGAAAACGGAAGTCACCTCGCTGATGATTTTTGTTCGCTTGCAGGAGTTTGACTACCCGGCCGCCAGTGCGATTGCGTCAGTAATCCTTGGGGCTTCGTTGTTGCTGCTGTTTTCGATTAACACCCTGCAGAGTCGCTTTGGTCGACGCGTGGTAGGTCACTGATGGCAGAGATTACCCAATTGAAACACTATGGGGCGCCCCGAATTAACTGGGGTAAATGGTTTCTGATCGGCACTGGCATGCTGGTGTCCGCATTTATTTTGCTGGTGCCGATGATTTACATCTTCGTGCAGGCGTTCAGCAAGGGATTAATGCCGGTATTACAGAACCTGGCCGACCCGGACATGCTGCACGCTATCTGGCTGACGGTGCTGATTGCGCTGATTGCAGTACCGGTGAACCTGGTGTTTGGCGTATTGCTGGCCTGGCTGGTGACCCGCTTTAACTTCCCAGGACGCCAGCTGTTGCTGACCTTACTGGACATTCCGTTTGCCGTCTCGCCGGTGGTCGCCGGTCTGGTGTATCTGCTGTTTTACGGCTCTAACGGTCCGCTGGGTGGATGGCTGGATGAACACAATCTGCAAATTATGTTTGCCTGGCCGGGAATGGTGCTGGTCACAGTGTTCGTCACCTGTCCGTTTGTGGTGCGTGAACTGGTGCCGGTTATGTTAAGCCAGGGCAGCAATGAAGACGAAGCGGCGGTTCTGCTTGGCGCATCCGGCTGGCAAATGTTCCGCCGCGTGACGCTGCCGAATATCCGTTGGGCGTTGCTGTATGGCGTAGTGCTGACGAATGCCCGCGCGATTGGCGAGTTTGGCGCGGTATCGGTGGTTTCCGGCTCGATTCGCGGCGAAACCCTATCGCTACCGCTACAAATTGAATTACTGGAGCAGGACTACAACACGGTCGGCTCCTTTACCGCTGCGGCGCTGTTAACGCTGATGGCGATTATTACCCTGTTTTTGAAGAGCATGTTGCAATGGCGTCTGGAGAACCAGGAGAAACGCGCGCAGCAGGAGGAAAATCATGAGCATTGAGATTGCCAATATTAAGAAGTCTTTTGGTCGCACCCAGGTGCTGAACGATATCTCGCTGGATATTCCTTCAGGTCAGATGGTCGCGCTGTTGGGGCCATCCGGCTCGGGCAAAACCACGCTGCTGCGAATTATTGCCGGGCTGGAACATCAGTCCAGTGGTCATATCCGTTTTCATGGCACCGATGTCAGTCGCTTACATGCGCGTGACCGTAAAGTTGGCTTCGTCTTTCAACACTATGCGCTGTTTCGCCATATGACCGTTTTCGACAATATCGCCTTTGGCCTGACGGTTTTGCCACGGCGGGAGCGTCCGAATGCGGCGGCCATCAAAGCGAAAGTCACCAAATTGCTGGAGATGGTGCAGCTTGCCCATCTGGCGGATCGCTTTCCGGCGCAACTTTCCGGTGGACAAAAACAGCGTGTGGCGTTGGCACGAGCGTTAGCGGTAGAGCCGCAGATCCTGCTGCTCGATGAGCCGTTTGGCGCGCTCGATGCTCAGGTGCGTAAAGAGCTGCGTCGCTGGCTGCGTCAGTTACACGAAGAACTGAAATTCACCAGCGTGTTTGTGACCCACGATCAGGAAGAGGCGACAGAAGTGGCCGATCGCGTGGTGGTAATGAGCCAGGGACATATTGAACAAGCCGATGCGCCGGACCAGGTCTGGCGTGAACCGGCTACCCGCTTTGTGCTGGAGTTTATGGGGGAGGTTAACCGTCTGCAGGGGACGATTCGCGGTGGACAATTCCACGTCGGCGCACACCGTTGGCCATTGGGCTATACACCAGCGTATCAAGGGCCGGTCGACCTGTTCCTGCGTCCGTGGGAAGTGGATGTGAGCCGTCGTACCAGCCTGGATTCGCCGTTGCCGGTACAGGTGCTGGAAGCCAGCCCGAAAGGACACTACACCCAATTAGTTGTGCAGCCGCTGGGGTGGTATAACGAACCGCTGACGGTCATCATGCAGGGCGATGATTCCCCAAACCGCGGCGAACGCCTGTTTGTTGGGCTGCAAAATGCACGTCTGTATAACGGCGACCAGCGTATTGAAACGCGTGAAGAGGAACTTGCTCTGGCGGAATCTGCCTGATAGGTTAATTTGCAGGTTTATCGCCCGGTGGCGCTATGCTTACCGGGCCTACCGCATATGCCGTGATTTTGTAGGCCGGGTAAGCGCAGCGCCACCCGGCTTTTTATTGGACAGCACTCATGAACACATTAGAACAAACAATTGGCAATACGCCTCTGGTGAAATTACAACGTCTGACGCCGGATAACGGTAGTGAAATTTGGGTTAAGCTGGAAGGCAATAATCCCGCGGGTTCGGTGAAAGACCGGGCCGCGCTGTCGATGATCGTCGAAGCGGAAAAGCGTGGAGAAATTAAGCCTGGTGATGTGTTGATCGAGGCAACCAGCGGTAATACCGGAATTGCTCTGGCAATGATCGCCGCGCTGAAGGGCTACCGCATGAAGCTGCTGATGCCAGACAACATGAGCCAGGAGCGCCGTGCGGCGATGCGGGCTTACGGGGCTGAACTGATACTGGTGACCAAAGAGCAGGGAATGGAAGGGGCGCGCGATTTAGCGCTGGAAATGGCACAACGTGGCGAAGGTAAGTTGCTCGATCAGTTTAACAATCCTGATAACCCGTACGCGCATTACACCACCACCGGCCCGGAAATCTGGCAGCAAACGTCCGGACGTATTACCCATTTTGTCTCCAGCATGGGCACGACCGGCACCATTACCGGCGTATCTCGTTTTCTGCGCGAGCAGGAAAAACCGGTTACCATCGTGGGCCTGCAGCCGGAAGAGGGCAGCAGTATTCCGGGGATTCGTCGTTGGCCTGCGGAGTATATGCCGGGCATTTTTAACGCCTCGCTGGTGGATGAGGTGCTGGATATTCATCAGAATGATGCAGAAAACACCATGCGCGCGCTGGCGGTGAAAGAGGGTGTGTTTTGCGGCGTCAGTTCCGGCGGCGCGGTAGCCGGAGCGATTCGCGTGGCCGAACAAAATCCGGGAGCGGTGGTGGTGGCGATCATCTGCGATCGCGGCGATCGCTACCTTTCGACCGGCGTGTTTGGCGAAGAACACTTTAACCAGGGATTAGGGATTTAGTTTGTAGGCCTGATAAGCATAGCGCCATCAGGCAAACGTACGGCACGATCGCCGGATGACGACGTAAAGCGTCTTATCCGGCCTGCCATAATCA
>NZ_SZWR01000010.1:173961-177203 GCF_005280875.1 Citrobacter sp. wls827
CGTTACGTTTTTCCACAAGCTTATCCAGGAACTGCCACAGCTTCTCATTCATCTGCTGATAATCCCATGCGCGCATCTCTTCAACAGAACGGATGAAACGCTTCCCTTTGGCTTCGGCTAACTCCTGCTCAGAGTGCTGAATTAATCCTTCGACCGCTTCGGCGGTAAACTCCATATGGCACTGAAAGCCATAGACAAAATTACCGTATTGTACGATTTGTCGTGGGCAGCCAACGCTTGTGGCAAGAATTGTCGCCTGGTCGGTTAATCCTGGCATATCGTTGTGCCAGTGACCGACCATCAGCGGCGATCCAAAGTGGGCGATCAGCGGGTGCGCTTTACCTGCTTCAGTCAGTGTAATGGGAAAATGACCAATCTCTTTTTCCGGGCTTTGACATACTTTCGCGCCCAGTGCTTCGCCAATGAGCTGTGAACCTAAGCAGATCCCCACCACAATTTTGCGTGCCGCAATCGCCTGGTTGATCAGGTGCTGTTCGGCCTGAGAGTCAAAATACGGGCACTCCGCCAGCGTGGTGCGTGGAGACTGCGGACCGCCAAAGACGACCAGCATATCGAAGCCATCGGCATTGGCGGGAACCGATTCTCCGGCGTAAACCCGTGACCAGCTGATGGTATAGCCACGTGATTCGGCCCACGGCAGATACGCGCCAGCAGATTCAAAAGACTCATGAATAACAAAATGAACTCGCACTTTTTCTCTCCTGTTAGCGCTTTTGCGCCTGATGAATATCAGCCGCCAGCTTATGAATATCGTTGTCGTTTAAGGTCGACAGGGTAATGCGCAGACCGTGCGATGGTGTATTCACACCAAATACCTCGCCTTCGCGTACCAGCCAACCGGATTTTGCCAGGGCAAAAGCAAGTGATTGACTGTGGTGCGCCAGAGGCAGCCACAGATTCAGACCATCAGCGACGGGCAGATCAATGCCATATCCTCTGAGAGCGGTGGTCAGTTTTTGCTGCTGTGTTGCGTAAAACTGCTGAGTCTGCACCAGCTTATGTCGATACTCTTCGTCGCTCAGGCAGGCGCAGGCTAAATCCTGAAGCAGATGGCTGACCCACTGGCTACCGGAGTTGAGTCGTAACCGCAGTTTCGCTGAAGTGACCGGATCGCTGGCCACAATGGCCAGGCGTAAGTCCGGACCTAATGTTTTCGACATTGAACGGACGACTGCCCAGTGCGTGGTTTCCTTCGCAATCACCGGATACCAGTGGCAAGTAGATAGCAGCGCAAAGTGGTCGTCGACGATCACCAGCGTCTGCGGATAGCGGGCCAGAATTTCCTGCAATTGCGCCGCGCGTGAGGCGCTCAGGCTGCATCCCGTTGGGTTGTGAGCCCGCGGCGTAAGGATCACCGCCCGCGCACCTCTTTGTAACGCAGCCTCCAGCATGTCGGGTTGCATGCCTTCGTTGTCTACGGTGACCGGGCTCGCTGAGAATCCCGCATAACGCAACATATTGATGCTACTTAAAAAGCAGGGATCTTCTACCGCGACGCTATCGCCCGGCAATAAATGGGCGCACAGTAGCCGTTCAATGGCATCAATAGCACCGCTGGTGATATCAATTTCCCCCACGCCAGGGAGGGCATCCTGCATCCAGCGTGTGGCCCAGGTTTTAAGCTCAGGCGATACGACGGCATCGCCATACAGACGTGGATTCTTATTTATTTGCGCGAAATAACGGCTGAGATCGGGGAGACAAGTTGGCGCAGGGTTACCGCCGGAAAGGTCGGTAAGCGGGGTATCCGGGTTTCCACCTTCCAGCGCAACGGGGGCAGAAATTTCTTTGATCACCGTGCCATTGCGTCCGAGGCTCTGCGCCAGTCCGGAGGTGACAAGGCGTTTATAAGCCGCCGCGACAGTATTACGGTTAACGTTCAATGCTGTTGCCAGTTCACGCACCGGTGGCAACGTTTCTCCTGCTGCCAACGTGCCTGTAGCGACATGTTGACGAATACTGTCAAAAATTTCGTTAGCGGTTTTTCCGTCGATCATTATTGACCTATGACAAAATGAATTTTAGCATATGACGATAATAGTGAGGCGTTAGCCCGCTGTCCAGCGAGAGGAGAGATTTATGGAGCAGGGGAGTGATATTCAGTCAGTGCTCTTCGACGACAAGCATCGGGCGTTACAAACCGATATCGTCGCAGTCCAGTCACAGGTGGTGTATGGCAGCGTAGGCAACAGTATCGCCGTCCCAGCCATCAAAGCGCAGGGATTACGCGTCACCGCGATCCCAACGGTGCTGTTCAGTAATACACCGCATTATGAGACCTTTTATGGTGGTGTTATCCCGGCCGACTGGTTTAGCGGCTATCTTCGCGCCTTAAATGAGCGCGATGCGTTACGTGAGCTAAAAGCGGTGACCACGGGGTATATGGGCAGTGCGGAACAAATCGCTCTGTTGGCACAGTGGCTGGAGACCGTTCGGGCTACCCACCCGGATCTGTGTATTCTGGTCGATCCGGTGATTGGCGATACGGACAGCGGCATGTACGTAAAGGCTGAAATACCGCAGGCGTATCGCAAACATCTGTTACCGCTGGCACAGGGACTGACGCCAAACGTGTTTGAGCTGCAGATATTGAGCGGTAAACCGTGTCGCACGCTGGATGAAGCGATATCGGCAGCCAAATCGCTGCTCACTGATACGCTGAAATGGGTGGTGATCACCAGTGCGCCGGGGGATACGGAAGAGATAATTCATGTTGCGGTGGTGATGGCTGAAACGGTTGAGGTGCTAGCCCATCCGCGGGTGAAAACGGACCTGAAGGGCACCGGCGATCTGTTCTGCGCCGAGCTGGTGAGCGGCCTTGTGATGGGCAAAGCGCTGACGACCGCGACGCACGATGCTGCACAGCGGGTGCTGGACGTGATGACGTGGACGCACCAGTGCGGTTGTGATGAATTAATTCTGCCACCGGCAGGGGAGTCGCGATGAAGAGTTACCGGCTGGTGGTTCGCCAGAATGGGCGTATGGTTGGACATTTTGACACCAGCGGGACAGAAGCGCTGGAAGATATCTGCGTGGCGCGGGCCATGTTTGGCATTGCGGGTGGTTACGACTGTGAGTTGTTGGTGGCGGATTCGGAACGACGGATGCTGGAAAGCGGACCGGAGGGCATGAAAATCCTGATGCGCGAAGCGTATTATCGACCGATGACCGCGCACATTTAATGGCGGATGAAGTGTATAAAAAAATGGCGCCAATCGGCG
>NZ_SZWR01000010.1:177273-190493 GCF_005280875.1 Citrobacter sp. wls827
TCTTGATGCGGATAACCGGGGTTTCACCCACGGTCACGCTACCGGACAGTTTGATCAGTTCTTTGATTTCGTCCATGTTGGAGATAACAACCGGAGTCAGGGTAGACTTGGCTTTTTCTTCCAGCAGCGGCAGATCGAATTCAATAACCGGGTCGCCCACTTTCACGCGCTGACCTTCTTCAGCGATACGCTTGAAACCTTCGCCTTTCAGTTCAACGGTATCAATACCGAAGTGAACAAACAGCTCAATGCCGCTATCAGATTCGATAGAGAACGCATGGTTGGTTTCAAAGATTTTGCCGATGGTGCCATCTACAGGAGCAACCATTTTGTTACCGGTTGGTTTGATAGCAATACCATCACCAACGATTTTTTCAGCAAAAACTACATCCGGCACGTCTTCGATGTTGACGATCTCGCCAGAGAGCGGAGCAACAATCTCAATAGTTCCGGTGTCTTTCTTATCATCAGAAACCAGAGATTTCAGTTTATCGAACAAACCCATGATCTTCTCCTAAGCAGTAAATTGGGCCGCATCTCGTGGATTAGCAGATTGTTTTTTCTTCAATGAACTTGTTAACCAGCGTCATTAACTCGTCCGTTGTCGGTTGAGCAAGAGCCTGCTCTGCTAACACCTTCGCATCTTCGAAGTTCGTGTTACGGATAATCTTCTTAATGCGCGGGATAGAAATGGCGCTCATAGAGAATTCGTCCAGACCCATCCCCAGCAACAGAAGTGTAGCACGTTCGTCGCCTGCAAGCTCACCACACATGCCAGTCCATTTGCCTTCAGCATGAGAAGCATCAATAACTTGCTTGATCAGCGTCAGAACAGATGGCGACATCGGTTGGTAAAGGTGTGAAATCATATCATTACCACGGTCAACTGCCAGGGTGTACTGCGTTAAATCATTGGTACCGATACTAAAGAAATCAACTTCTTTGGCTAAATGACGCGCAATGGTTGCCGCAGCCGGTGTTTCCACCATCACGCCAATCTCAATGCTTTCGTCGAATGCTTTACCTTCGTCGCGCAGTTCCTGTTTGTAGATTTCGATCTCTTTGCGCAGTGCGCGCACCTCTTCAACAGAGATAATCATCGGGAACATGATGCGCAGTTTGCCGAAAGCAGAGGCACGCAGAATAGCGCGAACCTGGTCACGCAGGATCTCTTTACGATCCATCGCGATACGCACGGCACGCCAGCCCAGGAACGGGTTCTCTTCTTTCGGGAAATTCATGTACGGCAGTTCTTTATCGCCGCCAATGTCCATGGTACGGACGATAACCGCCTGAGAGCCACACGCTTCAGCAACGGCTTTATACGCAGCAAACTGTTCTTCTTCAGTTGGCAGCGATTCACGGTCCATGAACAGGAATTCGGTACGATACAGACCCACGCCTTCAGCGCCATTACGCTCAGCGCCTTCAACGTCACGAACGGTACCAATGTTGGCACACACTTCAACCTGATGTCCGTCCAGCGTGATAGCCGGCAGATCTTTCAGCTTAGCGAGTTCCGCTTTCTCGGTAGCAACCTGCTCCTGAACGGCACGCAGTTGTTCGATAACGTCGTTAGTTGGGTTGACGTAAACCTGATTGTTTACGGCATCCAGAATCAGATAGTCGTCGTTTTTCACCTGAGAGGTGACGCCACCAGTACCGACGATGGCCGGCAGTTCCAGAGAACGCGCCATGATTGAGGTATGAGAGGTACGTCCACCTGCGTCAGTGATGAAACCCAGCACTTTCTCGAGGTTCAGCTGTGCGGTTTCTGACGGGGTCAAGTCAGCGGCAACCAGGATAACTTCCTCCTGGATAGCGCTCAGGTCGATAATTGCCAGACCCAGGATGTTACGCAGCAGGCGTTTACCGATGTCACGTACGTCAGCCGCACGTTCTTTCAGGTATTCATCATCCAGCTCTTCCAGGGCTGTGGCCTGACCTTCGATAATCTCATGCGCAGCGGCGTCAGCCGTCATGTGCTTATCTTTAATCAGGGCTATGATTTCCTGCTCCAGCTCCTCATCTTCGAGCAGCATAATATGCCCTTCAAAGATGGCTTCTTTTTCTTCACCGAATGTTTCACCAGCTTTGGTTTTGATCGCTTCCAGTTGCGCAGATGCCTTGGCACGACCGCTCAGAAAACGTTCAACTTCCTGATCAACCTTGTCGGCAGAAATTTTTTTCCGGTCAATGACGATTTCGTCTTCTTTCAGCAGCAGTGCCTTGCCGAAAGCGATACCCGGGGATGCTAAAATGCCTGAAATCATAACCCTACCTTACTTGTGACTGATATTTAAAAGAACTCGTTGAACTTACTCGAGTTCAGCCATCAGTTTAACCAGATGCTCAACTGCTTTCTGCTCGTCTTCGCCTTCTGCGGAAAGGGTAACAACGGTGCCCTGAGTCAGGCCCAGAGTCTGCAGCTTAAACAGGCTTTTTGCGCTAGCGCTTTTGCCGTTGGAAGTCACAGTGATTTCAGACGTAAAGCCTTTTGCTTCTTTAACAAATTGAGCAGCAGGGCGAGTATGCAGACCGTTCGGAGCGGTAATGGTAACTTCTTGCTGGAACATTATATTTCCCCAACTTATAGGTTTAGTGTTGTGGAACTAAAGTCTAGCCTGGCGGTTCAACTTTAGCCTGTATTGTTAGCGTCGACGTAAACAGGACGCGACACAAAAGGAGTTCGGTGCAATCCGTTGCTGGCAACTTCTTGCCGCTGACGTTTCGTTCGTCATTAAACATTATGCCGCGAAAGGAAGAGTTGAACCAAATCATAAAATCGATTCAGCTAGCGCTTTTCCTGTAACGATTAATTTCGCGCATCAAAATAATTAGTTTGGTTAAATACCAGTTCCGGCGGGCTGAATCAATGCCAGGTGGGTTGAAACTTTGAAGCAGGCCACAAAAAAGCACCCAAAAGGGTGCTTTTTTACGCGTTTTTAACATGCTGGCATTACTGTTGCAGTTCTTTCTCAGTGAAGAGATCGGCAAACAGTGCTGTGCTCAGATAACGCTCACCCGATGACGGTAGAATAACCACTATATTCTTATTGGTAAAGGTTTCATCTTCCTGCAGCTTAAGCGCGGCAGCAACGGCAGCACCTGAAGAGATACCTGCCAGAATACCTTCTTCTTCCATCAGGCGACGCGCAGTAGAGATTGCTTCATCATTGGTGATGGCGACGACTTTATCGATAAGTTTCAGATCAAGGTTGCCTGGAATGAAGCCTGCACCGATGCCCTGAATTTTATGTGGACCTGGTTTAAGTTCTTCACCCGCCAGCGCCTGGGCGATAACCGGAGAGTCTGTCGGCTCAACGGCAACGGTGATGAGGTCCGTTTTGCCCTTGGTCCCTTTAATGTAGCGAGTCACCCCGGTCAGCGTACCGCCGGTACCTACGCCAGAGATAAACACATCAACCTGACCATCGGTATCTTCCCAGATTTCCGGGCCGGTAGTTTTCTCGTGGATTTCCGGGTTAGCCGGGTTGCTGAATTGCTGAAGCAGCAGGAATTTTTCTGGGTCGCTGGCAACAATCTCTTCTGCCTTTTGAATCGCGCCCTTCATGCCTTTCGCGCCTTCGGTCAGCACCAGGTTTGCACCCAATGCCTTCAGCAACTTGCGACGCTCAATGCTCATGGTTTCTGGCATCGTCAGGGTGAGTTTGTAACCACGGGCGGCAGCAACGTAGGCCAGCGCGATCCCGGTGTTGCCGCTGGTTGGTTCGACCAACTCAACGCCCGGCTTCAGTACACCACGTTTTTCGGCATCCCAAATCATATTGGCACCGATACGGCATTTGACGCTGAAGCTCGGGTTACGTGACTCCACCTTCGCCAGAATGCGTCCGTTACCGATACGGTTCAGTCGAACCAGCGGCGTATGACCGATAGTCAGCGAGTTGTCTTCAAAAATCTTACTCATGGCCTGTCCTTAACTGTATGAAATTGGGATACCGCTTCAGCATACCTGTTGAGAAAGTATGGGGAAGTAAGGATTTAGCATATCTATATTCAGAAAGGAAATATTCGACGTCAGTATGGAATAAGGGAGGGCATAAGCCCCCCCTGTTTTACACATTTTTGCATTACTTCCATAACGCGTGTTTAGCACGATAGCAGTCTACCCACATCGCCGTGGCACCACAAACCGCAACCGGCATGATGAACAGATTGAGCACCGGGATCATCGTAAACAGACTGGTTAGCGCACCGAACTGCATGTTGGTGACTTTGCGTGTGCGCAGGGCGATACGCATCTCTTTAAAGGGCACTTTGTGGTTGTCGAACGGATAATCACAATATTGAATAGCCAGCATCCACGCACTGAACAGGAACCACAGTACCGGGGCAACGGTCTGCCCCACGCCGGGGATAAAATAGAGGAGCAGTAACACAAAGGCGCGCGGGAGATACCACGCCAGCTTTTGCCATTCGCGCTTCATAATACGGGGCACATCTTTCATGATGCCAAGAACGCCAGTGTCAGGCGGTGTTGCACCTGTCAGGCGGGCTTCGAGTTGTTCCGCCAACAAGCCGTTAAACGGTGCGGCAATCCAGTTGGCGATGGTAGAGAACAGGTAGCCAAACACCAGTAGCACGGAGATCGTGACAATCGGCCATAGCAAATAGCTAAGCCACTGTAGCCAGTTCGGGACGTGGCTCATCAGCGCAGGGATCCAACTGTCCAGTTGCGTAAACAGCCACCAGAATGCGCCGCCCATTAGCAGAATATTCACCAGTAAAGGCAGGATAACAAAGCGACGAATTCCCGGTTGAGTGATGAGTTTCCATCCCTGAGAAAAGTAATAAAAACCGCTGCGAGGTACAACTGCAGATGATGAAACCATGGTCAGGACATACTCCTTGTTATATGAGCTCTGGTAAACTTTGCGTATCTTACCGGGTTGTTGAGCGTTAGGCTGTTCAGAAATGTTCGAAAAAACAGCAAAAAGCACGTTTTTATTCATCTTTATGCCGTGAAAGCCAAGAGTGCACTTGCACTTGGCGTAATCGGCAAATACTCTTAGTGAGTAAATGTTTGCCGTGGTGGCAAGGTGTTAGAACAACAGAGAATATAATGATGCAGGATTTGCGTCTGATATTAATCATTGTTGGCGCGATCGCCATAATCGCTTTACTGGTACATGGTTTCTGGACTAGCCGTAAAGAACGGTCTTCTATATTCCGCGATCGCCCACTGAAACGCATGAAGTCTAAACGTGATGACGAGGATTCCTACGACGACAACGTCGAGGAAGACGAAGGCGTGGGCGAAGTCCGCGTGCATCGTGTGAATCATGCTCCCGGCAGCGCTCAGGAACATGGTGTTCCTCCTCAGTCGCCGCAACACCAGTACCAGCCGCCTTATGCGTCTGCTCAGCCGCGTCAACACGCGCAGCAGCCTGCACAAGCGCCTGTACCGCCGCCGCATGTTCAGCAGCCGCCGCAGCCCGTACAACCGCAGCAGCCGGTGCAACATCAGCCTGTTCAGCAGCAACCTGCGCAGCAGCCGATGCAACATCAGCCCGTTGCGCCGCAGGTTCAGCAGCCCGCGCCACAACCTGCGCCACAACCTGCGCCACAGACCTTCCAGCCAGCAGAGCCTGTTGTTGAACAGCAACCGCAGCCTGAACCGGTTGTTGAAGAAGCGCCCGTAGCTGAAAAACCGCAGCGTAAAGAAGCGGTCATCATTATGAACGTTGCGGCGCATCACGGCAGCGAGCTCAACGGTGAAGTGTTGCTCAACAGCATTCAGCAGGCTGGTTTTAAATTTGGCGATATGAATATTTTCCATCGTCATCTCAGCCCGGATGGTAGTGGCCCGTCGCTGTTCAGTCTTGCCAATATGGTTAACCCAGGGACGTTTGACCCTGAGATGGCCGGCGATTTCAGCACGCCGGGCGTCACTATCTTTATGCAGGTTCCGTCCTATGGTGACGAGCTGCAAAACTTCAAGCTGATGCTGCAGTCCGCACAGCACATTGCCGATGAAGTGGGCGGTGTGGTGCTCGACGATCAACGTCGTATGATGACGCCGCAGAAACTGCGCGAGTATCAGGACCGCATCCGCGAAGTTAAAGAATCTCACGCCTGATTTTCCTCTGGCGTGACCTCTCCTTTCTGAACCCCCGCCTGTCGGGGGTTTTTTATCATTGATGGTGCGATATGGAATCAATCGAACAACAACTGACAGAACTGCGAACCACGCTTCGCCATCATGAGTATCTCTACCATGTGATGGATGCGCCGGAAATTCCTGATGCGGAATACGATCGTCTGCTGCGCGAACTGCGTGAACTGGAAGCGCAGCATCCTGAACTTGTCACGCCCGATTCACCCACCCAGCGCGTAGGTGCCGCACCACTGGCGGCATTCAGCCAGATCCGTCATGAAGTGCCGATGCTGTCGCTGGATAACGTGTTTGATGAAGAGAGTTTTCTCGCCTTTAACAAGCGCGTACAGGACCGACTGAAGAGTACGGACAAACTAACCTGGTGCTGTGAGCTGAAGCTTGACGGACTGGCGGTGAGTATTCTCTATGAAAACGGTGTGCTGGTCAGCGCAGCAACGCGTGGTGATGGTACGACTGGCGAGGACATTACCTCGAACGTGCGCACCATCCGCGCGATCCCGTTAAAACTGCGTGGCGATAATATTCCGGCTCGCCTGGAAGTGCGCGGCGAAGTGTTTTTGCCGCAGGCCGGGTTTGAAAAAATCAACGAAGAAGCCCGCCGCACTGGCAACAAAGTGTTTGCTAACCCGCGTAACGCGGCGGCTGGGTCACTGCGTCAGCTCGATCCGCGTATTACAGCGAAGCGGCCGCTTACTTTCTTCTGCTATGGCGTCGGCGTGCTGGAAGGCGGCGAACTGCCCGATACCCATCTGGGTCGCCTGCTGCAGTTTAAAGCGTGGGGCCTCCCGGTCAGCAACAGGGTAACGTTGTGCGACTCTCCGGAGGAAGTACTCGCTTACTATCATAAGGTTGAAGAAGACCGGCCGACGCTTGGATTCGATATTGACGGCGTGGTTGTCAAAGTCAACTCCATGGCGCTGCAGGAGCAACTGGGCTTTGTTGCCCGCGCACCGCGCTGGGCGGTAGCTTTTAAGTTCCCGGCGCAGGAACAGATGACTTTTGTTCGCGACGTTGAGTTTCAGGTCGGTCGTACCGGCGCGATTACGCCTGTCGCCCGCCTCGAGCCAGTGCAGGTGGCTGGTGTGCTGGTGAGTAACGCAACGCTGCATAACGCTGACGAAATCGAGCGGCTGGGTTTGCGTATTGGCGACAAAGTTGTTATTCGCCGTGCGGGCGATGTCATCCCGCAGGTGGTGAACGTCGTACTCTCCGAACGCCCGGAAGATACGCGCGAAATCGAGTTTCCCACCCACTGTCCGGTATGCAACTCTGACGTTGAGCGTGTGGAAGGAGAAGCGGTTACTCGTTGTACCGGAGGTTTAATCTGCGGGGCACAGCGGAAGGAATCATTGAAACACTTCGTTTCCCGCCGTGCGCTGGATGTTGACGGTATGGGCGACAAAATTATCGATCAACTGGTCGAGAAAGAGTACGTGCACACACCAGCGGATCTGTTCACGCTGACCGCCGGTAAGCTGACCGGCCTCGATCGTATGGGGCCGAAGTCTGCGCAAAACGTGGTGAATGCGCTGGAAAAAGCGAAAGAGACCACGTTTGCCCGTTTCCTCTACGCGCTGGGTATTCGTGAAGTCGGCGAAGCGACGGCTGCGGGTCTGGCCGCGTATTTCGGTACGCTGGATGCGCTGGAGGCGGCTTCCATTGAAGAGCTGCAAAAAGTACCGGATGTGGGCATTGTGGTGGCCACTCACGTGTTTAACTTCTTTGCCGAAGAGAGTAACCGCGAGGTGATCGTGCAACTTCTGGCGCAGGGGATCCACTGGCCAGCGCCGGTGGTTATCAACGCTGAAGAAATCGACAGCCCGTTTGCCGGTAAAACGATTGTGCTGACCGGTAGCCTGAGCCTGATGTCACGCGATGACGCCAAATCGCGTCTGACCGAGCTGGGCGCAAAAGTGGCGGGGAGCGTGTCGAAGAAAACCGATCTGGTGATTGCGGGGGAAGCGGCGGGCTCTAAACTGGCAAAAGCGCAGGAGTTGGGCATTGCCGTTATCGACGAAGCTGAAATGATCCGCTTGCTGGGTGCCTGAGATGGAAAAAGAGCAGCTGATAGAGATCGCCAATACCGTCATGCCCTTTGGCAAATATAAAGGGCGTCGGCTGATTGACGTTCCGGAAGAGTATCTGCTGTGGTTTGCCCGTAAGGATGAATTTCCGCCGGGCAAACTGGGTGAGCTGATGCAAATCACGCTGCTGATTAAAACCGAGGGGCTGACGCAGCTGGTTCAGCCCCTGAAACGCCCGCTTTAGGCCTTCGCGGCGCGGCTCTTCTGCTGCGCCTGCAGCGCGTCCGTCTGTTGTTTGTAGCGACGCGCCAGCACGGCGCACACCATCAGCTGAATTTGGTGGAAAATCATCAATGGCAGCACCATCATACCAATTACCGATGTCGGAAACAGGATGTTTGCCATGGGGATCCCGTTGGCCAGACTTTTCTTCGATCCGCAGAAGACAATAGTGATTTCATCAGCTTTGCTGAAACCGCATTTCCTCGCGACAAAGACGTTGATAGCAATCACGATTGCCAGCAATATGATGCTAACAACCACGATAAACAGCAGTGAACCGACCCCCACTTTGTGCCAGATCCCATTAACCACGGCCTCACTGAAGGCGGAGTAAACCACCAGTAAAATGGAAGATTGATCCGTTTTTGCGATCCATTTTTTATGTTTTGACACCCAGTTGCCAATCCACGGTCGGGAGAGATGCCCCAGCACGAACGGCAGCAGCAGCTGCAGCATGATTTTCCCCACCTGTTCCAGGCTGCCTTCTGCGCCATGCATATTCATGACCAGGCCTACCAGCAGCGGCGAAAGAAAGATACCCAACAGGCTGGAGGCCGAAGCGGAACACACGGCGGCGGCAACGTTACCGCCTGCCATTGAGGTAAAGGCGATAGCCGACTGCACCGTGGCGGGCAAAATACACAGGTATAGGAATCCGGTGTACAGCATCGGGTCAACGTTGACGGGTGCCCACCAGGCGAACAGGACGCCCAGCACCGGGAAGACAACGAACGTGCTGCACATCACCCACAGATGCAAACGCCAGTGGCTACCGCCGGCAATAATCGCCTCACGAGAGAGTTTTGCGCCGTGCATAAAAAACAGCAGCGCAATGGCGGCGGTGGTTAAGCCTTCAAAGAAAGGCACAAAGCCACCTTCGGCCGGGAAAAACGACGCCAGTAAAACAACGGTAATCAGCGTTATCGTGAACGGATCAAGAATACGAAAAAGTTTCATAAAGACTCCTGAAATTCGGTAGCAACATTTTGCGTTTTTCCGTTTGAGAAATAAAATTGATTTATTGCATCTATATATGAATAGAATCGATGAATTATTCTTTGCGTCAATTACGTATCTTTGTCACCGTCGCTCAGGCCAAAAGTTTTAGCCGGGCGGGGGATATCATCGGCTTAAGCCAGTCGGCGGTTAGTCATAGTGTAAAAGAGCTGGAAGGGCAGACGGGTGTCCGGCTACTGGATCGTACAACGCGCGAGGTGGTGCTGACGGAAGCCGGACACCAGTTGGCGGCACGGCTGGAACGCATTCTGGATGAACTGCACAGTACGCTGCGTGAAGCCGGGCAGGTGGGTACGCAGTTAACCGGTACGGTGCGGGTTGCTGCCAGCCAGACGATTTCCGCGCATCTCATTCCGCAGTGTATTGCGCAGAGCAACCAGCTTTATCCGGCAATCGATTTTGTGCTGCATGACCGGCCACAGCAGTGGGTACTGGAGAGTATTCGTCAGGGAGAGGTGGATTTTGGCATTGTGATTGACCCGGGTGCCGTGACCGATCTGCAGTGTGAAGCCGTACTATCCGAACCGTTCCTGCTGCTGTGTCGCCATGATCATCCGTTAGCCCAACGTGAGTGGGTAAACTGGCAGGATTTGTACCACGAACGTCTGGTGTTACAGGATTACGCTTCCGGCAGCCGACCGCTGATCGATGCGGCGTTGGCCCATTTTTCCATTGATGCCAATATTGTTCAGGAGATTGGTCATCCCGCCACGCTGTTCCCGATGGTTGAAGCGGGGATTGGCATCAGCGTGCTGCCCGCACTGGCGCTCCCCTTACCGCAGGGTAGCCACTTGCAGGTTAAGCGCCTGACGCCGGTTGTGGAACGACAACTGATGTTGGCGCGGCGCAAAAATCGCTCTCTCTCAACCGCCGCTCAGGCATTGTGGGACGTGGTGCGAATGCAGGCCAGTGAATTAACCGCCGGTCGTGCCCGCGATCCGTTGTATCAGATATAAATATCGACCTGATGTTGGTCGGAAGCCGTGTTGATGCCTTCAGCTTTTCTCTGATCGGCGCTTTGCTTTTGCTGCGACTCCTCGGCCTGCCGACGCAACAATTGATCCAACTGGGCTTGTAACATCTTGATTTGGGTCTGAATAAGTTCCTGCTGCTCGCGTTTCTGCTCAATAGTGCCACTGCTGTTGGGGATATCTTTGAGCTGCTGGGTTAGCTTGGTTATCTTTTGGGTGATTTGCGCAATCTGTGCGGAGATATCATTCCCGGCTGGTGCTTTTCCGCCGCTACTGCTTTGAACAGTTGGGGTGGAAACGTTGATAGTTGTCATACGGATTCCTCACGCCATAAAACATGAGTATCGGCATTAGTGAACAGAACTTCAGCGACAATACGGCCGAGCAGAGTTTAATAATAAAAATCCCAAATCTGCATGTATCTCTATTTCTGTGCCATTTCTGGCCCGAAAAAAATGTGATTTCAGGCTGGTTTAGTGCGACTCATCCATACCGATTTACTATCGGTTGTCGGGATAAACGGTATTGGTAATCGATTGCGTAGTCTCGCTATAACAGTGCGGTACGCGACATTATTTTCGACTACTCAGTATTAAGGACATCTCATGAGTCACTCTCTTTTCTCGCAAAATCCCTGGTACAGCGCCGACATCATTCGTAGTTGCAAACCCGATTTCACGCCGCGCGTAGCCTTTATTCTTGGCTCAGGCCTCGGCGCGTTGGCGGATCAAATCGAGGATGCAGTGGCCATCTCTTACGAGAAATTGCCGGGATTCCCTGTCAGTACCGTACATGGTCATGCCGGTGAGCTGGTGCTGGGAAATCTGGCCGGTATTCCAGTGGCCTGTATGAAAGGGCGTGGGCATTTTTATGAAGGTCGCGGCATGACGGTGATGACCGATGCCATTCGCACACTGAAGCTGCTGGGCTGCGAACTGTTATTTTGTACTAATGCCGCAGGCTCCCTCCGCCCTGAAGTTGGGCCGGGTAGTCTGGTTGCGCTTAGCGATCACATCAATACGATGCCGGGTACACCGATGGTGGGACTTAACGATGAGCGTTTTGGCGAGCGATTCTTTTCGCTGGCGAATGCCTATGATGCTGACTATCGTGCAATCCTGCAAACCGTTGCCGCAGAAGAAGGTTTCCCTCTGAGCGAAGGCGTATTTGTCTCTTATCCGGGGCCAAACTTTGAAACCGCGGCAGAAATCCGCATGATGCAAATTATTGGCGGCGATGTGGTGGGGATGTCGGTGGTGCCTGAGGTTATCTCTGCGCGCCACTGCGGTCTGAAAGTGGTTGCGGTGGCTGCCATCACCAACCTGGCGGAAGGTTTGGGGGATGTGAAGTTATCTCACGCGCAGACGCTGGCGGCAGCGGAACTCTCGCAGCAGAATTTTATCAATCTGATCTGCGGCTTTTTGCGCAAACTGGCCTGAATAATTAAAACATGACCCCGCTTGCGGGGTCTTACTTTTTTGGCAAGGAACGGAAAAATGGGTATCGCATCTCGCTTAAAGCTCATGTCGTTTTTGCAATATTTTATCTGGGGTAGCTGGCTGGTTACCCTGGGTTCTTACATGATTAACACCCTGGATTTTACCGGCGCGAATGTGGGTATGGTCTACAGCTCGAAAGGTCTGGCAGCGATTATTATGCCGGGCATTATGGGGATCATCGCCGATAAGTGGCTGCGTGCCGAGCGCGCTTATATGCTGTGTCACCTGGTGTGTGCTGGCGTGTTGCTGTACGCCACAACCGTTACCGATCCACAGACCATGTTCTGGGTGATGTTGGTTAACGCGATGGCGTATATGCCGACGATTGCGTTATCGAACAGCGTTTCATATTCATGCCTGGCGCAGTCGGGTCAGGATCCGGTCACCGCGTTCCCGCCAATTCGTGTGTTTGGCACGATAGGTTTTATTGTGGCGATGTGGACGGTCAGCTTAATGGGGCTGGAGCTGAGCAGCGCGCAGCTGTATATCGCTTCAGGCGCATCGCTGCTGCTGGCTCTGTATGCGCTGACGTTGCCGAAAATACCGGTTGCGGAGAAAAAAGAATCCGCCACGCTGGCCAGTAAGCTGGGGCTGGATGCGTTTGTTTTGTTTAAAAATCCGCGCATGGCAATTTTCTTTTTGTTTGCCATGATGCTGGGGGCGGTGCTGCAAATTACCAACGTCTTTGGCAATCCGTTCCTGCATGATTTCGCCCGTAACCCTGAGTTTGCCAACAGCTTTGTGGTGAAATATCCCTCCATTTTGCTGTCGGTTTCCCAGATGGCGGAAGTGGGCTTTATCCTCACTATCCCGTTCTTCCTCAAACGTTTTGGCATCAAAACGGTGATGCTGATGAGCATGCTGGCGTGGACGCTGCGCTTTGGCTTCTTTGCCTTTGGCGATCCGTCCCCGTTTGGCTTTGTGTTGCTGCTTATGTCGATGATCGTTTACGGCTGCGCGTTTGATTTCTTCAACATCTCCGGGTCGGTATTTGTCGAGCAGGAAGTTGACTCAAGCATTCGCGCCAGCGCCCAGGGGCTGTTTATGACGATGGTAAATGGCATTGGCGCGTGGGTGGGTTCAATCCTGAGCGGGATGGCGGTGGACTACTTTTCTGTCGATGGCGTCAAGGATTGGCAAACTATCTGGCTGGTGTTTGCCGCTTACGCGCTGGTCCTGGCGGTTATCTTTGCATTGTTCTTTAAATATAAGCATGAGCCTGAACGACTGGCGCAGAAATCATCGCCACATTAATGCTCCTTTAGCGGCGGGTTCTGATACCCGC
>NZ_SZWR01000010.1:190562-191635 GCF_005280875.1 Citrobacter sp. wls827
TAACTTTG
This sequence comes from Citrobacter sp. wls827, assembly GCF_005280875.1. NCBI lineage: Bacteria > Pseudomonadati > Pseudomonadota > Gammaproteobacteria > Enterobacterales > Enterobacteriaceae > Citrobacter > Citrobacter sp. wls827. Next base: position 190,571 of record NZ_SZWR01000010.1, read on the forward strand.
CGCATTATTCTTCACTCAGGAGCGCATTATCCATGGAACGCACGCACCGCATCGATCTGAAGTTACTGCGTTATTTTCTTGCCGTCGCAGAAGAACTGCATTTTGGACGCGCTGCTGCTCGCCTGAATATGTCGCAACCGCCGCTCAGTACGCATATCAAAGAGCTGGAACAGCAGCTCGGCACGTTGCTATTTATCCGTCATTCTCGCAGCGTGGCGTTAACCCACGCCGGAAAAATTTTGATGGAAGAATCGCGCAGACTGTTATCCAGTGCTAATCAGGCGCTGGCACGAGTGGAACAGATTGGTCGCGGTGAGGCAGGGCGAATTGAGCTTGGCGTCATTGGTACCGCAATGTGGGGAAAAATGCGTCCGGTGATGCGGCGTTTTCTGAAGGAAAATCCCAACGTTGAGGTGCAGTTTCGCGAGAACATGCCTGCCATGCAGATGACGATGCTGGAAAGACGTGAACTGGATGCGGGAATTTGGCGCATGGCTACTGAACCTTCTCCCGGATTTACCAGCCTGCGCTTACATGAATCCTCATTTTTGGTGGCCATGCCGGAAGAACATGCTCTTACCGCCTGTGAATCCGTACCGCTGGAAGCGTTGAGAAATGAATATTTTGTCACGATGCCCTCCATTCATACCGACTGGGCATTTTTACAGCGCGTTTGCCTGAGCGCCGGATTTTCACCGATGATTATTCGTGAGGTGAGGGAGCCGCAAACGGTGCTGGCGATGATTAGCATGGGGATTGGGATTACGCTGATTGCCGATAGCTATGCCCAGATGAGCTGGCCTGGCGTGGTATTCCGGCCGTTAGAAGAACGTATTCCGGCGGATTTGTATATTGTCTATGAACAGCAGCAGGCCACGCCAGCGCTGGAAAAACTGGTGGCGGCTTTGACGGTATGATGTCTGTGCCGGATGACTCGCTTCGCTCGCCCTTCGGGCCGTCGCCGTAAACGGCTCCGTTGTTTCGCTGCGCTCAACACCGAACCTGCGGCAGATTCGAATCTTATAAATCGCAGATAGCAAAAAAGCGCCTTTAGGGCGCTTTTTT
>NZ_SZWR01000010.1:191843-193802 GCF_005280875.1 Citrobacter sp. wls827
GGTACTTCACATTTTAACAAGAAATCCAGCTGGCGAGAAAGTGGTGGGTGATGACGGGATCGAACCGCCGACCCCCTCCTTGTAAGGGAGGTGCTCTCCCAGCTGAGCTAATCACCCACTTCTCAATTTCTTGTTCTACACGGCGGAGACTACATAAAGTAGTTGGTGGGTGATGACGGGTTCGAACCGCCGACCCCCTCCTTGTAAGGGAGGTGCTCTCCCAGCTGAGCTAATCACCCCCGCTGTGTGGAGTCGCATTATAGGGAGAGTTGAAAATGAGTCAACGCATTTTCTAAAGAATTTGTTCGTTCGTCGTAAATTTAAACAAAACGATCGCAAATCAATCCATGCAGCATGATTTGTATACGAAAATGGCAAAGCGTGATGTTCCAACCCGATGAACATTGAGGAATCAGACCACAGTGATAGAATACCAGCCTGATAATCTTCCCTGGATTTGCCGGTTGTCGGCATCTTTATAAACGTAAGGCCATTTCATGAAAATCAAAACTCGCTTCGCGCCAAGCCCGACAGGTTACCTGCACGTCGGCGGTGCGCGTACTGCTCTTTATTCCTGGCTTTTTGCACGTAACCATGGCGGTGAGTTTGTGCTGCGTATTGAAGACACCGATCTCGAACGCTCCACGCCGGAAGCTATTGAAGCCATTATGGATGGCATGAACTGGCTGAATCTGGAGTGGGATGAAGGCCCGTATTTCCAGACTAAACGTTTTGACCGTTACAATGCTGTCATCGATGAGATGCTGGAAGCGGGGACGGCATATAAATGCTACTGCTCCAAAGAGCGTCTGGAACAGCTGCGTGAAGAACAGATGGCAAAAGGTGAAAAACCACGTTACGACGGTCGCTGCCGTCACGGTCACGAACATCACGCTGCTGATGAACCTTGCGTGGTGCGTTTTGCTAACCCGCAGGACGGGTCCGTTATTTTTGATGATCAGATCCGTGGGCCGATCGAATTCAGCAACCAGGAGCTGGACGACCTGATCATCCGCCGTACAGATGGTTCCCCGACCTATAACTTCTGCGTCGTTGTTGATGACTGGGATATGGAAATCACCCACGTCATTCGTGGTGAAGACCATATCAACAACACCCCGCGTCAGATCAACATCCTGAAAGCGCTGAACGCGCCGGTGCCGGTTTACGCGCACGTGTCGATGATCAACGGCGACGACGGCAAAAAACTCTCTAAACGTCACGGTGCGGTCAGCGTGATGCAGTATCGCGACGACGGCTACCTGCCGGAAGCGTTGCTGAACTATTTGGTACGTCTGGGTTGGTCCAGCGGTGATCAGGAGATCTTCACCCGTGAAGAAATGATCAAGCTGTTCTCTCTTGGTGCGGTGAGCAAGTCTGCGAGCGCATTTAACACTGAAAAACTGCAGTGGCTGAACCACCACTACATTAATGCACTGGCGCCAGAATATGTGGCGACGCATCTGCAGTGGCACATTGAGCAGGAAAATATCGATACGCGCGTCGGCCCGCAGTTGTCTGAGCTGGTAAAACTGCTGGGTGAACGCTGCAAGACGCTGAAAGAGATGGCGCAGAGCTGCCGCTATTTCTATGAAGACTTTGCTGAGTTCGATGCCGATGCGGCGAAGAAACACCTGCGTCCGGTTGCGCGTCAGCCACTGGAAGTGGTTCGCGACAAACTGGCTGCTATCAGTGAATGGACCGCGGAAAACGTGCACCACGCGATTCAGGCAACCGCTGATGAGCTGGAAGTGGGCATGGGTAAAGTCGGGATGCCGCTGCGCGTAGCCGTAACCGGTGCGGGTCAGTCTCCGGCGTTAGACGTTACGGTGCATGCGATTGGTAAATCTCGCAGCATTGAACGTATTAACAAGGCGCTCGCGTTTATTGCTGAGCGTGAAAGTCAGCAGTAAGGCAGAGTGATCGATAAAAAAACGGCAGGAGTGCATCCTGCCGTTT
>NZ_SZWR01000010.1:193865-228407 GCF_005280875.1 Citrobacter sp. wls827
TCAATGCCCAGACGGGTCAGGAAAGTGCGAATACCTTCGCGCGAAATATACATCGCCAGCTTTTCCTGTTCCGTTGGCGACATGTTATCCAGTGCGCTGATTATCTGACGGCAGGCGTGACTGCGAACCACGTGTGTATACTCGGCAAGCGGTTCTTCTGCCTGATAAAATTCCGGTACCTTGCGAAAAGCTGGAATATTGAGAAGAAACTCTCGGACGCCGGCATCAATATGAATAAGCCTTGCGCGACCACCTTTAACACCGGGAAACTTTTCGGTTGTCCAGTTTTGCTCTCTGATCCAACGATTGACGGTTTGTTTGGCGACACCGAGACATTCAGCCAGCTCTTCGGTGGTCATTTTACTGCGTAATTTTTTCATATTATTTGTTGTCGCGAATCCCTAAGCGTTGTAACAAACCCGTAATGCCTTCACGCAGGATCAGCGACGTAAACATTTTCTGTTCTGATGGCGTCATTTCTTTGGCGAGTCTTATCAGTAGAGCTTCGATGGAGGTGTCACCGGATAAAGATAAATTATCTGATAAGCCTTCCGCTGAACGCTCAGCGCTGCGAATGTATTCACGAACTTGTTCGGTAACATGAACCAGACGGGCTTTACCGCCCTGAACACCGGGTTTGGGTGAGGTAGCCCAACCTTCCTTGCGCACCCATTTATTGATGGTCTGTCGGCTGTATCCGGTCAGATTAGCAAGTTCTTCTGGCGTCATCCGTTCCTTGAACATAACGATTCCCTGAATGGTCGTGGGGTTAATTAGTGGCTCATTTTATAGCACCATTTTAGTAGAAACCGTGACGCGTTTAACTACTGAATGCGAGTTGTTGCGCAATGTTCTTCATTTGCCTGCTTTTTCAGCGATTGAATTCTATGAGTTAATTTTGCCGTTGACACACGCGAAGGGAATTCATATGATGCCGCCCGTCAACTCGACAAGCTTTACGTGACGGGGCTATAGCTCAGCTGGGAGAGCGCTTGCATGGCATGCAAGAGGTCAGCGGTTCGATCCCGCTTAGCTCCACCAAATTTAATCCCAATGAATTTGGTACGTAAACGCATCGTGGGGCTATAGCTCAGCTGGGAGAGCGCTTGCATGGCATGCAAGAGGTCAGCGGTTCGATCCCGCTTAGCTCCACCAAAATTGAAACCCTCGCTGAAAAGCGGGGGTTTTTTGCATTTGATTCCTGCCTGCGTTTCTCGCTTATTTGCTTATATTGCTGGATAACAGACATAAAAAAACCGGGGAGAATCTCCCCGGTTTGGTAACGGCTGTATTGATGTCGTCTTACAGCACCAGTGCTGCAATGGAAGCAGACAGTACGCTGACCAGCGTAGAACCGTATACCAGTTTCAGACCAAAGCGGGAAACCACGTTACCTTGCTCTTCGTTCAGGCCTTTAATTGCGCCTGCAATGATACCGATAGAAGAGAAGTTCGCGAAGGAAACCAGGAACACAGAGATAATGCCTTCAGCGCGCGGAGAGAGCGTAGAGGCGATTTTCTGTAGGTCCATCATTGCGACGAATTCGTTGGAAACCAGTTTGGTTGCCATGATACTGCCCACCTGCAGCGCTTCGCTGGACGGCACACCCATCACCCACGCAATCGGGTAGAAGATGTAACCCAGGATGCCCTGGAAGGAGATGCTGTAGCCAAACCAACCGGTCACGGTAGCGAACAGGGCGTTCAGGGCAGCGATCAGCGCGATGAAACCAATCAGCATTGCTGCAACGATAATCGCAACTTTGAAGCCTGCCAGAATGTATTCGCCCAACATCTCGAAGAAGCTCTGACCTTCGTGCAGATTGGACATCTGAATATTTTCTTCGCTGGCATCAACGGTATAAGGGTTGATCAGTGACAGAACGATAAAGGTGCTGAACATGTTCAGAACCAGCGCAGCAACAACGTATTTTGGTTCCAGCATGGTCATGTACGCGCCGACGATAGACATGGAAACGGTAGACATCGCCGTTGCTGCCATGGTGTACATGCGGTTGCGAGACATTTTACCGAGGATATCTTTATAGGCGATAAAGTTCTCGGATTGACCCAGGATCAGGGAGCTGACGGCGTTGAATGATTCCAGCTTGCCCATACCGTTCACTTTGGATAACAGGAAACCAATCGCGCGGATGATAACCGGCAGAACACGGATATGCTGCAAAATACCGATCAGGGCGGAGATAAAGACGATAGGGCACAGCACTTTCAGGAAGAAGAATGCCAGGCCTTTATCGTTCATGCTGCCGAAGACAAAGTTAGTCCCTTCATTAGCGAATCCGAGCAGTTTCTCAAACATCTCGGAGAAGCCTCTTACAAAGCCCAGGCCGACATCAGAGTTCAGGAAGAACCATGCCAGTAACACTTCGATAACAAGCAATTGAATAACATAACGAATGCGGATTTTTTTACGGTCACTGCTTACCAGCAGTGCGAGTACCGCAACCACGGCAAGGGCCAGGACAAAGTGAAGAACGCGGTCCATATTTGCTCCAAATTTGAGGCAGATTTAGTTTTCGTGCACATTCTATGTAACAACAGTAAAGAAAACGAGATCAAACACACACTATAATAAGGACCTGTGACGAGATTCAAAATTAGTGATCGATGATACACTTCTGTTATGTTTAGTATGGAAGTGAAAAGTTATGTCACTGTGCTAATCTCATAACAATAATCAAACATCTTACCGGCATTTCTAAATTTCTTACCGTTCCATAGACAAACGCTATCAGAGAAATCAACTTCACCCATTAAAATGAATTTGATAATCATTCTCAATAGGCGTAGCTTGAAACATAGCAAAGGCTATGTTTCTGAGGCACTAAAATGACTAACGATCGCGTTGAGAGTAGCAGTGGACGGGCAGCGCGCAAGTTGAAGCTCGCATTAATGGGACCTGCGTTCATCGCGGCGATCGGCTATATCGATCCAGGTAACTTTGCTACCAATATCCAGGCAGGGGCTAGCTTTGGCTACAAACTGTTGTGGGTTGTGGTCTGGGCAAACCTGATGGCGATGCTGATTCAGGTGCTATCGGCCAAGCTTGGCATTGCCACCGGCAAAAATCTGGCGGAACAGATCCGTGATCATTATCCTCGTCCAGTGGTTTGGTTTTACTGGGTACAGGCCGAAATTATTGCGATGGCGACCGATCTTGCAGAATTTATTGGCGCTGCGATTGGCTTTAAACTCATCCTTGGCGTTTCGCTGCTGCAGGGGGCTGTGCTCACGGGTATTGCGACATTTTTAATTCTGATGCTGCAGCGCCGCGGGCAGAAACCCCTGGAAAAAGTGATCGGCGGTTTGTTGTTGTTCGTGGCTGCGGCATATATTGTCGAGCTGATCTTTTCCCAACCGAACCTTGCGCAGCTGAGCAAAGGGATGGTTATACCGAGCCTGCCTAATTCTGAAGCGGTGTTCCTGGCGGCCGGTGTGCTTGGCGCCACCATCATGCCGCACGTCATTTATCTGCACTCCTCCTTAACCCAGCATTTGCACGGTGGTACGCGCCAGCAGCGTTACGCAGCGACGAAATGGGATGTGGCTATCGCCATGACGATTGCCGGATTTGTCAATCTGGCGATGATGGCGACTGCAGCAGCCGCGTTTCACTTTAGCGGGCATACTGGTATCGCAGACCTGGACCAGGCCTATCTGACGCTTGAACCGCTGTTAAGTCATGCTGCGGCAACCGTGTTTGGTTTAAGTCTGGTGGCGGCAGGGCTTTCCTCTACCGTGGTTGGCACGCTGGCGGGGCAGGTGGTTATGCAAGGGTTTATCCGCTTTCATATCCCGCTCTGGGTGCGCCGTAGCGTCACCATGATGCCGTCATTTATTGTGATTTTAATGGGGCTTGATCCCACCCGGATACTGGTGATGAGTCAGGTATTACTCAGTTTTGGTATCGCTCTGGCGCTGGTACCGCTACTGATTTTTACCAGCAATAGCCAACTGATGGGGGATTTAGTTAATAGCCGTTGGGTGAAACAGGTTGGCTGGGTGATTGTGGTGCTGGTCGTGGCACTGAATATCTGGTTGCTGGTCGGGACCGCGCTCGGATTGTAGCAGGGCTTTCATCCGCTGTGGTTACCCGGTCAAGCCGGGTAACCCTCATGATTATTTTTTATTTAAGTGGCTACGGTAGGTATCAAGTACCACTGCAACGATTATCACGGCTCCTGTTATAAAACGTTTTGTCGGTTCGCTTGCGCCAACTTGCGCCAGTCCCGCAGCCAGAACGGAAATGATCAACGCGCCAAGAAACGTACAGATAATAGAGCCACGTCCTCCCATCAGGCTTGTGCCACCAATCACAACTGCGGCAATCACCTGTAGTTCCATGCCAACGCCGCTATTGGGGTCGGCGGCTTCAAGGCGGGCAACCTGAAACAGCGAGGCCAGACCGGATAATCCCCCCATCAAGGCAAAGACTGCAATCTTATAGGGACCTGGATTTATACCTGATAATCGAACGGCTTCTTCATTGGTGCCAATACCGATCAAATGGCGACCAAATACGGTTCGCGTCAGCACCAGATGCCCGGCAACAATGACAACGATCGCGATAATAAAAGAAGGGGAGACGCCAAAGAGAATGGGGTCGGCTAAATAATCATAAATAGAACCGAGATACGCGGTCCGCGAGTCAGTTAACTGATACGCTGCTCCGCGGGCCATTTCCAGAACACCCAGTGAGACGATAAACGCCGGAATACGCCAGGCAACGGTAATCAGACCCGTTAGTGCCCCAACGAATGTGGCGAGTGCTACACCTGAAAGCGCGGCCAGCCAGGGCGTCCAATGAAAATTTAAATAGGTGACGCTGACGACTGCAGCAGCAAGCGCCAGCAACGATCCAACGGAAAGATCGATGCCGGCAATGATTAAGATAAATGTCATCCCCACCGACATGACGATTAAATCGGGGATCTGATTTGCAATAGTGCTGAAAGTGTTCATGCTCCAGAAATGAGAACTGAGGCATGAAAATAGGACGATCATTGCGGCTAACGCCCCGAGCAACCCGATATAGCTACTTAGGCCTTTCCATGACGTCGGTGTATTTCTTTTCTCTGCTGCCGCTTGTTTTGTCGCAAAATTGTTTTTCATTTTTTTATCCCCGGCTACTCGCTGACAGTCTCTTCTGAATGCTGATAGGCTGAAAATGCAGCCGCTAAAATGCGATCCTGGCTCCAGTTATCACGTGTAAATGTGTTCACTAACTTGCCATCGGAAATGACCGCAATACGATCGCAAACCAGCATCAGTTCGCGTAGGTCACTGGAAACGACAACAACGCCTTTTCCCTTAGCCGTTAACGTATTCAGCAATTGATAAATATCTTGCTTGGCACCCACATCAATACCGCGAGTCGGCTCATCAAATAAGACGACTTCACAGTCTCGTTCCAGCCACCGGCTAATGAGAACTTTCTGCTGATTACCACCTGACAGGCTTTCCACGGCCTGTGAAGTGTTCGTTGTACGAACGCCTAAGCTTTTAATGTGTTTATTCGCTAATGTGGTTTCACTCAATGTGTTAACGACCGACAAATGGCTAATTTTGTCGCTGTTACCCAACGAGATATTTGCGGCAACCGACTGTGGTAACAGAAGCCCTTCACCTTTACGATCCTCCGTGACTAATGCAATACCATGTCGGATAGCCTGTGCAGGCGAACGGATCACCACCGGTTTAAGTGGCGTACCAATCAGTAATGTGCCACTGTCTATTTTGTCTGCGCCAAAAATAGCGCGTAGCAGCTCTGTCCTGCCAGAGCCGACAAGGCCACTAATGCCGAGCACTTCGCCACTGTGCAAGGTAAACGACGTGTCCCGAATGATTTTCCCACGCTTAAAATTTTCCACTTTCATAATGGGTTGACCTGCCTGGCGTCCACTTAAATCAAATGAACTTTCTAAATCGCGGCCGACCATCAACGAAACAAGTTGATCGCGGGTATAGCGTTTAATATCGTCCACGCAAACCAAATGACCATCACGTAGCACCGCGATGTCATCAGCAATCATCGCAAGCTCATCCAGTCGGTGAGAAATATAAATTATTGAAACGCCCCGGGCTTTGAAGAGCGCTATTTGTTTAAACAGCAGTTCGACCTCACGGCTACTGAGCATGGCTGTCGGTTCATCCAGAATCAGTACCCGGCTTTCACCAATCAGGTTTCTGGCGATTTCGATCATCTGTTGGTGACCAATACCCAATTCGCCCACCAGCGTAGTTGGATCGACCGATTGCAGCCCAACCATTGCCATCACCGGACGGGCCATTTCTGCTAGCTTTTTTCGATCGATCCAGCCGAATCGATGCGGAAGTTGTTCGAGAAATAAGTTTTCTGCAACCGACAACGTAGGCAGTAAATTGAGTTCTTGCATAACCATGCGAATACCCAGCTTTTCCGCCTCTTTTCGGTTCGCAGGTGCGTAAGGCTGCCCCTGATAAACCATTTTTCCGGTCGTTGCGTTGGTTAACCCGCCAATAATTTTTGATAACGTACTTTTCCCGGCACCGTTTTCTCCCGTCAGGGCCAGTACTTTTCCTGGATATAATGCTAGCGTTACATCCACCAGAACAGGTTCACTGTAGGTTTTACCTACCCCCTGTATTGAGAGGATTTCTTGCCCACTTTTCATATTCTGGCCTTATCCGGTAAGCCGCTCTGATACTCAATTGATGGCAGTACCACAGCGGCGCACTGTTTTCCGCTTATTGTTTGACGATCAGTTTTATTGGTGTTTCTACGTTGCTAGAGAGTTCACTCTGTTTTTTGCCATTTTTTAAGGCATCAAGGGCGGCATCAATACCAAATACAGCTTGTTGAGAGGCAAATTGGTCCGCAGTTGCTAAAACACGACCGTCATTTAACATTGGCTTAATCGCTTCGATATTGTCATAGCCGACAACCAGAACCTGTCCTTTTTTCCCGGCAGAGCGGATGGCAGAAACGGCACCTAATGCCATATTATCGTTATCGGCTAACAGTGCTTTGATATCAGGATACTCACTTAACATTGCCGCCGCGACCGCATTGGCGTTGTTAATTTCCCATTGGCCAGATTGCACAGAAACGACTTTCATGCCGCCCTGCGCCATCGCATTTTGGAAGCCCAGAGTACGTTGCTGAGAGTTGCTGGAGGTAGGGATGCCTTCAATAATACCAACCTGATCGCCGGCCTTAAGATGCTTCGCTAAATAATCGCCAATTTCTTTTGCACCTTTTTGGTTATCCGGGCCAACAAAAGGAATATTCAGGTTTTTATCTTTAAGCACACTGTCATCAAATTTGTTATCAATGTTGATGACAATAATACCTGCATCAATTGCTTTCTTAATGACCGGTACAAGGGCTTTCGAGTCTGATGGCGCAATGATAATCGCGTCGGCTTTCGAGACAATCATTTGTTCAACGATCTGGATTTGATTTGCCGTATCCGTTTCGTTTTTGATGCCGTTAGAAATCAAATCAAACTTGTCGGCATTTTTTTTCTGATACTCTTTTGCTCCGGTTTCCATGGTCAGGAAAAACTCATTTGCCAGTGACTTCATCACCAGCGCGACTTTAGGTTTATGCGTCTGAGTATCGGCGGCAAAAGCGGGGACGGTGAAAGTGGCGGAAAGCGCTAAACCGACTGTGGCACCGATAACACGATAAAACATTTTATTTTTCATGAAATTATCCTATAGGTGTAGGGGCTGAATGATGCTCTAAACAGCTACTGCATACGATGATAAACGAGTGAATTGTTGGGCATATTTGATGCACCTTTACGTTCAACTTTCAACGAGGCAAACGCAGAAGCGTACTGCGCTGCATTGATGAGTCCTTTACCGTTTGCAATGCATGCAGCCAGTGCCCCGGTAAAGGCATCGCCTGCTCCACTGGTATCGACGACGGCTGATTTATAGGCAGGAATATGAGTGAAAACTGTGCCATCAAAGATCAGACAACCGTCGCTACCTAACGTGATAATGACGCATTTTGCGCCTTGCACATAAATGCTCCTGGCGGCATTTTTGGCCGAATAGATATCAACAATGTTGATACCAGATAACGCTTCAGCTTCAATTTTGTTCGGCGTAATAATGTCAATTAAATGCAATATTTCTTTGATCTCTGAAACATAAGGTGCCGGATTCAGGACAACCAGCGATTTTCCGAGTTTTGCCTGCATGATAGCGAAACGTGTGATCGGAAAATTATTCTCCAGCTGAGTTAAAAAAACTTTGCAATTACGAATGGTATCAATATCCAATAGAATATCTTCCTGGGTAAATGTTTCATTGGCCCCAAGATCGATACTGATCATATTGTCACCTGTGGCACCTGAAACCCATACCATTGCAATGCCCGTGGATGACATTTCATTTTCAAAAAAAGAAAAAGAAGAAATTTCAGTATTGGTTAAATATCTTTTGGCTTTTTTTGAAAACTCATCGGCTCCTAACTTAACGGTAAGATGAACATTATTATTGATTTTAGCTGCGGCAACTGCCTGGTTTGTGCCTTTGCCTCCGGCATAAAAACGGGTTGCAGACGCTCGGATAGTCTGGCCAATCTGAGGAAATGTCGTCGTTTCAGAAACAATATCTATATTAAATGAACCAAGTATGTAAATGCTATCATCAATATAGCTATTTTGCTTGGCATGAGCAGAAACCGATGTAATTTCTTTGTGGCTTTTGAACCCATTCAATATGGTGTTGGTGAAAGACTGCTCAAATAATGATTCATCAGGTGCGCTTTTTATTTGTGCACCACCATGAAATAACGAGAAAAGACTATTCTGACTTAATTCATTTAAGTCATTACGGATCGTGCGAGTTGTGACAGATAATTCCTTTGCTAATTCGCTAACATAAACCTTCTTATCGGTTACTAACTTAACCCGAATGGCCTTTTGTCTTTCTTGTTTTTTCATTAGCGCTCACCCCAGGTTTTATAATATTAAATTAATGTTAATATTTATCGCGCAAAGTTCAAAAAAAACACGATAAATCGGAATTTTTTTTTCCGATTTTGCGAATTTGTGAAATGAACAGGAAATTTACGGGAAAACAGGGGGGAGCGGATGTGACTGCTCGTCATCTGGCGATTGGCGAAGCGTGATGCAAAAAGGGCCTGGGTATAGACACAGGCCCTGGGTAACTCGATGATTTTTGTGAGCAGTACTCCCCGCAAGATGGGGATTTGTTACATTAATGGCGGTGCCCGTGGCCACGTCCACGCCCGCGATGGTCATCGCGATCGTTCCAGCCTTCACGATAGCCACGCTCATAAGCTTTGCGCTTATCCCAGCCGCGATGATAGCCGTTGTCATGACGCCACCAACGATTTTTACGCCATTCATAATTATGGTGCCAGTAATCCCGGTCACGCCAGCGCCCACCGTCCCAGTAGTTGCCGTAGTTATCGCGATCGCCAATTTGTAATTTAATCGACGGCAGCAGGGTGATTTCGCCAGCGTTTGCGGCCAGCGGTGCAAAAGCCAATAACACTGCCGCCAGAATCAGTGACCTGAACATTCTTTCTCTCCTTCACGATCGAGCCGTAGCCGGCCTGTTAACGCAATATTACGGGGCAGTAAAGCCCCGTTTCATCGCCTTAACTCTTAAATCGTCAGAGAGCGCACTTTTTGTTAATAAATGTGTCTTTATTTCCATCAACCCAGGATGGCGTCGATCTCCGCACACTCTTCGGGAGATAAATGACGGTTTGCCAGCATGCCAACGACATCTTCAATTTGCGCAGGTTTGCTGGCACCAATCAGTACTGACGTCACCTTATCATCGCGGAGAACCCAGGCTAACGCCATTTGGGACAGCTTTTGTCCCCGGCGCTCGGCCAGCGCATTAAGAGCACGGACTTTTTCCAGTTTTTGTGGGGTGATCTGGTCTGGGTTGAGAAAACGACTGGCGCTCGCTGCCCGGGAATCCGCCGGAATACCGTTCAGATAGCGGTCAGTTAATTGCCCGCCAGCCAGCGGGGAAAAGGCGATACTGCCCACACCTTTCTCCTGTAAGAGTGATAGCAGTCCCCTCTCAACCTCGCGCTCAAACATGGAATATTTCGGCTGGTGGATGAGACATGGCGTCCCTAAATCATCGAGTATTTCGATCGCCTGTCTGGCGAGATCAGTCGGATAGTTAGAGAGTCCTACGTACAACGCTTTCCCCTGACGCACAATATGATCCAGCGCGTTCATGGTTTCTCTGAGCGGAGTTTGGGGATCAGGGCGGTGATGATAGAAGATATCAACATACTCCAGTCCCATACGTTTCAGGCTTTGATCGAGGCTGGCAATCAGGTACTTGCGCGATCCCCAATCACCGTAGGGACCTTCCCACATGGTATAGCCCGCTTTGGTCGAGATTATCAGTTCATCCCGGTACGATAAAAAATCTTCCTGCAGGATGCGACCGAAGTTTCGTTCAGCAGAACCCGGCGGCGGGCCGTAATTATTCGCCAGATCAAAATGGCTGATCCCCAGATCGAAGGCGCGCTGTAATAAGGTCCGGCTGTTTTCGACCTGAGTGGTATCACCAAAATTGTGCCACAAACCCAGAGAGACAATCGGCAGTTTGAGCCCGCTCTGACCGCAGCGGCGGTATTCCATTGTGTGATAGCGATTTTCGTTAGCCTGATAAACCATGTCGCCTCCTTCCAGAACATATGTGTCTTTCAGTGTATACGGTTACACAATCGATTCTTCAAGGAAATTTAAATCGCCAAAACTGTACATCCTGCTTTCCACCTCCTTCGCAGCGACATTCCTGGACAGTCATCGCAGTTCTTCGATACTTAACATGAGGTTACCGTCAGAAGGATAGCTGTCATGCAAACCCCGTATTCCGTTGCTGATTATCTGCTGGACAGGCTGGCAGGCTGTGGCATTGACCATCTGTTTGGTGTGCCGGGCGATTACAATTTACAGTTTCTTGACCACGTCATTGAGCACTCAAGCGTGCGTTGGGTCGGGTGTGCGAATGAATTGAATGCGGCGTATGCCGCGGATGGCTATGCCCGGGTAGTCGGAGCGGGAGCGCTGCTTACCACTTTTGGTGTGGGCGAGTTAAGCGCAATTAATGGTATTGCAGGAAGTTACGCGGAATACGTTCCTGTCCTGCATATTGTCGGGGCCCCATGTCGCAGCGCTCAGCGTCGTGGCGAGTTAATGCATCACACTCTCGGCGACGGTGACTTTCAGCATTTCTACCGTATGCAACAGTCAGTGACGGTCGCCAGTGCAGTGCTGGATGAACAAAATGCCTGCTATGAAATTGACCGCGTGTTGCAAGCGATGTTAACCGAAAGACGACCGGGTTACCTGATGCTACCTGCTGATGTTGCGAAACAACCTGCTACACCACCGAGTGACATACTCATTGTTCCCTTGAGCGAGCCGGAAAGTAGTGTAGCTGCTGCGTTTCGCTATCATGCACGTGAGCAGTTGCTGGACAGTTCACGCGTGTCGCTATTAGCCGATTTTCTCGCGCTACGATTTGGCTTGCAGCCCGTTTTACAACGCTGGATGACGGAAACGCCGATGGCTCATGCCACGCTGTTGATGGGTAAAGGATTGTTTGATGAGCGGCATCCTGCGTTTGTGGGCACATACAGTGCGGGGGCCAGCAGTGATTATGTGCGTAAGGCGATAGAAGATGTTGATACGATTATTTGCGTCGGTACCCGGTTTGTTGACACGCTGACCGCCGGGTTTACGCAAAACTTACCTCCCGAGCGCACTATTGAGGTTCAACCTCATGCGTCGCGGGTTGGGGGAAGCTGGTTTAACATCCCGATGGAACAGGCGGTTACTACGCTACGGGAACTGTGCCTGGAAATGTCGTTTTCACTGCCGCCTGAACGTCCTTGTGCCGGGCGTCTGCAGGTTGAGAAAGGCCCTCTGACGCAGGAAAATTTCTGGCATACGGTGCAACAGTATCTGGCCCCCGACGACATTATCCTTGTCGATCAGGGGACCGCAGCATTTGGCGCAGCTGCGCTGTCACTTCCTGCCGGGGCGGAGGTTCTGGTCCAGCCGCTATGGGGGTCAATCGGTTACGCTTTGCCTGCTGCATTTGGGGCGCAAACAGCCTTCCCGCACCGTAGGGTGATCCTGATTATTGGCGATGGTGCGGCACAGCTCACCATTCAGGAATTGGGAACCATGCTTAGAGACGGGCAAACTCCTGTTATTTTACTGCTCAATAATGACGGTTATACCGTGGAACGTGCCATTCATGGTGCGAACCAGCGATACAATGATATAGCCGGATGGAGCTGGACGCTGGTGCCACAGGCGCTAAGTCGTGAATGTCAGGCGGAATGCTGGCGCGTGAAGCAGGCTGTCCAACTGGAAGAGGTTCTGGCTCGTCTGGCAAAACCGCAACGCCTCTCGTTGATAGAAGTGGTGTTGCCGAAGGCTGACCTTCCAGAACTCTTGCGCACGGTGACCCGTGCGCTGGAATCCCGCAACGGGGGATAGCTACTTATCGGGGTGGTCAGCAATCATCATTGGTTTTCCGGCTAAGAGCAGCCAGGCCGGAAGCATAACGATGCACAACAGCGGTAGTAGGGTGGTGTCCGGCACCACCACTGCCGCCATAAACAGGCTCAGCCATGCATCACGAGTGACGACCAGTACCAATCCCAGAATGGCGCAGGAGACCGTAATCGCGGCAGGAACGGCTTCGACATGGGCGTGCAGCATCAGCCCCAGCGCGACGCCAACGAATACCGCAGGGAAAATCCGCCCACCGCGAAAACCACTCGCTGCAGCCACAACCAGTGCAGCCAGCTTTATCACCGCCAGCATGAAATAGTCCGAGGCTCCCAGTGTCTGGCTAAATGCCATTTGCTGCATCTCATCCAGGCCCTTAAACAGGGTTAGTGGTCCTCCGATAACACCCAGAATACCGAGGATAAAGCCTCCAACGCCGAGGATCAGCACCGGGTGTTTCAGGCGATGCATCAGATGGTGCAAACGAGGCAGGCACCACACGGCCACCATCCCCGCCGCGATAGCAATGGCAGCAACGACCGCGCCGCTGAAGATATCGACCAGATGCATCTGCGTATAGTGCGCGATAGGCAATGAAAAGTGGGGATGAAAGAACAGGCTGGTGGTGAGTGAACCTGCCGCGGCGGCCATTAACGGTGCGAACAGACGATCCCATAGGGGGACATCGTTGGAGCTGTTCAGCGTTTGCGAAAAGACCAGCGCAGCGGCAACCGGGGTACCAAATAGCGCCCCGATGGTGCCAGCAGAGGCGAGGATGGTCCAGTCCAGCTTTGCAATTCGCGGAAACATGCGGCTACCAATCGCCACTGCCAGCGCAATGTTAACGGTCATGATGGGGTGCTCTGGACCCAAACTGACGCCACCCGCGAGGCCAATTATCAGGGCGACCAGCAGTCCGGGCAATGCAGACGTCGAAACGGGCATACCGATTAAGGGTTCGCAGGCTGGGTCAGGGCCAGCATGACCATGACTGTAGCGGATGATGAGCCCGACCATCACCCCGGTAAGCGTCAGCATAGTAATAATCCAGAATGGAGAATCCTGGGCAATACCGATGCTTATGGGCAGACGTTCCCACAAAAATTGCTGTAAAACGGAAGCCACTTTCATCACAGCAATCAGCACCAGGCTGGACGCTACACCAATCAGCAACGCAGGCGTCGATAGCAAGAGCATCGTTCTGGCTCGCGGATGGAGCATTTTCTATTCCTTAATGCAGAGTCATAGACGTAGTTTGCACAGCCTGCCCAACGGCATCGCTGCAAAAGGTGCTGAAACGATAAAGTAATTCTGTGACCTGGATCGATATTCCACGGGCATCAGCCTTCAGGGCGTTGTTGTTATGCCCCCATGAATTTACAGTGTGACAAAGATGTATTCTGACTTTAGCGGAGCCGTGGAAGAATGACAAAATATGCTTTAGTGGGTGATGTTGGCGGCACCAATGCGCGTCTTGCTCTGTGCGATATTGCCAGTGGCGAGATTTCGCAGGCGAAAACCTATTCCGGGCTGGATTACCCAAGCCTTGAAGCCGTTGTGCGCGTGTACCTGGATGAGCATAGCGTTAGCGTCAAAGATGGCTGTATCGCTATTGCCTGCCCAATAACCGGCGACTGGGTGGCCATGACCAACCATACCTGGGCATTTTCTATTGCCGAGATGAAAAAGAGTCTGGGTTTTAGCCATCTGGAAATCATCAATGATTTCACAGCCGTATCAATGGCAATCCCAATGCTGAAAAAAGAGCATTTGATCCAGTTTGGCGGCGCTGAGCCTGTCGAGGGCAAACCTATTGCGGTCTATGGCGCAGGCACCGGTCTCGGCGTGGCGCATCTGGTTCATGTGGATAAACGCTGGGTGAGCCTGCCAGGCGAGGGGGGGCATGTAGATTTTGCGCCGAACAGCGAGGAAGAAGCGATTATCCTGGAAGTGCTGCGGGCTGAGATTGGTCACGTTTCTGCGGAGCGCGTGCTTTCTGGTCCTGGGCTGGTAAATCTGTATCGTGCGATTGTGAAATCCGACGGACGTTTGCCGGAAAATCTGCAACCGAAAGACATTACGGAACGCGCCCTGGCCGACTCCTGTATTGACTGTCGCCGTGCACTGTCGCTGTTTTGCGTCATCATGGGCCGGTTTGGCGGCGATCTGGCATTAACGCTGGGGACGTTTGGCGGGGTGTACATTGCCGGAGGCATAGTGCCGCGCTTCCTGGAATTCTTTAAAGCGTCGGGTTTTCGCGGTGGTTTTGAGGATAAAGGGCGTTTTAAAGCCTATGTGCAGGATATCCCGGTATATCTGATTGTGCATGATAATCCAGGTCTGCTTGGTTCCGGCGCGCACTTACGCCAGACGCTGGGGCACATTCTGTAAGACTCGTGCCGGAAGGTTGCTCTTAGTTAATTCAGTTTAGCCTGTAGCATGCTCTGTACGCGAAGTGGTCGCGAGTTAATGGTTTAGTTAGCTCGCGACCTGTTATTGTCAGTGAGATGTCGTGCTTGTTGCGTTTTGTATCGGCAGTTTCCCGGCTCTCAGTAGCACCATCTCTTGCTTGCACAGCAGTACGACAGCCTGACGTGCCTTCATTCGACGGGAGGTGAGGGCTTTTTTCACCGTACGGCGATCCGCACCCATTTCCAGCATCTGAAAACATAACTGAGATAGCACATGTCTGTATTTCATTGAAAATTCAATTTATTACGTTTTATAGCACCGGCAGTAGATCGCCATTTTACAACGATCCGCACGATCATGACTAATCGCACTATAAATGCATTAATTGCCTGAATTCTTTTACTTTGCTCCGGCTAACCGGGATTTCAAATTCCAGATCTTTTAATCGCAAAATATAGGTGTTGTTAAACCACGGTTCGATCTCGCGGATTTTGTTCAGGTTTACGCAGAATGAGCGGTGGCAGCGGAAAAAATGTGAAGCAGGCAGTTTGCTGCAAAATTCGGTGATGTTCATCGGCATGACATACGATTCGCGTCGCGTGTAGACGAAGGTCATCTTTTCATGGGCTTCAGCGTAGTAAATATCGTTGATTGGCGTAACGATGATCCGCTCGTCTTTGATCAGGTTGATCGTATCGTTTTCACGCATCACCGGGCTGGTAAGGGGGGTTCCTGTTTGCTGTTGCTGCCAGGCTGCCTCCAGTTTTTGCAACATGCCGACAATCCGTGATTCCTGGTACGGTTTCAGAATGTAGTCAAACGCTTCCAGTTCAAAGGCTTCAACAGCGTGTTCTTTCCAGGCAGTAATAAACACAATAAAGGGTTTATGCGCGAACTGACTGATGTTTTGCGCCAGCAGCACACCATCCAGTGACGGAATATTAATATCCAGAAAAATAGCGTCAACGCGGTTGTGCTGCAGGTATTTAAGCACATCCAGACCGTCGTCAAATGTGCCGACAATCTCCATCTGGCTGTGCTCTTTTATCAGCCAGCTAAGTTCCTGTTGGGCCAGGAATTCATCTTCAACAATGATGACTTTCACAACTTAACTCCTGGTTAAAGCAATAATGTGGCCGGGGCTGCTGCAGGTGAGTGCTGGTTTGGCACGTAAAAGGCAATCTCTGTGCCAGGCTCAAGACGGCGGATATGTAGCCCTTCGCCGTACAGGAGTTTAACGCGGTGATGCACATTCAACAGGCCAATTTTATTGCCTGGCATTTCATTGGACTCAACGCGTTCAATGACTTTTGGATCGATACCATGACCGGTATCTCTGACGGCAATGCGCACCCGATTACCACATTCCGCCACGCTGATAGTGACCACACCTTTCCCTTTGCAGGGTTGGATCCCATGAACGATGGCATTTTCAACCAATGGCTGAATCAGCAGGCTGGGAATAAAACAGCTGACCTCTTCATCAATATCATAAATAACCGTCAACTTATCGCCAAAACGGGCCTGCTCAATGGCAATGTAATCCTTAATTTGATACAGCTCTTTCTTGATGTCGATCTGCTCATCATCTTTTAATTCAATATTATAGCGAAGATAGCGAGATAAATTAAAAATGAGCTGGCGTGCAGTGTCCGGGTTAAGCCGCACTGACGATGAGATCGCGTTTAACGCATTAAACAGGAAATGGGGATTTATTTTACTTTGTAGTGCCCGCAACTCTGCCTTATTTGCCATTTCACGTAGCTGCTCGGCACGGGAAACCTCAAGCTGAGTTGAGATAATTTGTGACAGGCCGATAGCCATTTCTTGTAATGAGGAGGTGATCTGGTGGGCATGGCAGTAGTAGATTTTCAGCGTACCGGTGACCACACCTTTTTCCCACAACGGTATTACCAGCATGGAGTGTATTTCCGGCGTGCGATGTGCTTCATCATTGTTCTTGATGATGATTTTTCCGTAATTTATCGCCTGCTGGGTGGTAGGGCTAACGAAATCATCGTTATCGCGGTAGTTCAGTTCGCCAACGCCGACATAGGCCAGAACGTGCTGGGTATTGGTGATCGCGACGGCATCTGCATGAATATCATGGCGAATAATCTCGCACACCTGGCGTAGCGACTCGCTATTGACCTGACGAAAAAGCGGCAGGGTTTTGTTAGCGATATCCAGCGCCAGTTTAGCCTGTTTTGCCGCACTGGCTTCTTTCTCTCCTTCCACGCTTTGTACCAGCATGACGATAAAGCCGATACAGACGCTGCCAAGGATCATTGGGATACCGATTTTCGAGACAATATCCAGCCCCAGTTCGGTAGTGGGGGCCCAGGCGACCACCAGAATCATGGTCAATGACTCGCAAAGCATCCCGCCTAAAATACCGGCGCGCCAGTGTTGCGCCTTAGGGATTTTTCGGTTGATCCAACCCGCAATACAGCCAGCAAGGATACTGGTAATAAAACAGGGAAGGGCGGTAACACCTCCAATATCAATCAGATAACGATGTGTACCCGCGATGAGTCCGGTAATGATACCGACCCATGGGCCGAACAGAATTCCTCCTGACATCACTGCAATAATACGCACGTTCACCAGTGAGCCTTCTACCGGTACACCAGACCAGGTGCTGAACAGTGCAAACATGGAGAAAATGGCAGTAACGGCGAGCAGCTCTTTCACCGAGTGGGCTGACTTGTGCAACAGTTCGCGGAACAGGCGGATACGAATCAGGAAAAACAGACAGAACAGCATCAGCGCTGCCCGATCAAAGACCGCCAGCAGCATATTGAATATTTCGTGCACAGGTGACTCTTGCGAAGGGGTTAAACCTCTATGATAGGTAACCTGAGGCAGGATGACCAGCATACCTGTCAGCATGGACTAATGAGGAAAAACCACAATATTAAAAGGGGATTGTTGCATGATTGTTGTATTTACAATATCTCTCCAGTGAAGGCGGACCTCAACGTAATGTATTTAACAACAAAATGTTAATAATTGGTGATTTCATAAGGGTTGGATATTCATGAATTTCCCGTTTTAGAAATGTTGTTCCTCTTTTATGCCGATAAAAAATATTTTGCTGTACCTCTCGACAGAAGGAAATTAATCAGGCTATTTTCTAAACGTGCCACCATCGTGGCAGCGTCGCTCGGACGGTCCGGGCGCTAACGTACATTTGAGGATATTATGGCTGATTCCCGCCCTGAACGTCGTTTTACGCGTATTGATCGTCTTCCCCCTTACGTTTTTAACATTACCGCTGAACTGAAGATGGCTGCGCGTCGGCGCGGCGAAGATATTATCGATTTCAGCATGGGGAACCCGGATGGGGCCACGCCTCCTCACATTGTCGAAAAACTGTGTACCGTGGCGCAGCGCCCGGATACCCACGGTTATTCAACATCGCGCGGTATTCCTCGTTTACGTCGGGCGATTTCTCGCTGGTATCAGGAACGCTATGACGTCGAGATCGATCCTGAATCCGAAGCGATTGTAACAATTGGCTCCAAAGAGGGGCTGGCTCACCTGATGTTGGCTACATTGGATCACGGCGACACGGTTCTGGTGCCTAATCCCAGTTACCCCATCCATATTTATGGTGCCGTTATCGCCGGAGCACAGGTGCGTTCCGTGCCGCTGGTGGAAGGGGTCGACTTCTTTAATGAACTGGAGCGCGCGATTCGCGAAAGCTACCCGAAACCGAAGATGATGATCTTAGGCTTCCCGTCCAACCCGACGGCGCAGTGTGTCGAGCTGGAGTTTTTCGAAAAGGTCGTCGCACTGGCTAAACGCTACGACGTGCTGGTGGTTCATGACCTGGCCTATGCCGATATTGTCTACGACGGCTGGAAAGCGCCATCGATTATGCAGGTTCCGGGTGCCCGTGATGTTGCCGTTGAATTTTTCACCTTGTCGAAAAGCTATAACATGGCGGGGTGGCGCATTGGCTTTATGGTTGGCAATAAAACGCTGGTAAACGCACTGGCGCGCATTAAGAGCTATCACGATTACGGAACGTTTACACCGCTGCAGGTAGCCGCTATTGCCGCGCTGGAAGGCGATCAGCAGTGCGTACGGGATATCGCTGAGCAATATAAGCGTCGTCGCGATGTGCTGGTCAAGGGGCTGCATGAAGCGGGCTGGATGGTTGAAATGCCAAAAGCGTCGATGTACGTGTGGGCGAAAATTCCAGAGCAATACGCCGCAATGGGGTCGCTTGAATTTGCCAAAAAATTGCTGAATGAGGCGAAGGTTTGTGTTTCGCCGGGGATTGGCTTTGGGGACTATGGTGATACACACGTGCGCTTTGCGTTGATTGAAAACCGTGACCGTACCCGCCAGGCAATCCGCGGCATCAAAGCAATGTTTCGCGCGGATGGTTTGCTGCCTGCCAGTGCGAAATCGACCACGGAAAGTACCGACTGATAACACGATTCCCCAAACGCAAACAGGAGCCAAATGGCTCCTGTTTTTTTGCTGCGTCTTTTTATTTAGATCATCAGGGCGAAAGTACCGGCCCAAACGATGACCATAAAAGAAATGCCCATAAAGAAATATTTCACTTTTCATCTCTCCGCGTACCTGGGGTACGTCTCAATGAACATATGCTTACCTGACAGAGAGCTGATGCGAGCATAAACGAAAGGGAGAATACCCCGCGCTTACTTGGCTGCATCACCTCAGAATTCTGAGCTTTAATGCTCCAGACGGCGCTAATGTACGCCTAAAAATGAGGTGAGACAAGAGGCATTTTTTTATTTAATTTTAGTAACTTACAAGTGTCGTGATTCGGCGACAGTTTAATTTCTGACGGTAATAAATTGCTATTGAGCGACGTGACTGTTACTCAGAGAATTCTCATATCACCTTGAGGTTAATACGGTTAATTTTTTCGCGGAATTTGATAATGAAAAGGTTAAAAATGACCAGATTAATGATGTTAGCACTTGTTCTTGCGCCATTGACGTCAATGGCGGCTGCACCGCAAGCGTTCAATTTCAGCTGCGCAAGTATTGGTGGTGTGAATAGTGATGGTAAAGGCAATGTATGGATTAATGGCGCAAAAGCGACCATTAAAAGCTTCAATGAAAATTACTGGGAGGCGAAGAGCGGTAAAAATACCGTCTCAATTTCCAGAAAAGATGACGGAAACCCGGAAGTATCCTGGGCTGGCCCAAACCGCAAGCATGGGATTTGTCAGCCTGAGGATAATGTTGATTATTCTCCAGCGAAAAAATCGGCCAACGCCGGTCCGTCTTACTCTTGCTCTGCGGTTCAAAAGGGAAGTGCGGAAGATATTATTTGCCAGAGCCCGTCGCTTTCTGCAATGGACATGAAATTGAACGGGATTTTTAAACAGGCACTGGCTAAATCGAAGAATGACCCGATGCTTAAAGCGGAACAGCGCGGGTGGATCAAAGGACGCAATGAGTGCTGGAAGGAGAAGGATGATGAGCCAGCCTGCATTGCCCGAAGCTATAATGAGCG
Organism: Citrobacter sp. wls827; assembly: GCF_005280875.1. Taxonomy (NCBI): domain Bacteria; kingdom Pseudomonadati; phylum Pseudomonadota; class Gammaproteobacteria; order Enterobacterales; family Enterobacteriaceae; genus Citrobacter; species Citrobacter sp. wls827. The sequence goes on from NZ_SZWR01000010.1 coordinate 214,324, forward strand.
AATGACTGAACTCCAGAACAAGTGGGGCGTTAAGTAATTCAGCCGTAGAAAAGAAGAAAGGCCATTCGGCCTTTCTTTTTAGACATATAGCGAGGCTTCACCCATCGGGCGCGTTTTGAAGCGACGGTGGATCCAGAGATACTGCTCGGGGGCGCGCATGATCTCTTTTTCGATAATTTTGTTCATATAGGCCGCGGCCAGGTTTTCATCTTCCGGGTAACCTTCCATTTCTGGCGTGATAAACAGACGGTAGCCGGAGTTGTCAGATTTTCTCACCATGGTGACGGTCAGCATTTTCGCCCCCGACAAACGTGACAGCACGTAGGTACCGTTGGTTGTCGCAACATCTTTGACGGCGAAGAATGGCGCAAATGAACTGCCTTTACGGCCATAATCCTGATCGGGCGCAAACCATACGGCTTCCCCTTTTTTCAGTGCGCCGACAATGCCGCGCAGATTATTTCTGCCGATCATGGCTTTGTTCGAGCGCATACGGCCGCGGGTTTGTATCCACTCCATTAATTTGTTGTTGTGCGGGCGGTAGGTTGCCATCATTGGCTGGCAAAGCCCCATCACGCGGCCCCCCAGTTCCAGCGACATAAAATGCACGCCTACTACCATTACGCCACGGTTATGCGCCTGAGCGCGTTGCAGGTTGTCCAGACCTTCAACATCAAACCATTTACGCACCCGGCGATCTGGCCAGAACCAGGCCATACCGGTTTCAAGCAGTGCCATGCCGAGTGAGCGGAAGTTTTCGTCGACCAGTTTGTTCCTTTCTTCTTGCGACAGATTCGGGAAACAGAGTTCGAGATTTTTATGGGCAATGGATTCCCGGCGCTTTAAAAATGGGCGCGCCAGCGTACCTGTACGGGTGCCCAGAAAACATAAAACAGGATAAGGGAGTTGCACCAGTAACCAGAGCACACCGACACCGAACCATGTGAGCCAGTAGCGCGGATGCAAAAACGCGCGCGAAAATTTACATTGGGGGAACATAAGCACCTGTTGTTGGTACGAAAATAATGTATCGCGAAGATTCTTTGTCTACAGCGTTACTCTCTGTCACTGAACAGTTAGGTCACTATGAGCGACAATGGTTCCTGTAAAGAGTGTAAAACTGAGTCAGGACAAACCACGAGGGGTATGAATGATCGGACGCACAATGTACACCCGAAGATTAATGTCATCCAGAAATAATTCCTCAAGTTTCGTAAATGTTTTTTGGTCGATAAAAAGCAAGAATAGACTTATAGATAATATGTTGTTTTTATGACGATTAAATAAAGGTCAATGGAGAATGCCCGGTTCAGAAAATGAACAGTTATTGTAGCGAAAATGTTGCTTGAATTGCGAACGGATAGGAATTGTCTTAGACTATAAACTCAAGGATGTGTAAGGACTTACGTCGATTTTTACGGCAGACAGGAGGTAACGCTATGTTCTATTTTTGGACTTTCCTCGCATTGAGCATTCTGTGCGTTAGTTGCTATATTTGGCAGGTAATGGGCGCTGCCGCGTCAATTAGTTCTTTTTTCGGCATGGCTATCCTTACGGCATTAATTTATTTCTTTACCATACGGTTGACTGACGGAAACGAAATGGTAACGGGACTGTTTCTTTTTCTTGCCCCGACATGCGGATTGATCATTCGCTTTATGGTGGGGGACAATAAGCATTAAATCGCAGGTTCATAACTGAAAACGCAATTGTGTACCACATTGACTGATTTTCTGGCTTCCATCTGAGCAAACTAAAGTGCCAGCATCGCTGGCACTTTTCTCTCTAAAGCCGATTACCTGGCATCAGCAAGCTGCAACTCCGTGTCCTGTTGTTGGGCATTTTTTCGTTGTTGTTCGAGTTCCAGCGCCCCGCGGTGAGACAGATAGCAGAACAGAATGCAGCAGACAATCCCGCCCATCAACAGATAGAAACCGCCATGCCATCCCATTTTATCGACCATGACACCAAACAGACTGGTTCCCAGCGATGCACCAAAAATGTAGCTCATAAAACCGCGTAATCCGACCGCCGAACCGACAGCAAAGCTGGGGACGATTTCCATGGTCTGAACAGACGCAAGGAACTGGGGCACATAGATCAGGCACCCGACGATGGCGGCAAAAATAGTGACCATCAGCAGGGATTCACTTTTCCAGTAACCGATCAGGCAGACGAAGATCAGCGCCATACAAATCATGGCCAACGGCATGCGACGACCTTTAAACAGTTTATCGGTCAGCCAGCCCGCCAGCAGTGTGGAAGGAATTGCGGCCCATTCGAAAAACAGGAACGCCACACTCATTTGTTCTTTCGAGAAATGTTTTTCAGTTAACAGATAAATCGGTAACCAACTGATCATGCCAAAACGCACCATATAGACAAAAACATCTACCAATGAAACATACCAGGCATTTTTGTTACGCAGCACGTAGGTGCAAAAAATTTGAAAGGCGCTCATGTTTTCCGGTGCCTGGGTTATGTGCCGGGCATTTAACACGACTTTTTCTTCCGGCATCATCTGTTCCAGAGCAGGCAAGCCTTCTTCGCGCGGTGAGCCTTTGCCCAACATCAGAACAATAAAAGCAAACAGCACCGCGACACAGGCTGGGACAATATAGCTGGCGCTTTGCCAGTGTTCGCTGCCGAGAATGGCAAAAGCGGCGCCAACAATGGGGGCGACAATACCGCCACCGACGTTGTGTGAGATATTCCAGAATGCGCCAACGCGTCCGCGCTCTTTGCGTGGGAACCAGTTGGCGATGGTAATAAACGAGGGGCCGACGCCCATCCCCTGGAACAGTCCGTTGAAGACGACCAGTGCGGCAAAAATCCAGAATCCGGTGCTGAACCCTAAGCCAACGTTGACAATGGCGCACAGGATCAGGCCGCAAGCCATAAAGACTTTCGGGCTGGCTTTGTCTGCCAGGCTACTCATGATGCCTTTACTGATCCCATAGGCAATTAGCATACAACTGCTGAGTAAACCAATCTGTGTTGCGCTGAGATCCAGATGTTCTTTCAGGTACGGGGTAGAGAGGGTGAAGTTATTGCGTACAATATAATACGCAAGATAGCCAAGAAATACGCTAAGTAACGCCTGAATGCGGTATCGACCATAAGTCTCCTGAATTTTCTCTTCCGGGACTTTATTTGCCGATGGCCCTGTCTTAAATATTGATAACATATCATCACCTAAATTTATATTGATGTGAATATCAGGATTTTTCGCAGTGAAGAGTGAAATAGATGGCTAAGAAATTCAAATTGAAGAAATGTGTCACTATTGACTCAATTTGCTGAAAGCGGGGCTGATTTTGACCTTTTTGAATTATGGTGAGGCCAGAGCTATTATTCTTAATGCATTTTTATCATCAGCATGTGCGGGTATTAACAAATTCAAACGACATTTTCAGGTATTCTTTATCTCTGTTATCGCATTCCGTCTGGTTATTTTGATAGCAGTTTTATCTTTTCCATGTGTCGTGATAAACGGGTAAATTTTGTCTCAATATTATTTTTCGAAGATGTTGGTATTTATGAGCAGGATCACAAACAGACTTTTCTGTCGGGGTAGTTTGTTGGCGCTCTCACTGTGTTTTATGTCGCTGTCGGCGACCTGTCTGGCACAGGGGAAGGAGCTGGTGATGGCGACGACGTTTTCCCCGGGGGCAACGGCCTGGATTATTCAGCGCTGGCAAACGGAGCCGGGATCAGTGATGATCCGCACGCTAAACCGGACCAGTTCTTCTCTCGAACAACTGCTCGATACCGCGAATGCGGAGAACGTTGACCTGATTTTGACCTCTTCGCCGATGCTACTGCAGCATCTTCAGGAGCATCAGAAACTTGCTCCTTTTGATAATGCATTGCCGGAAAGCCAGCGTCTGGTGCCAGAGTCAATACGGTCGACGTCTGTAGCCGTGGCTCTCTCGGGATTTGGTCTGCTGATTAATCGTTCAGCACTGACGGCGCGACATCTGCCACCACCGACGGACTGGGGTGATTTAACGCATCCTAAATATCAAAATGCTCTGTTGATGAGTAGCCCATCGCGCTCCGATACCAATCACCTGATGGTTGAATCACTGCTGCAACAAAAAGGGTGGCAAGAAGGTTGGGCGACATTGCTGGCCAGTGCCGGGAACCTGGTGACCATCTCATCACGCAGCTTTGGTGTTGCGGACAAAATTAAGAGCGGATTGGGCGTTGCGGGACCGGTTATTGATAACTATGCCAATCTGCTGCTCAATGACCCCAATCTGACTTTTACTTACTTCCCACACTCGGCGGTCTCGCCGACCTACGTAGCCGTGCTGAAAAACAGCCCGCGTGCCAATGAAGCACAACGTTTTATCCGCTATTTATTGAGCCCGGAAGGGCAGCGGATCCTTGCAGATGCGAATACCGGTAAATATCCGGTAACGTCGCTGGCAGCAGATAACCCGCGTGCAGCCCAACAGGCCATTTTGATGAAACAGCCACCGCTTAATTACCGTCTGATCCTGAAGCGTCAACAACTGGTCCAGAGGATGTTTGATACGGCCATCAGTTTCCGCCTCGCGCAGCTTAAGGATGCCTGGCGAGCGCTGTACAGTGCGGAAACTCGTCTGAAACACCCGTTACCTGAAATCAGAGCGCTGTTAACCCAGGTCCCAATCGACGCCAGGAACAGCGAAGATGAAGCCTGGCTTGCTCAATTCGATAATAAAAGCTTTGCTGAACAGCAAATGATGGAGTGGCAACTCTGGTTTCTTAAAAACCAGCGCCTGGCGATATCAAAACTGGAAGAACTACAATGAAAGGCGGTTCGCTATGGCAACGTCTTCGTCAGCTCAGCATCAGCAGCAGTTTGCGGGGGGCTTTTTTGACGGGGGCTTTACTGACGCTGAGCGTGAGCTGTGTCAGTTTGTATTCCTGGCATGAGCAAAGCTCGCAAATCCGCTATTCGCTCGATGACTATTTTCCGCGCGTACATTCCGCTTTTTTGATTGAAGGGAATCTTAACCTGGTTGTCGATCAGCTTAATGAATTCCTGCTTGCCCCCAATACGACCGTACGGCTGCAACTGCGTAATCAGATCATCGAACATCTGGACAAAATTGAACTGCTGAGCCGGGGATTGCAACCCGCGGAACAGCAACAGCTGGCGGTGATTTTGCAAGATAGCCGGGCATTGATGACCGAGCTGGACAGGGTGCTCTACAACATGTTCCTGGTACGCGAAAAAGTCAGCGAACTTTCCGCGCGAATCGACTGGTTACATGATGATTTCACGACCGAACTGAACTCTCTGGTGCAGGATTTCACCTGGCAGCAGGGAACGTTGTTGGATCAAATTGAAGCGAAAAATGGCGACGCGGCGTTGTACCTGAAACGCGCCAGGGAGGTGCAGAATGAGCAGCAACAGGTGTACACGCTGGCAAGAATTGAAAACCAGATTGTCGATGATTTACGCGACAGGTTGAATGAACTGAAGTCAGGTAGCGACGACGGCATGCTGGTCGAGAATCATATTCGCTATCTGGAAAATCTGAAGAAAACGGCGGATGAAAATATTCGCACCCTGGACGACTGGCCCAGTACTATCACGTTGCGGCAAACCATCGACGAATTGCTGGAAATCGGGATGATGAAAAATAAAATGCCCGATACGATGCGCGATTATGTCGCGGCGCAAAAAGCGCTGGTTGATGCCAGTCATGCCAGAGAAGCTACACTTGGTCGTTTTCGAACATTGCTTGAGGCTCAGTTGGGAAGTAGCCATCAACAAATGCAGATGTTTAACCAGCGACTGGAGCAGATTGTTCGCGTTAGCGGCGGGCTTATTTTGCTGGCGACGCTGTTGGCGCTGCTTCTTGCCTGGGGACTCAACCACTACTTTATCCGTTCACGGTTGGTGAAGCGTTTTACCGCGCTCAACCAGGCCGTGGTGCAAATTGGTCTTGGCAGAACCGATGCCTCGATCCCGGTTTATGGTCGTGATGAGCTAGGGCGCATTGCGGGGTTACTGCGCCATACGCTGGGTCAGCTCAATACGCAAAAAAGTCAGCTTGAACAGGAAGTGGCAGAGCGTAAGGAGATTGAAGCCGATCTGCGAGCGACCCAGGGCGAATTGATTCAGACGGCGAAACTGGCGGTGGTCGGACAGACCATGACCACGCTGGCCCACGAAATCAATCAACCACTGAATGCATTGTCGATGTATCTGTTTACTGCGGGCAGGGCAATTGAACAGGAGCAGTTGGCGCAGGCCAGAAGCACGTTAACCAAAGCCGAAGGACTCATTACCCGTATCGATGCCATTATCCGCTCATTGCGACAGTTTGCGCGCCGGGCCGAGCCGGGGGCACCGCTGCATCCGGTCGATTTACGGCAAACCTTCAGCGCGGCCTGGGAGTTATTGTCTATGCGGCATAAACCGCAGCAGGGTACGCTTTCGCTGCCGGTTGAGCGCGTGTGGGTTATGGGCGATGAGGTGAGAATTCAGCAAGTTCTGGTAAACATACTGGCAAATGCGCTGGATGCCTGTCCGGTTGCCGCGAAGATTGACGTTCACTGGCAGGTCGAGGGCAGCACGGTGTGTGTATTTGTCAGCGATAATGGCCCCGGCTGGCCTGGTGCGCTGCTACCGTCGCTATTAAAACCGTTTACCACCAGTAAGGATGTTGGTCTCGGTATTGGGCTATCAATTTGTGTCTCGTTAATGACGCAGATGAACGGCGAGCTACGCCTGGCATCGACACTGGGGCGCAATGCCTGCGTGGTACTGCAATTCAACCTGACGGATGTAGAAGATGTTGAGTGATGAATATTCTGTTCTGCTGATTGATGATGATGCCGATGTCCTTGATGCTTACACCTTGTTGCTTGAGCAGGCAGGCTATCGGGTATGCGCGTGCAATAACCCCTACGATGCCCGAAATTGGCTACAGGCTGACTGGCCCGGTATCGTCCTGAGTGACGTGTGTATGCCTGGCTGTAACGGTATCGAACTGATGGCTCTTTTTCATCAGGATGATAACCAGCTGCCGATCCTGCTGATTACCGGACATGGTGATGTGCCGATGGCGGTGGATGCGGTGAAAAAAGGGGCATGGGATTTTCTGCAAAAACCGGTCGATCCCGGTAAGCTGCTGTTGCTGGTTGCACAGGCATTGCAGCAGCGAAAATCTGTGATTGCCCGTCGTCATTACTGCCAGCAAAAGCTGCAGGTTGAACTGGTTGGCTACAGCGACTGGATAAATCAGTACCGTCAACGGCTGCAGCAACTGGCAGAAACGGATCTTGCCGTCTGGTTTTATGGGGAACCCGGGACGGGACGTATGACGGGAGCCCGTTATTTGCATCAGCTGGGACGTAGCGCCCAGGGGCCGTTTATCCGCGCAGAACTCACCGCCGGGAACACGGCTCAGCTCGGTGAGCTGATTGCTCAAGCGCAAGGTGGGACGCTGGTATTAAGCCATATAGCGTGTCTGACGCGCGAGCAGCAGCACCATTTGGTTCACCTGCAAAGTCAGGAGCGGCGCCCTTTTCGGCTAATTGGTGTTGGCACGACATCGCTGGTGGAACTGGCGGCAACAAACCAGATCGTGGCCGAACTCTATTACTGTTTCGCCATGACGCAAATCGCCTGCCAGCCTCTATCCCTGCGCCCGGACGATATTGAACCGCTATTTCGCCATTACCTGCAAAAAGCCTGTCTGCGTCTGAACCACCCCATTCCGGAGGTCGACGGGGAATTGCTAAAAGGGATGCGACGTCGTGTGTGGTTAAGTAATGTGCGAGAGCTGGCAAACGCCGCAGAGCTTTTTGCCGTTGGGTTGCTGCCATTGGCGGAAACCGCTAATCCGCAGTTGCATATGCCGGAACCGACACCGTTGGATCGCCGGGTTGAAGAGTATGAGCGGCAAATCATTACCGAAGCGCTAAATATTCATCAAGGGCGTATTAATGAAGTAGCAGAATATCTGCAAATCCCGCGTAAAAAACTGTATTTGCGGATGAGAAAATACGGGCTAAGTAAAGAGCATTATAAGTTCTAGAGAGAAGAGGTGCGGTTATGATAAGGGCAATTGAATGAACATCTGAGTCGTCACCTCATTATTAGAAAAAATGCCGGACTCATTATCCGGCATTTTTCGCTTACCACATTAAATCGTCAGGTACGACGAAGTCAGCATACGGATCGTCTTCGTCTTTCGCTTCCTGACTCAGCTCGCAATTTAAGACGATGTAGCTGTCGTCGCGCTGCGCAATTTTATCGGCAACGATGGCCGGGATAATAGCATATTCGCTGTCACGCTCGCTTTCAGCAGTCAGCCGGGCAATAGCCAGACGTCCTTTAATTAATTGCGTCTGTGTCACCTTATCCACGTAGATTTTTTTAATCAGATTATTATCGGTGAAGTTATACCCAATATCACCTTTGGAAATGGTGATTTTGTTCATTTCAATAAGCTGTTTAATCTGCGCTTTGTATTCTTTCGATAGCGTCGCTTGTTTCTGTTGATCGCTTAACTGCTTATCCCGTTCAATTTGTGCTTTTTTATTCTCTTCAACCGCTTCTCTGGCTTCACGGGCCTGAACGCGTGATTTTTTCGCCGTTCTCTGCACTTTCGCCATTTTTTTGCTGGAAACTAAGCCAGCTTTCAGCATCTGTTCTTGTAGGGTGAGTTTTGTCATTTTTGCATCTGATCCAATAAAATCGTTGTCAGGATTATAACCTTAACGTCCAACGGGATGCCAGAATACGGGGTTTGCCAAACCGGTCTGGCTCCTGTCTGGCATCGCGAAATGCTCAGGCGCTAAACGGCGGGGGAGAAACTGTGTGGAGCTATGGCAAGTACCGTGATGGTGAAATAAAACAGAGCGTTGCGTTCTAGATGTGAATGGTGTCCCCTGCAGGAATCGAACCTGCAACTAGCCCTTAGGAGGGGCTCGTTATATCCATTTAACTAAGGGGACGAAGCGGCATGAGTATAGCGTTTTTTACTCTCAACGGTAAGTCTCAGGCTGCCTGACTGCTCAAACAGTCGCCATTCAGGTCTGTTTTTTCTGGTTTTTCTGCGGTTGTGCTTCCCGCTTTGCTTGCAACCTGGCTTCTTCCTTGCGTTTATTGCTCATATCGTTGCGGATCTGCGCGTGGCTCATCAGCGCGAAGATAAACGTCCCGCCACAGATATTCCCGGCCAGTGTCGGTAAGGCAAAAGGCCAGAAAAAGTCGCCCCAGTGCAGTGTGCCAGTAAAGACCAGATAGAGAATTTCAACGGAACCCACGACGATATGTGTGGTATCGCCTAAGGCAATCAGCCAGGTCATCAGGACAATGACGACAATCTTTGCGGCTCCGGCGGCGGGAAACATCCAGACCATCGTGGCAATCAACCAGCCGGAGACAATGGCATTGGCAAACATCTCCGTCGGGCTATTTTTCATTACATCCATGCCTATTTTGACGAAGGCGTCGCGGGTCGCCTCATCAAAAATCGGCATGTATTCAAACGCCCATGCCGCAACCCCGGTGCCCAGAATATTACCCAGTAGTACTACGCTCCACAGACGCATCAACAAACCAAAATTGCCGAGGGTAGGGTTTTGCATAACGGGTAATACGGCGGTGACGGTATTTTCCGTAAAGAGCTGTTGGCGGGCCATAATCACAATAATGAAGCCGAAGGTATAACCGAGATTCTCCAGCAAAAATCCGCCGGGAACCCCCTCCAGTTGTACGTGAAAAATTCCCTTTGCTAACAACGATGCTCCCATTGACAGTCCGGCTGCGATGGCTGACCACAATAGCGCCATCGCGTCGCGTTCCATCTCTTTTTCTCCGTCCTGGCGGATATGCTCGTGGATCGCCATTGCACGTGAGGGGAGCCTGTCCTCATTGAGCTCTATCTTTTTTCCGCTCCGCTTTTCTTCGCTTTCCACCTGGAGCTCGTCGCTGTGGCGATCAATCTTCTCTTTTTCGATGTCATTCATACCAGGATCCTGAATAAGCACGTATTGCTAAAGCGTAGCGGTTTTTATTTGAAGGCTGGTGGATAAAGTCTGAAATCGCAAAAATGGTAACGCATGTTTTTATTGGCTTCGTTAAAATGAACCATCACTGTGTCTGTATTACCAGGCTATGATCAAATCAGTAAGTTAGGGCATATAGACATCGATTGACGTGCTGTTACAATCGCTCACATCTAATCAGGCGGATACATCATCGTTCCGTCATGGATGGCAATCAGCGATAGCCATAATACACAGGGAGACACTTATGAAGCTTCGCCTGTCGGCGCTTGCGCTGGGAACCACACTTTTGGTGGGGTGTGCGAGCTCCGGTACTGAACAGCAGGGGCGTTCGGACCCATTTGAAGGGTTCAACCGTACCATGTACAACTTCAACTTTAATGTGTTGGATCCATACGTTGTTCGCCCGGTGGCTGTAGCCTGGCGTGATTATGTTCCGCAGCCGGCCCGTAATGGTTTGAGCAACTTTACTGGCAACCTTGAAGAACCGGCTGTCATGGTTAACTATTTCCTGCAAGGCGACCCCTATCAGGGGATGGTGCATTTTACCCGTTTCTTCCTCAACACCTTGTTAGGTATGGGCGGGTTTATTGATGTGGCGGGGATGGCGAATCCGAAGTTGCAGCGTGTTGAACCACACCGCTTCGGCAGCACATTAGGCCATTATGATGTCGGTTACGGTCCATATATGCAGCTTCCGTTCTACGGCAGTTTCACGCTGCGTGATGATGGCGGCGATATGGTGGATACGCTGTATCCGGTTCTCTCCTGGTTAACCTGGCCGTTGTCGATAGGTAAATGGACGGTTGAAGGAATTGAAACGCGTGCGCAACTGCTCGATTCTGACGGTCTGCTGCGTCAATCTTCAGATCCTTACATCATGGTGCGTGAAGCTTACTTCCAGCGTCATGACTTTATTGCGAATGGCGGTAAACTCAAACCAGAAGAAAACCCGAACGCAAAAGATATTCAGGATGAGTTAAAAGAGATCGATTCTGAGTAAGGAATTGAGGCAAATAAAAAGGTGAGCTAAAAAGCTCACCTTTTTTACGTCTGATGGAAATCAGAATGCGTAGTTCAGGTTCATGCCGTACAGCCAGGCTTTCCCTTCTGATTCGAAGGAGTACGGGCCTTCTTCGAATTTCACTTTCTGACCGTGCATATAAGAAATGCCGACATCCAATGAAGCATCCTTATTAAACGCATAGGTTGTACCCGCACTCAACCAGAAGCGATCCTGATCCGGAATAGAGATGGAACGGCGGTTAGCTGGAACTGGGCTATCATCGAAGGCGATACCAGTACGGAAGGTCCAGGTATCATCGTAGTAGTAGGTCGTACCCAGCGCGATGCGGTAAGAATCTTTGAAACCTTCTTCTTTATAGAACAGAGTCTGGCCGTTGTTGCCTTTCGCTTTAAGCTCCTGGAACTGACTCCAACTGGTATATGCCATGCTGTAGTGAACCGCCCACTGTGGCGCAACGCGGTTATAACCTGAGAACTCCCACATTTCTGGCAGATTCAGATCAAGTGATCCGTCGATTGTGTTGCCGTTAGTGCCAGCAGGCAGGCTGGCAAACACCGGGCGCAACTGCGCGGGAATACGGTCCATTGATGGCAGGCTGCTGCGGTAATCACCGTCGAAGTCAACTTTTACTTCCGAACGGTAGGTGAAACCGTAACGGTTATCTTTATCCACTTCATAAAGAATACCGGCGTTCCAGCCGAAGCCCCATTCGTCACCCTTCAGGCGCGCAATCTGCGTATCTGCTGGGTATTGTGCGGCCAGGGCGGGAGGAACCCGGCCACCAGAGCCTGCAACGATCTGCTGCGGCAGATCGCCTGCATAACGCTCAAGCTTCGCTTTGGCATAGACGGCGTTAAAACCGAGACCGAAGCTAAAATGATTATTCAGACGGTAGGCGCCGCTCAGGTTTAAGTTCAGCGTTTCCAGATCGGTTTTTCCGCCCATCGAGCCGGCTGCGTAATTATTGTTAAACTCCGTTGCCAGACCATAATTAGAGGTAACTGACGCCCCCCAACCAAACTGATCGTTAATCGGGGCAACAAAATGCACGTTCGGTATCCAGGCGGTTGGGGCGATATTATCCTGGCTGGCGTCATTACCAATGCGCGAACGTCCGGAAATATCGACATCCGGGTCAACGAAAATCGCACCCGCAGAGAAAGTAGGGCGATCAAACATCATGATCAGCGCGGGGTTACGACTGGCGTTACCAGCATCATCTGCAATAGCGCCTTCACCCGAATATGCCCGGCCAAGGCCAGAGGAAGAAAATTCGTTTAACTGAAAGCCTGCAGACCAGGCCTGTGTGGAGATAATTGCCACTGCGACTGCGAGAGCAGACTTTGTAAACAGGGTTTTCTGGCTCATGACCATAACCTCATAGATTTATTTTTATACAAACTATGTTACATGCCGTAACAGGAGCGCGAAGTGTAGGGTCTGAGGTACCACATAGAAATCAGACCAGTGGCGAGAGTATAGGTCGGACCAGCCAGAATGTTGCAAGTATGTTTATAAATATTTTCAATTCTGATCTAAGAAACGCGATCCAGCTGGCAAAATTGCAGGTGCGCGCACTCACCTGTTTGGGCGATTTTTGTTTTAGATCATTTTTAAGTGTGATTTCGGTCACTTATCGCATTTCGCACAATTAACGACTGGAGAGGCGAATAATGGGAGCGTAAAATGTCCCTATCGTTTATCTGGCACCTCGGGTGCGAATACAGAGGAAATCTACAATGAGTAAATGCAGTGCTGATGAAACCCCGGTTTGCTGCTGTATGGATGTTGGCACCATCATGGACAACTCCGATTGCACCGCTTCCTACAGCCGCGTGTTCGCGAATCGCGCAGAGGCAGAAGAAACGCTGGCCGCTCTGACTGAGAAGGCACGTAGCGTAGAGTCTGAACCTTGCAAAATCACCCCGACTTTCACTGAAGAGTCAGAGGGTGTGCGTCTGGATATCGATTTTGTTTTTGCCTGTGAAGCTGAAACGCTGATTTTCCAGCTGGGCCTGCGTTAATCCCTTCTGCTCATGCCCTTGCCACCTGGTGGCAAGGGCATTTTCGTAACAGTCAGTGACTATTCACTGTGTCATAGCTCTCACTTTCTTTTCTCCCCGCTTGGCTAAATGTAAAAAATTGGTTAAGACTGTGATCAGGTCAGACCACTTATTTTTATTTTTTACAGGGGAGTGTTATGAGTCAGGCTTTATCGCTGGTTACCCGCCAGGGCGACCGTATCGCCATCGTGAGCGGATTGCGTACGCCATTTGCCCGTCAGGCTACCGCGTTTCATGGCATTCCCGCCGTTGATTTGGGAAAAATGGTTGTTGGTGAATTGCTGGCCCGCAGCGAAATACCTGCTGAAGTGATTGAACAGCTGGTTTTTGGCCAGGTGGTGCAAATGCCAGAAGCCCCCAACATTGCCCGTGAAATCGTTCTGGGAACCGGGATGAATGTGCATACAGATGCTTACAGCGTAAGCCGGGCTTGTGCAACCAGCTTTCAGGCCGTGGCAAATGTCGCGGAAAGCCTGATGGCCGGAACTATTCGTGCTGGGATTGCCGGTGGTGCAGACTCCTCTTCCGTTCTGCCTATTGGTGTCAGCAAAAAGCTGGCGCGAGTACTGGTGGATGTTAATAAAGCCCGCACAACCGGGCAACGTCTGAAGCTCTTTTCCCGACTACGCTTGCGCGACCTGATGCCTGTGCCACCTGCAGTGGCTGAATATTCCACCGGTTTACGCATGGGGGATACCGCCGAGCAAATGGCCAAAACCTATGGCATCACGCGTGAGCAGCAGGATGCGCTGGCGCACCGTTCTCATCAGCGCGCCGCTCAGGCATGGGCTGAAGGAAAACTCGCAGATGAGGTGATGACGACCTACGCTCCCCCCTTTAAAGATCCTTTTTCAGAAGATAACAATATTCGCGGTAACTCGACGATGGCGGATTACGCGAGGTTGCGTCCGGCATTTGACAGAAAACACGGTACCGTTACGGCGGCTAACAGCACTCCGCTGACGGATGGC
>NZ_SZWR01000010.1:228473-231845 GCF_005280875.1 Citrobacter sp. wls827
ACGGAGTCGCGTGCGAAAGAGTTAGGGCTGGTACCGCTGGGATATCTGCGTAGTTTTGCCTTTACCGCCATTGATGTCTGGCAGGACATGCTGTTGGGGCCGGCGTGGTCAACGCCGCTTGCCCTGGAGCGTGCAGGCTTAACCATGGCGGATTTAACGCTTATTGATATGCATGAAGCCTTTGCCGCACAAACGCTGGCGAACCTCCAGTTGCTGGGCAGCGAGCGTTTTGCCCGCGAAGTGCTGGGGCGCTCCCACGCCACTGGCGAAGTCGATGACAGTAAATTTAACGTGCTGGGTGGCTCAATTGCCTATGGGCACCCCTTCGCCGCCACCGGTGCACGTATGATCACCCAAACCCTCCATGAACTACGCCGCCGTGGCGGTGGGTTTGGTTTAGTCACCGCATGTGCGGCAGGTGGTCTGGGTGCGGCAATGGTTCTGGAGGCAGAATAATGGAAATGACATCGGCTTTTACGCTCAACGTGCGTCTGGATAACGTCGCCGTTGTCTCCATTGATGTGCCCGGAGAGAAAATGAACACCCTGAAAGCAGAGTTTGCTTCTCAGGTGAGGGCCATTCTGAAACAAATCCGCGATAACAAAGCATTGCGTGGTGTGGTGTTTATTTCGGCTAAACCCGATAACTTCATTGCCGGGGCGGATATCAACATGATTGGTAGCTGTCGCAGCGCGCAGGAAGCCGAAACGCTGGCCCGTCAGGGGCAGCAGATCATGGCAGAAATTAATGCATTGCCGATCCCGGTTGTTGCTGCTATTCATGGTGCCTGTTTGGGCGGTGGGCTGGAGATGGCGCTGGCGTGCCACAACCGTATTTGTACCGATGATGCTAAAACCGTACTGGGGTTGCCGGAAGTACAGTTAGGCCTGCTTCCCGGTTCCGGGGGCACCCAGCGATTACCCCGTCTTATTGGTGTCAGTACTGCGCTGGATATGATCCTGACAGGAAAACAGCTCCGGGCAAAACAGGCGCTAAAAGTGGGGTTGGTGGATGAAGTTGTACCACAGACCATTTTGCTGGAAGCCGCGATTGAACTGGCCAAAAAAGACAGTTCGGCGCACCGGGTTCTGCCCGTACGTGAACGCGTGCTGGCGGGGCCGCTGGGACGTGCGCTGCTGTTTCGTATGGTCAGCAAAAAGACGGCGCAAAAAACGCAGGGCAACTACCCTGCGACGGACCGCATTCTTGAGGTGATCGAAACCGGTCTCGCGCAGGGCAGCAGCAGCGGCTATGAGGCGGAAGCCCGCGCGTTTGGCGAGCTGGCGATGACTTCGCAGTCTAAGGCGCTACGGAACATCTTTTTTGCCAATACCGATGTAAAAAAAGATCCCGGTAGTGAAGCGAAGCCCGGCCCGCTGAATAGCGTCGGTATTTTGGGCGGTGGCCTGATGGGCGGCGGTATTGCTTACGTCACAGCCTGTAAAGGTGGCTTGCCGGTGCGCATCAAAGATATTAATGCTAAGGGAATCAACCACGCGCTGAAGTACAGTTGGGAGCAGCTTGAAACGAAGGTTCACCGCCGTCATATCAAAGCCAGCGAGCGTGATAAACAGCTGGCGTTGATTTCGGGAACCACCGATTATCGCGGTTTTGCGCATCGCGATCTGATTATTGAAGCGGTATTCGAAGATCTGTCGTTAAAACAACAGATGGTGGCAGAAGTTGAGCAGAATTGTGCCCCTCATACTATTTTTGCGTCAAACACCTCATCTTTACCGATTGGCGATATTGCGGCTAATGCTACCAGACCTGAACAGGTAATTGGTCTGCACTTCTTTAGCCCGGTAGAAAAAATGCCACTGGTGGAAGTGATTCCGCATGCAACAACCTCTGAGCAGACGATTGCCACAACCGTTAAGTTAGCGAAAAAGCAGGGCAAAACGCCGATTGTTGTCCAGGATAAGGCTGGCTTTTACGTTAACCGTATTTTAGCGCCTTACATCAACGAAGCGATTCGTATGCTGACCGAAGGCGAGCGCGTCGAGACGATTGATGCCGCGCTGGTTAAGTTTGGTTTTCCGGTAGGGCCAATCCAACTTTTGGATGAGGTCGGAATTGATACGGGCACTAAAATTATACCAGTGCTTGAGGCCGCCTATGGAGAACGTTTTAGCGCACCTGCAAATGTTGTTGCTTCAATTTTGAATGATGATCGCAAAGGTAGAAAAAATGGTCGGGGTTTCTATCTTTATGGCGCGAAAGGGCGTAAAAGCAAAAAACAGGTTGACCCTGCAATTTATACGCTTATTGGCGTCCAGGGTCAGGGCCAACTCACAGCCCCGCAAATTGCAGAGCGGTGTGTCATGTTAATGCTTAACGAAGCAGCACGCTGTTTTGGTGAGCAGGTCGTCCGTAGCGCACGTGATGGCGATATCGGCGCTGTATTTGGTATTGGTTTTCCGCCATTCCTCGGCGGCCCGTTCCGGTATATGGATTCTCTCGGTACGGGTGAAGTGGTTGCGGTTCTGCAACGACTGTCCACGCAATATGGTTCACGGTTTACGCCGTGTGAACAGTTATTGCAGATGGCGGAACGTGGTGAAAGATTCTGGGATATCGGGGAAACTGACCTGAATTCATGAGGTCAAAGGTAGGATGAATCCGCACCGAATGTATGGATCGCGCTCAAAATGTAAACAGAGATTGACTATACTTACGCCGTTGAGGTAAAAAACAGCGTTTCATTCGGTGAATGGATAAGGCACAATGCCGGCCACCACATCGTTACCACGGTCAATAGGGGCGGTGAATAAAGGTGTTGGTGATCCTGGTTAACAAAAGCGGTGCAATATGCAAGTTTTTATCATGCGTCACGGCGACGCGGCCCTCGATGCCGCCAGTGATTCAGTTCGTCCTTTAACCTCTTGTGGTTGTGACGAATCTCGCCTGATGGCGAACTGGCTTAAAGGTCAAAAAGTGGATATCGAACGTGTTCTGGTGAGCCCGTTCCTACGAGCCGAACAGACGCTGGATGTGGTGGGAGAGTGTATGAACCTGCCAGCCGGTGTGGATGTTTTGCCGGAGCTGACTCCCTGCGGCGATGTCGGTCTGGTCAGCGCCTATTTACAGGCTCTGGCCAATGAAGGTATCGCCACGGCACTGGTAATTTCTCACTTACCGTTAGTGGGATATCTGGTGTCTGAGCTTTGCCCGGGTGAAACGCCGCCGATGTTTACCACATCTGCGATTGCCAGCGTAACGCTTGATGAGAGCGGAAAGGGCATTTTCAACTGGCAGATGAGCCCGTGTAATTTGAAAATGGCAAAGGCGATTTAATCGAACCCGTGCCACGTTTCATCGTCCGGATAAGGCACAGCCGCTATCCGGAAAATCAAAGAGCCGCAAATGCGG
>NZ_SZWR01000010.1:231885-238495 GCF_005280875.1 Citrobacter sp. wls827
TCTTTCTGTTTTCTGCATCAGGGAAGTTCGGGCGGCAGCCACTCTACCACTTCAATCAGCACCAGCAGCGCGGCGTCACCACCGTACTCTTTCGGCGCCTGATGAAAGGCCATCACATGCGGATGTTGTGCCAGCCAGAGCGGCGTTTGCTGCTTAAGAATATGCTTCCCGTGGCCATGCATCACGCAGGCGCAAAACACATGCTCACGACGGCAGGCGGCGATCAGCGCGCCTAACTCCTGTTTGGCCTGCTGCTGGGTCAGCCCGTGCAGATCGAGAAACAGCTCCGGGGAGTAATCGCCACGGCGCATTTTCTTCAGTTCGAAATGGCTGACGTCGGCACGCAGGTATCTTACCGGGCCGTCCGTATTCAGTAGCGGCTGAAATTCGTCCGAGAAATAGTGGCTGGCATCCGCCTGTTCCTGCAGCAGCTTTTTAACCGGAACCTCGGTGATTTTTTTACGTGGCGGTCGGTGAACAATAGTGTCCTGTTTAATTTTACGCGTGCCGGTCATCAGCTGGCGAAACAGCGTCTGATCCTCCTCGCTGAGCGATGTTTTCTTTTTCATTCGAGCGTCTCATCTTTTATTTTCCGTTAGTTTAACCCGACTCGGCGGGCATCCGATCGCTTAAAACGCAATTTTCGCGCTCAGGCTCCGCGTGAATGCTGATTTATCGCCGTCTTCGTGGCAAACTAGCCGCCGAAATTAATACGAGCATGCCCTGGAGAAATACGTGGATAAAATTTTCGTCGATGAAGCCGTGAGTGAACTGCATACCATTCAGGACATGTTGCGTTGGGCGGTCAGCCGTTTTAGCGCGGCGAATATCTGGTATGGCCATGGCACGGATAACCCATGGGACGAGGCCGTACAGCTGGTGCTGCCGTCGCTTTATTTGCCGCTGGATATCCCAGAAGATATGCGCACTGCGCGTCTGACTTCCAGCGAACGCCATCGTATTGTTGAACGCGTGATTCGCCGCGTCAACGAGCGCATTCCGGTGGCTTATCTGACCAACAAAGCCTGGTTCTGCGGGCATGAATTTTATGTTGATGAACGCGTGCTGGTTCCACGTTCACCGATCGGCGAGCTTATCAATAACCGCTTTGCGGGCCTGATTAATGAGCAGCCACAGCATATCCTCGATATGTGTACCGGCAGCGGCTGTATTGCCATTGCCTGCGCGTATGCCTTCCCGGAAGCCGAAGTCGATGCGGTGGACATTTCCACTGATGCGCTGGCGGTGACCGAGCACAACATTGAAGAGCACGGCCTGATCCATCATGTTACGCCGATCCGCTCCGATCTGTTCCGCGATCTGCTGAAGGTTCAGTATGACCTGATTGTGACCAATCCGCCGTATGTCGATGCAGAAGATATGTCCGATCTGCCAAACGAATACCGCCATGAGCCTGAGCTGGGCCTGG
Organism: Citrobacter sp. wls827; assembly: GCF_005280875.1. Lineage (NCBI taxonomy): Bacteria > Pseudomonadati > Pseudomonadota > Gammaproteobacteria > Enterobacterales > Enterobacteriaceae > Citrobacter > Citrobacter sp. wls827. The sequence continues at coordinate 233,315 of NZ_SZWR01000010.1, forward strand.
CCTCCGGTAGCGATGGGCTGAAACTTACCCGCCGCATTCTGGGTAACGCCCCGGACTACCTGTCAGATAACGGTATTCTGATTTGTGAAGTCGGAAACAGCATGGTACATCTGATAGAGCAATATCCGGATGTACCGTTCACCTGGCTGGAGTTCGATAACGGCGGTGACGGCGTATTCATGCTGACCAAAGAGCAGTTGATCGCCGCTCGTGAGCACTTCAGCATTTACAAAGACTAAATACACGCGCACATACACAACACGCATAACGGAGCCGTGATGGCAGGAAATACAATTGGGCAACTCTTTCGCGTAACCACCTTCGGCGAATCACACGGGCTGGCGCTCGGTTGTATTGTCGATGGTGTTCCGCCGGGCATTTCTCTGACAGAAGCTGACCTGCAGCACGATCTCGACAGACGTCGTCCTGGCACTTCGCGTTACACTACGCAGCGCCGCGAGCCGGATCAGGTGAAAATCCTCTCCGGCGTATTCGAGGGCGTTACTACCGGCACCAGCATTGGCCTGCTAATCGAAAATACCGATCAACGTTCACAGGATTATGGCGCGATCAAGGATGTTTTCCGTCCAGGACACGCCGACTATACCTATGAGCAGAAATATGGCCTGCGCGATTACCGTGGCGGCGGACGTTCATCCGCACGTGAAACGGCGATGCGCGTTGCGGCTGGCGCGATTGCCAAAAAATATCTGGCGGAAAAATTCGGCGTCGAAATTCGCGGTTGCCTGACGCAGATGGGTGATATTCCGCTGGAGATCAAGGACTGGTCTCAGGTCGAATTGAATCCCTTCTTTTGCCCGGACCCGGATAAAATTGAAGCACTGGATGAACTGATGCGCGGGCTGAAGAAAGAGGGCGACTCCATCGGGGCGAAAGTAACCGTTGTTGCAAGCGGCGTACCTGCGGGTCTCGGCGAACCTGTATTCGACCGTCTGGATGCCGACATCGCCCATGCGCTGATGAGCATAAATGCCGTTAAGGGCGTTGAGATTGGCGACGGATTTGACGTTGTAGCGCTGCGCGGCAGTCAGAACCGCGATGAAATCACCAAAGACGGTTTTCAGAGCAACCATGCGGGCGGCATTTTGGGCGGGATCAGCAGCGGGCAACAAATTATTGCCCATATGGCGCTGAAACCGACGTCCAGTATTACCGTACCAGGGCGCACCATTAATCGCTTTGGTGAAGAAGTCGACATGATCACTAAAGGTCGTCACGATCCGTGCGTTGGGATCCGCGCAGTGCCGATCGCTGAAGCAATGCTGGCGATCGTGTTGATGGATCACTTGCTGCGTCAGCGGGCGCAAAATGCGGATGTGAAGACCGATATTCCACGCTGGTAAAAATGAAAAAAACGGCACTTGCGGCGCTGGCTCTGTTTGCCAGTACCGCCTGTCTGGCGGCGACGCCCTGGCAGAAAATTACCCATCCGGTTGCGGGCAGCGCGCAGTCTATCGGCGCGTTTTCCAATGGCTGTATAGTTGGCGCAGAGACGCTGCCTGTACAGTCAGAACACTATCAGGTAATGCGCACCGATCAGCGTCGTTACTTTGGCCATCCGGATCTGGTGAGGTTTATCCAGCGTCTGAGTAATCAGGCTAATAGTCAGGGGCTGGGCACGGTGTTAATCGGCGATATGGGTATGCCGGCCGGTGGGCGATTTAATGGCGGTCATGCCAGTCACCAGACCGGGCTGGATGTGGATATTTTCCTGCAGCTGCCGAAAACGCGCTGGACCCAGTCACAACTGCTGCGGCCACAGGCGTTAGATCTGGTCTCGCAGGATGGTAAACGTGTTGTACCGTCCCTGTGGAAGCCGGAGATTTTCAGCCTGGTAAGGCTGGCTGCAAAAGATAATGAAGTAACGCGTATTTTCGTGAATCCGGCGATTAAGCAGCAACTTTGTCTGGATGCAGGAACCGACAGGGACTGGTTGCGTAAAGTGCGGCCGTGGTTCCAGCACCGTGCGCATATGCACGTCCGGTTACGTTGCCCTGCCGACAGCCTTGAGTGCGAAGATCAACCGTTACCGCCACCGGGTGACGGCTGCGGCGCGGAGCTGCAAAGCTGGTTCGAACCTCCGAAACCTGGAACCACCAAGCCTGAGAAGAAGACACCGCCGCCGTTGCCGCCTTCCTGCCAGGCGCTACTGGACGAGCATGTACTCTAATGGATCATTTTGCCTCTCTGTTTATGGTGACGCCACTGCTGTTAGGTGTGCTGTTTTTTGTGGCGATGCTGGCAGGTTTTATTGATTCTCTGGCCGGAGGCGGTGGTTTACTCACCATCCCGGCATTGATGGCGGCCGGGATGCCACCTGCGCAAGCGCTGGCGACCAATAAGCTGCAGGCCTGCGGAGGATCTATCTCTTCCTCCCTCTATTTTATTCGTCGTGGCGTGGTTAATCTGGCGGATCAGAAGCTCAATATCTTCATGACCTTTATTGGGTCAATGAGCGGCGCGCTGCTGGTTCAGCATGTGCAGTCAGACATTTTGCGCCAGATCCTGCCGGTTCTGGTTATCTGTATTGGCCTTTACTTTCTGTTAATGCCGAAAGTAGGGGAAGAGGACCGGCAGCGTCGATTGCACGGGCTGCCTTTCGCGCTGGTGGCCGGAGGCTGCGTCGGTTTTTACGATGGCTTTTTTGGCCCGGCGGCGGGGTCGTTCTACGCGCTGGCCTTTGTCATGCTGTGCGGCTACAACCTGGCGAAATCGACGGCCCACGCCAAAGTATTAAATGCCACATCGAATATCGGTGGGCTGCTGTTGTTTGCCCTCGGCGGTAAAGTGATTTGGGCGACCGGATTTGTGATGCTTATTGGCCAGTTTATTGGCGCACGGATGGGCTCACGGCTGGTACTCAGCAAAGGACAAAAACTCATTCGGCCAATGATCGTTATTGTCTCCGCCGTGATGAGCGCCAAGCTACTTTATGATAATCATGGACAGGAGATTCTCCACTGGCTGGGGATGAACTAATGAATAATACGCATCACTACGAACAGTTAATTGAGATTTTTAACGGCTGCTTTGCCGATGAATTTAATACCCGTCTGATTAAAGGCGACGACGAACCGATCTATCTTCCTGCGGATGCGGAATTACCGTATCACCGTATCGTTTTTGCGCATGGCTATTACGCCAGTGCGTTACACGAAATTTCACACTGGTGTATTGCGGGAAAGGCGCGTCGTGAGCTGGTCGACTTCGGTTACTGGTACTGTCCGGACGGACGCGACGCGAAGACGCAATGCCAGTTTGAAGATGTAGAAGTGAAGCCGCAGGCGTTTGACTGGCTGTTTTGCATGGCGGCGGGCTACCCGTTTAACGTCAGTTGCGACAACCTGGAAGGGGACTTTGAACCGGATCGCGTGGTATTCCAGCGCCGTGTTCATGCTCAGGTGATGGAGTATCTGGACAAGGGGATCCCTGAACGCCCGGCGCGTTTCATTAACGCGTTACAGAATTATTATCACACGCCTGAACTTAAGGCGGAACAATTCCCGTGGCCCGAAGCGCTCAACTGACGCCGCTGCCACGTTTACAATGAGGAAAGAAGATGATCGCGGAGTTTGAATCACGCATTCTGGCATTAATCGACGATATGGTAGAGCACGCCAGCGATGATGAGTTGTTTGCCAGTGGTTATTTGCGTGGACACCTGACGCTGGCCGTTGCTGAGCTGGATGCTGGCGAGGACCATTCGGCTGAGGCATTGTACGCCAATGTGACCAGCAGTCTGGAGAAAGCCATCAGCGCGGGCGAACTCTCGCCACGTGACCAGGAGTTAGTGAAAGAGATGTGGGACACCTTGTTCCTGAAGGCGACAAAACAATAAGTACAGTAGCGTGTGCCGGATGGCGACACTGAGGTGTCTTATCCGGCCTATGTGGGCGGGTGTTTGTAGGCCTGATAAGCGTAGCGCCATCAGGCAATGATCGGCTGACACCCCATCCTTTTATTTCACCGTTTTACCCTTCAATAACTTCCGTACCCACAGACGATTCGGATTCAGCGCCGCCAGCGTGCTGGCATCCATTGGGATCGGTTCATCACTCATTTGCGCGGCCAGAATTTCTGCACATAGCGGGGCAGAACATAACCCACGTGACCCCAGCGCGCCAAACATGAACAAATCCGGGTATACCGGTGCGCTTAAAGCATGCTCTTTGTCTTCGGCAAGCGTGGCGTACTGGCTGAGTGTGGCGTTATAGTCCGGCACATTACCGACCATCGGCATGTGATCGCGCGTGGCGCAGCGCACCCCACAGCGGGCGGCATTGCCACTAACGTCCACTTCTTTTGCCCACACGGCATTCGGGAAACAATCTATTAAGCGCTGACGGTTTTGCTGCTGATCGTCAGCACGATACATCGTTTCTTCACTTCCGCGATGATAACTGGCGCCAATGCAGTGCTGCTGATTTTGCGGGTTATGCGGCGTGAGGTAGCCGTCATAGCACAGCACCTGACGCAGCGCTGAAAGCGAAGGCGTAGTAGGAATGTGACTCACCTGACCGCCTACGGAGTACACCGGTAGCGACTGCGTCTGCTCAACGCCGTTAATGCGATGCCCGTTAGCCAGAACTACCGCAGCGTGAGTGGCGGTTGCTCCACTGGCAAACGCCAATTTCCAGTTTTCTGTCTGTCGAGACAGTGAGGCCAGCGTATGTTGATACCGGGTGCGTAATCCCAGCGTTGCGGCATAGTCGAATACGGCGGCGGTTAACTGTGCCGGACACAGCCATCCTCCGGCGGGGTACTGAATCCCGCCGCATCCGGTTTTTACGCCGGTCGTTTGTAAAACCTGCTCTGCGTCCACGCCGACGGCGAGCGCTTCGGGCAGTTCAAGGGACAACATCTGGGCGATTTTTTGCTGGCTTTTTTCGTCCCATGCGAGTTGCGTTACGCCGCACCAGTCATGCGCGAACTCAACGGGGAGGGTGTCATACAGTCGACGGGCGAAGGTAAACGCGGTGGGGAAAAAGAGATTAATAGCCGCGTCATGCTTGCTGAGTAACGGATAGAGCGCGCCCTGGCGATTACCGGATGCGCCCTGCGCAGGCTTATCGTCCGCGCAATAGAGTGTGACCTGCCAGCCTCTACGCAGTAGCGCCAGAGACAGCAATGCGCTGGCAATACCGCCGCCAATAATGGCGG
>NZ_SZWR01000010.1:238567-238948 GCF_005280875.1 Citrobacter sp. wls827
TGCAAACCAGGGGGCTGAGGAAGGCAGCGCCTGAGTTTGTTCCATTACGCCACAGAGCATTTCACGTTTGCGACCAAAACCTTTGCATTTTTGCATCGTAAATCCGGCGTCCTGTAACCCGCGACGTACGAAACCTGCCGAGGTAAAAGTCGCCAGCGTGCCGCCGGGACGCGCCAGTCGGGCCATCGCGTTAAACAGCGTCGGCGTCCACATATCCGGATTTTTTGCCGGGGCGAAGCCGTCCAGGAACCAGGCATCCACCTTTTGATTCAGAGAGTCATCCAGCTTGCTGGTTAATTCGTTAATATCGCCAAACCACAGATCAAGCGTGACGCGCCCATTATCAAGCAGCAGACGATGACACCCCGCCAGCGGCAGCGG
>NZ_SZWR01000010.1:239016-260052 GCF_005280875.1 Citrobacter sp. wls827
ACGGAGCAAGTTCTGGCCAGTGCTGGTGGGCTAAGGTGAGATCTTCACGCGTCAGCGGAAATTTTTCAAAACTGATGAAATGTAATCTTTCCAGGGTAGCGTCAGGGTGGGTAGCGCGAAATTCGGCAAATGCCTGCCAGAGCGTGAGGAAGTTAAGTCCGGTGCCAAACCCGCTTTCGGCCACCACAAAGAGGGGGCGTGAATGCGCAGGGAATCGCTGGGCGAGATGGTTACCGCCGAGAAAGACGTAACGCGTCTCTTCCAGCCCGTTGTCATTAGAAAAATAGACATCGTCAAAATCTCGGGAAACAGGTGTACCCTCAGCGTTGAATTCAAGGTTGGCAGGTTGTATAGCGTATTGTTTCACGTAAGTTACTCGTCTGACAGGCTGTGACCCGATCTTAGCGATGAGTGCCAGGCTGCGCAAATTTCCACACAAAATGGCTGATCGGACTTGTTCGGCGTACAAGTGTACGCTATTGTGCCACTCGAAACTTTAAAATAGTGCGACTTACAGAGGTATTGAATGAAACGTGCAGTGATTACTGGCTTGGGCATCGTTTCCAGCATCGGTAATAACCAGCAGGAAGTCCTGGCATCTCTGCGTGAAGGACGTTCAGGGATCACTTTCTCTCAGGAGCTGAAGGACTCCGGCATGCGTAGCCACGTTTGGGGCAACGTAAAACTGGATACCACTGGCCTCATTGACCGCAAAGTAGTGCGCTTCATGAGCGACGCATCCATCTATGCATTTCTTTCAATGGAGCAGGCAGTGGCTGATGCCGGCCTGGCTGCAGAAGATTACCAGAACAATCCGCGCGTTGGACTGATTGCAGGTTCCGGCGGCGGCTCCCCGCGTTTTCAGGTATTCGGCGCTGACGCAATGCGTAGCCCGCGTGGCCTGAAAGCGGTTGGCCCGTATGTGGTCACCAAAGCGATGGCGTCCGGCGTTTCTGCCTGCCTCGCGACACCGTTCAAAATCCACGGTGTTAACTACTCCATTAGCTCTGCCTGTGCGACATCTGCGCACTGCATCGGCAACGCAGTAGAACAAATTCAGCTGGGCAAACAGGACATCGTTTTTGCTGGCGGCGGCGAAGAGCTGTGCTGGGAAATGGCGTGTGAATTCGACGCAATGGGCGCGCTGTCTACCAAATATAACGACGACCCGTCGAAAGCTTCCCGTACCTATGACGCACACCGTGACGGTTTCGTGATTGCAGGCGGCGGCGGTATGGTGGTGGTCGAAGAGCTGGAACACGCTCTGGCCCGTGGCGCGCACATCTATGCGGAAATCGTCGGTTACGGCGCAACGTCCGATGGCGCAGACATGGTTGCTCCTTCTGGCGAAGGCGCAGTACGTTGCATGCAGATGGCGATGCACGGCGTAGACACGCCGATCGACTACCTGAACTCCCACGGGACCTCTACTCCGGTAGGCGACGTGAAAGAGCTGGGCGCGATTCGTGAAGTGTTTGGCGACAACAGCCCGGCAATCTCTGCGACCAAAGCAATGACCGGTCACTCACTGGGCGCGGCTGGCGTACAGGAAGCTATCTACTCTCTGCTGATGCTGGAACACGGTTTTATCGCGCCAAGCATCAACATTGAAGAACTGGACGAGCAGGCGGCAGGTCTGAACATCGTGACCAAACCGACCGAGCAGGCGCTGACCACCGTGATGTCCAACAGCTTCGGCTTTGGCGGCACCAACGCCACGCTGGTTATGCGTAAGCTGAAAGCATAAGTCCCGGCTAATGCAGTACACGAAAGGGAGCCGTCAGGCTCCCTTTTTTACTTATTCATCTTTTCGTACTCCGGTGCGATCTCCGCAGACCAAGCTTTCGCACGGGTAATATTCCCGGTACTGTAGATGGGCTGTTCATAACGATCGCTAATATCGCGAACGCGGTAAATTTTCCAGCGCCTGTCTTCCCAACGCGTATATACCTCCAACAGCATGGGGACTTCACCTGTCGGCCCACCTAATTGTACTTCCACCTTTTCGCCACCGAGAAAGGGTTGAGCCGGCCCAACCCGTAACAGCGGGATCCACTCCGGGTCGTAATCCTGTACGTACATAAAGTAGTCCGAGTCCAGAATTTCCTGCTCATAAAGGCCGTCAATCAGCGCCAGACGATTGATAACGTCTTTCGCCACATAGCGTTGCATGAGTGCGGATGTATCCCGCTCTTGTGTGTAGGCGGACATCCACGCGAGATAGAATTGTTTTACATCCCGGGAGCTATCGTGGCGCGGCGTAGAGCAGCCGCAAAGTAACAGCACCAGAGCAATCAACGAGAATGCTTTCATTACTGCTTCCTGTAAATAGTGTATGACGGTTTTGCCGCCCGATAGCCAGGTCCGGCCCACATATCGCGTTGTCTAAAATCGGAGTACCACGCCTGACCGTCAAATATCGCCATATGCCCGCTTGGGTTTCCTCCTTCATAAGGCTGAATGACGACGACATCACCTTCCCTGGGTTGTTCAAATGTGCCGATAGGGCTGAAACCGGCACTTTTTAGCATGGGGCCATAATCTTTAGCATGATAAGTATGCCCAAGAGTGATACCTCCTGCCTGAATGGCTTTGCGGGTAAATTCCGCGCAGCGTCCTTGAGAATGTGAACTCGCGTGTGATTTAGCGTAATTAGCTGCTGTTGTTTTATTCCAGCTCATCATGACTCCTGTTAATGAAATATGTAATAAGTTCGTGTATTGCTTTAACAGGATTTAATCTGATGGGAATAGCCGATAGTGCTATTAATATCATAAATATATTTAATTGAGATATTAATCAATTTGCTGGGTAAATTCTTGAAGATATATTTATAATTAATGATTATTCTTTGTAACGGCTTTTTTTTGCTGATTTTGAGAGATAACGTGACGGCCAAATCACGTCCGGCGTGGTTTCCAGCGCCTGTGCGATGATCTGTTCTGCTCGGGGCCAGTTGCGGGTAAATACATTACGCAGCGAGTCAGGAGATAAACCTGCCGAACGTGACAACTCTCTGAGTGTAATACCTCTTTTTTCCAGTGCACTTTTAATATCTGCACGATGCCAGTCTTGGCTTTTTTGTTCCATTCTGTAATCCTAAGAAGATGTGTTATCGGCACCGATATTTTTCAGGTTATAAATTAGAAAGACAAAAGAACGTTACTTTCTTTTTGTCGTAGGAATATTGCCAGAATTAATTTGAAATTTCGCGAAAAAGAAAAAATATTTTTATTTCATCAGCAGAAAGGAAAGAAACTGATGGTAAAAGAGTGGTTCACGGTCAAGGAGTGTCTTGAATTACCGGGGTTTCCTGGAAGCGCACCCGCTGTACGCCTGCGCTTAAATACCTACAGTGAAGGGAAAGAGGGCGTTAAGCGCAAGCGAGCGAAATCTAAGGCCGAGGAATTTCATATTTCTGTGTTCCCACTGTATGTACGCTCGTATCTGAATGAAAATGAGAAAACAGAAGCACCAGATTGCAACATCGTGCAGGAAGCAGGACCCAAAGAGATTTGGGATATGATGTTCCTGCTCCTGACGCCGCAGCAGCGTGAACAGGTAACCGGGCGGTTCAGAACGAAAGGCGTTGAAGCGGTATTTCCCTTTTTGTTCGTAGAGAAGTCATCGCTTTGAAACGCACTGCTATGCTTTCACAGTTGACAGCCAGGGCCACTCGCAGGCAGACTCCAGCTTCAACATTATCCTCTTGATAATGCGTAAGCGTTTAACGTTATCCAACGCACCTTAATCCTGATAGTCAGGTAGAGGGGGCGTGGACATTCCTCGCCTTACTCTGCATTTTGGAGTAACGCATGACAGCTGTAACCCAACAAGAAAAAACACCTTCGGCGAATTTTTCGCTGTTTCGTATCGCTTTTGCGGTTTTCCTGACCTATATGACGGTCGGTTTACCTTTGCCCGTCATTCCTCTGTTTGTGCACCAGGAGCTGGGCTATGGCAACACCATGGTCGGTATCGCCGTTGGCGTACAGTTTCTGGCAACGGTATTAACGCGCGGCTACGCCGGGCGCTTAGCCGATCAATATGGTGCTAAACGTTCGGCGCTACAGGGGATGTTTGCCTGTGCGCTGGCGGGCGCGGCGTGGCTGTTAGCCGCGCTATTGCCCGTTTCCGTTCCGGTGAAGTTTGCGTTGTTGATTGTCGGGCGCTTGATCCTTGGTTTTGGCGAAAGCCAGTTGCTCACCGGAACGCTGACCTGGGGGCTGGGGCTGGTTGGGCCAACGCGTTCCGGCAAGGTGATGTCGTGGAACGGGATGGCGATTTACGGCGCGCTGGCCGCGGGGGCGCCGCTGGGGCTTTTGATCCACAGCCACTTTGGCTTTGCGGCGCTGGCAGGAACCACGATGGTATTACCGCTGCTGGCATGGGCATTCAATGGCACCGTGCGCAAAGTGCCTGCACATGCAGGAGAGCGTCCTTCGTTATGGAGTGTGGTAGGGCTTATCTGGAAACCGGGTCTGGGCCTGGCGCTGCAGGGCGTGGGTTTTGCGGTAATCGGTACCTTTATTTCGCTCTATTTTGTCAGCAACGGCTGGACGATGGCGGGTTTCACCCTGACCGCATTTGGCGGGGCGTTTGTGCTGATGCGTATTCTGTTTGGCTGGATGCCGGACCGGTTTGGCGGCGTGAAGGTTGCCGTTGTTTCGTTGCTGGTTGAAACCGCGGGTCTGATTTTGCTGTGGCAGGCGCCATCGGCCTGGATTGCACTGCTGGGAGCGGCATTAACCGGTGCCGGGTGTTCGCTGATCTTCCCGGCGCTGGGCGTCGAGGTCGTGAAGCGAGTGCCTGCCCAGGTTCGTGGTACGGCTCTCGGCGGTTACGCCGCGTTTCAGGATATCTCCTACGGCATAAGCGGTCCTGTTGCCGGGGTTCTGGCCACTGCATACGGTTACTCCTCGGTATTCCTTGCCGGGGCGATTTCCGCGGTGGTGGGCATTTTCGTGACGCTGCTGACTCTGCGAAAAGGTTAAGCAAGCAACCAGAACAGGGCTAATGCTATCAGCAAGGCGACAAACATCAGCCCCGGTCGTGCCGACAGTGTTTTTACCGTTTCAATCACTGGTGCGAACGGGCTGAAAATGGGTTGAAGATGACGCGGATCGTTTAATTCCTGCTCCCGGTCACGTTCCACGCGGCGCAGGAAGATTTGATTGAGCAAGTCCAGCACCTGCACCGTGGTCAGAATCGATTGTGGTTGGATCTGATACGTCTGCTGTGCGTACTCTTTTATTGCCGTTAGCTCATTCGGCTCTAATGGCTGTTTTAGCGCCGCCTGGAGCGTTTGTAGCGTCGGGGCGCTTTGCAGGCTGAGCGTCTGGCGCGCCTGTAACCAGGTCACCAGATGCGTAAACTGTTTGGCGGGGATCAGCTCACCGCTTTTTACGCCAGACAGCTCCAGCATCGACTGCCAGATCATTTTCCCCGACTCTCCCGTGGCGGCCGCCAGCTTAGTGACCAACTGATTCAGCGTATTGTGCTCGGCGGGTAATAAAGGGCGATCGGTTGCCGGCCGCTGTTGTGGCTGCGGAATTGAAAGCTGCCCCTGCTGCAACAGCGCGAGCACGTTCTTCAACTGCTCTGGCGTGAGCTGGCTGAGCGCTGTCTGCCCGTACTGTTGACGGATGAAATCACTCACCGCCTGGCGATTATTTCCCTGACTCAGTAATTCAGTGAGCTGCGACAGAACCTGACGGTTAGCATGATTCTGCTGAGCAACCCCCAGACGCTGATTCAGGTTTTGCTCAGCGGCTGGAAAGTGACGTGACTGCAGCGGCGTATCACTTTTGACGCCCAGATCGTGCTTCATTCCGGCCCACACCTCAGCGCTTTGCTGTTGGGTAAGCGAAATCAAACGGGTAATCAGTCGTTCCAGTACGGTACGTTGTTGCGTGGATAACGGTTGTTCACCCGCAGCGGAAGGGGCATTTTGGCCTTCGCCGGGAGGGCGGGCGGGCGTACCTGAAATGGGCTGCATCATCTCTGTTCCTTAAATCTGTCCTGGCCAGGTCTCGCAGTATGCCTGGCGGCGAGATTATGGCACACTTGCCCGGTTAACTCTCGTTCTCAAACAGGTGCGAAAGACGTGAAAATCCTCGTTGATGAAAATATGCCCTATGCCCGCGAACTGTTCAGTCGTTTGGGGGAGGTCAAAGCGGTTCCCGGTCGTCCGATTCCCGTTGCTGAACTGGATGATGCGGATGCGTTAATGGTGCGTTCGGTGACGAAAGTAAATGAATCACTGCTTAGTGGAAAACCGGTTAAATTTGTCGGTACGGCAACCGCTGGCACAGACCATGTGGATGACGCCTGGCTTGCGCAGGCGGGGATCGGTTTTTCCGCCGCGCCCGGTTGTAACGCGATAGCGGTCGTAGAATATGTTTTTTCAGCGTTGCTGATGCTGGCGGAGCGTGATGGGTTTGCGTTACGCGATCGCACCGTAGGCATTGTGGGCGTGGGCAACGTGGGTGGGCGTTTGCAGGCGCGCCTGGAAGCATTAGGGATCCGCACGCTGCTGTGCGATCCACCGCGAGCCGATCGGGGTGACGAGGGCGATTTCCGCTCGCTGGACGAACTGGTAGAGCAAGCCGATGTGCTGACTTTCCATACGCCGCTGTTCAAAGATGGACCCTACAAAACGCTGCATCTGGCGGATGAGGCGCTGATTAGCCGACTGAAGCCGGGCACTATTCTGATCAACGCCTGCCGTGGGGCGGTCGTGGATAATTCCGCCTTACTGAACCGACTCAACGCCGGGCAGCCGCTGAGCGTTGTGCTGGATGTCTGGGAAGGAGAGCCGGATCTCAATGTGGCGTTGCTGGAGAAAGCCGATATCGGCACGGCGCACATTGCCGGGTATACCCTCGAAGGAAAAGCGCGTGGCACCACGCAGGTCTTTGAGGCCTATAGTAAGTTTATTGGTCACGAGCAGCACGTTGCGCTCAGTACCCTGTTACCCGCGCCGGAATTTGGTCGTATCACCCTGCATGGCCCGTTAGATCAGCCAACGCTGAAAAGGCTTGTGCATTTAGTGTATGATGTGCGCCGCGATGATGCGCCGCTGCGTAAAGTCGCTGGAATTCCGGGTGAGTTTGATAAACTGCGTAAAAATTACCTTGAGCGTCGTGAATGGTCGTCTTTATACGTGATGTGTGACGACGCAGCCGCTGCAGCCCTGCTGTGTAAGCTGGGTTTTAACGCTGTTCATCATCCGGCACATTAATGTCTTCTTAATGCTCCCTGTCGAATAATGCGACAGGGACGCTTACGTATTTCTTGGAGTAAATCACCATGTCTGAAGGCTGGAATATTGCCATTCTGGGCGCAACGGGCGCCGTAGGCGAAGCCCTGCTCGATACTCTGGCTGAACGCCAGTTCCCGGTCGGTGAAATTTATGCGCTGGCGCGTAATGAAAGCGCCGGTGAGCATCTGCGTTTTAACGGTAAATCGGTCATAGTGCAGGACGTTGCAGACTTTGACTGGACGCAGGCACAGCTGGCATTTTTTGTTGCGGGCACTGAAGCCACCGCGGCATGGGCTGAAGAAGCAACCAATGCCGGTTGTCTGGTTATTGACAGCAGCGGTCTGTTCGCGCTTGAGCCTGACGTTCCGCTGGTCGTCCCGGACGTTAACCCGTTCGTGCTGGCGGATTACCGTAACCGCAATGTGATTGCGGTGCCTAACAGCCTGACCAGCCAACTGCTGTCTGCGCTGAAACCATTGATTGATGACGGTGGCCTCTCACGTATTACGGTAACCAACATTATCTCGGCTTCCGCTCACGGTAAAAAAGCCGTAGACGCACTGGCCGGACAAAGCGCGAAATTGCTTAACGGCATCCCGATTGACGAAGATGATTTCTTTGGTCGTCAGCTGGCGTTCAATATGCTGCCGCTGCTGCCCGATCGCGAAGGTAGCGTGCGGGAAGAGCGTCGTATTGTTGATGAAGTGCGCAAGATTATGCAGGATGACGGCCTGTTAATTTCAGCCAGCATCGTGCAGTCACCCGTGTTCTACGGTCATGCACAGATGGTGAATTTTGAAGCGCTGCGCCCGCTGGCCGCAGAAGAGGCGCGTGATGCCTTTTCTCGTGGTGAAGATATTGTTCTGTCAGAAGAGACCGATTTCCCGACTCAGGTTGGCTACGCGTCAGGCACTCCGCACCTTTCCATTGGCTGCGTGCATAACGATTACGGCATGCCTGAGCAAGTTCAGTTCTGGTCTGTGGCAGACAACGTGCGCTTTGGCGGCGCGTTAATGGCGGTGAAAATTGCGGAAAAACTGGTGCAGGAGTACCTGTACTAATGTCTGACCTGCAACAGCCGTCAACTCATAAAATTGCGCTGGGCATTGAGTACGATGGCAGCAAATATTATGGCTGGCAGCGCCAGAACGAAGTGCGTAGCGTTCAGGAAAAACTGGAAAAAGCGCTCTCTCAGGTGGCGAATGAACGCATTAATGTCTTTTGTGCGGGACGCACGGATGCGGGCGTTCATGGCACAGGGCAGGTTGTTCACTTTGAAACGACGGCACAGCGTAAAGATGCGGCCTGGACACTGGGGGTAAATGCGAATTTACCTGGTGACATCGCTGTACGCTGGGTGAAAGCTGTACCTGATGATTTTCATGCCCGATTTAGCGCTACGGCTCGCCGTTATCGCTACATCATCTACAATCATCGGTTGCGTCCTGCGATTTTAGGTAAAGGGGTAACCCATTACTATGAGCCGCTGGATGCTGAGCGTATGCATCGTGCAGCCCAGTGTCTGATTGGCGAAAATGATTTTACCTCGTTTCGGGCGGTGCAGTGTCAGTCGCGCACACCGTGGCGTAACGTGATGCACATTAACGTTGAACGTTTCGGTGCGTATGTGGTGGTGGATATTAAAGCGAATGCCTTTGTACATCATATGGTCAGGAATATTGTCGGCAGCCTGATGGAAGTAGGTGCCCACAACCAGCCGGAGAGCTGGATAGCAGAACTGTTAGCGGCGAAGGACAGAACGCTGGCAGCGGCAACGGCGAAAGCGGAAGGACTGTATCTGGTTGCAGTAGATTACCCGGATCGGTTCGACCTGCCAAAACCGCCTATGGGCCCGCTATTTCTGGCGGACTAATTTGAGTCGTATAAAGGCATAACTATGGATCTGATTTACTTCCTCATCGATTTTATCCTGCACATTGATGTGCACCTGGCGGAGCTGGTCGCGGAATACGGTATCTGGGTATACGCTATTCTGTTTTTGATTCTGTTCTGCGAAACGGGACTGGTGGTCACGCCGTTCCTGCCAGGAGATTCGCTGCTGTTTGTTGCTGGTGCGCTTTCTGCGCTGCCAACGAACGATCTTAATGTTCATCTGATGGTGGCGTTGATGATAGTGGCGGCGATTGTGGGCGATGCGGTGAACTACACCATCGGGCGATTGTTTGGCGAGAAGCTGTTCAGTAACCCAAATTCCAAAATTTTCCGCCGCAGCTATCTGGATAAAACCCATGCGTTCTATGAGCGTCATGGCGGTAAAACCATTATTCTTGCGCGTTTCGTTCCTATCGTACGGACATTTGCGCCGTTTGTTGCCGGTATGGGACACATGTCCTACCGTCATTTTGCGATGTATAACGTCGTAGGCGCGCTGCTGTGGGTATTGTTGTTCACCTACGCAGGCTACCTGTTCGGCGATTTGCCGATCGTTCAGGAAAACCTGAAATTACTGATTGTGGCGATTATCGTTCTTTCCGTATTGCCGGGCGTAATTGAAGTGATTCGCCATAAGCGTGCTGCGTCACGGGCGGCAAAATAGAAAGTAACTCAGCGGTTCGACCACTTTTTTATCCAAAGTTTCGGGCTGTTATGTTTTAATGTGCAACATTCATGGTCTGTTAGGGGCAAAAATGGCATTATGCGCCCCTTATAACAAAGCTGACTAGGGTTCAGGCAGAAAGGTCACCAATGAGCTGGATTGAACGAATTAAAAGCAACATTACTCCCACCCGCAAGGCAAGCATTCCTGAAGGGGTGTGGACCAAGTGTGATAGCTGCGGTCAGGTTTTATACCGTGCTGAGCTGGAACGTAATCTTGAGGTCTGTCCGAAGTGTGACCATCATATGCGCATGTCGGCGCGCAATCGCCTGCATAGCCTGTTAGATGAAGGTTCTCTTGTGGAACTGGGTAGCGAGCTTGAGCCGAAAGACGTGCTGAAGTTTCGTGATTCCAAAAAATACAAAGACAGACTGGCTTCTGCGCAAAAAGAAACCGGCGAGAAAGATGCGCTGGTGGTGATGAAAGGCACGCTGCATGGTATGCCGGTCGTTGCTGCAGCATTCGAGTTCGCGTTTATGGGCGGCTCCATGGGCTCTGTGGTCGGCGCGCGTTTTGTCCGTGCCGTCGAACAGGCGCTGGAAGATAACTGTCCGCTGATCTGCTTCTCCGCTTCTGGCGGGGCGCGAATGCAGGAAGCGCTGATGTCTCTGATGCAGATGGCGAAAACCTCTGCCGCGCTGGCGAAAATGCAGGAACGTGGTTTACCGTACATTTCCGTACTGACTGACCCTACCATGGGTGGTGTTTCTGCAAGCTTCGCGATGCTGGGCGATCTCAACATTGCTGAGCCGAAAGCACTGATCGGCTTTGCAGGTCCGCGCGTTATCGAGCAAACCGTACGTGAGAAACTGCCGCCGGGATTCCAGCGCAGCGAGTTCCTGATTGAAAAAGGCGCTATCGATATGATCGTCCGCCGTCCGGAAATGCGCCTGAAACTGGCAAGCATCCTGGCGAAGCTGATGAATCTTCCTGCGCCGAATCCGGATGAGCCGCGTGAAGGCGAGGTGGTGCCTCCGGTACCCGATCAGGAATCAGAGGCCTGATAGCTGATAAGGGTAGGGCCACTGGCTCTGCCCTTTTGCTTTTCTCTACGTCATAAAATTACAGGCATCATGGACAATAAACGTATTCCTCAAGCCGCGTCGCCCCTGGCGTCGTGGCTTTCTTATCTGGAAAACCTGCACAGTAAAACCATCGATCTTGGCCTTGAACGTGTAAGCCAGGTGGCGCGCAAACTGGGTGTGTTGAAACCCGCGCCATTTGTGTTTACGGTGGCAGGAACCAACGGAAAAGGCACGACATGTCGTACGCTGGAATCGGTGCTGACCGCAGCAGGCTATAAAGTCGGGGTGTACAGTTCGCCGCATTTGGTGCGCTACACGGAGCGCGTGCGCGTGCAGGGGCGTGAACTGCCGGAGTCAGCGCATACCGCATCGTTTGCTGAGATCGAAGACGCGCGTGGCGACATTTCTCTGACCTATTTTGAATACGGTACGTTATCGGCGCTCTGGCTGTTTAAACAGGCGCAGATGGATGTCGTTATTCTGGAAGTGGGGCTGGGCGGGCGCCTTGACGCTACCAATATCGTTGATGCTGATGTGGCGGTGATCACCAGTATTGCGCTTGATCATACCGACTGGCTGGGTCCGGATCGTGAAAGCATTGGTCGTGAGAAAGCGGGCATTTTCCGTGCAGAGAAACCGGCTATCGTCGGCGAACCTGAAATGCCTTACACCATCGCGGATGTCGCGCAAGAGTGCGGGGCAATTTTGCAACGCTGCGGCGTGGACTGGCGCTATGCGGTAACCGAGGACGACTGGTCATTTACGGACGCTCACGGAACGTTGGCGCATCTGCCGTTGCCGCAGGTTCCACAACCTAACGCTGCTACCGCACTGGCCGCGCTGCGTGCAAGCGGGCTGAACGTTAGCGAGCAGGCCATTCGTGACGGCATCGAACACGCGATTTTGCCGGGACGCTTCCAGATTGTGAGCGAGTCGCCGCGAGTGATTTTCGATGTTGCCCATAACCCGCATGCGGCAGAGTATCTGACCGGACGTCTGAAAAAGTTAGTGAAAAGCGGGCGTGTACTTGCGGTTATCGGTATGCTACATGATAAAGACATTGCCGGTACGTTAGCCTGGTTAAAAAGCGTGGTTGACGTCTGGTACTGTGCGCCCCTGGAAGGGCCGCGTGGCGCAACGGCAGAACAATTGCTGGAGCATCTGGGCAAAGGCGACGCCTACGATAGCGTGGCGCAGGCATGGTCTGCGGCACTGGCTGAGGCGAAGCCAGAAGATACCGTGTTGGTGTGTGGATCGTTTCACACTGTCGCACATGTCATGGAAGTAATAGACGTGGGGAGAAGCGGTGGCGAGTAAGTTTCAGAATCGATTAGTCGGCACAATTGTGCTGGTCGCGCTGGGGGTGATTGTGCTCCCTGGGCTGCTTGACGGGCAGAAAAAACATTATCAGGATGAGTTTGCGGCGATCCCTCTGGTGCCGAAACCCGGCGATCGCGATGAACCAGATATGATGCCAGCGGCAACGCAGGCGCTGCCGACCCAGCCGCCGGAAGGGGCGGCAGAAGAGGTGCGTGCGGGAGATGCTGCCGCGCCATCGTTGGATCCTTCACGTTTGACGACGGCAAACAGCGCGGAGTTAGATCCTGTCCCAGCGCCCGTAGAGCAGCCGAAACCCAAACCGAAGCCGCAGCCTGTTGCCGTCGCTCCGACGCCTGCTCCTGCGCCAGCCCCAGCGCCTAAACCGGCTGCTGAGGAACCGCCAGCGCCGACCGGCAAAGCGTACGTTGTACAGCTCGGTGCGCTGAAAAATGCGGATAAGGTCAATGAGATCGTGGGTAAACTTCGTGGCGCGGGCTTCCGGGTATATACTTCTCCGTCAACGCCGGTGCAGGGTAAAATAACCCGCATTCTCGTGGGGCCGGACGCCTCCAAAGATAAGCTGAAAAACTCGCTGGGCGAGCTGCAGAAGATCTCTGGTCTGAGTGGCGTCGTGATGGGGTACACCCCTAATTAAGGGATTGCGCTGTTTACGGCGCAGCTCTGATTCAGGCCGGATACGGTGTTTTTACCGCTATCCGGCAGTGCCCGAAGAGGCATAAAACGGTATGGCGTTGAAGATTTTTTCAGCGCCATTTTTATTTACGCGTGGAAAGGAAATCCCTACGCAAACGTTTTCTTTTTCTGTTAGAATGCGCCCCGAACAGGACGACAGGGCGTAAAATCGTGGGACACATATGGTCTGGATTGATTACGCCATTATCGCGGTGATTGGTTTTTCCTGTCTGGTTAGCCTGATCCGTGGCTTTGTTCGTGAAGCATTATCGTTGGTGACTTGGGGTTGTGCTTTCTTTGTCGCCAGCCATTACTACACTTACCTGTCTGTCTGGTTTACGGGCTTTGAAGACGAACTGGTTCGAAATGGGATTGCTATCGCGATACTGTTCATCGCGACACTTATCGTCGGCGCTATCGTTAACTTTGTGATAGGCCAGCTGGTAGAGAAAACAGGCTTGTCGGGTACCGACAGGGTGTTGGGGATTTGCTTCGGAGCTCTGAGAGGGGCGCTGATCGTCGCCGCCATCTTGTTCTTTCTCGATACATTTACCGGTCTGTCGAAAAGTGAAGACTGGAGTAAGTCGCAGCTGATCCCGCAGTTCAGTTTCATCATCAGATGGTTCTTTGACTATCTGCAAAGCTCGTCAAGTTTCTTGCCCAAAGTATAAACTTTGGGTTGTTGCTGAACGAGGAAAAGACGTATGTGCGGTATTGTCGGTATCGCCGGTGTTATGCCGGTAAACCAGTCGATTTATGACGCGTTAACGGTGCTCCAGCATCGTGGCCAGGATGCCGCTGGCATCATCACCATTGATGCCAACAACTGCTTCCGCTTGCGTAAAGCGAACGGAATGGTGAGCGACATTTTTGAAGCGCGCCACATGCAGCGTTTGCAGGGCAACATGGGCATTGGTCATGTGCGTTACCCAACGGCTGGCAGCTCCAGCGCCTCTGAGGCCCAACCTTTCTACGTCAACTCACCGTATGGCATCACGCTTGCCCACAATGGCAATCTGACCAACGCACATGAGCTGCGTAAAAAGCTGTTTGAAGAAAAGCGCCGCCACATCAATACCACTTCAGATTCTGAAATTCTGCTGAATATTTTCGCCAGCGAGCTGGATAATTTCCGCCACTATCCGCTGGAAGCCGACAATATTTTTGCTGCTATTGCCGCAACCAACCGCCAGATCCGCGGCGCCTATGCCTGCGTGGCGATGATTATCGGCCACGGTATGGTTGCTTTCCGCGATCCGAACGGCATCCGCCCGCTGGTGCTGGGTAAACGTGATATCGGCGATGGTCGTACCGAATACATGGTGGCCTCCGAGAGCGTAGCGCTGGATACGCTGGGCTTTGAATTCCTGCGCGACGTTGCCCCTGGCGAAGCGGTTTATATCACAGAAAAAGGTCAGTTGTTTACCCGCCAGTGTGCCGATAACCCGGTCAGCAATCCGTGCCTGTTTGAATACGTCTACTTCGCACGTCCTGACTCCTTTATCGACAAGATTTCCGTCTACAGCGCCCGCGTAAACATGGGTACCAAGCTTGGCGAAAAAATTGCTCGTGAATGGGAAGATCTGGACATTGACGTGGTGATCCCGATTCCGGAAACCTCCTGTGATATCGCGCTGGAAATTGCCCGTATTCTCGGTAAGCCGTACCGTCAGGGTTTTGTGAAAAACCGCTACGTGGGCCGTACCTTTATCATGCCAGGCCAGCAGCTGCGCCGTAAATCCGTGCGCCGTAAACTGAACGCCAACCGTGCGGAATTCCGTGATAAAAACGTGTTGCTGGTGGATGACTCCATCGTGCGCGGTACGACCTCAGAACAGATTATCGAGATGGCGCGTGAAGCAGGAGCGAAGAAGGTGTATCTGGCCTCTGCTGCCCCGGAAATTCGCTTCCCGAACGTTTATGGTATCGATATGCCTACGGCGACGGAGCTGATTGCCCATGGTCGCGAAGTGGACGAGATTCGCCAGATAATTGGCGCAGATGGTCTTATCTTCCAGGATCTGAATGATCTGATTGAAGCCGTCCGTGCTGAGAACCCGGATATTCAGCAGTTTGAATGTTCCGTGTTTAACGGCGTGTACGTCACCAAAGACGTCGACCAGCAATATCTCGATTTCCTCGACTCCCTGCGTAATGACGACGCCAAAGCGATTTTGCGTCAGAACGAAGCGGAAAACCTTGAGATGCACAACGAAGGTTAATGTTTGCTCGCAAGCAAGGGCGCAACCTGCACCCTTGCTTGCAACTCACCGTAATTTCCTGCAAAGTCGGCCCTGAGCAAGTAAGGGCGATTACACATGAAACGACTCATCATTGGTATTTCTGGCGCAAGCGGGGCAATTTACGGCGTGCGCCTGCTGCAGGTTTTGCGTGACGTTACCGATGTGGAAACCCATCTGGTGATGAGTGCCGCTGCCCGGCAGACGCTGGCGCTGGAAACGGACCTCACCGTGCGTGACGTACAGGCGCTGGCGAATGTGACTCACGATACGCGCGATATCGCCGCCAGTATCTCCTCTGGCTCTTTTCAGACCGCCGGAATGGTTATCCTGCCGTGTTCCATTAAAACGCTTTCCGGCATCGTTCACAGCTATACCGATGGGCTGCTTACCCGTGCGGCAGATGTGGTGTTGAAAGAACGCCGCCCGCTGGTGCTGTGCGTGCGCGAAACGCCGCTGCATTTGGGGCATCTGCGCCTCATGACCCAGGCGGCAGAAATTGGCGCAGTGATTATGCCGCCTGTCCCGGCGTTCTATCATCGCCCGCAAACGCTCGATGATGTGATTAATCAAACGGTTAACCGCGTGCTTGACCAGTTTGATATTACCCTTCCGCAGGACCTGTTCACCCGCTGGCAAGGGGCCTAAGCCGTTCCATCAGCGTGCAAAGAAACATCTGTTGCCCTGTTTCAGGGCAATTTTGTAACCGCGATCATATCCTCAACATTTAATTCGTTAAAACTCAACGAAACGCTGCGGTTCAACCGTCAGACCTGCTATCTTCAAAATCAGGACATTATTGCAACGTTTTATTAACATATTTAACGTCGAATATCCTCATCGACGCGAAAATGGCATAAGACCTGCATGAAAAAGTCTGCAAACACACAACACAACGTAAAACATAATAAAATTACGCCACTTGAGGGTTATGTATGAAGAAGACGGTTCTTGCTTTGTCTTTGCTGGTAGGACTTTCCGCCACCGCGGCCAGCTACGCAGCACTTCCGCAGACGGTTCGTATTGGTACAGATACAACATACGCACCTTTTTCCTCTAAAGATGCCAAAGGCGACTTTGTCGGCTTTGATATCGATCTGGGAAACGAGATGTGTAAGCGCATGCAGATCAAATGTACCTGGGTTGCCAGCGATTTTGATGCTCTGATCCCGTCGCTGAAAGCGAAAAAAATTGACGCCATTATCTCCTCGCTTTCTATCACCGAGAAGCGTCAGCAAGAGATTGCGTTCTCAGACAAACTTTACGCAGCAGACTCACGTCTGATCGCCGCGAAAGGTTCCCCAATTAAACCGACTCTGGATTCCCTCAAGGGTAAACACGTTGGCGTGCTGCAAGGCTCTACTCAGGAAGCCTATGCCAATGACAACTGGCGTAGCAAAGGCGTGGATGTGGTGGCCTATGCGAACCAGGATCTCATTTATTCTGACCTGACGGCGGGTCGTCTCGACGCGGCGTTGCAGGATGAAGTCGCGGCCAGCGAAGGCTTCCTGAAGCAGCCTGCCGGTAAAGACTACGACTTTGCAGGTCCTTCGGTAAAAGATAAAAAATACTTTGGCGACGGAACCGGGATTGGTTTGCGCAAAGATGACACCGAGCTGAAAGCCGCTTTTGATAAAGCGCTGGGTGAACTGCGCAAAGACGGCACTTACGACAAAATGGCGAGTAAGTATTTTAACTTCAATGTCTACGGCGATTAATACGCCGCAGCGGGGAATTGACTGCACCATTGCGGGTAACCATTACGGTGCATAATACATTCAGTGCACTTTTTTGGTGCTTTTGTCGTTGGCTTAATAAGCATGAGTGCATACTTAAGCGCTTTTCATGCAAATAAATACCGCCGACAGGGTAGAATGCTTTGCCTTGTCGGCCTGATTAATGGCACGATAACTGCACCTGGTCCTGTAAAGATCCCCTATAAAAGACAGTCTGTTGAGGATAGTTATGAAAAAACTGGTGTTGTCTCTTTCTCTGGTTCTGGCTTTCTCCAGTGCTACCGCAGCATTTGCCGCCATTCCGCAAAAAATTCGTATCGGTACCGATCCTACTTATGCGCCGTTCGAATCGAAAAATGCGCAGGGTGAATTAGTCGGTTTTGATATCGATCTGGCTAAAGAGCTGTGCAAACGTATCAATACGCAATGTACCTTCGTGGAAAACCCGCTGGACGCGCTGATCCCTTCGCTAAAAGCGAAAAAAATCGATGCGATCATGTCCTCGCTTTCCATTACTGAAAAACGTCAGCAGGAAATTGCCTTTACCGACAAGCTTTATGCAGCCGACTCGCGTCTGGTTGTCGCTAAAGATTCTGCTATTCAGCCGACTATTGAGTCGCTGAAAGGTAAACGTGTCGGCGTGCTGCAGGGCACGACTCAGGAAACGTTCGGTAACGAGCACTGGGCGCCAAAAGGCATTGAAATTGTCTCCTATCAGGGACAAGACAATATCTATTCTGACCTGACTGCCGGGCGTATTGACGCCGCATTCCAGGATGAAGTCGCGGCCAGCGAAGGCTTCCTGAAACAGCCGGTCGGTAAAGATTACAAATTCGGCGGCCCGTCTGTGAAAGACGAGAAGTTATTCGGCGTGGGTACCGGTATGGGGCTGCGCAAAGACGATAACGAGCTGCGCGAAGCGCTGAACAAAGCCTTTGCTGAAATGCGCGCTGACGGGACTTACGAGAAGCTGGCGAAAAAGTATTTCGATTTTGATGTTTACGGCGGTTAATCACCGCAGGTGCTGATAAAGCCCGTAGATTTTTGACGCGTTGAATTTATGCCTGATGGCGCTGCGCTTATCAGGCCTACGGTGATTTTGTAGGCCGGATAAGGCAAAGCCGCCATCCGGCATTTAACGGTTAGTCTGAAATCAAAAGAGGCTTACTACTCCACCACACACGACAGGACAGGCAGCATGTTGTATGGCTTTTCAGGTGTTATTTTACAGGGCGCAATTGTTACGCTTGAGCTGGCACTCAGCTCGGTGGTACTGGCGGTTCTGATAGGTCTTGTCGGCGCGGCAGCTAAGCTGTCGCAAAGCCGGGCAATGGGGCTTATTTTCGAAGGGTACACAACGCTTATCCGCGGGGTTCCCGATCTCGTCTTAATGCTGCTCATTTTCTACGGGTTACAAATTGCGCTGAATACCATTACCGATGCCATCGGTATCGGCCAGATTGATATCGATCCGATGGTCGCGGGTATAATTACGCTTGGGTTTATCTACGGCGCCTATTTTACCGAAACGTTCCGTGGTGCGTTCATGGCTGTGCCAAAAGGTCATATTGAGGCCGCGACGGCATTCGGTTTTACCAGCTCACAAATATTTCGCCGCATTATGTTCCCGGCGATGATGCGCTATGCCTTACCGGGAATAGGCAACAACTGGCAGGTCATTCTTAAGGCCACGGCGCTGGTGTCACTGCTTGGACTTGAAGACGTAGTGAAAGCCACTCAGCTTGCCGGGAAGAGTACCTGGGAGCCGTTCTATTTTGCCGTGGTGTGCGGGGTCATCTATCTGGTGTTTACCACCGTGTCTAATGGTGTGCTGCTGTACCTTGAGCGCCGCTACTCCGTGGGTGTGAAGAGGGCTGACCTGTGATTGAGATTATTCAGGAATACTGGAAGTCCCTGCTGTGGACTGACGGATATCGCTACACTGGCGTTGCTATCACTCTCTGGCTGCTGATTTCGTCGGTGGTGATGGGCGGGATACTGGCGCTGTTTTTGGCGATTGGTCGCGTTTCCAGTAATAAATTTATCCAGTTTCCCATCTGGCTGTTCACCTATATTTTTCGTGGCACGCCGCTGTACGTTCAACTTCTGGTGTTCTATTCCGGGATGTATACGCTGGAGATCGTCAAAGGAACGGACTTCCTTAACGCATTTTTCCGCAGTGGGCTGAATTGTACCGTGCTGGCATTGACGCTGAATACCTGTGCCTACACGACGGAGATTTTCGCTGGGGCTATTCGTTCCGTACCCCATGGTGAGATTGAAGCCGCGCGCGCATACGGTTTCTCGTCATTCAAACTGTATCGCTGCATTATTTTGCCTTCCGCGCTGCGTATTGCGCTGCCGGCTTACAGCAATGAAGTCATTTTAATGCTGCACTCCACAGCGCTGGCATTTACCGCCACGGTGCCTGATTTGTTGAAGATCGCCCGCGATATCAACTCGGCAACGTATCAGCCGTTTACCGCCTTCGGTATTGCCGCCGTACTGTATTTGATTATTTCGTATGTCCTGATTAGCCTGTTCCGTAAAGCGGAAAAACGCTGGTTGCAGCATGTATCCTCTAAATGATTCGAGTAACACGATGTCTGAAAATAAATTAAACGTTATCGATTTACATAAGCACTACGGCGAACATGAAGTGCTGAAAGGGGTATCGCTGCAGGCCAATGCGGGTGATGTTATCAGTATTATTGGTTCGTCAGGTTCGGGTAAAAGTACCTTCCTGCGCTGCATTAACTTTCTGGAAAAGCCGAGTGCCGGAACGATTGTGGTTAGCGGTCAGAATATTGGCCTGGTGCGCGACAAAGACGGTCAGTTGAAGGTTGCAGATAAAAATCAGCTGCGTCTGCTACGCACGCGACTGACGATGGTCTTTCAGCACTTCAACCTGTGGAGCCACATGACGGTGCTGGAAAACGTGATGGAAGCGCCGATTCAGGTGCTGGGGCTGAGCAAGCAGGAAGCCCGCGAACGTGCGGTGAAGTATCTGGCCAAAGTCGGTATTGATGAGCGCGCGCAGGGCAAATATCCGGTACATCTGTCCGGTGGTCAGCAGCAGCGCGTCTCTATTGCGCGTGCGTTGGCGATGGAACCGGAAGTGTTGCTGTTTGATGAACCCACATCGGCGCTTGACCCAGAGCTTGTGGGCGAGGTGTTGCGTATTATGCAACAGCTGGCCGAAGAGGGGAAAACCATGGTGGTCGTGACCCACGAAATGGGATTCGCTCGACATGTCTCCACGCACGTGATTTTCCTGCATCAGGGGAAAATTGAGGAAGAGGGCGACCCGGAGCAGGTATTCGGTAATCCGCAAAGCCCGCGTTTGCAGCAGTTTCTCAAGGGCTCGCTGAAATAAGTAAGTTGCCCGGAGGCGTTACGCTTTCCGGGCCTACCGCTTTAACGCGCTGTACTCCAGACGATAAACCCAGTCGTCATACGCTATGCCGTTCACTTCATAGGCTTTTTCAAGCACCTGAGTGCGTATAAATCCTGTTTTTTCCAGAATGCGTATCGACCCGGTATTTCCGGCTAATACATAGGCATTTATCGCCGTTACGCCAGCCTGTTGAAAGGCATAATCGCACACGGCACGTACGGCTTCGCTGGCAATCCCTTTTCCCTGCGCCCGCGGCGTGATGGCATAGCCAATATCAGCTTCCTGAGGGTAAAGATGGCTTATCTGTAAGCCAATATCGCCCAGTTGCGCCGTGTTGTTGTGCTCCCGGATAACAAAGGTATGTCGAGCGGAAAGGCGTCTGGCGAAGAGCAGGCGAGTATCTTTGGTTGGGGCGATATCACCCATGAAACGCATGACGTCCGGATTTTCTCGTAGCCGCTGGAAAAAAGGCCAGTCAGCGAGTTGGTATAAAGAGAGAGTAAGTCGGGGTGTTGATATTATCGCCATAACGTCGCCATTGTGGTATTTGGTTTTTTAACCATACCACCACAATGGCAACAGTGAAGGGATATCAGACATTATCGGATGACATCGGCCAGCGCTTCTTCCAAATCGTACCAACGAAACGCAAAACCTGCCCCCTCCAGTCGCTTGGGCAACGCGCGCTGCCCCCCGAGGACCAGCACCGAGGATTCGCCCATCAGCAGCCGCATAGCGGCTGCC
>NZ_SZWR01000010.1:260134-263959 GCF_005280875.1 Citrobacter sp. wls827
GCGCATGGGCGAACTGTTCATTGCGAACTGGGTATGGCGAAACCATATTGAAGGGACCGCGCAGATCGTTATCCAGCAGCCAGATAATCCCGTTGACCATATCGTCAATATGGATCCAGGCCAGGTATTGACGCCCATTGCCGATAGGACCGCCAAGCCCCAGACGAAACGGTGGAACCATCTTTGCGAGGATCCCGCCTGTAGAGGCCAATACAACGCCAGTACGCAGCAAACATACGCGGGTTTTGTCGCTTTGCGCAGCGCTGGCGATTTGTTCCCAGCGGGCGCACAACTTATGGGTGAATTCATTATGTGGCGGTTCTTCTTCCGTCACAACGACTTCACCCAGATCGCCGTAGTATCCCGTAGCGGAACCAGAGATGAGTACGGCAGGCGGCGTGTTGCTGACCTTGATTAAATCGACCAGTTTCTGCGTAATCCCCCAGCGGCTCTGGCACAAACGCTCTTTTTGCTCAGCGCTCCAGCGTTTGTCGGCGATAGGCTCTCCGGCAAGATTGATGACAGCATCAACGCCATCGAGGTTTTGCTGCTCTTCCAGCCCTTTCCAAAGCGTGACCCGGGAGTCCAGAATCTGACGAGCCTTATCAGGAGTACGTGTCACTACGGTAATCTGATGCCCCAGTTCCAGCAGGCGGGGGATCAAATGACGTCCAATCAGGCCAGTACCGCCGGTAATCAGAATCTGCATGTCGCCTCCCGGGTTACGTTTAGCGCTGCCAGCTCAATGTCATGGAAACGGAGTCGGCGTAACGCAATGCGTGAAGTTTATCGATCTCCACTTCAGCATAAGTGACCCAGTGATGTTCGCGTGCGATATCGAGCACATCTTGCGTTAATTTTTCCAACAATGAGAAGCGGTTACTCTCAACGTGCGAAATGATGCTCTTGGTGATGGTGCGATAATTCAGCGCATCGTTGATATCTTCACTGGTCCGGGCTTTGTCTGCTGGATAGTGGATGGCAATATTGATGACGATATCCTGTCGGTTCAGGATCTCTTCTTCTTTAATGCCGATAAAAGTGCGCAGACGAAGGTTTTTTATACGAATAATTGCGTCAGGTTGTGACATTGCAGGTTTCCTCCATGTATGAACCTTTTCATGATACACGAGAACCGAATCGCGTTAACTTTTCTCGCTCTGCGCTTGCTGCATCGCCCGTTCTGTTGCAGGACGAGTACGGATACGTTCGTACCAGTTATTGACCGCCGGATAGTTGTCGAGGTCGATACGCTGGCGCTGATGGAGATTAATCCACGGCCAGCAGGCAATGTCGGCAATGCTGTAATGATCGCCACCCAGCCAGGGTGATATTTCCAGGCGTTTATTCATGACGTTGTACAGTCGCTGGGTTTCCACCTGATACCGTTCAATGGCGTAGGGGATAGTCTGCGGTGCGAAGTGGCTGAAGTGATGATTTTGTCCCAGCATTGGCCCAAGTCCGCTAACCTGCCAGAAGAGCCACTGCAGCGTGGTGTGGCGCTCGCGTAATTCGCCGCTGAGTAGCTTACCGCTCTTTTCCGCCAGGTAGAGTAAAATCTCGCCAGACTCAAACAGGCTAATGGGTTTTCCGCCATCCTCCGGGGCGCAGTCGATGATGGCCGGAATTTTATTATTCGGTGAAATCAGCAAAAAGTCAGGGCGGAACTGGCTGCCTCTGCTGATATCTACATGAATCAGACGGTATTTTAACTGCGCCTCTTCGAGAAACAGTGTGATTTTGTGCCCGTTTGGCGATGGAGTGTAGTAAAGGTCGATCATTTTCAGCGTCCGTTTTGTCATGAACCGGGTCACTACAAGTATAGAAGCTGCCGACGTGTGTGAGTTTTCATCAAGTGACAGCGAGAGAAAGACTCTATATTTTGAAAGAAAGCCAATACACTTCAGAGGACATTATGAGCAAACCTGCAATTACGCTGTGGTCAGATGCCAACTTTTTCTCCCCTTATGTACTGTCTGTTTATGTCGCTCTGCAAGAGAAAGGGCTGCCTTTTACGCTGAGAACTGTCAACCTCAATAGTGGCGAACACTTGCAACCTTCATGGCAAGGGTATGCGCTGACGCGGCGCGTACCGGTTCTTGACATTGACGGTTTTGAACTGAGTGAATCCTCGGCGATTGCCGAGTTCCTGGAAGAGCGTTTCGCTCCACCACAATGGGAGCGCATTTATCCGCACGATCTACAAAAACGGGCTCGCGCCCGCCAGGTTCAGGCCTGGCTCCGTAGCGATCTGATGCCTATCCGGGAAGAGCGTTCGACGGATGTGGTTTTTGCTGGCGTGAAGAAAGGTCCGTTGACGGAAGCAGGAAGGGCCAGTGCGGAAAAATTGTTTGCCACGGCGGGCAGTTTACTGGCGCACGGTAAGCAGAATTTGTTTGGTGAATGGTGTATCGCAGACAGCGATTTAGCGCTAATGCTTAATCGACTGGTTCTGAATGGCGATGATGTACCAGAACAGCTCGCAGAGTATGCCACCTTCCAGTGGCAACGCGCTTCGGTACAACGTTTTATCGCGCTTTCAGCGAAGCGTTCCTGCTGAAAGTAGGGACGTAATCCAGTATCATTGAAAGGTATTTTTCAACGAGGGGTGAGTGATGAAACTGATGTTCGCATCGGACATTCATGGTTCGTTGCCGGCTACGGAATGCGTACTTGAACGGTTTGCCCAAAGCGGTGCGCAATGGCTGGTGATACTGGGCGATGTATTGAACCATGGGCCGCGTAATGCGCTGCCAGAGGGCTACGCGCCAGCGCAGGTCGCCGAGCGTTTGAATGAGCAGGCGTCGCGGATAATTGCGGTACGTGGTAATTGCGACAGCGAAGTGGATCAGATGCTTCTGCATTTTCCAATAACCGCGCCGTGGCAGCAAATTCTGACTGACAGCCAGCGACTCTTTCTGACGCACGGACATCTTTTTGGTCCGGATAACTTACCACCGCTCAACGCCGGCGATGTGCTGGTTTATGGACATACGCATCTGCCGGTGGCAGAGCGACGTGGGGATATCTACCAGTTTAACCCCGGTTCGGTAAGCATCCCGAAAGGGGGATTTACGGCAAGCTACGGGATTCTGGATGATAATGTTCTCAGCGTGATGGCACTCAATGATCAAAGTATTATTGCGCAGGTCGAGATTAATCCGTAAGTTACCCCACAAACGTAAACGCGCCGTAAGAGCGCTAGAAAAAAGAAGGTTTCCTGATGGTGGAACAGCGTCGTTTGGCAAGTACTGAATGGGTGGATATTGTGAATGAAGACAATGAAGTCATCGCACAATCCAGCCGGGAACAAATGCGGGCACAATGCTTGCGCCACCGTGCAACGTATATCGTTGTACACGATGGTATGGGTAAAATTCTGGTTCAGCGTCGCACTGAGACAAAGGACTTTATGCCCGGTATGCTGGATGCTACCGCGGGGGGGGTTGTTCAGGCTGATGAGCAGCTTCTGGACTCCGCGCGTCGTGAAGCTGAAGAAGAATTGGGCATTGCCGGTGTCCCGTTTGCCGAGCACGGTCAGTTTTATTTTGAAGACCAGAACTGTCGCGTCTGGGGCGGGCTGTTTAGCTGCGTTTCTCACGGACCGTTTGCGCTGCAGGAAGAAGAAATTAGTGAAGTGTGCTGGCTGACGCCGGAAGAAATTACCGCGCGCTGTGATGAATTTACACCGGACTCACTGAAGGCACTGGCGCTGTGGATGACCCGCAACGCCAAGAATGAAAGTGCGAAAGCCGAAAAACACG
The DNA here is from genome assembly GCF_005280875.1 of Citrobacter sp. wls827. Classification (NCBI taxonomy): domain Bacteria; kingdom Pseudomonadati; phylum Pseudomonadota; class Gammaproteobacteria; order Enterobacterales; family Enterobacteriaceae; genus Citrobacter; species Citrobacter sp. wls827. Next base: position 263,899 of record NZ_SZWR01000010.1, read on the forward strand.
AAGAAGCTGAGTAAATTCAGCACCGCCGATCCTGGATGACGGGATCGGGCGTCGTTGTAGG
>NZ_SZWR01000010.1:264011-292809 GCF_005280875.1 Citrobacter sp. wls827
GCCGCTGATGCGCATTATCCGGCCTTGTTGTTTAATGGTAGCCCATTATCTGCGCGCCAATCACCACCACGCTGGACATAGTAAACAGCAGTCCCAACAGCGTGGCGCCTACCTTCAGCCAGTTACGAAAATCCACCCGACAAACGCCTAACGTTGCCATCAGTGATGCCGACGTAGGATAGATAATATGACTGAATCCGTCACCAAACTGGAATGCCAGAACGGTGACCTGACGGTTGACGCCAACCAGATCGCCCAACGGTGCCAGCAGCGGCATGGTCAACGCAGCCTGACCGGAGCCGGAGGTAACGAAGAAATTAAATACCGCCTGGAACAGCAGCATAAACCACGCCGCAATGGCGTTATCCAGACCGCTAATGCCGTTGGCGATGCTGTGCAGCAGGGTATTCAGTACGCTGGCATCGCCCGCTTCACCATTGCCTACCAGCAGCAATATCCCCTTGGCAAAACCAACCAGCAGGGCAGGGGCAATCATCATACGCGCACCCTCAGTAAATGAGGACGCCATGATGTTAACCGTCATGCCGTTGAGCCGAAAGACGACGCCGATAATGCCAATCACCAACCCCATAGTGAAGAACTGGCTGGCAATCTCCGGGATAAACCACGCGTGGACGATAACGCCCCAAATGACCCACACGATCACGCCCGTCAGCACCATCAGTACCAGCCAGTCGCCGAGCGTGAAGCGGCGCTCAATGACCTCATCCTGCTGTTCGCGGAAGAAGCGGTCTGATTCATGCACGCGTGACAGCAGCGGATTCTTTTTGATGCGTGCCGCGTAGGCCAGCGTGAACGTCAGGCCGATCATCGTCGCCACAACCCACACCACGATGCGCAGACCCGAACCCGAGAGCACAGGGACACCGGCAATACCCTGTGCGACAACCACACAGAATGGGTTCATCCACGAACTGGCAAAGCCAATTTGGGTGGCAATGTAGGTCACCAGCACGGTGGTGATACTGTCGTAACCTAAGCGTACCATCAGCGGCGCGATGATAATGGCAAAGGCGACAGCCTCTTCCCCCATGCCAAATACCGCGCCACCCAATGAGAAGAGAATAAACAGCACCGGGATAAACAAGACCTCGTTACCCCGGGTATGGCGGATGAGCGCCAGGATGCCGTTATCAATGGTTCCGGTGCGCATCACGATGCCAAACGCGCCGCCAATCACCAGCATAAACATAATGATGCCAACGGCAGTACCGAATTTAGAGCCGGAGGTTAACCCTTCAAACGGGAAGTTCATCAGACCAGGACTTTCGTCACCGGTGGTAAAGAACTTAACCGGGTGATACTGCTCTTCACCGGCTTCATTGGTCAGAATACGGAATGAGTGGGGATCAACAACCTTGCGGGTCTTGGTTTGCCCATCAACCTGATACTGCACTTCCTGACTGTCGAACATCCCGACGGGAACAACCCAGGTCGCCAGACTGGTTAAAATGGCGACGAAAAAAATTATCACCAGCGTGTCGGGCATCGCCCACTTTTTGGCTGGCCGTGTTTCTGTTACTGCTGACATCAAAGACTATCCCTGTTGCAATGCAAAAGAGGGTAAGTATGCAAACAGGAGAATAGTTATTCATTGATGCAGCGCATCCTGATAAATGTTTCAGATTATGCAAATGGGAAAAACAGATATAAAAAAACCGGAAATATTAGCTATTTCCGGTTTGATAAGCAGGATGTGTTGCCGGATAAAGCATCCGGCACTCGCAGCAAATTACTGCTGCTGCTGGGAAGACTGGATCGCGGTCAGAGCGATGGTGTAGACGATATCGTCTACCAGCGCGCCACGAGACAGGTCGTTCACCGGCTTGCGCATACCCTGCAGCATCGGCCCGATGGAGATCAGGTCGGCAGAACGCTGTACCGCTTTGTAGGTGGTGTTACCGGTGTTCAGATCCGGGAAGATGAACACGGTAGCGCGACCGGCAACCGGAGAGTTCGGCGCTTTGGATTTCGCAACGTCAGCCATAACGGCAGCATCGTACTGCAGCGGGCCGTCGATCATCAGGTCAGGACGTTTTTCCTGTGCCAGACGGGTCGCTTCGCGAACTTTCTCTACGTCACTACCTGCACCAGAAGTACCGGTGGAGTAGGAGAGCATTGCTACGCGCGGTTCGATACCGAAGGCAATCGCGGATTCAGCGGACTGAATCGCGATTTCTGCCAGCTGTTCTGCGGTTGGATCCGGGTTGATCGCGCAGTCGCCGTAAACGTAAACCTGATCCGGCAGCAGCATGAAGAACACGGAGGATACCAGAGAACTGCCCGGTGCAGTTTTGATCAGCTGCAGCGGTGGACGAATGGTATTCGCGGTGGTGTGAACTGCACCAGAAACCAGACCGTCAACGTCGTCCTGTTCCAGCATCAGGGTGCCGAGAACGACGTTGTCTTCCAGCTGTTCGCGGGCAACGGTTTCGGTCATACCTTTGTTTTTACGCAGCTCGACCAGGCGTGCAACGTAGCTTTCGCGAACCACTTCCGGGTCAACGATTTCAACGCCAGCGCCCAGTTCAACGCCCTGAGACGCCGCAACGCGGGTGATCTCATCCGGGTTACCCAGCAGAACGCAGGTTGCGATACCGCGTTCAGCACAGATAGCGGCCGCTTTAACGGTACGCGGTTCGTCGCCTTCCGGCAGAACAACGCGTTTGCCCGCTTTACGCGCCAGTTCGGTCAACTGGTAGCGGAACGCTGGTGGAGACAGACGACGGCTGCGCTCAGACGTTGCGGTCAGAGATTCAACCCAGTCGGCGTTGATGTAGTTAGCAACGTATTCCTGAACTTTCTCAATACGCTCGTGATCGTCAACCGGAACTTCCAGGTTGAAGCTCTGCAGGCTCAGAGAGGTCTGCCAGGTATTGGTGTTGACCATGAATACCGGCAGGCCGGTTTCGAATGCACGTTCGCACAGCTTAGTGATGCGCGCGTCCATTTCATAGCCGCCAGTCAGCAGCAGGGCGCCGATTTCCACGCCGTTCATGGCCGCCAGGCATGCTGCAACCAGCACGTCCGGACGGTCAGCGGAAGTCACCAGCAGTGAACCTGCGCGGAAGTGTTCCAGCATGTGCGGAATGCTGCGTGCGCAGAAAGTCACAGACTTCACGCGACGGGTATTGATATCGCCTTCGTTCACGATGGTGGCGTTCAGGTGACGCGCCATATCGATTGCACGGGTGGCGATCAGATCGAAGCTCCACGGCACCGCGCCCAGAACCGGCAGCGGGCTGGACTCCTGCAGTTTAGCCGGATCAACTTTGATCACTTTCGCTTTGGAAGAGTCGTCGAAAATCTCAGACAGATCCGGGCGAGTACGGCCCTGCTCATCAACCGGTGCGTTCAGTTTGTTAACGATTACGCCGGTGATGTTGGTGTTTTTCGCGCCGCCGAAGCTGCTGCGAGTCAGTTCAATACGCTCGTTCAGCTGTTCCGGGGTATCGGTACCCTGAGACATGACGAAGACGATTTCCGCGTTCAGCGTTTTCGCGATTTCGTAGTTCAGAGACTGCGCGAACTGATGTTTACGGGTTGGGACCAGGCCTTCAACCAGGACAACTTCAGCGTCTTTAGTGTTCGCGTGATAGTTCGCGATAATCTCTTCCATCAGCACATCTTTCTGATTGCTGGACAGCAGAGATTCAACGTGGCTCATCTTCAGCGGCTCAGCGGCTGGCAGAGAAGAGTTAGCACGCACGATGCTGGTAGTCTGGTCAGGCGCATCGCCACCGGCACGAGGCTGAGCGATAGGCTTAAAGACGCTCAGACGAACGCCTTTGCGTTCCATAGCACGGATCACGCCAAGGCTGACGCTGGTCAGGCCGACGCTGGTTCCGGTAGGGATCAGCATAATAATACGGGACACGGTTTATCCTCTTTCGTTACCGCCAATTTAGACGGGTTACAAAACAGCACCGCCAGCTAGGCTGGCGGTGTGAAATCAGGCAGTCAGACGGCTCGCGTCTTGCGCGATAACCAGTTCTTCGTTGGTTGGGATAACCACCGCAGGACGGGTACCTTCTTTGTTGATGAAACCAGATTTGCCGAAACGTGCGGCCAGGTTACGTTCGTGGTCAACTTCGAAGCCCAGAACGCCCAGTTTGCCCAGAGACAGTTCACGAACCATCGCGGCGTTTTCACCAATGCCACCGGTGAAGACAACCGCATCCAGACGACCATCCATCAGCGCGGTGTAGGAACCGATGTATTTCGCCAGACGGTGGCAGTAAACGTCCATTGCACGTTTAGCGTCTTCTTTGGTGGTGTAGTTGTCTTCAACATAACGGCAGTCGCTGGTGACTTCAGTCAGACCCAGCAGGCCAGACTCTTTGGTCAGCATTTTGTTGATCTGGTCAACACTCATGCCCAGGGTGTCGTGCAGGTGGAAGATGATCGCCGGGTCGATGTCACCGGAACGCGTACCCATCACCAGACCTTCCAGCGGGGTCAGACCCATGGAGGTATCAACACATTTACCGTTACGGATTGCAGAAACAGAACCGCCGTTGCCCAGGTGGCAAGTGATGATGTTCAGTTCATCAACCGGTTTGTTCAGCATTTTTGCCGCTTCCTGAGTCACGAAGAAGTGGCTGGTACCGTGCGCGCCGTAACGACGAATGCCATGCTCTTTGTACAGGCTGTACGGCAGGGCATAGAGGTAAGATTCTTCCGGCATAGTCTGATGGAACGCGGTGTCGAATACGGCCACGTTTTTGTCTTTCAGATTCGGGAAGGATTTCAGCGCTTCAGCGATACCGATCAGGTGTGCAGGGTTGTGCAACGGTGCAAAAGAGGCTGCATCTTTGATACCCTGAATAACGGAATCGTCGATAACTACAGAGCCGGTGTATTTTTCGCCGCCGTGAACAACACGGTGACCAATCGCAGTCAGCTGAGCAGACAGTTCTGGTTTTTGTGCCAGAATAGTATTAACGATAAAATTCAGCGCTTCACTGTGAGCGGCGCCTGCACCTAAAGCCGCTTCTTGTTTACCGCCATCCATTTTCCATTTGATACGTGCTTCTGGGAGATGGAAACATTCGGCTAAACCAGAAAGGTATTCTTCACCGTTTACTGCATCGATGATGGCAAATTTCAGTGAGGAGCTACCGCAGTTCAGAACCAGTACTAACTTACTCGACATGGAAGTACCTATTTATGATACGTGGCTAAAAAAACGTCAGGGAGTCATAGAGCGTAGCGCATGATGACACCGACGTTTATGATTAACATCATGCGCCAGGGTCTTTTTGGGCACGATGGAATAAATACCTTTGAGTCTATGTCATTTTGCGTATTTTTCAGCCAATGGCATACTATGTGTCAATTTGACGACTCAATGATTTTGGACTAAAGGCCTTACAGGCCGGCACAGGATACCTGAATGTGGGTATCAAAGACAAAATGTTTTGAACGATGTCCTTTGTAGTTGTTGTTTTGCACAAATTTTTTAATTTTTATATGTGAAGTTGAGGTAACCGCCATGTCGACACCGGATAATCGTTCCGTCAATTTTTTTAGCTTGTTCCGCCGGGGGCAGCACTACGCGAAGACGTGGCCAATGGAAAAGCGCCTCGCGCCCGTGTTTGTAGAGAACCGCGTGATCCGTATGACACGTTACGCAATCCGTTTTATGCCGCCTATCGCCGTCTTCACGTTATGCTGGCAAATTGCGTTGGGTGGTCAGTTGGGACCGGCTGTGGCAACGGCGCTATTTGCGCTGAGCCTGCCAATGCAGGGCATGTGGTGGTTGGGTAAGCGTTCCGTGACACCGCTGCCGCCTTCGATTCTCAACTGGTTCTACGAAGTTCGGGGGAAATTACAAGAAGCCGGACAGGCGTTATCGCCGGTTGAAGGGAAGCCTGATTACCAGGCGCTGGCTGACACGCTTAAGCGTGCCTTCAAACAACTGGATAAAACTTTCCTCGATGATTTGTAATTGACCCCTGATTACGCATATAAAAGAAGGCACAAGATGCCTTCTTTTTTTTCATCGCAGTAGTAGTGATACAGGAGTCCCAAATGGAAATGACCAACGCTCAACGTCTGATTTTGTCGAATCAGTACAAAATGATGACTATGCTCGACCCAACTAACGCCGAGCGTTATCGTCGTTTGCAGACGATTATTGAACGCGGTTACGGTTTGCAGATGCGCGAGCTGGATCGTGAGTTTGGTGAGCTGACGGAAGAAACCTGTCGTACGATTATCGATATTATGGAGATGTATCACGCATTACATGTGTCCTGGACTAATCTTAAAGATGCACAGGCCATTGATGAGCGCCGCGTGACCTTCCTCGGTTTTGACGCCGCAACGGAAGCCCGTTTCCTCGGATACGTTCGCTTTATGGTCAATGTGGAAGGTCGCTATACCCACTTTGATGCGGGTACGCATGGCTTCAACGCCCAGACCCCGATGTGGGAAAAATATCAGCGTATGTTGAACGTCTGGCACTCCTGCCCGCGCCAGTATCACCTGAGCGCGAATGAAATTAACCAAATCATTAATGCCTGAGGGGGCGAGCGTGCAGTGCAAAGGTTTTCTGTTTGATCTGGATGGAACGCTGGTCGATTCCTTACCCGCAGTAGAACGCGCGTGGTGCAACTGGGCCGATCGTTTTGGCCTCGATCACGACGAGGTGCTCGGCTTTATTCATGGCAAGCAGGCCATTACCTCTCTGCGACACTTTATGGTGGGCAAATCTGAGGCTGAGATCGCTGCGGAGTTCACCCGTCTTGAGCAGATCGAAGCGACGGAAACCGCTGGGATCACCGCGCTGCCGGGGGCTGTTGAGTTGCTCAACCACCTCAATAAAGCGGGTATTCCGTGGGCGATTGTGACCTCCGGTTCTATGCCAGTCGCACGAGCGCGCCATCGTGTCGCGGGGCTTCCCGCGCCTGAAGTGTTTGTTACAGCTGAGCGGGTAAAAAGAGGGAAACCAGAACCAGACGCTTATCTGTTAGGCGCTCAACTGCTGGGTCTCGCACCGCAAGAGTGTACCGTGGTTGAAGATGCGCCCGCTGGTGTGCTTTCAGGACTGGCGGCTGGGTGTCATGTGATCGCGGTCAATGCGCCTGCGGACACGCCGCGTCTGGATGAGGTCGACTTTTCGTTGACCAGTCTGGAACAGATTTCCGTGACCAAGCAACCCAACGGAAATGTGGTCGTAGTAAGAAATACCTGATCATGATTTAGCCCCAGATTGTTGGGGCTTTTTTATGGCAGAATCGACTCATCCCTCTCATTTAACAAGGATATGTTGTGAACGGTGAATTGATATGGGTTCTCTCATTGTTGGCGATTGCCGTCGTTTTGTTTGCCACTGGCAGAGTGCGTATGGATGCAGTTGCTCTGTTGGTCATCATTGCCTTTGTTCTGAGTGGAACACTGAGCATCTCAGAGGCTTTTTCGGGTTTCAGCGATCCTAACGTTATTTTGATTGCGGCTTTATTTATCATTGGTGACGGCCTGGTGCGTACCGGGGTGGCAACGGTGATGGGGGCATGGCTGGTGAAGGTGGCCGGCAGTAGTGAAGTCAAAATGCTGGTTTTGCTGATGATCACCGTCGCCGGGCTCGGTGCCTTTATGAGTTCCACTGGCGTAGTCGCGATTTTTATTCCTGTTGTTTTAAGCGTATCTATGCGCATGCAAACCTCGCCCTCGCGTCTGATGATGCCGCTTAGCTTCGCGGGGCTTATCAGCGGCATGATGACGCTGGTGGCGACGCCGCCCAACCTGGTCGTCAACAGTGAGTTACTGCGCGAGGGACTCAACGGTTTCAGCTTTTTCAGCGTGACCCCGCTTGGGCTGGTTGTTCTGGTGCTCGGCATCATTTACATGCTGCTGATGCGTTTTATGCTCAAAGGTGAGGACTCCGGGCAACAGGGGGATGGCTGGAAACGCCGGACCTTTCGCGATCTTATCAAAGAGTATCGTCTGACGGGGCGCGCCCGCCGCCTGGCTATTCGTCCCGGCTCGCCGATGATTGGCCAGCGTCTTGACGACCTGAAGCTGCGTGAGCGCTACGGGGCGAACGTGATTGGTGTTGAGCGCTGGCGTCGCTTTCGGCGCGTGATTGTGGACGTTAATGGGGTCTCTGAGTTCCGTGCCCGTGACGTTTTGCTCATTGATATGTCCGCCGCTGATGTCGATCTGCGCGAATTCTGCAGTGAACAATTGCTGGAGCCGATGGTGCTGCGCGGCGAGTATTTTTCCGAACAGGCGCTTGATGTGGGGATGGCTGAGATTTCGTTGATCCCGGAATCAGAATTAATCGGTAAAACGGTAAGGGAAATCGCGTTTCGTACGCGTTACGGCCTGAATGTCGTCGGGGTGAAGCGTGATGGTACGGCGATGGACGGCGCGGTAGTGGATGAACCGTTGCTGATGGGCGATATCATTCTGGTCGTGGGTAACTGGAAACTTATCACATCGTTGGGTAAAAAAGGCCGCGACTTTGTGGTGTTGAACATGCCGGTCGAAGTCAGTGAAGCGTCTCCGGCGCACAGCCAGGCACCGCACGCGATTTTCTGTCTGGTTCTGATGGTTGCGTTAATGCTGACGGATGAAATACCCAATACGGTGGCCGCAATTATCGCCTGCCTGCTGATGGGGAAATTCCGGTGTATTGATGCAGAGAGCGCCTATAAGGCGATCCACTGGCCAAGCATTATCTTGATCGTCGGGATGATGCCTTTTGCGCTGGCTTTACAAAAGACCGGCGGTGTCGATCTGGTGGTAAAAGGACTCATGGACGTCGGTGGGGGATATGGCCCGTACATGATGCTGGGTTGTCTGTTTGTCCTGTGTGCGACCATTGGTTTATTTATCTCGAATACCGCAACAGCGGTGCTGATGGCACCGATTGCGCTGGCGGCGGCAAAGTCGATGGGCGTTTCGCCGTATCCTTTTGCGATGGTGATTGCGATGGCGGCTTCCGCCGCCTTTATGACGCCGGTGTCTTCACCTGTTAACACGCTGGTGTTGGGGCCGGGTAACTACAGCTTTAGCGACTTCGTGAAGATTGGCGTACCGTTTACGGTGATTGTCATGGCAGTGTGCGTGGTGATGATCCCGATGCTGTTCCCGTTTTGACCGCCGCAGTAAACGCCTGATGGCGCTGCGCTTATCAGGCCTACGGATATCACGCTACCTGTAGGCCGGATAAGGCGTTAGCCGCCATCCGGCAAAATCGTTTAAAGCGGTGAATCCTGGCTGATTTCATCTAATGAAAGGTGAAAGCTTGGGACAAACATGTCCATAAAGTAGTCCATCTCTTCGCTGCGTCGTGACTCCAGCGTTTTTTCCAGACGCGTTTTCGCCAGCAGAAATTCGTTGTTACCGGCGGAGAGTTCCTCCAGGCACTTCAGATACGCGCACAGGGCATCGGCCTGTTTAACAATCGATCTTTCTTCTTCACTTAAGGCATGTTCATCAATGAGTGGTGCAAAAATATCCCGCAACTCGTCGGGAACCATATCGACCAGTTTTTGCTGGGCAATTTTCTCTATCGCTTTATATTCCTGAGCAATCTGCGAGTTGAAATATTTCACTGGGGTAGGGAGATCGCCGGTTAACACCTCTGACGCATCGTGATACATCGCCAGCAGGGCAATACGCTCAGCATTTACCTGACCACCAAATTTACGGTTTTTGATCGCGGCCAGCGCATGAGCAACCATGGCAACCTGCAGACTGTGTTCAGACACGTTTTCGGTGCGCACGTTGCGCATCAGCGGCCAGCGGTTAATGAGCTTCAGACGGGATAAGTGGGCAAAAAAATGGCTCTGCTTCATAACGACCCTTATATGATGGCAACCTAAGAGTCATTGTGCGCAGAGAAGGCTGTCAGATGCAAATACTCGTCATACTGGTCCGACAGCCTTTGTTTAATTACAACTGGTGATAGCCTGACAGGAAGCGCTCGAATTTACTTAGCGACATTTCGATATCGTCAATACGCGGCAGTGTGACGATACGGAAATGATCCGGCCACGGCCAGTTGAAAGCCGTTCCCTGAACCAGCAGGACTTTTTCCTGCAGCAGAAAGTCGAGAACCATCTTCTGGTCGTCGTGAATATTGAAGCGTTTGGCATCAATTTTCGGGAACATATACAGCGCGCCGCGTGGCTTCACGCAGGAGACGCCCGGAATATCATTAAGTAATTCCCAGGCCCGGTTGCGCTGTTCATACAAACGTCCGCCTGGCATGATAAATTCGCTGATGCTCTGGTATCCACCCAGCGCGGTTTGAATGGCGTGTTGCGCTGGAACGTTGGCGCATAAACGCATGGAGGCCAACATTTCAAGACCTTCAATATACCCTTTGGCATGTTTCTTCGGTCCGTTCAGTACCATCCAACCCTGGCGGAACCCCGCAACACGATAAGTTTTTGACAGGCCATTGAAGGTAATAGTCAGCAGATCCGGGGCCATTGCCGCAATTGAGTGATGCTCGGCATCATCATAGAGAATTTTGTCATAAATCTCGTCAGCAAAGATAATGAGGTTGTTCTGGCGAGCAATCTCAACAATCTCCATCAGCAGCTCTTTAGAGTAAACGGCGCCGGTAGGGTTGTTTGGGTTAATGATGACGATCCCACGAGTGCGCGGGGTGATTTTTGCCCGAATATCATCAAGGTCCGGGAACCAGTCTGACGATTCATCACACAGGTAGTGCACGGCATTACCGCCAGAGAGCGATACTGCCGCTGTCCACAGCGGGTAATCAGGTGCAGGAACCAGCATTTCGTCCCCACTGTTCAGCAACGCCTGCATCGCCTGAACGATTAATTCAGAAACGCCGTTACCGATATAAATATCCTCCACGGTAACATCGCGCATCCCGCGGGCCTGGTAATGCTGCATGATCGCTTTGCGGGCTGAATAAAGACCTTTTGAATCGCAATACCCTTGTGCGGTAGGCAAATTGCGGATCACATCGACCAGAATTTCATCTGGTGCTTCAAACCCGAATGGCGCAGGGTTGCCGATGTTGAGTTTCAGAACTTTATTGCCTTCTTCTTCCAGGCGCTTTGCTTCCTTCAGAACCGGGCCACGAATGTCATAACAGACATTTTCTAATTTGCTGGATTTTTCAATGGGGGACATGAATCTTGACCTTTTTAGCTGTGAATGCCACTCCCTGCCGTGGAAGTCAGCACAGAACAATGTACTCCCCCGACGGTGAGTTTTGAAGGGTCTTTAGTAGAAGATTTCGAAAGTTGCGATGTTATAATTAACTGTTAATAACTAAATAATGAAATTAATATAGAATTATAATCTTGATATTTTTGATTTTGTGGTTATATGTTTCGATGTGGCGGCTAGGGTATGGTGATTTGTTTTGGTAAAAATAGTGAGATGTGCAAAACGGGGCGCGGTCGGGAGTATCTGCTGTATTGCGCAATTCGAAAATACTGAGGTTTGAGCCTGACAAACTGTTATCGGCCTGATCTGACAACGACGCGGTGTGAATCTATTGTTAAGTATAATTAATGAATGGTGGCATTCTTAATTAATTATTATTTAATATTTAAACAGTATTTATTGAACGCGTTAATAATACGAAAACTGCCAGTCTGAGTTATCACCTTTTTGCTTCGATTAATTCGCGATAACACTTATAAATATAGTGGTTTTAGGTTAAGATAAGTCCCATGAAATGGTACGCAACTTGTGTTTTGCGATAATTCTAATGTTAGTTAAGAGTTTCTAACATACTGAAAAGTTAGTTTTTAATGTGTAAATTAGTGTTCGTTAACTATTTTTCAAATTTACAAAATTTACATGTTTTCCATTAGTCAGAATCATCCAACAGCTAAAAAAATGACTCTTTCTCGTTGCTATATTCCGATGAGTGTCACGGGTATTATATAGCGCTGAAAGGGAATTGTTTCGTTTGTTAAAGCAAATACATCCTTATTTTCACCTGGTTACACCTGGTGAAACTGCGAGGGAGGCCCATTACAAATGGAGTTGTTTGTTTCTGAATGCACAGCATTAACCCGGTATGACCCGCGAGTAAGTGAAAAATTATGATAAATGCAAATCGTCCGATAATTAACCTCGATCTCGATCTGCTGAGAACCTTCGTTGCCGTTGCCGATCTGAATACCTTCGCGGCTGCGGCAGCTGCGGTATGTCGCACTCAGTCTGCGGTGAGTCAGCAAATGCAACGTCTCGAACAACTTGTGGGGAAAGAGTTGTTCGCGCGCCATGGACGTAACAAACTACTGACCGAGCATGGGATTCAGTTGCTGGGTTACGCCAGAAAAATATTGCGTTTTAATGATGAGGCATGCTCATCATTGATGTTTAACAATCTTCAGGGAGTGTTAACTATTGGCGCTTCTGATGAATCAGCGGATACTATCCTTCCTTTTCTGCTGAACCGGATAAGTTCGGTTTATCCGAAGCTTGCGCTGGATGTCAGAGTGAAACGCAACGCTTACATGGTGGATATGCTGAAGTCACAAGACGTTGATCTGGTGGTGACAACCAACCGGCCAGGCGATTTTGAGTGTCTGAATCTGCGTACCTCACCTACGCACTGGTATTGTGCGGCCGAATATATTTTACAAAAAGGTGAGCCGGTGCCGCTGGTGCTGCTGGATGATCCGAGTCCGTTCCGCGATATGGTACTGGCAACGCTGAACGCTGCACAGATCCCGTGGCGTCTGGCCTATGTTGCTTCAACATTAGCGGCTGTTCGTGCGGCAGTGAAGGCGGGGTTGGGCGTGACTGCCCGTCCTGTAGAAATGATGAGCCCGGATTTACGCGTACTGGGCGCGGCGGACGGATTGCCACCGTTGCCGGAAACGGAGTACTTGCTGTGCTGCGACCCTGCATCACAAAATGAGCTGGCTCAGGTGATCTTTAAGTCGATGCAGACCTATCAAAATCCCTGGCAATACAACCAGTTTACCCCTGAAGGGGGAGACGATTCGCTGATTGTCGAAGGCGACTTTGAGTGATGTACCATAAATAATCGTTATAAAATGTAAGTGCAAAAAAGAGTCGCTGGTGATGAAAAAACATCCAGTGGCTCTTTTTTTATGCAAATAATGGTCGGAGATGGCATTTTGTATACCAAAACTTAACAAAATCAGTAGGTAAAAAAATCACCTACAAATAGTGCAAAAAACAATCACTCGAGGCGCTATTCATTTTCATGTTAAAAAACTAGAGAAATTGTTGCTGTTTTTTATGGTGAATTAACAAAAGCGTGTCACAGATCAAGAAAATACTCCCATTTAGGGGGAGGCATCTGTGTGAATTCCTGTCAAAATAGACGGGTATCATTTTTTTACTTCACTACGGACACGATTCAACAACATTAAAAATGACCGATGACGCGATCGAAATGGGTCTAAATAGCACTTTATGTTAATGGTGTTGGAGTTGTGTAAAATAATGTGAGGAAACTTTTGTTAAAGTTGACAAAAGGTTATAGAAAGGAGTAAAAAACCCCATCAATTAGCTGTCTAAAATGATTTTTCACAGTGATTGTAAGGTTTTTTTTATTCCTCCCCATGAATCGATGTGGCGTTCATCTGCCGAAAAGAGCAGAGAATTTGGCGCTACTTTTGATGAGTAAGCAATGAGTATGTCAACATCCACTGAAGTCATCGCTCATCACTGGGCATTCGCTATCTTTCTTATTGTCGCCATTGGCCTGTGCTGCCTGATGCTCGTCGGCGGCTGGTTTTTAGGTGGTCGCGCACGCGCGAGATCTAAAAACGTGCCGTTTGAATCAGGTATCGACTCGGTCGGCACCGCCCGCTTGCGCCTGTCTGCCAAGTTTTATCTGGTAGCCATGTTCTTCGTTATCTTCGACGTTGAAGCGCTGTATCTGTTCGCATGGTCAACCTCTATCCGTGAAAGCGGTTGGATTGGCTTTGTGGAAGCTGCAATTTTTATTTTTGTGTTACTGGCAGGTCTGGTTTATCTGGTGCGTATTGGCGCGCTGGACTGGACGCCCGCGCGTTCACGCCGCGAGCGTATGAACCCGGAAACGAACAGTATCGCTAATCGTCAACGCTAACCGCGAGGCATTAAGATGGATTATACGCTCACCCGCATAGATCCTAACGGTGAGAACGACCGTTACCCCCTGCAAAAACAGGAGATCGTAACCGACCCCCTGGAGCAGGAAGTTAACAAAAACGTGTTCATGGGCAAGCTGCATGACATGGTTAACTGGGGCCGTAAAAACTCAATTTGGCCATATAACTTTGGCCTTTCCTGCTGCTACGTAGAGATGGTGACCTCGTTTACCGCCGTGCATGACGTGGCCCGTTTTGGTGCAGAAGTATTGCGTGCATCGCCGCGTCAGGCTGACCTGATGGTCGTAGCCGGAACCTGCTTTACCAAAATGGCACCGGTTATTCAGCGCCTCTACGATCAGATGCTGGAACCGAAATGGGTTATTTCCATGGGCGCCTGCGCCAACTCCGGCGGTATGTACGATATCTACTCGGTAGTGCAGGGCGTTGATAAATTTATTCCGGTCGATGTGTACATCCCGGGATGCCCGCCGCGTCCGGAAGCGTACATGCAGGCACTGATGCTGCTGCAAGATTCCATTGGCAAAGAACGCCGTCCGCTCTCCTGGGTGGTTGGCGATCAGGGCGTTTATCGCGCCAATATGCAGTCAGAACGCGAGCGTAAACGCGGCGAACGTATTGCTGTAACGAATCTTCGTACACCAGACGAGATTTAATTTGCGCCTGTCGGCAGCAGCACTTCCTTCGCTTACCACTACATAAATAGCGCGAAGCACTGCCGACCACCACGGACCATTTGCAATGGTGAACAATATGACCGACTTAACCGCGCAAGACGCCGTATGGCAAACACGGGATCACCTTGATGACCCGGTCATTGGCGAACTGCGCAACCGTTTTGGGCCGGATGCCTTTACCGTTCAGGCTACTCGCACTGGGGTACCCGTTGTCTGGGTCAAGCGTGAACAGTTACTCGAAGTTGGCGATTTCTTAAAGAGACTGCCGAAACCTTACGTCATGCTGTTTGACTTACACGGCATGGACGAACGTCTGCGTACGCACCGCGAAGGGTTACCCGCCGCGGATTTTTCCGTTTTCTATCACCTGATCTCCATTGAACGCAATCGCGATATCATGCTCAAGGTGGCTTTGTCTGAAAACGATCTGCGCGTACCGACTTTCACCAAACTGTTCCCGAACGCCAACTGGTATGAGCGTGAAACCTGGGAAATGTTTGGCATCGACATCGAAGGTCACCCGCACCTGACGCGTCTGCTGATGCCGCATACCTGGGAAGGCCATCCGCTGCGTAAAGACTACCCGGCGCGTGCGACCGAATTTGATCCGTTTGAGCTGACTAAAGCCAAACAGGATCTGGAAATGGAAGCGCTGACCTTCAAACCTGAAGACTGGGGCATGAAGCGTAGCACCGAAAACGAGGACTTTATGTTCCTCAACCTCGGTCCTAACCACCCGTCTTCCCATGGTGCGTTCCGTATTGTCCTGCAGCTTGATGGCGAAGAAATCGTCGACTGCGTACCTGACATCGGCTA
This sequence comes from Citrobacter sp. wls827, assembly GCF_005280875.1. Lineage (NCBI taxonomy): Bacteria > Pseudomonadati > Pseudomonadota > Gammaproteobacteria > Enterobacterales > Enterobacteriaceae > Citrobacter > Citrobacter sp. wls827. The sequence goes on from NZ_SZWR01000010.1 coordinate 279,607, forward strand.
CCACCACCGTGGCGCTGAAAAGATGGGCGAACGTCAGTCCTGGCACAGCTATATTCCGTACACTGACCGTATCGAGTACCTCGGCGGCTGCGTAAACGAAATGCCGTACGTGCTGGCAGTCGAAAAGCTGGCGGGTATTACCGTACCGGATCGCGTCAACGTGATTCGCGTCATGCTGTCTGAACTGTTCCGTATCAACAGCCACCTGCTGTACATCTCCACGTTCATTCAGGACGTCGGCGCGATGACTCCGGTATTTTTCGCCTTTACCGACCGTCAGAAAATCTACGACGTCGTGGAAGCGATCACCGGTTTCCGTATGCACCCGGCCTGGTTCCGTATCGGCGGTGTGGCACACGATCTGCCGCGCGGTTGGGACAAACTGCTGCGTGATTTCCTCGACTGGATGCCAAAACGTCTGGATTCTTACGAGAAAGCCGCACTGCGTAACACCATCCTGAAAGGCCGTTCGCAGGGCGTTGCCGCTTACGGCAAGAAAGAAGCGCTGGACTGGGGCTGTACCGGTGCTGCGCTGCGTGCGACCGGTATTGATTTCGACGTGCGTAAAGCGCGTCCGTACTCTGGCTACGAAAACTTTGACTTTGAAGTCCCGGTTGGCGGCGGTGTGTCCGACTGCTATACCCGCGTGATGCTAAAAGTTGAAGAGCTGCGCCAGAGTCTGCGCATCCTTGAGCAGTGCCTCAATAACATGCCGGAAGGCCCGTTCAAAGCGGATCACCCGCTGACGACGCCGCCGCCGAAAGAGCGCACGCTGCAACATATCGAAACCCTGATCACCCACTTCCTGCAGGTTTCGTGGGGACCGGTTATGCCGGCAAACGAGTCCTTCCAGATGGTGGAAGCGACCAAGGGTATTAACAGTTACTACCTGACCAGCGATGGCAGCACCATGAGTTATCGTACCCGTATCCGTACCCCGAGCTATGCGCACCTGCAGCAGATCCCGGTAGCGGTACGTGGCAGCCTGGTGTCCGACCTGATCGTCCATCTGGGTAGTATCGATTTTGTTATGTCAGATGTGGACCGCTAATTATGCACGAGAACCAACAACCACAAACCGAGGCTTTTGAGCTGAGTGCGGCTGAGCGTGAAGCGATTGAGCACGAGAAGCACCACTACGAAGACCCGCGTGCGGCGTCCATTGAAGCGCTGAAAATCGTTCAGAAGCAGCGTGGCTGGGTGCCGGATGGGGCGATCTACGCGATCGCTGACGTGCTGGGTATCCCGGCAAGCGACGTCGAAGGTGTTGCGACATTCTACAGCCAGATCTTCCGTCAGCCGGTCGGTCGCCACGTGATCCGCTATTGCGACAGCGTCGTGTGCCATATCAATGGCTACCAGGGGATCCAGGCTGCGCTTGAGAAAAAACTCAACATCAAGCCGGGGCAGACGACCTTTGATGGTCGCTTTACGCTGCTGCCGACCTGTTGCCTGGGGAACTGCGACAAGGGGCCGAATATGATGATCGATGAAGATACTCATGCTCACCTGACCCCGGAAGGCATTCCCGAACTGTTGGAGCGGTATAAATGAAAGACATTATCCGTACTCCCGAAACGCATCCGCTGACCTGGCGTCTGCGTGATGACAAACAGCCTGTATGGCTGGACGAATATCGTAGCAAGAACGGTTATGAAGGTGCGCGTAAGGCCCTGACCGGGCTGTCACCGGATGAAATCGTCAACCAGGTAAAAGACGCTGGCCTGAAAGGGCGCGGCGGCGCAGGCTTTTCCACCGGTCTGAAGTGGAGCCTGATGCCGAAAGACGAATCCATGAACATCCGTTACCTGCTGTGTAACGCCGATGAAATGGAACCCGGCACCTATAAAGACCGCTTGTTGATGGAACAGCTGCCGCACCTGCTGGTGGAAGGCATGCTGATCTCCGCGTTTGCGCTGAAAGCGTACCGTGGTTACATCTTCCTGCGCGGTGAATATATCGAAGCGGCTGTGCATCTGCGCCGCGCGATTGCCGAAGCGACCGAAGCCGGTCTGCTTGGCAAAAACATCATGGGCACCGGTTTCGATTTCGAACTGTTTGTGCACACCGGGGCAGGGCGTTACATCTGCGGTGAAGAAACTGCACTGATTAACTCCCTCGAAGGTCGCCGTGCGAACCCGCGCTCCAAGCCGCCGTTCCCGGCAAGCTCTGGTGCATGGGGTAAACCGACCTGCGTTAACAACGTCGAAACCCTGTGTAACGTACCGGCTATCCTCGCAAACGGCGTGGAGTGGTACCAGAACATTTCGAAGAGCAAAGACGCGGGCACCAAACTGATGGGCTTCTCTGGTCGCGTGAAGAATCCGGGACTGTGGGAGCTGCCGTTCGGCACTACTGCGCGTGAAATCCTCGAAGATTACGCGGGCGGCATGCGCGATGGCCTGAAGTTCAAAGCCTGGCAGCCGGGCGGCGCGGGGACTGACTTCCTGACTGAAGCACATCTCGACCTGCCGATGGAATTCGAAAGCATTGGTAAAGCCGGTAGCCGTCTGGGCACCGCGCTGGCGATGGCGGTTGACCACGAGATTGGCATGGTTGGGCTGGTGCGTAACCTCGAAGAGTTCTTTGCCCGCGAGTCCTGTGGCTGGTGTACGCCGTGCCGTGATGGTCTGCCGTGGAGTGTGAAAATTCTGCGTGCGCTGGAGCGTGGCGAAGGCCAGCCTGGGGATATCGAGACACTTGAGCAACTGTGTCGTTTCCTCGGCCCGGGTAAAACCTTCTGTGCACACGCACCGGGTGCAGTGGAACCGTTGCAGAGCGCCATTAAATATTTCCGCGAAGAATTCGAAGCTGGCATTAAGCAGACCTTCAGCAATACCCACGCTATTGGTGGTATTCAGCCGAACCTGCTGAAAGAGCGCTGGTGATCACAGGGTTAGCCCTGTGTCGCGATAAGAAATTCGATTAACGCTTGGTCACTGACCGAGCCAACTGGAAGCATGCTGACTATGGCTACGATTCATGTAGACGGCAAAGAATATGAGGTCAATGGAGCGGACAACCTGCTGGAAGCTTGTCTGTCTCTCGGCCTTGATATTCCATACTTTTGCTGGCACCCGGCGCTGGGCAGCGTCGGTGCTTGCCGCCAGTGTGCGGTGAAGCAATATCAGAACGCGGAAGACACGCGTGGTCGCCTGGTGATGTCTTGTATGACACCGGCCACCGAAGGTACCTTTATTTCTATTGATGACGAAGAAGCGAAGCAGTTCCGCGAAAGCGTCGTCGAGTGGTTGATGACCAACCACCCGCACGACTGCCCGGTCTGCGAAGAGGGCGGTAACTGCCACCTTCAGGATATGACCGTCATGACTGGTCATAGCTTCCGTCGCTACCGCTTCACGAAGCGTACACACCGCAACCAGGATTTGGGGCCGTTCATCTCTCACGAAATGAACCGCTGCATCGCCTGCTATCGCTGCGTGCGTTACTACAAAGATTACGCCGATGGCACGGATCTGGGCGTGTATGGCGCACATGACAACGTCTACTTCGGTCGTCCGGAAGACGGTACGCTTGAGAGCGAATTCTCCGGTAACCTGGTAGAAATTTGTCCGACCGGCGTGTTTACCGACAAAACGCACTCCGAGCGTTATAACCGTAAATGGGATATGCAGTTTGCCCCGAGCATCTGCCAGCAGTGTTCCATTGGCTGTAACACCAGCCCGGGTGAGCGTTACGGCGAACTGCGTCGTATCGAAAACCGCTACAACGGTACCGTTAACCACTACTTCCTCTGCGACCGTGGTCGTTTTGGCTATGGTTACGTGAACCTGAAAGACCGTCCGCGTCAGCCGGTACAGCGTCGTGGCGATGATCTGATCACCCTGAACGCTGAGCAGGCGATGCAGGGGGCGGCAGATATTCTGCGTCAGTCGAAGAAAGTGATCGGTATCGGCTCTCCGCGCGCCAGCGTTGAGAGCAACTTCGCGCTGCGTGAACTGGTCGGTGCGGATAACTTCTATACCGGTATAGCCCAGGGCGAGCAGGAACGTCTGCAACTGGCACTGAGCGTGCTGCGTGACGGCGGGATTCATACTCCGGCACTGCGCGAAATCGAATCTTATGATGCGGTTCTGGTGCTGGGCGAAGATGTCACCCAGACCGGCGCACGCGTTGCGCTGGCAGTGCGTCAGGCGGTGAAAGGTAAAGCGCGTGAAATGGCGGCGGCACAGAAAGTGGCTGACTGGCAGATCGCAGCAATCCTTAACATCGGCCAGCGTGCCAAGCATCCGCTGTTCGTTACCAACGTCGATAACACCCGCCTGGATGATATCGCCGCTTGGACCTATCGTGCACCGGTTGAAGATCAGGCGCGTTTAGGTTTCGCTATCGCTCATGCGCTGGATAACAACGCTCCGGCGGTTGACGGTATCGACCGTGACCTGCAGAACAAAATTGACGTTATCGTTCAGGCACTGGCCGGGGCGAAGAAACCACTGATTATTTCCGGCACTAACGCCGGTAGTGCCGAAGTGATTCAGGCGGCTGCCAACGTGGCGAAGGCGCTGAAAGGCCGTGGTGCAGACGTCGGCATCACCATGATTGCTCGCTCGGTTAACAGCATGGGCCTCGGCATGATTGGCGGTGGTTCCCTTGACGATGCGCTGACCGAGCTGGAAACAGGCCGCGCTGACGCCGTTGTGGTGCTGGAAAATGACCTGCATCGCCATGCTTCAGCTGCTCGCGTTGATGCCGCTCTGGCGAAAGCGCCGCTGGTACTGGTCGTTGACCATCAGCGTACGGCAATTATGGAAAACGCCCATCTGGTGCTTTCCGCTGCAAGCTTCGCTGAAAGCGATGGTACGGTGATTAACAACGAAGGCCGCGCCCAGCGTTTCTTCCAGGTCTATGACCCATCCTACTACGACAGCAACACCGTAATGCTGGAAAGCTGGCGCTGGCTGCACTCGCTGCACAGCACCGTGCAGAGTCGTGAAGTGGACTGGACGCAGCTCGACCACGTTATCGACGCGGTCGTTGAGAAGTTGCCGCAGCTGGCGGGCATTAAAGATGCCGCGCCGGACGCAAGCTTCCGTATCCGTGGACAGAAGCTGGCTCGTGAACCGCACCGCTACAGTGGGCGTACCGCAATGCGCGCCAACATCAGCGTACACGAACCGCGCCAGCCGCAGGACAAAGACACCATGTTCGCCTTCTCTATGGAAGGTAACAACCAGCCGTCTGCGCCGCGTTCACAAATTCCGTTTGCCTGGGCTCCGGGCTGGAACTCCCCACAGGCGTGGAACAAGTTCCAGGATGAAGTGGGCGGTAAACTGCGTCATGGCGATCCGGGCGTGCGCCTGATCGAAGCTTCTGCGGATGGTATGGATTACTTCACAACCGTTCCGGCGAGCTTCCAGGCTCAGGAAGGTCAGTGGCGTATTGCGCCTTACTATCACCTGTTTGGTAGTGACGAAATGTCCCAGCGTGCGCCGGTCTTCCAGACCCGTATGCCGCAGCCGTACATCAAGCTCAACCCGGCAGATGCCGCGAAGTTGGGTGTCAATGCCGGTACGCGCGTTTCTTTCAGCTACGATGGCAACACGGTTACGCTGCCGGTTGAAATCGCTGAAGGATTAACGGCAGGGCAGGTTGGTTTGCCGATGGGCATGCCTGGCATCGCGCCGGTTCTGGCAGGTGCGCGTCTTGAGGATCTGCAGGAGGCACAACAATGAGTTGGATTACACCCGATCTGATTGAGATCCTGCTGAGCATCCTCAAAGCGGTGGTGATCCTGCTGGTGGTGGTCACCTGCGGGGCATTCATGAGCTTTGGCGAACGCCGTCTGCTGGGTCTGTTCCAGAACCGTTACGGACCGAACCGTGTTGGCTGGGGCGGTTCGCTCCAGCTGGTTGCGGACATGATCAAGATGTTCTTTAAAGAAGACTGGATCCCGAAATTCTCGGATCGCGTCATCTTTACCCTGGCACCGATGATCGCCTTCACCTCGCTGCTGCTGGCTTTCGCCATCGTGCCGGTGAGTCCGAACTGGGTAGTGGCCGACCTGAACATCGGGATCCTGTTCTTCCTGATGATGGCGGGCCTCGCGGTATACGCGGTGCTGTTCGCCGGCTGGTCCAGTAACAACAAATACTCCCTGCTCGGTGCGATGCGTGCGTCTGCGCAGACGCTGAGCTACGAAGTGTTCCTCGGACTTTCCCTGATGGGCGTGGTGGCGCAGGCCGGTTCATTTAACATGACCGACATCGTCAACAACCAGGCTGATATCTGGAACGTTATTCCGCAGTTCTTTGGTTTTGTCACCTTTGCCATCGCGGGCGTGGCGGTGTGTCACCGTCACCCGTTTGACCAGCCAGAAGCCGAGCAGGAACTGGCCGACGGTTACCACATTGAATATTCCGGTATGAAATTCGGTCTGTTCTTCGTGGGTGAGTACATCGGTATCGTCACCATTTCTGCGCTGATGGTTACCCTGTTCTTCGGTGGCTGGCATGGCCCGTTCTTACCACCATTCGTCTGGTTCGCGCTGAAAACCGCGTTCTTCATGATGATGTTCATTTTGATTCGTGCGTCGTTACCGCGTCCTCGTTATGACCAGGTAATGTCCTTCGGCTGGAAAGTCTGTCTGCCGCTGACGCTCGTCAACTTGCTGGTAACGGCGGCTGTCATTCTCTGGCAGGCGCAATAAGGGACACAAAGACCATGACCTTAAAAGAATTGTTCGTAGGTTTCGGCACCCAGGTACGCAGTATCTGGATGATCGGCCTGCATGCGTTCGCGAAACGCGAAACGCAGATGTACCCGGAAGAGCCGGTCTATCTACCGCCCCGTTTTCGTGGTCGTATCGTTCTGACCCGTGACCCGGACGGAGAAGAGCGCTGCGTTGCCTGTAACCTGTGTGCGGTAGCGTGTCCGGTAGGCTGTATCTCTTTGCAAAAAGCAGAGACCAAAGATGGCCGCTGGTATCCGGAGTTTTTCCGCATTAACTTCTCACGCTGCATTTTCTGCGGCCTGTGCGAAGAAGCCTGTCCGACAACGGCTATTCAGCTGACTCCAGATTTCGAGCTGGGTGAGTACAAGCGCCAGGACCTGGTTTACGAGAAAGAGGATCTGCTGATCTCCGGTCCGGGCAAATACCCGGAATATAACTTCTACCGGATGGCAGGTATGGCAATCGACGGCAAAGATAAGGGCGAAGCAGAGAACGAAGCTAAGCCTATCGACGTCAAGAGCCTGTTACCGTAAGGAGAGGGGCAATGGAGTTCGCTTTTTATATCTGTGGCCTGATAGCCATTCTCGCAACCTTGCGGGTGATCACCCACACCAATCCGGTACACGCACTGCTGTATCTGATTATTTCGCTGCTGGCGATTTCCGGGGTGTTCTTCTCGTTAGGCGCTTACTTCGCGGGTGCGCTGGAAATTATCGTCTACGCGGGCGCCATCATGGTGCTGTTCGTATTCGTAGTAATGATGCTCAACCTCGGTGGTTCTGAAATTGAACAGGAACGCCAGTGGCTGAAACCTCAGGTGTGGATTGGACCGGCGATTCTGTCGGCCATCATGCTGGCGGTGATTGTTTACGCCATTCTGGGCGTTAACGATCAGGGCATCGACGGGACACCAATCAGCGCGAAAGCAGTCGGTATTTCCCTGTTCGGACCGTATGTACTGGCGGTCGAACTGGCTTCGATGCTGCTGCTGGCGGGTCTGGTTGTGGCCTTCCACGTGGGGCGCGAAGAGCGTTCAGGTGAGGTGCTGAGCAATCGCACCGATGACCGCGCGAAAAGAAAAACGGAGGAGCACGCATGATCCCCTTACAACATGGACTGATCCTCGCTGCGATTTTATTCGTCCTGGGTTTGACCGGTCTGGTTATCCGCCGCAATCTGCTGTTTATGCTGATTGGGCTGGAAATCATGATTAACGCCTCTGCGCTGGCCTTTGTGGTCGCCGGAAGCTACTGGGGCCAGACCGATGGTCAGGTGATGTACATTCTCGCCATCAGCCTTGCGGCTGCGGAAGCGAGCATTGGACTTGCGCTGCTGCTGCAACTTCATCGCCGTCGCCAGAACCTGAACATCGATTCAGTAAGTGAGATGCGTGGATGAACATGCTTGCCTTAACCATTATTCTGCCATTTATTGGCTTTGTATTACTGGCGTTTTCTCGTGGTCGTTGGTCAGAAGATCTGTCCGCTACCGTGGGCGTCGGGTCGATTGGTCTGGCCGCGCTGGTGACTGCGTTTGTTGGCATTGATTTCTTTGCCAATGGCCAGCAGGCTTACAGCCAGCCGCTGTGGACGTGGATGTCAGTCGGCGACTTCAACATCGGTTTTAACCTGGTGCTGGACGGCCTGTCGCTGACCATGCTCTCCGTGGTGACCGGCGTCGGTTTCCTGATCCACATGTTCGCCTCCTGGTATATGCGCGGAGAAGAGGGCTATTCTCGTTTCTTCGCCTACACCAACCTGTTTATCGCCAGCATGGTGGTTCTGGTGCTGGCGGATAACCTGCTGCTGATGTACCTCGGCTGGGAAGGCGTGGGCCTGTGCTCCTATCTGCTGATTGGTTTCTACTACACCGATCCGAAGAATGGCGCTGCGGCAATGAAAGCCTTCGTGGTAACCCGTGTTGGTGACGTATTCCTGGCGTTCGCACTGTTCATCCTCTACAACGAGCTGGGCACGCTGAACTTCCGCGAAATGGTGGAACTGGCGCCTGCGCACTTTGCAGACGGTAACAACATGCTGATGTGGGCAACCCTGATGCTGCTGGGCGGTGCGGTCGGTAAATCTGCACAGCTGCCGTTGCAAACATGGCTTGCTGATGCGATGGCAGGCCCGACGCCTGTCTCTGCGCTGATCCACGCCGCAACGATGGTTACCGCCGGTGTCTACCTGATTGCACGTACGCACGGCCTGTTCCTGATGACCCCGGAAATCCTGCATCTGGTGGGGATTATCGGTGCTATCACGCTGGTGCTGGCGGGTTTTGCTGCGCTGGTACAGACCGACATCAAACGCGTTCTCGCTTACTCCACGATGAGCCAGATTGGCTACATGTTCCTGGCGCTTGGCGTTCAGGCGTGGGATGCGGCGATTTTCCACCTGATGACGCACGCCTTCTTTAAAGCGCTGCTGTTCCTGGCATCCGGCTCGGTTATCCTGGCCTGCCACCACGAACAGAACATCTTCAAGATGGGCGGCCTGCGTAAGTCTATTCCGCTGGTGTATCTCTGCTTCCTGATTGGTGGCGCGGCGCTGTCGGCTCTGCCGCTGATTACCGCTGGCTTCTTCAGTAAGGATGAGATTCTGGCCGGTGCGATGGCGAACGGTCATATCAATCTGATGGTTGCAGGTCTGGTCGGTGCGTTCATGACCTCGCTGTATACCTTCCGCATGATTTTCATCGTGTTCCACGGTAAAGAACAAATTCACGCTCACGCCGGGAAGGGGATTACCCATCATCTGCCGCTGATTGTGCTGATGATCCTGTCCACCTTTGTTGGCGCGCTGATTGTGCCGCCACTGCATGGCGTACTGCCTGCGACGACCGAGCTTGAGCATGGTCGCGTCATGACGCTGGAAATTACTTCCGGTATCGTCGCGATTGCGGGCATCCTGATCGCTGCATGGCTGTGGCTGGGTAAACGCCAGCTTGTGACATCGATTGCCAACAGTGCGCCAGGCCGTTTGCTGGGTACCTGGTGGTATAACGCCTGGGGCTTCGACTGGCTGTATGACAAAGTGTTCGTCAAGCCGTTCCTCGGTGTTGCATGGCTGCTGAAACGCGATCCGCTGAACGCAATGATGAACATTCCGGCGATCCTGTCTCGCTTTGCAGGTAAAGGCCTGCTGTTAAGCGAGAACGGCTATCTGCGCTGGTATGTGGCATCAATGAGCATCGGCGCCGTTGTTGTGCTGGCACTGTTGATGGTACTGCGTTGAGTTTGTTGGCTGGATGAACGACTGCCGGATGGCGCTGCGCTTATCCGGCCTACAAACCCAAAAATAATTTTTAGAATTCGTTGAAAATCTGTTCCTGAAGTACAGGCGTCATCGGCGAAGTCAGACCGAATACCGCCAGCGCAGAGCAACCGGAGCGTACTGAAGTACGTGAGGATTGCGAGCACTGCCGGGATTTGGGCTGATGAGTGAGATAGCCTGAGCAGGAGTAAATATAAGGGACATACTTAGCTATGTTATTACCCTGGTTGATATTAATCCCCTTTATCGGTGGCTTCCTGTGCTGGCAGACCGAACGCTTTGGCGTGAAGGTGCCGCGCTGGATAGCGCTGATTACCATGGGACTGACGCTGGCGCTTGGCTTGCAACTGTGGTTGCAGGGCGGCTATTCACTGACGCAATCCGCTGGCATTCCGCAGTGGCAGTCTGAGTTTGTCCTGCCGTGGATCCCACGTTTTGGCATCTCTATTCATTTAGCCATCGACGGTTTGTCGCTGCTGATGGTGGTGCTAACCGGTCTGCTCGGTGTTCTGGCGGTACTGTGCTCCTGGAATGAAATCGAAAAATACCAGGGCTTCTTCCACCTGAACCTGATGTGGATCTTAGGCGGCGTAATCGGCGTATTCCTTGCCATCGACATGTTCCTGTTCTTCTTCTTCTGGGAAATGATGTTGGTGCCGATGTACTTCCTGATCGCGTTGTGGGGGCATAAAGCCTCTGACGGTAAAACGCGTATCACGGCGGCCACCAAGTTCTTCATCTATACCCAGGCAAGCGGTCTGGTGATGTTGATTGCCATCCTGGCGCTGGTGTTTGTGCACTACAAAGCGACCGGCGTGTGGACCTTCAACTATGAAGAACTGCTGAATACCCCGATGTCCCACGGCGTGGAATATCTGCTGATGCTGGGCTTCTTCATCGCGTTTGCGGTGAAAATGCCGGTGGTTCCGCTGCACGGCTGGTTGCCGGATGCGCACTCCCAGGCACCGACCGCAGGTTCCGTTGACCTGGCGGGGATTCTGCTGAAAACGGCGGCCTACGGTCTGCTGCGTTTCTCCCTGCCGCTGTTCCCGAACGCGTCGGCGGAGTTTGCACCTATCGCTATGTGGCTTGGCGTAATCGGCATCTTTTACGGCGCGTGGATGGCCTTTAATCAGTACGATATCAAACGTCTGATTGCCTACACCTCTGTATCGCACATGGGCTTCGTGCTGATTGCTATCTACACCGGCAGCCAACTGGCGTACCAGGGTGCGGTTATCCAGATGATTGCGCACGGTCTTTCTGCAGCCGGTCTGTTCATCCTGTGTGGTCAGCTGTACGAACGTCTGCACACGCGTGATATGCGTATGATGGGCGGCCTGTGGGGCAAAATGAAATGGTTGCCTGCGCTGTCAATGTTCTTTGCAGTGTGTACGCTGGGTATGCCGGGTACCGGTAACTTCGTTGGCGAATTCATGATTCTGTTCGGCAGCTATCAGGTGGTTCCGGTCATTACCGTGATCTCAACCTTTGGTCTGGTGTTTGCCTCTGTTTACTCGCTGGCGATGCTGCATCGCGCTTACTTCGGTAAGGCGAAAAGCCAGATTGCCAGTGTTGAACTGCCAGGGATGTCGCTGCGTGAGCTGTTTATCATCCTGTTGCTGGTCGTGCTTCTGGTACTGCTTGGCTTCTATCCGCAGCCGATTCTGGATACCTCGCATTCTGCGATGAGCAACATCCAGCAGTGGTTTGTTAATTCCGTTACTACTACAAGGCCGTAAATCGCCATGACAATAACTCCACAACACCTGATTGCGCTGCTACCGCTGCTGATCGTCGGCTTGACGGTGGTGGTTGTGATGCTCTCCATTGCGTGGCGACGCAATCACTTCCTCAATGCCACGTTGTCAGTCATTGGGCTTAACGCCGCGCTGGTTTCGCTCTGGTTTGTTGGCCAGGCGGGCGCCATGGACGTCACCCCGCTGATGCGGGTTGACGGTTTCGCCATGCTCTACACCGGGCTGGTGCTGCTGGCGAGTCTTGCCACCTGTACCTTCGCTTACCCGTGGCTGGAAGGCTACGACGACAACCGGGAAGAGTTCTACCTGCTGGTGCTGATTGCCGCGCTCGGCGGTATTCTGCTGGCTAACGCTAACCATCTGGCGGCGCTGTTCCTTGGTATTGAGCTTATCTCTCTGCCGCTGTTTGGCCTGGTCGGCTATGCGTTCCGTCAGAAACGTTCGCTGGAAGCCAGTATCAAATACACCATTCTGTCTGCCGCAGCGTCTTCCTTCCTGCTGTTCGGTATGGCGCTGGTGTACGCGCAGTCTGGGAATCTGTCGTTTGTCGCGCTCGGTAAGAGCCTCGGCGACGGCATGCTGAGCGAACCGCTGCTGCTGGCGGGCTTCGGTCTGATGATTGTTGGCCTCGGCTTCAAACTCTCGCTGGTTCCGTTCCACCTGTGGACGCCAGACGTCTACCAGGGTGCTCCGGCTCCGGTTTCCACCTTCCTGGCGACGGCGAGCAAAATCGCTATCTTCGGCGTGGTGATGCGTCTGTTCCTGTACGCGCCGGTTGGCGACAGCGAAGCGGTACGTATCGTGCTGGGTGTGATTGCCTTTGCTTCTATCATCTTCGGTAACCTGATGGCGCTGAGCCAGACCAACATCAAACGTCTGCTCGGCTACTCTTCCATCTCTCACCTCGGTTATCTGCTGGTGGCGCTGATTGCCCTGCAGAGCGGCGAGATGTCGATGGAAGCCGTTGGCGTTTATCTGGCTGGTTATCTGTTCAGCAGCCTTGGCGCGTTCGGTGTGGTCAGTCTGATGTCCAGCCCGTACCGTGGTCCGGATGCGGATTCTCTGTTCTCCTATCGCGGCCTGTTCTGGCATCGTCCGATCCTCGCGGCAGTGATGACGGTGATGATGCTGTCTCTGGCGGGTATCCCGATGACGCTGGGCTTTATCGGTAAATTCTACGTACTGGCTGTCGGTGTGCAGGCCAATCTGTGGTGGCTGGTTGCTGCCGTGGTGGTCGGTTCGGCGATTGGTTTGTACTACTACCTGCGCGTTGCCGTGAGCCTGTACCTGAGCGCACCGCAGCAACTGAACCGTGATGCGCCGTCTAACTGGCAGTACAGCGCGGGCGGTATCGTAGTGCTGATCTCTGCACTGCTGGTGCTGGTGCTGGGTATCTACCCGCAACCGCTGATCAGTATCGTGCAACTGGCGGCGCCGCTGATGTAAGCGACACGTTGGAATAAAAAAACCCGCC
>NZ_SZWR01000010.1:292894-317533 GCF_005280875.1 Citrobacter sp. wls827
ACGGCTCACCAAAGGACCACTAACATCTTTTGCTGCGCGCTCCATCACTTCCTGAATCACAGAAGATAATTCGTTGACCTCGAATTTTGCCACGTAACCATCGGCCTTAACCCGGCGGACGTGATCTTCGTTGGCGCTACCGGAAAGTGAAGAGTGGATGACGACCGGGATCTTCTTCAGACGTTCGTCGGTTTTTATCTTACGGGTCAGCGTAAAACCATCCATCTCCGGCATTTCCAGATCGGTAAGCACCAGGGCAATCTTCTCGCTGATTGGCTTACCTTCCGCTTGCGCTTCTTCAGATAGCTGCTGAATTTTTTCCCATGCATCTTTGCCGGTGACATGCATCAGATGCGGAATTTCCATCGCGTTCAGTCCTTTCTCCAGCATCGCCCGGGCAACTTTGGAGTCTTCCGCAACAATGGCCACCGCACCCGGCGTGATAGTGAATTTGCTGGTTTTCAGGTCGGTTGCACGTAAATCGTGGTTGGACGGCACAATGTCATACAGGATCTGTTCGACATCAAGCACCAGCGCCAAATTGTTGGTTTCTTTGTCGTCGTCCAGACAAGCAATACTGGTGATGTAGCGACCATTAACGGCTTTCTCAGCAGTGTGCACCTGTTGCCAGTCCAGGCGCATAATGTTCTCTACTGACTCCACTGCAAAGGCCTGTACGCTGCGGGCGTACTCTGTGATCAACAGGATATTAAGCCCGGTTTCGGGTTTACACCCGGCGACAGCAGGCAGGTCGATCACCGGGATCACCTGGTCCCGGATATTCACCATGCCTAACAACGGAGCCTTCATGCCGGCAGGGCGTGTAAAGGTCGGCATCGGTACGATTTCACGCAGTTTGAATACGTTGATGCCAAACAGCTCTGATTTCTGCTCCTCAACGGATTTGCCAAGGCGAAACAGCAGCAGTTCAAAACGGTTAGACAGGGTTAGGTTTGTCCTGTCATCAATATCTTTCTGGAAATTGTTCATCCTGTCCTCAGTGTGAAAGCCAGCCTTTCCACTGTTATCGGCACTGAGGCGGAAAAATGGAGCACTAAACGGTGAAAATGGCGAAATCGTGAGCCAGTTCCGTGTCTGGAAAAATCGCTCTGCACTCTTCAAGTAACCGCTGGCAGCCTTTTGCATCGTAGCGTGAGCTGACGTGGGTCATGATGAGTCTGCCCACACCGGCGTCCCGTGCCAGCTGTGCGGCCTGCCGGGTGGAGCTATGCCCGCGGCTGTTGGCTTTTTCCTCCATTGAGGCGTCCAGCGTGGTTTCATGTACCATCACGTCCACCCCTTTTGCCAGTTCGATAGCACTCGCACAGGGCCCGGTATCACCGAAAATAGCCACGGATTTCCCTCGGGTTGCCGGGGAGAGGAAATCGGCACCGTTAATCGCGCGACCGTCTTCCAGTACGATGGTTTTCCCGGCTTTCAAATCCTGAAACCACGGGCCCGCTTTAACGCCTGCCGCCTTCAGGGCGCTGGCATTAAGCGCGCCGGGTTTGTCGTGTTCTTCAACACGAAAACCGTAGCACTCCAGTGGATGTTCCAGTCGAAACGCAGTCACTTTGCGCAGGCCGTCATCCACAACCTCACCGGCGGTAATTTCTACAATATCCAGCGGGTAATCGGTCCAGGAGCCGCTCAGACGTAAAGCGGTTTCGGTAAACTCTCGCAACCCCTTGGGTCCGTAGAGCGTTAGCGGCTGGACGTTCCCGGCCATTGAACGACTGCACAGTAGCCCCGGTAAACCAAACAGGTGGTCGCCGTGTAAATGGCTGATAAAAATACGATCGAGTTTTCCCGGATTAAATGGCGTGCTAAGCATTTGATGCTGCGTCCCTTCGCCGCAATCAAAAAGCCACAAACCTGCCTGAGTCGGGTGTTGCAGATTTAGTAAAATTGCCGTTACATTGCGAGAGCGTGTGGGAACTCCCGCTGACGTACCTAAAAATAGTAATTCCATCTTTACGTTACACTTTTCGCCATCAATGAGGCAGGGTGTTCAGGTTATCACAACAAAGGGGCAGACAATGATCCACTGGCAAGATCTCCATCATGCAAAGCTGAGTGTTCAGGAGCTGTATGCCATTCTTCAGCTTCGCTGCGCGGTATTCGTTGTTGAGCAACAATGTCCGTATCAGGACGTGGATGGCGACGACTTAGTCGGCGAGAACCGTCACATTCTGGGATGGCATAACGATGAACTGGTGGCGTATGCGAGGATTCTGAAAAGTGACGATGATCTGGAGCCGGTAGTAATTGGCCGGGTGATTGTCAGCGAAGCGTTGCGCGGTGAAAAACTGGGGCAGCAGTTAATGACGCAAACACTGGCATCCTGTGCGCAGCATTGGCCGCATAAGGCGTTATACCTGGTGGCTCAGGCACATCTGCAATCGTTTTATGCGAGATTTGGGTTTGTTCCAGTCACGGAAGTCTATGACGAAGACGGGATTCCACACATCGGCATGGCGCGTGAGGGGCATCAAGCGTAAACAGCCCCTGTCGTCTATAGTTAGCGGGTACGTCAATAGAAAGGGAGAATACAATGTCTTTTCATTCTTACGAGTCACGTATTGATGACGATTTGGAATTGTTGAGCGAAACGCTGGAAGAAGTGCTACGTTCTTCCGGCGATCCTGCCGACCAAAAATACCTTGAGTTGAAAGCGCGGGCTGAGCAGGCGTTAGAAGAGGTGAGAAATCGCGTTAGTCACGCCTCTGACAGTTACTATTATCGTGCAAAGCAGGCTGTTTGCCGGGCAGATGACTATGTACACGAAAAACCCTGGCGTGGGATCGGCGTGGGGGCGACAGTCGGTTTAGTGATGGGATTATTGCTGGCACGGCGATAAATACAGCGCTGTCATCGCACTCCCTATACGGGGGTACTGCTTTTTCTGCTCAGTACCCCGTATAATGTGAGGTTTTTAACAGGGAGAGGTCCGCGTGCATTCAATCACTACTGCGCTGGAAAGTCTGATGCGTCATTTGTCGCAAGAGATACCAGCCGCACCTGGAATTCGTATTTACGATATACCTTTCCCTCTGAATGATGCGTTTGACGCTTTAGGATGGCTGGCCAGCCAGACCGTCTGGCCTCAGTTTTACTGGCAGCAACGTAACGGTGACGAAGAGGCTGCCGTACTGGGAGCCGTCGCCGCATTTTCCTCACTGGAATCTGCCCAACGGTTTTTACGCCAACATGATAATTACCCCGAACTGCGCGTCTGGGGCCTGAATGCGTTTGAGCCGCAGCGCGGTAATTTATTGCTGCCGCGACTGGAATGGCGACGCTGTGCCGGGGTTGCGACCTTACGACTACACCTGTATAGCGACGTGTCGTTGCGTGAAGATGCCGCGCAGGCCGCTGCGTTTATTTCAGCGCTTGCGCAGGTAAAACCGCTTCCCGCACTGCGCCTGAATTTAACCGGTGAACAACACTGGCCAGATAAAGCAGGCTGGACGCGCCTTATTGAGCTTGCCACCCAAACTATTGCCGGGGAAGAACTCGACAAAGTGGTACTGGCGCGGGCGACCGATTTACAGTTTTCTCAGCCAGTTAATGCCGCGGCGGTTATGGCCTCCAGCCGTCGTTTAAATCTCAACTGTTACCACTTCTATATGGCGTTTTCCGCCGAATCTGCTTTTCTTGGCTCTTCCCCTGAACGTCTGTATCGGCGGCGTGACACGGCACTGCGCACTGAGGCGCTGGCCGGAACCGTTGCCAATCACCCTGACGATCATCGCGCCTGGCAGTTGGGTGAATGGCTGATGAAGGACGATAAAAATCAGCGTGAGAACATGTTGGTAGTGGAAGATATTTGCCAACGGCTGCAGAACTGTACGCAAACCCTCGATGTCCTGCCGCCGCAGGTACTCAGGCTGCGCAAAGTACAGCATCTGCGCCGCTGTATCTGGACTGCGCTCAATCAGGCGGATGATACGCTCTGTCTGGTACAGCTACAGCCTACTGCGGCCGTAGCGGGTATTCCACGCGAGCTGGCGCGCGAATTTATCCAACATAATGAACCCTTTGAACGTGAGTGGTATGCCGGTTCTGCGGGTTATCTTTCACTGCGTCAGAGCGAGTTTTGCGTGTCATTACGTTCAGCGAAAATTAGCGCAAATGTCGTCCGTCTGTATGCCGGGGCGGGGATCGTGCGCGGTTCCGATCCTGAGCAAGAATGGCAAGAAATAGATAATAAAGCGGCAGGGTTACGTACTTTATTACAGATGGAAGGATAATGATTTCGTGTATATTCCCGACTCATATCAAAAATCCATTTATTCGATTCTTTATACTGTGTCGCAATATTGATACCGGACAATCTCATGTCAGTAAGCGCATTTAACCGACGCTGGGCGGCGGTCATTCTGGAAGCTCTCACTCGCCACGGCGTCAGGCATGTCTGTATTGCCCCTGGCTCTCGTTCGACGCCGTTGACTTTAGCGGCAGCGGAAAACCCCGCTTTTATCCACCATACTCATTTTGATGAGCGTGGGCTTGGGCATCTGGCCTTAGGTCTGGCAAAAGTCAGCAGGCAACCTGTTGCCGTGATTGTGACGTCCGGTACAGCGGTGGCGAATTTGTATCCCGCGTTGATTGAAGCGGGCCTGACCGGTGAAAAACTGATTTTACTCACGGCTGACCGACCGCCTGAGCTTATCGATTGTGGCGCTAACCAGGCGATTCGTCAGGCCGGTATGTTTGCCTCGCATCCGTCGCAAACGCTCGCTTTACCGCGTCCGACGCAGGACATTCCCGCAAGCTGGCTGGTGTCTACCATCGATAACGCCTTAGCCGCGCTACATAGCGGGGCGGTGCATATCAATTGCCCATTTGCGGAACCGCTGTATGGTGACATGGATGAAACAGGGGTTGCCTGGCAGCAGCGTCTTGGTGACTGGTGGCAGGATGACAAGCCCTGGCTGCGTGAAGCGCGTCGGCTGGAAAGCGACAAACAGCGTGACTGGTTTTTCTGGCGGCAAAAACGTGGCGTGGTACTTGCCGGGCGCATGAGCGCCGAAGAGGGCAAGAAAGTTGCGCTCTGGGCGCAGACGTTAGGTTGGCCGTTGATTGGCGATGTTCTGTCGCAAACCGGACAACCGTTGCCGTGTGCCGATTTGTGGCTCGGGAATTCGAAAGCGGTGGCAGAGTTACAGCAGGCGCAGATTGTGGTGCAGCTTGGCAGCAGCCTGACCGGAAAACGACTCCTGCAATGGCAGGCCAGCTGCGATCCGCAGGAATACTGGATCGTTGATAATATCGAAGGCCGCCTCGATCCGGCTCACCATCGTGGACGCAGGCTGGTCGCGAAGGTTGGCGACTGGCTGGAGCTGCATCCGGCGGAGAAACGCCAGCCCTGGTGTGTGGAGATCCCGCGGCTGGCGAAACAGGCATGGCAGGCGGTAGAAGCCCGCCGTGATACGTTTGGCGAAGCACAGCTGGCACACCGTATTCACGAGTATCTGCCAGAGCAGGGACAGCTGTTTGTGGGCAACAGCCTGGTGGTGCGCCTGATTGATGCGTTGTCGCAGCTTCCGGCTGGTTACCCGGTCTATAGCAATCGTGGCGCGAGCGGCATTGACGGCCTGCTGTCAACCGCAGCTGGCGTACAGCGCGCCAGCGCGAAATCGACGCTGGCGATTGTTGGCGATTTATCTGCATTGTATGACCTGAATGCGCTGGCGTTATTGCGTCAGGTTTCCGCGCCGTTTGTCCTGATCGTGGTCAATAATAACGGTGGACAAATTTTTTCCCTGCTGCCGACGCCAGCAAGCGAACGTGAACGGTTCTACCTGATGCCGCAGAACGTCCATTTTGAGCATGCTGCCGCCATGTTTGACCTCAAATATCACCGTCCGGAGAACTGGGCGCAACTGGAGAGCGCGCTGACGAATGCCTGGCGTACTCCGGTGGCAACGGTGATTGAGCTGGTAGTGAATGAAACTGACGGGGCGCAAACCCTGCAGCAATTGCTGGCGCAGGTAAGTCATCTATGATCCTGCACGCGCAGGCGAACACGGGTCAGGTGGATTTCCCCTGGCTGGTTTTCCTGCACGGATTTTCCGGTGATTGCCGGGAATGGCAGGCGGTCGGTGAAGCATTCCCGGAGTTTTCGCGGTTGTATATCGACCTGCCTGGCCACGGCGGTTCTGCTGACATCAGCGTGAGCGGATTCGATGACGTCAGCGATTTGTTGCGTAATACGCTGCTTAGTTACAACATACTTAACTACTGGCTGGTGGGATATTCCCTTGGCGGCAGAGTCGCGATGATGGCGGCCTGTCAGGCGTTGCCCGGACTGTATGGTCTGGTGGTTGAAGGTGGGCATCCAGGGCTGCAAAGTGAAAATGAACGCACCCAGCGTCGTCTCTCGGATGGCCGCTGGGCCGCGCGTTTTCGTACTGAGCCGCTGCGCGAGGTGTTTAATGACTGGTATCAACAGCCGGTCTTTTCCTCACTGAATGTCGCGCAAAGAGAGGCGCTGGTCGATATGCGTAGCCAGAATAACGGGCAAATGCTGGCAGCAATGCTGGAGGCCACTTCGCTGGCCATACAACCTGATTTACGTGTGCAACTGAAAACGCGCACATTTCCGTTTTATTATTTATGTGGTGAACGTGACGATAAATTCCGCGCTCTGGCGGCGGAAATATCCGTACCGAACCATGTGATTCGTAACGCCGGACACAACGCGCATCGGGAGAATCCCGCTGGCGTGGTGGACTGTCTGGCTCAGATTCTGCGTCGCTGACTATAGGACATTTTATGATCTATCCTGATGAAACAATGCTTTACGCACCGGTAGAATGGAACGATTGCTCTGAAGGCTACACCGACATTCGCTATGAGAAATCCACCGACGGTATCGCAAAAATCACCATTAATCGTCCGCAGGTACGCAATGCCTTCCGTCCGGTCACCGTGAAAGAGATGATCCAGGCGCTGGCAGATGCCCGCTATGATGACAACATCGGCGTGATTATTCTGACCGGTGCGGGCGATAAAGCGTTCTGTGCAGGCGGCGATCAGAAGGTACGTGGCGATTACGGCGGATACCAGGATGACTCCGGCGTGCATCATCTGAACGTACTGGACTTCCAACGCCAGATTCGTACCTGTCCGAAACCGGTTGTCGCGATGGTGGCAGGGTATTCCATCGGCGGTGGTCATGTGCTGCACATGATGTGTGACCTGACCATTGCGGCTGAAAACGCCATCTTTGGTCAGACCGGGCCGAAAGTCGGTTCCTTCGACGGCGGGTGGGGCGCGTCCTACATGGCGCGCATCGTCGGTCAGAAAAAAGCACGTGAAATCTGGTTCCTGTGCCGTCAGTACGATGCAAAACAAGCGCTGGATATGGGCCTGGTAAACACCGTGGTTCCGCTGGTCGATCTGGAAAAAGAGACCGTACGCTGGTGCCGCGAAATGCTGCAAAACAGCCCAATGGCGCTGCGCTGCCTGAAAGCTGCGCTGAACGCCGACTGCGATGGCCAGGCGGGTCTGCAGGAGCTGGCGGGTAACGCCACGATGCTGTTCTACATGACGGAAGAAGGTCAGGAAGGCCGTAACGCCTTTAACCAGAAACGCCAGCCTGACTTCAGCAAATTCAAACGGAATCCGTAATGCGTAGCGCGCAGGTATACCGTTGGCAGATCCCCATGGACGCGGGGGTGATTCTGCGCGACAGGCGGTTAAAAACGCGTGACGGGCTGTACGTTTGTCTTCGTGACGGCGAGCGCGAAGGGTGGGGAGAGATCTCCCCCCTGCCGGGCTTCAGTCAGGAAAGCTGGGAAGAGGCGCAAACTGAGCTGCTGGCCTGGGTGAAGGGTTGGCTACAGGGCGATGCTTCCTTACCGCAAATGCCTTCGGTCGCCTTTGGCGCAAGCTGCGCGCTGGCCGAACTGGCAGGCACTCTGCCAGAGGCGGCGGACTACCGTGCTGCGCCGCTGTGTACGGGCGATCCTGATGATCTGGTGCTGCAACTGGCGGACATGCCGGGTGAGAAAGTTGCGAAGGTCAAAGTCGGTCTGTATGAAGCTGTTCGCGACGGTATGGTCGTCAACCTGTTGCTGGAGGCGATCCCGGAACTGCACCTGCGGCTTGATGCCAATCGTGCCTGGACGCCGCTGAAAGCCCAGCAGTTTGCGAAATATGTCAATCCTGAGTATCGCGGGCGCATTGCCTTCCTCGAAGAGCCGTGTAAAACCCGTGATGATTCCCGCGCGTTCTCGCGTGAAACAGGGATTGCCATTGCCTGGGATGAAAGTCTGCGTGAAGCGGATTTCACCTTCGAAGCCGAAGAGGGCGTGAAGGCAGTCGTCATCAAGCCTACGCTGACGGGTAGCCTCGACAAGGTGCGTGAGCAGGTTGCCGCCGCACACGCGATAGGTCTCACCGCCGTGATCAGCTCCTCTATCGAATCGAGCCTGGGCTTAACCCAGCTGGCGCGCATTGCTGCCTGGTTGACGCCACAGACTATCCCAGGTCTGGATACGCTCAGCCTGATGCAGTGCCAGCAGGTACGCGCGTGGCCTGGCAGTACGTTGCCGTGCATTGAGATTGATGCGCTGGAACGATTGCTATGACCCAGCGGGAAATGCCCGATGACGCAAGCGCATCGGGCCTGGAACGGTTGTCCGATACGCCTGATTTTACCGACTGGCCGTGGCGTCACTGGCGACAGGCTCGTACTGACGCGCCAGCCTTACGCCTCAACGATGAGGTGTTACGCTGGAGCGATCTCTGTACGCGAGTCGATCGTCTGGCAAGCGGCTTTGCGGCTCAAGGGGTGGGAGAGGGCGATGGCATATTGCTCCGCGCCTGGAATTATCCCCGTCCGCTGCTGGCATGGCTGGCACTGTTGCAGTGTGGGGCGCGGGTTTTACCTGTGAACCCACAGTTGCCTCAGTCGCTGCTTGATGCGCTGGTCCCGGAGTTAACGCTGCGTTTTGCGCTGGATCTGGAAGGCGAAAGTCCGCTCCCGGGGTTGGCACCGCTGCGGATGCTGGAACAGTCTGGCGAGCATGCTGCCGTCTGGTTGCCTCAGCGCTTGAGCACAATGACGTTAACCTCAGGTTCTACCGGATTGCCAAAGGCGGCGGTACATACCTGTCAGGCGCATTTGGCGAGTGCGCAGGGGGTGCTGTCACTGATGCCATTTGGCGAAGACGATGACTGGCTGCTCTCGCTACCGCTATTTCACGTTTCCGGTCAGGGGATTATGTGGCGCTGGTTGTTTGCGGGCGCGCGTATGACCGTGCGCGATAAGCAGCCGTTAGAGCAGATGTTGGCGGGTTGTACCCATGCTTCGCTGGTTCCCACGCAGCTTTGGCGACTGTTGGTCAATCACACACCGGTATCGCTAAAGGCCGTGTTGCTGGGCGGTGCCGCGATTCCTGTTGAATTGACTGAACAAGCACGTGAGCAGGGTATTCGCTGCTGGTGCGGTTACGGGTTAACGGAATTTGCCTCCACGGTGTGTGCGAAAGAGGCCGATGGTAAGGCGGATGTCGGCTCTGCACTACCAGGCAGAGAAGTCAGGATTGTTGATGATGAAGTCTGGCTTCGTGCCGCCAGCATGGCGCAAGGGTACTGGCGCAACGGACAGCTTTATCCACTGGTTAATGCGCAAGGCTGGTTTGCCACCCGCGATCGCGGCGTGTTAAAGGATGGCAAGCTAACCATAGTCGGGCGTATGGACAATCTGTTCTTTAGCGGTGGAGAAGGGATCCAACCGGAAGAGGTGGAGCGCGTTATTGTATCGCATCCCCATGTTCTGCAAGCTTTTATTGTTCCAATAGAAGATGAAGAGTTTGGCCACCGCCCCGTTGCGGTTGTGGAGTACGATACTGAAGCCGGAAGAATTGATCTGGCAGAATGGGTGAAAGATAAGCTGGCACGTTTCCAGCAACCCGTTCGTTGGCTAACCTTACCCGCAGAATTAAAAAGCGGTGGTATTAAGGTTTCTCGCCGGGCGCTGCTGGAGTGGGTCCGTACCCGCGGTAAAGCTTAAGAAAACATTAAATTTATCTCGCATAATTGCCATTCCCTGGCCATTGTCCTTTGGTTTATCTGCTAAAGTGTAACATGGTGTGAAAATCATTAGCAAAAGGTGCGCTATGGAATGGCATGTGAAGAAGTCTTGCTGTAACCAAAAAGCAGGGAGGCTCTATATTGTACTTTGTGATAGCGGTGGTTCGTTGAAAATGCTGGCTGAAGCGCAAGCCAGCGAGCGTGTAAAAGCAGGCGATCTCCTGTCACCGTTAAAAGATGCCCAGTATTGTATTAACCGTGACGCATCGCGAGTGATTAAAATCATTGATGCCAGACAGTATCTCGCCGAAGAATGGGAGCGTCTGCGACAACTGTCTGACGATAAATGATCTCAGGGCGTGTGTTGGCGGGCAGGTAAGAATATGGTCATTAATCCCGCTATAATACACAGCACACCCACCAGGGCTTTTACTGAAAAGGTTCCTTGCCAGCCCGGTAAAATCATTGATGCGATCCACACCAGTACATAGCTGAGGCTGAGCAAGGCATAGGCTTTGCTCAGCGCGAGCTGATGCAGGGCTTTATGCCAGCACATCACTGACAGTAAATAACCTACCAGCCCGCCATATAAGGCGAATGCGCTGCTGCTGGTTGCAAAAACGGCGGAGATAAACGCCAGCGGTTGCAGCATGGGCGGCAGATTATCCATCGCGTAACCCAGACTTAGCTGAGCAACCGACGTAATAATCACGCTACACAGCCCCCAAAAGATGCCCATTACACCGCGCTCCCAAGAATAAAGATGCCGGTGATGAGTAGCCCAACCCCCAGCCAGTGACGTGTTGTGACAGGTTCACGCCAGATTTTCCATGCCGCCAGCGTGACCCATACAAAGTTCAGGCTTAGCATCGGGTAGGCGATGCCGACGGGAATATTCTGCAATACTGCCAGCCAGAGCAGCATGGCCAGTCCCAGACAGGCCAGCGCCAGACCAATCCACTGCGCGATATAGCGTGTTCGCGCGTGGGCGGGTACCGGGCGGGTGGCCTGCTTCTGGCACAATTGCCCACAGACGCTGAGCAGGCTGGCAAAGACTAAGGTTAGCCAGATCATTTAGGCCTGTACTGAATCAAGACCAGGCGCCCCTGATTGTCGATATAGTCAGCGGGAGGAATGGCAAGCTGATTAATATCCTCATCCTTCGAAATTGACAGCACAAGCGTAATGTCCCCTTCCTGACGATGTTGCGCCAACCAGCCGGCAAAGTCATCCCGGCTGACGAAGCGTCCCTGGGCATCCGGATAATTAAGGCCGTATTTTAACTCACCTGTTTGCCCGTACATGTTGATGTCATCGCGTTTCAGGCTCCAGGCCAGGCCAGCGGCAACGCCAACACTGTCGGTGAAAATATAACGGCTCGACTCCAGCGACTCTTTGGTCATCTCGACAAAAAACTGTGGCTGTTTGGATTCCATTACCCGGTCAGGTACTGAGAAGCCGAACAACAGCGCCAGTCCCAGCGGGCAGAGCGCTGCTAATTTCCAGTTTTTTTCACTGTTGTTAAGCGTATACCAGCCAAATAGCGTCCAGGTGATAAAGATACCCCATGAGCAAAACACTTTATACGTTTCGATATGCGACCAGACCGGTGTCTTCAACGGTCCGAGCGTGGACACGATAAATGTGGCGACAATACCAATAACACCGAACAGAATGTTGATCCAACCGTTGACGCGCAGGGCTGCAGAACCTTTTTCAGCAGCCTGCAAGCCAAACCGCGCGGTAAGGATTGCCAGCGGTGCGAAGCAGGAAAGAATATAGGTTGGCAACTTCCCTTTGGCGATACTGAAAAACAGGATCGGCATAATAATCCAGCTCAGCAGGTATAAGGCGCTACGTGGTACATCCCGTTCATGCCAGCCGGTTCGCAATGCGCCCGGTAGTAGCCCGAGCCAGGGTAAGGCACCCGCCACGAAAACCGGTATGTAGTACCAGAATGGCGCTTTATGCTGGGCATCATCCTGCGCAAAACGCTGAATATGCTCAATCCAGAAAAAGTAGTGCCAGAAGTCGGGTTCGCGTTGCGCAATCGCCAGTCCCCACGGCAGGACAATGGCAATACAGCTGATAATCGACAGCAGGCCGTAAATAAAGATCTCTTTCCAGCGCTTTTGCACGAAAACCCATGGCAACACGCTGAGGACAGGGACAGCGAGCGCGAGAAAGCCTTTGGTCATCACGCCCATGCCGCAGGTAAATCCTAACAGCAAAAAGGCGACAATTTTACGTGTTCTGGTGGTGGCTTGCATTCCCTCCCAAAAACAGCACATACCCGCCATCAGCCACAGCGCGATAATGGGATCAAGTACCGCATAGGTTCCGATACTGTAAACAGAGAAAAACGTTAGAAAGATGACGGCAGAGAGTAGGGCCGTACGTTTATCACGCCATAGCCGCATTGCCAGCCAGGCGACCAGGAGTGCAGTCAGTAGGGTTGCAAAAATAGCCCCCGCTCTGACGCCAAAGTTGTTTGCGCCAAATAACCATTGCCCGATACTGTTTAACCAGTATCCCGCGATAGGTTTTTCAAAATAGCGTAGTCCTAAAAAATGTGGGACGATCCAGTCGCCAGACGTCAGCATTTCCCGGCTGATTTCAGCATAGCGCGTTTCGTCGGGCTGCCAGAGCAGGCGGCTATTGATGGGTAAAATAAAATACAGTGCAATAAATGCGACAAATGCCAGGGCGTAACGTGCGGATTTCATGATGTCACACTCGCGGGTTGCTGGCAGCCGAGCCATCCCTCTCTGCCGGGTATTTTGCCACGAACGATCTGGCCCGTTGGCAGTGTACTGATATCGTCTGGTAACAGTTCGCCCAGTGGACAAAACGTAATCCCGGCGTCGGCGGCACGAATGAGCAGATCGTCAAATTGCTGCTGAAAAGCAATGCCTTCCACCTCTGCGTGAATCGTGTAGACCGGGGTGCCTTTGTCCCTCTGAATGCGGGAGAGAATATAGTCGTTGAAGTCCGCTGCCTGCACCTCCTGACCAACTACTTCATCCCATGTTGGTAGCGTGACCGGAATTTGTGGTGTCCCTATTTCTCCCGTTTCAAGTACAGGACGGAATAACGATGTCCCCCTGCAATCGCTGTTATAGCGCAGATGAAATGTCTCTTTCGCCTCTACGACGCGCGAGTCGGCACGCCAGCCAGCGACGGCAGAGCAGGTAACGGGTTGGCCGATGATTGTTTCGAGTGCATTAATACCCCGCGAAATATCATCAATCAGCTGTTTATCGTTCCAGTTGCCACTTCGTGATTGCCAGGCATGATGATCCCAGGCGTGTAAGCCTGTTTCGTGATACCGGGCAGCTTGCGAAATGATGGCCGCATTAGCCAGGCCAATTTCTTTTCCAGGCCAGGCGGTGCCGGCCAGTAAAATGTCCCACCCGTAGAGTGAGGCTGCGTTTGAGCGCAGCATCTTCCACAAAAATTGCGGCTTCACCAGACGCCAGAGATGGCGTCCCATGTTGTCGGGCCCGACGCTAAAAAAGAAACTAGCCCGAACGTTATGCCGGTTCAATGTCTCCAGCAGGCGGGGCACGCCTTCGCGTGTCCCCCTGAATGTATCGACATCTATGCGCAAGCCCACTTTGGTCATGATGTGTGTTCCATGATGTCCACACTGCGTAAGAAGAAGTCCAGCGTCTCTTCAACCGTTTCTTGCATATCGATTGTTGGTTCCCAGTTCAGGCAACGTTTGGCGTTACGAATACTGGGTTTGCGGTGCTCAACGTCCTGGTAGCCTTTACCATAGTAGCTGCTACTCTCAACGTCGCGGAAACCAGCAAACGGCGGAAAGTGTTGGCGCAACGGATGTTTTTCGAAGCAGGAAAGGAGCATTTCAGCCAGTTCCTGAATACTTGCTTCGTTATCCGGGTTACCGATATTGATGATCTCGCCATCACAGCGCCCGCCGTCGTTTTCAATGATACGGAACAGGGCTTCGATACCGTCACGAATGTCGGTAAAGCAACGCTTCTGCTTGCCGCCTTCAATCAGCTTGATGGGAGAGCCTTCCACCAGATTCAGGATCAGTTGGGTAATGGCGCGTGAGCTGCCGATACGTGCGGCGTTCAGGCTATCCAGACGCGGTCCCATCCAGTTAAATGGACGGAATAAGGTGAAACGTAGCCCTTCTTTTTCACCGTATGCCCAAATAACGCGATCCAGCAGTTGTTTAGAGACCGAGTAGATCCAGCGCGGTTTATTAACCGGGCCAACGATCAGGTTGGAGCTGTCTTCATCGAAGTCTTTATCGGTACACATACCGTAGACTTCAGATGTTGACGGGAAAATGATGCGTTTGCGGTACTTGACACAGTAACGAATAATTTTCAGGTTTTCTTCAAAATCGAGTTCGAAGACGCGCAGCGGGTTGCGGGTATATTCAATCGGTGTGGCAATGGCGACCAGTGGCAGCACGACGTCGCATTTTTTCACATGATATTCAATCCATTCGGAGTGAATGCTGATATCACCTTCCACAAAATGGAATCGTGGGTGTTGCAGAAAACGCTCAATCGCATCGCTGCCAATATCAAGCCCGTAGATTTCGTAGTTATCTTCGCGTAGCAGGCGTTCGGTCAGGTGGTTGCCAATAAAACCGTTAACGCCAAGGATCAAAACGCGGGTACGACGTTTGCTGGCGGAAACGGGCTGGCTGTTGAGGCGAGAACCGGCAACCAGACCCAAAACTTGTGCCAGCTGTGAGCCCTGCATGGTAATGCCATCACCCGCTTGCCCGGTAATGATTTCGAGTGCGCCATCGGCACAGGCAATCAGCAATGGCGATACGGAGATAACCGTTCCCGGCAGCGCCGCAGATGTATTTGCACTCTGGCGCGATGACCAGATGGTGAATTTTTGCGTACCGGCATAGCTAAATGCACCTGGCCATGGATCGGACACGGCGCGAACCATGTTATGCAGTTGTGCGCAGGGTTTGTTCCAGTCGAGGAAACTGTCTTCCGGCGTACGGCGACCAAAACAGGTGGCGTCGGCTTCCTGTTGTGGGTACTCCTGAAAATCACCGGCTTTGATGGCTGGCAGCGCCTGTGCCAGTACCTCGCGGGCAGACTGGCATAATTTATGATGCAGGGTTAACGCTACGTCATCGGGGGAAATGGTAATGCGTTGTTGGGCGACGATGGCACCGGCATCTGCGCGCTTGACCATGCGGTGCAGCGTCACGCCTGTTTCGGTTTCGCCATTGACTAATACCCAGTTCAGCGGTGCACGGCCACGATATTTGGGCAGTAATGAGCCGTGCAGATTAAAGGCCCCAGCAGGTGCAAGACGCAGGATCTCATCGCTGAGTAAATGGCGATAGTAGAATGAGAAGATCACATCGGGGGTGAGCTGGGCGATCCGCTCGATCCACAGCGGATGATTGACTTCGTCCGGAGCGTACACCGGAATACCTGCGCTGGCAGCGAGGCGGGAAACTGAGCCAAAAAACGCTTTTTCACCTGGGTTATCGGCGTGCGTAAAAATAGCAGCGATGTCATAACCCGCATCCAACAGGGCCTGAACTCCCTGACATCCCATATCGTGATAGGCAAATACGACGGCTTTCATGCGCGGTTTTCCTCAGTTGACTGCGTGGTTTGTGGACGGATAACGTGTTGAACAAAATAGCGAGGGCGTGCGCGGACATCGTTATAGATGCGACCGATATATTCGCCGAGTAATCCCATGCCAATGAATTGCGCGCCGATAAAGGTAAACAGCACGGCAAACAGCATAAACACACCTTCTGCCGCCCACTGCGGGCCGAGCGTCAGGCGAAGAACAACAAGCAGGACCGACAGGGTAAAGCCTGTGGCGGCAATGATGCTGCCCAGCAGGCTCAACATACGCAATGGCGTGGTGGTCAGGCAGGTTACCAGGTCATACATCAGGTTTATCAGACGCATGAAACTGTACTTAGAGTCGCCAAATTCACGTTCGGCATGGTGTACCGGGATTTCCGTGGCGCGGCGGGCAAAGATGTTAGCCAGGATCGGAATAAAGGTGCTACGCTCCTGGCAATGCAACATGGCATCGACGATGTGACGGCGATAGGCGCGCAGCATGCAGCCATAATCGCCCATGGCTTTACCGGTTGTGCGCTGAATCAGATGGTTGATCATCCGTGAGGCGGTCTTACGAAAGCGGCTGTCTTGGCGGTTCTGACGCACCGTTCCGACGACATCGAAGCCTTCTTTTGCCGTGGCAACCAGCCGCGGGATCTCCTCTGGCGGGTTTTGTAAATCAGCATCTAACGTGATGATCAGGTCGCCCGTGACGTGGCTGAAACCGGCCATAATCGCCGAGTGTTGCCCATAGTTTCGATTCAACAGAATAGAGACAATATGGCTGTTCGGTGCCTGGGAGGCGTCCATCATCAGTTGAGCCGAATTGTCACTGCTACCGTCGTCAATGAGCAGGATTTCATATTCAGTATCCAGTTTTTCGCAGGCGGCGCTGGTGCGCCTGATTAATTCTGGCAGGCTTTCCTGTTCGTTAAAAACGGGAATGACCACCGAGACTTTACTAATCGGTGTGGCTTCAAACATGCTTATTGTCCTGCAATCTGGCGAAGTGCCGTAATGACGCGTTGTGTGTCATCGTCGGTCATGTCGGGAAATAGCGGCAGTGAACATATGCGTGCGCTATTCCATTCGGTATTAGGCAAAGAAAGATCGGTGAAACGTTCGCGATAATATTTCTGCGTGTGGGCCGCGCGAAAATGCAGGCCTGTGCCAATATTTCTGGCCTTTAGTGCTTCCATCAGAGCATCTCTGCTCAGCCCGCAGCGGGCTTCATCCACGCGAATGATGAACAAATGCCAGGCGTGCACATGTGACCACTGAGGCAGGGTGAGCGGTTGAAACAGCGTATCGGCCAGCGCCTGTTGATACTGCTGCGCAATTTGCGCACGGCGTGCGTTCAGACGAGCCAGCTTGTTCAACTGTACCAGGGCGATGGCAGCGTTGATGTCAGTCAGGTTGTACTTATATCCCGGCGCGAGAACTTCAGCTTGCGGCGCGCGGCCATAGGTTTGACGGTCATACGCATCTACACCCAGGCCGTGAAATTTCAGGCTGCGAAGCCGTTGAGCGAGCTGGCTGTCGTCAGTAACAATCAGTCCACCCTCAGCACAGGTCACATTCTTGATAGCGTGAAAGGAAAAGATTGCGGTACCACGAGCACCGACATGACGACCCTTGTATAACGTTCCGACGGCGTGTGCTGCGTCTTCAATAACAGGGATTCCATAGCGTTCACCGATGGCGTAAATGGCATCAAGATCGGCTGGGGCCCCGGCATAATGCACGGGAATAATAGCTTTGGTTCGTGGTGTGATAGCGGCTTCAATTTGTTCGGGGGTCACCATCAGCGTATCGCGGTCAACATCGATCATAACCGGTGTGGCGCCCAGCAGGACAATCATGTTGAGTGTAGATACCCACGTCATCGACGGGGTGATCACTTCATCGCCTTCACCCACACCCAGCGCCATTAGCGTAATGTGCATACCTGCCGTCGCGGAACAGACGGCAACGGCGTTTTGGTTTCCTGTGAGCTGGCAGAAAGCGTCTTCCAACTGCTGATTTTTAGGACCCGTGGTTATCCACCCTGAATCCAGAACCGCCTTAACTGCGGCAAGTTCTTCATCACCCATTGCCGGACGGGAGAAAGGCAAAAAGTCAGACATCATTATTCCTTCAAGCCATTTAACGCCACCGCAGTTTTATTTTTAGTGATAAACAGGGGCATCGTTAATTATTTCATCAGGCCACAAAGGTTAAAGACTGAAGGTTAATTTATCCTTAAGAGTTTAAGGTTTGGGGTATAAAGATAAAAACAGGGAGGGGTGATTTATTTATTTGAATATAAAGTGTTTTTAGTCGTTATGGCGGCGTTGGTCTCTGTTGCTGAATGCTGAGAACAATACCGCTATTGTGAACATCGTTTATATTACGTTTAAACTCGTGGGATTTACAGTAACCCTTTCAAGGTCAACGTTTTACGCGTGGCGATATTTAAGTCGTAGGTGCCAAGATCTTCCGCTTTAACCCAGGCGAAGTCCTGGAACTCTTCGTTAATGTTCACTTCACGATTAGCCGCCACACAATCGAAGATGAGATAAATCATATAAATCTCTTCCTGACTGCCATCGGCATAGGTTTTGGTCCGAATATCATCGCTGAAGGTCCACGGAGTAATTTCTGATAATACCAGTTGATCACCCAACTCTTCCCTCACTTCACGACGCAAAGCCTCTTCGATGCGCTCACCTGGCTCAACGCCGCCGCCAGACAGCGCCCACTGACCAGGGAAAACACCGCGATCATCGGCCATTTTGCACAGTAAAAAACAGCCTTCATTTTGAATGAGTGGGCAAACAATCGTTCTTTGACGCATAAGTCTGTTCCTTGTAGGGGAGGGGCGGAGGAGTCCATTGTTAACACATCTTACCTTTTGCAGGCGACAGAAAAAACGCTTCATTGCCGTTTAAGCCAGCTTTGCCGGGGAAGATGACGTTGTCTGTTGAAAACGGCAATCAGGTGCCTTTTATCGTCTATTTCGGGTAAGAACTTAACCTTACTGAAACATTGCG
This sequence comes from Citrobacter sp. wls827, assembly GCF_005280875.1. Taxonomy (NCBI): domain Bacteria; kingdom Pseudomonadati; phylum Pseudomonadota; class Gammaproteobacteria; order Enterobacterales; family Enterobacteriaceae; genus Citrobacter; species Citrobacter sp. wls827. Next base: position 311,574 of record NZ_SZWR01000010.1, read on the forward strand.
GGTAGTATTTAGTTACAATATGTCATTGCATCGCTTTTTTAGCTCATTGATTCCTCGCCATCTGGCAGTACAATCCAGCGGTTTTGGGGCTATGTTTTGATTCTTGCTGGAAAGGATAGAAAATGAAAAAAAGTTTATTACTGGGTTTTGCCGGAATGCTGTTTGTTTCTGCGTCGGCGAATGCGATTAGCATTAGCGGTCAGGCAGGCGAAGATTACACCAACCTCGGTTTCGGTATGGGTACTGAGTCCACTGGACTGGCTGTTAGCGGCAACTGGATGCATAACGATGACGACGGTGATGTTGCAGGGCTTGGCCTTGGTCTGAATATCCCTCTGGGTCCGTTGCTGGCAACAGTCGGTGGGAAAGGTATCTATACCAACCCGAAAGACGGTGATGAAGGCTACGCGGCAGCTGTCGGTGGTGGTTTACAGTGGCCGATTGGCGACAGTTTCCGTCTGTTTGGTGAATACTACTACTCCCCGGATTCACTCTCCAGCGGGATCGACAGCTACGAAGAAGCAAATGCCGGTGCGCGCCTGACGATTATGCGTCCGCTGAGTATTGAAGCAGGTTACCGTTACCTGAATCTGGCGGGTAAAGATGGCAACCGCGATAACGCGATTGCTGACGGCCCATACATCGGGGTAAACGCCAGTTTCTAATCGACCAGGCGCGGCGTTCAGTCGCGCCTTCCCCCCTCCATGCGTTATAGTGTTTTCATCATAAAAGCAGGAGAACACGATGTTAAACGTGGAGATGCTATCCACCGGGGATGAAGTGTTGCACGGACAAATCGTCGACACTAATGCCGCCTGGCTGGCCGATTTTTTCTTTAATCAGGGATTACCGTTAACACGCCGCAATACGGTTGGCGACAATCTGAACGATTTGGTCGCTATTCTGCGTGAGCGTAGCGAACATGCTGATGTGCTGATCGTCAATGGCGGCTTAGGGCCGACCAGCGATGATTTGAGCGCACTGGCGGCGGCAACCGCAAAAGGTGAAGGGCTGGTGCTGCATGAAGCGTGGCTGGCCGAAATGGCGCGTTTTTTCCGTGAGCGGGGACGCGTCATGGCGCCGAGCAATCGCAAACAGGCTGAGCTTCCGGCCAGTGCGGAGTTTATTAATAATCCGGTCGGAACTGCCTGCGGGTTCGCCGTAAAGCTTAATCGCTGCCTGATGTTCTTTACGCCGGGTGTACCGTCAGAATTTAAAGTCATGGTTGAACATGAGATCCTGCCGCGCCTGCGTGAGCGTTTTTCTCTCTCTCAACCCCCGCTATGCCTGCGCTTAACGACCTTTGGTCGTTCTGAAAGCGATCTGGCGCAGAGCCTGGATCCTTTGGTTTTACCGCCCGGGGTGACAATGGGCTATCGCTCGTCGATGCCGATTATCGAGCTGAAGTTAACCGGACCCGATTCCCAACGTGAAGCGATGCTGGCGCTATGGCCAGAGGTGAAACGCGTTGCTGGCCAGAATATGATTTTTGAAGGTACCGAAGGGTTACCTGCGCAAATTGCCCGTAAGCTCCAGGAGCGCCAGTACAGTCTGACGCTGAGCGAGCAATTTACCGGAGGCTTAATTGCCCTGCAGCTCTCTCGCGCCAGTGCCCCGTTGTTAGCGAGCGAGGTAGTGCCATCTCAGGAAGAAACGCTGGCGCAAACGGCGCACTGGATAACCGAGCGACGCGGCAATCATTATGCCGAACTGGCGCTGGCGGTATCGGGTTTCGAAAACGAACATATTAACTTCGCACTGGCAACACCTGACGGCACGCATGCCTTGCGGGTGCGACTCAATGCAAATCGCTATAGTTTGGCTGTTCGTCAGGAGGTTTGCGCAATGATGGCGCTTAATATGCTGCGGCGTTGGCTAAATGGTCAGGATATCGCCGGGGAACACGGCTGGATCGATGTGGTGGAATTCCTGACGGTTTGATTAGTGGCAGGGAAGGTTACAAACCTTCCCTGTTTGACTCACGCTGTGACATCGTCTGGCAATAACCCGGTAATTAACTGAACCAAATCACGATCAATCCCTTGTTCCAGCATCATGCGAGCGATCCGTATTGCTTCTTCTTGCGTACCTTTTTGTACTCCTTGTTCCAATCCTTTTTGTACTCCTTGTTCCAATCCTTGTTGTAACCCTTGTTGCAGCCCATCGTGGTGGCCTTCTTGTCTGAGTCTCTCTGCGATTGTCATCAGCCTCTCCTTGTTATGAGGGGAACGTTCGGCAACTTTATGGATAAATTCGTTGACGTGAGAAACGTCGCCGTACCGTAGCAGATAATTAAATAGCGTCTGTAGCTGGCTGTCATTAGCGGTGCTTGTAACTAATAACGAGACCAGTCGGTCCACTAATCCCATCAAATCGCGATCGCGGATATGTTTTTGCATCAATTCAAGCAACGCAACACGCCGATGTTGCGCGATTTCATCGTCAGGAATCACGGTAATGTCGACCAGCGGAAAAGCTTCTGAATAAAGTTGTCGCGCCAGTTGTGGGTTGTCAAATTCATCCAGCCAGTTGAGTGACCAGGGATAGGGACTTTGTTGACCGTGATAAAACAACATGGGGATCACCAGCGGCAGTGTTTTATTCCCGGCATCAAGATGATGCTGCATCGCAGCGGTGGCATAGCGCATCAGGCGGAATGCCATGTGCTGCACAGCTGTACTCTGATGTTCGATGACACAATAGATATAGCCATCACCTTCGTGGGTCTTTAGCGACCACAATACGTCGGAGTAGTACGCGCGGAGATCCTGTTCGATAAAACTGGTGGACTCCAGCTTCAGCGTTTGCAAATTGCAAATCTTACGTAATGTGACGGGGAGGTGAATCTCCAGAAAATCCCGGGCCATCTCAGGATAAGAAATGATCTTTTTAAAAACCGCATCATGCGGTGTGGATGTGGTGGGTTTAGCCATGGTAGTCCGTCACCAGAAAGAGAAGGTGGCGTGACGGTATCCACTTTTCGCAAGTGCTGCATATGAGAAATTGATTCTTTGCGTGGGTGAATCAGAGATAAATACGCCCGACTGCAACGTATTCAAATAAGCGGAACTGGATGCACAAAAATGCCCGGTAGCAAACACCACCGGGCAACTGAGTTACCCCAACGCTTTGGCAAGCAGGGTGATAGGATGTTCGCAACGCTTACTTGTCGACATCTCAATCTGCCATTTACACGTTTCGCAGTCGGTCACGACGATATCCGCGCCGCTTTCTTCAATCTGGCGGAATAGCGGTGCGCCAATTGACTGTGACGTCGGGTAGTTTTCCTTTTTGAATCCGTAAGTTCCGGCGATCCCGCAGCACTGTGAATCCAGCACTGTCAGTTCAAGTCCAGGAATTTGTCGCAGCAGTTCCAGCGTATAGAGTGTCCAGCCCATTTTCTCCATATGACATGGTGTGTGATAGACCACTTTTAGCGGCAACGTTTTCAGCGGCAACGTTTTCCCTTCGTCCAGCTTGCGCCACAGCCAGCGTGTAGCCAGTTCAATATGTTCGCGTAGCCCTGAGTTGTCGACATCCAGCACTTCAGGGTATTCATCGCGTAGCGCAAAGGTACAGGTTGAAGAGGTGGCAATAACCGGGATGCCTTTTCCGTCAATCGCTTCTCGCAGTGAAGCCACATTACTTACCGCCTGCTTACGTGCTTTATCGGTGAAACCGTTGGCGATCAGTGGTACGCCACAGCATTTCTCTTTACTCAGCAATTGTACGCCAGTACCCATCGCGTTCAGCACTTTTATCAGATCTTTACCGAGTTGCGGATGGTTGTAGTTCACAAAGCAACCGTGGAAAAATGCAACTTGATCCTGATACTGCGCCTGCTGTGCGGCTATGCTGCGATACCAGCGGCGGAAGGTACCGAAGGAGTACTTCGGCAGCGTACGGCGATGATCGATTTTTAGTGCATAATCAAGAAGCTGGCGCACCGGTTTCAGTGAAGTCGCGGTGTTCACGATGGGTGCGAACGGCGTAGAAACACTGCCCATCAAATCGGTATGGCTTAAGACAAAGTTACGTATCGACGGACGTGTCGTGTCGTATTTGGCACGCGCGCGCTGGATGATATCGCCAATTTTGACATCCGAAGGGCAGGCCACTTCACAGCGTTTGCAGTTGATGCAATATTTCAGCGCATCGTCATATAACGCACCATCTTTCAAACGCAGACGTTCACCGTCAGGGCCGGCTTGTTTAGGGCCAGGGTAACCTGGGTTGACACGGCTTACCGGGCAGGCAGTGGTGCACACTGTGCATTTGATACAACTTTCAAAACGTGTGTCGCTCATTGCTGGCCTCCTGCACGTTTCGCAATATGATGTGCGGCGTGTAAAGCGCTCACAGCGCACACGCCGCCTCCGCAACCCTGGGCGATAGGGTCAAAACCGCCAAGTACCGATCCGATGGCAAACATATTCTCTACTGTTTTTCCTGCAAGCGATGGACGCAGTTCAGCATCGGTGGTTACGCCAAACTGTTGCCACGGTTGCGGATCAAAGACGTCACGCTGATACCACTGCGCACGTGTGGCGGTTTGGTGCACATCCAGACCGAGAATCGGCTCATGAACGGCTTCGCGCGTGGCGACCAGTCCGCTGCTAAAGAAACTACCGCTGGCGAGTACGGCGAAGCGTGGGCGCAATGGAATATCGGCATGGTTGCGGGTCCAGATTTCGCTGACAACGCCATCCTGACAGGTGATTTTTTTCACTTCATCACCGGGCATCCACACTCCACCCTGGCGTACAAACTGGCGCTGCAATTTGTTATGCAGGCGCATGCCCAGCACTGACGGCGGTAAAGTTGGTAATAACATCAGTGAGCAGGGCAGGCGGTCATTGAGCCACTTCCATAGCCGATCGTCAGCCAGGCCGAAACAGGCTGGCATAATTATCATGTCGCAGGTTTTCGCGATTGGTAACAGGGCGTCATAGAGCAGCGACCATTTATCTTCGTTATCTAACAGACGTGCAATGTTGACGGCGCGAAATTCGGTTGGGTTATCACGCAGGACATCCAGTTCTGGCAAATCGATTTCAGCCGTTTCGACGCTGAGGTTACGCTGGCGCAGTGAGGCCGCGGCAAGGTGCGCCTGGAAATCCAGTAAGCCGCTAATTCCCACCACACAGACACGTTGTGCTGATAACGGCCAGACCGGCACTTCCGCTGAACTAAGCCAGGTTGAACGCAGGGTTCCCAACGGTGTTACACGTTGATGAGCCTGATGAACCTTACCGTGCAAATGCGTTCCGCACTCTTCCAGCAGATTCTGCGCCTGCTGCGCCAGCGCCAGTACGGTCTGCGTGCCGATGGTGCTATAAGGATGACCAGGTGCCTGAGTGCGCAGCGCATTCAGCCCTGCTTCAATGTCGGTTACCGGTTGACCATCGGGCAGGTTGCTGAGCAAATCCAGTGAGCCGGAGGAAAAGTGCAGCGCGCTTTGGCCGCGGGTAACAATCGTACAGCGCAACCCGCTTTTTTGCAGTTGTAGGCCACACATCAGCCCGGCGAGACCGCCGCCGATAATGACGGTATCAAATTTCATCCTGGTGCTCCTTTTCCAGACCGCACAATCCCTGATAGACCCAACGCGTGAATTCGCTTTCGCGCAGCGCATCTCCCCACGCGATAGGCTGCACGCCTTTCCAGCGTTCGTTGAGGAATTCAGAAAGCTGGGTGATAGATTGTGCGGCGGTGGTGACATTAAAACGTTGTAGCAAACCTGCAGCGCGGCAGGCACACAATTCGCCCTGACACGTCCCCATCCCGACGCGGGTGCGACGACGTAAATCGAGCAAACTGTTGACGGTTAAATTTTCAACGGCATATTGCACTTCACCTGCGGTGACGGCTTCACATTCACAGACCAGGCTGCGGTGCTGACGGCCTTCGCTAAGCCACGCCGGGGTGCGGTCGCCATGGCGGTAGACCGCCGAGCCGCG